>NZ_BMOP01000004.1 GCF_014647135.1 Shewanella xiamenensis
AACGCTCCATTGAGGTTGCCAAAGCATTACCCGATGCATTCAAGTTCTTCTGTGCCTTCATTGAAGTCACGTTTGTGTTTACTGTAATTGCCATGATTATACCTCATTAAGCCTGGTTAAGAGCTTGTCCGCATTTTAGGCGAATCAATCTATCTGCCCTAGGTAACGGCAATGGGAATAAAAACTTTAGTCATCTTTTTATTTTTAAGGAGGGCAAATTCATCAGTACTACGTATCATACTGAGAAATAAAGAAATGGTTCTATGCCAGCATGAGGAGTACTATGCTGACAAAAACGTCTTGCCGAAATAATACTTGGTTATTAGGGCGAGAAAACTGACCTTTCGCATAGCAACAATGCTAAACCAAATAAATTAAAGCAGTTAACCCAAAAAACGCTTTAGGCTAAGTTATCTAAACGAGCATGCCTGAAAGGTTAGCTTATCAAGCACAGGAGTTCGAGCTGAGTGGATGCAGAGATATCTTTATGAAAAATAGAGATGCCCATCCTACGCATTCGAGGAATGGGCATTTTAGCTCTTCAAGTGAAAAATTAACCCAACAGAGATAATGCAACTTGTGGCAGCTGATTCGCTTGCGCCAACATTGAACTACCAGTCTGCTGTAGTACTTGATTTTTGGTCATTTGGGCTGTTTCTTTCGCAAAATCGACATCCACAATACGGCTCTTCGCATCGGCTACGTTTGCCTGTGTGTTGGCACTGTTACTGATGTTATGTGCTAGACGGTTTTGAACAGCACCAAGAGTCGCACGTTGTGTATCGATCAGTTTCAATGCCGCATCAATTGCTCCAATCGCAGTTGATGCACCTACATCAGTAGATAATGCAAGGCCACTAATCCCGAGAGTGGTGGCATCTGTTGCAGAAATTGAAATTGAAATATTTTCGCCTTCTTGATGGCCAACTTGGAAGCTCTTAGCTGTAAAACCACCACTGAGCAGTTTAGTATCACCAAATGCCGTTGAAGATGAAATTGCTGTAATTTCAGAAACTAATTGGTCTAGTTCCGCCTGTAACGCTTCCCTGTCACTGGTAGAGTTAGCACCGTTAACCGACTGTACAGATAAATCACGCATACGCTGTAACATGTTGGTTTGCTCTTGCATTGCACCTTCAGCAACTTGTGCAACAGAAATACCATCATTCGCATTTCGCATACCGACTTCTAAGCCTCGAACTTGGCTATTTAAGCGGTTAGAAATCGCTAGACCTGCAGCGTCGTCTTTAGCACTGTTAATACGCAAGCCACTGGATAATCTTTCCATTGATGTAGCTAACGCATTACCAGAGCTATTTAAATTTTTCTGTGCCTTCATTGAAGTCACGTTAGTATTAACGGTAATAGCCATGTTGAGTTCCTCTTCCTAGTTATACTGCCAAGGCTTGGAGCTTGGCTAAATTTTTAACAATTTATCTTACAGAGGGTTAGGTCTTTGCTTTCTGTTAAATAAAGTCAAACAGGGAAACAGAACCCACCTTACTAAACACGTTAGAGACTGCGTTCAATGCAAGCTGCTGCTTTTCAAATTCCGTAATCGCTGACGCATAATCCAGATCTTCCAGAAGTGATAGTGCCGAAGTATTCACCACTTTCTCCTCTGTATGAGTATCCTTGTAACGCTCGACGGTTTTCAGACCATTTCCTGCCACACTTCTGGCTGAACTCATCTGATTGACGCCACTATCGATATTATTCAATAACTGTGCCAACTGAGCTTTTCCTTGGGGAGAATTTGCTGCGTTAGGATCTTCGATCAAAGCGATCGCATTACTGATCGTGTCAAATATACTGACCTCAGCCTGAGGTTCCATGCTGAAACTATCTCCAGCGCTGGGTTTTCCGTCTATCTTGACCTCAATGCCATTAAAACTGACAGGATTCGTCGCATCGAAGTTAGCAACGTTTGCGACTGGATTATTTGCTGAATCAAGCACCTGTAGATTGACGCCGCCAGAACCGTTATCAGAGAAATTAAAGGTATAAGTATCAGCCACATAAGTCGCTTGATCGGCTATTTTGGCTGTATCAACGTTAAATCCACCTTGCTGACTGGCCAAATAATTGACGCTATAATCGCCAAGCCCATTGGGAGCCTTCATAAACGCGAGATCGCCAGGAATATTGGTTCCAATGGCAACACCTGATTGCACTAAGCTATCGCGAACCCCAGAATCGCCGCTGTATACGATCTTGGGTGGAGTGGAATTATCAAAAGAGAAGGGTTGTTTGTCGGTACTAAACCCAGAGAACAGATAATTACCCGATTCATCTTTGCTATTGGCAATAGAGAGTAGTTCTTCAAGACTATCTTTCATCTCATCGGCAATCATTTGCCGCTCTGAGTCAGATAAAGTGCCGTTGACAGCACGCATCAACTGTTCACGAATAGAACCTGTTAAGTCTTCCGCACTGCCCAACTTGCTTTCTGTAACGGCAAGGCGGTTATTGGCATAGTCGATATTCTTCATAAATTGATCGACTAAGGCATTACGTTGATTTAGGTTGTCGATACCTAAAGCCGCAACAGGGTCATCCCCAGAGGTGTTGACCTTTTTGCCAGTACTAAGCTGTTCTAAAATTTTGCTCGTTGCGGTTTGCTTTTGCAGCACGCTAGTAATACTTTGATTAAAGAGCTGCGCGGTTGATAATCGCATCGTCACTTCTCCTAACGCACTGAAGTCAATAGACTGTCAAAAATTTGCTGCGCGGTTGACATAATTCGCGCAGAAGCCTGATAAGCTTGTTGAAAACGCATCAGGTTGGCCGCTTCTTCATCTAAGTTCACGCCTGATTCACTTTCAACTCGGGTATAAGCTTGCTTATAAATGGCTTCTGCAGACCCCACTCGTACTTCAGCTGCTTTTGTTTGACTGCCAATATCCTGTTTGGTCTTTTGAAATACGTCTGCAAGCGTTGACTTACCACCATTCATCACTTTGGTTTCACTCAGTTTTGCCATCGCAACGGCGTTGGTGTTATCGCCCTCTGCAAAAGATAAATCGAAGGTAAATTTGTCACCCGCGGCTGCGCCGCTACTCTCAACTTCAAAGGTAAAACCAAATGCACTGATGCTCGGTGGCGTATAAGGCGCAGCAGCACCGAGTGATGCGCCTGAGGCATCAAAGGCTTCAAAGGTCGGCGGCACGGCAGTTGTATTTAACTGAATAGTCAGCTCCCCCCCTTTTACAGGGAAATTCGCCGCATTACGGTCAGTAATTTGCGTGAGCTTAACTTGAGTGTTACCTGAGTTCGCAGTATCTGCGGTAATTTTGGGTGCCGCGGCAGCGATACCTTTAGGATCGGTCATCACTACTTCAATGCCATTCGCGGCCCCTGCGGTTGGACGAATGGCAAATCTGTCTCCAGAGGCCATGGCGCCAGCTTTAATATCAATAGAAAATCCAGCACCGCCTTCTAACTTAGTGCCGTTTAAAGTAAGCGGCGTTATCGCGCCGGTTTGCGTATCTCTAAGTTGATAGGTCGACGGCGCCGTAAACGACAGCTCATATGAGCCACCCGTTAAGGTACTGGTATCATCAATATTGACGCCTAAGGTCGCGTTACCTGTATTACCAGAAAGACCAGCAACACGGCCTAAGGACATTAGAGGATCGTTAATATCTTTGAACATATTTGCGCCAACTTGACCATTAAGATCAAATCCTTGCGCTTGCAGTTTATTAAAGCTGTCTGCAACCCCTAAGGCCAATTGATCAAGCTCTAAGCTCGCAGGCATCAAGGTTTGGTCACGGTATTCAAACAATGCCCCCAACTGCCCTCCTAACTTGCTAGGATCGGCTTTTACGCTTTGTGAGCCAATGGTCGATACCAATTGCAATTCGTTGGGGAAGGGATCGCCCGTTGTCGTGCTCATCGACATCGCCACTTCCCCCGAAACCAACATGATAGAACCGCCTAACATGATGCTCTTTGCCCCATTATCCAAGGGGATCACATTCACCTGCGCATACTGACTTAACTCTTGCACGAGCGCGTCTTGCTTATCTAATAAAATCGGATCTTGATTAGGCGATTTCATCAACTCAAGATTGAGATTAGCAAGTTCAGTGCTGATCTCATTAATGCGCTTAGTCATCCCAGTGATTTGATCATTGGTTTGATTTAGCTGCCCGTTCAAGGTTGACTGCATTTGATTCAAGCTATTTGCCAGTTGTTTGGCATCATTTAAGGTTGAGCTACGAATACCTAAATCAGCAGGTAAGTCTGCCAAGCTATTTAAGCCTGCAAACAAATCGTTCAAGCTCTGTGGTATCACTTTACCAATTTGGGAGAAAATTTGGTCCAGCTCACTAAGCTTGCCATAGCTAGCCTCAGCCGCACTCAGGGTCGTTTGGCCAATACGCAGTTCGCGCGAGGCATAGTCATTATAAATACGTTTTACATCAGAAACATATGTCCCAGTACCGTAAAAACCATTTCCAAGACGTTGAGAATCTAAGGTGGTTTGGGTTGCCACTTGTCGGTGATAACCCGCGGTATTGGCGTTAGCAATGTTATTACTGGTCACCCCTAGTTGCGACTGAGAAGCGAGCACCCCTGTACGGGCAATGTTTAATAGATCGATAGCCATTAGCCGATACTCCTCAACACTAATGTCTTATGAAGAATGATCATTTGTCTTCTCCTGGCAGTATCGATTTCAGCTCTTCACTGATGGACTGCATGACTTTAATCACTTTTTCAGCATATTTTGGATCGGTAGCGTAACCCGCATCCTGCAATGCACGGATAAACTGAGTCGGTGACGCTGCCACTTTCTTGGCATCTTGATAGCGCTCACCGTCAGCAATAAAGGAAACAAAATCGTTAAAACTATGCTCAAAATCGTTGTAAACCCGGAAATCGGCTTTTTGTCTAACGGCAATACCCTGCTCAAACTCCAAGGTACTCACGTTAGCTTTATCACCCAGCCAACGACGATCCGCTTTAATATTGAATAAGTTATGGCTAGGAGCGCCGTTATTTCCGCGAACAATTTTTTGCCCCCAACCAGTCTCGAGGGCCGATTGAGCCAATAACACTTCAGGTTTAGTGCCAAGGGCTTTAGCGGCTTTTTCTGCATGGGGATATAACGTCGCTAAAAATTCTTCACGGCTACCAAACTTAAGCGTCTTTTGCGTTTCTCTAAATGCCACTGTCGGCAATATTTGGCCGCTGATAACAGGTTCTATCGGTGATAAGGGTTGCTCAGACCAGGTAGGCTTAGGTGTATCTATCGCCAACAAGCGTTCAGGTCGGTCAATGTCTAAGTAAGAAGTGACACCATCGGCCTTTTCAAATTCAACATTTGGACGCGCTATCGATGCAGGTACACCTTGTGCGGCTTGTTCTGAAGTGTTGCTATTTATAGCTTCAGCAGTCGATGGGGCTTGAACAGGAATATTAAACGCTTTAGCGTCATGTTCTAGTTTCATGCCACCATCATTACGTAGCACCGATGCAGGTGTTAGCTGGCTTGACTCAGGAGACAACTGCTGCACCATCATGTCAGCCAGCCCCAGCACACCTTTATCCGATAAGTCGACAGATAATTGCTGATCCCGCATCTGCTCATAAAATTTGGTGTATTGACTATTGAGAGGACTGTCAGACTCAAACACCGCATTAGCATCACGCATGCTCTTCATCAGCATTTGCACAAAAACGCCTTCAAATTGCTGAGCAACTTTTTTCAAAGCGCCCTTTTCATCTTTCTGAGCCTGGGCGCGCAGGTTATCCAGCCCGCCCAGGTCAAGAAAATGTGATGAACTTGAAAGCTTTTCCATGATTTTCCCGACAGAAATTAGATGATGATAAGTTCACCATGCAAAGCACCTGCCACTTTTAACGCTTCCAGAATGGCAAGGACATCTGAAGGGGCTGCACCGACCAAATTCACGGCGCGCACTAATTCATCTAAGGTCGTGCCAGGATTAAACATAAACATCCGGCGATCACTTTCAGTCGCATTTATCGTGCTATTGCTGGTCACTGTTGTTTGGCCATTGGCTAGCGCATTTGGCTGAGACACCTGAGTCGCTTCGGCGATCGTCACAGTCAAACCACCATGAGTCACAGCCGCAGGTAATAACTTGACGTTCTGCCCAACGACTATCGTGCCAGTACGCGAATTCACAATCACTTTGGCAGACTCCTCAGCAGGTTCCACCTCAATATTTTCGAGCGTAGCTAAAAAAGACACCCGTTGTGATACATCCCTTGGCGCACTGACCTGAATCGACGTTGCATCCAATGGGCGCGCCATATCAGGGCCGAGCAGATCATTAATCGCATCGGCCATACGCTGCGCGGTCGAAAAATCCGAGCGACGTAGGTTAAACGTCAAATAATCGCCAGTAGAAAACGGCGTAGCCACACTGCGTTCAACAATTGCGCCGTTAGGAATACGGCCAACCGTTGGCGTGTTTTGAATCACTTTCGAACCATCCAAACCATCGGCACTAAAACCACTTACCACTAAACTGCCTTGGGCAATCGCATATACATTGCCATCAACTCCTTTGAGAAAGGTTTGCAGTAACGTACCACCACGTAAGCTTTTTGCTTCACCTAGGCTTGAAACGGTCACATCCAATTCTTGGCCCGGTTTAATAAACGCTGGCATATCGGCATGTACAGCAACCACGGCTACGTTTTTGATTTTGGGTCTAAAATTTTCAGGCAAATTGATGCCGAAATTTTTAAGCATGGTGGTGAATGTTTGCTCTGTGTAATTGGTTTTCTCACCCGTACCAGGTAACCCCACGACTAAGCCATAACCAATTAACTGGTTATTTCGCACCCCTTGCACATTAGCAATATCTTTAATGCGTTCAGCCTGGCTTGGCATCGAAAACGCCAACATAACAACGGCCAAAATGAGTTTATATTTCATGATATGACTCCTTAGAAGGGCCACCAATCGCTCATAAAGAACTGGCTTAACCAGCCCACTTTTTGCGCTTCGGCGAAAGTACCAGTACCGCTATATTGAATACGCGCATTGGCCATACGGGTTGAATCAATGGTGTTATCTGGCTTGATATCTTGCGAGCGCACAATACCGGTCACGCGGATAAACTCATCACCATTGTTGATTGAAATCCACTTTTCACCGCGCACAACTAAGTTACCGTTATTGAGAACTTGCATAATATTGGCGGAGATACTGCCATCTAAGCTATTGCTTTGATCTGCATCGGATTCACGCTTAGTATTCATGCTGTCTTTGTAGCGTAAATCGAGGGGAATACCGCCTAAAGACACATTGCTCCCGCCAGCATAAATGGGGTCGAGTGTCATATCAGAACCTTTTTTGATCTGATTACCTGCACTCTTTTTCGCCTGAGTCGCTTCTTTCAACACGATAGTGATAATGTCACCGACTTTATGGGCACGAATATCCGAGTAAAGACTCGCCGCTTGGCTATCTTGGTAAATCGACCCCGTTGCAGCAATTTTAGTCGGTGGTGCTTCGGGATAAACTGGGGCATAGAAGGGATCATCCGCAATCGGCTTCTTTGGAGTTGAACTACATGCCGCCAGCAAGAGCGTACTAGCCAATAGTAGATATCTAGCCATGATCATGTGCCTCTACAGATTCTGATTCACATAAGCCAGCATCTGATCGACCGCCGAAATCACTTTGGAGTTCATCTCGTAGATCCGCTGACTTTCAATGAGGTTAACTAGCTCTTCGGTCACGTTCACGTTAGAGGTTTCTAACGCACCTTGACGAATCGCTCCCATACCATCAAGTGATGCAGTGCCTTGAATAGGCGTACCACTCGCACCAGTTTCGGTGTATAGGTTTTGTCCCATAGGATCTAAACCCGACGGGTTAATAAAGTCGGTCATACTTAGCTGCCCAACGACCTGGTTTTCCGCCGCACCTGGTGTTTTTACCGAAACTTCCCCTTCAGCAGAGACCGTAATACTGGTTGCATCCTCAGGAATAGTGATCGCAGGTTGCAACACATAACCCGAACCCGGTGTGACAATTTGCCCAGTATCATCTAAGGTAAATTGACCATTACGGGTATAAGCCGTTGTCCCATCGGGGAGCTGCACTTCGAAAAACCCAGGACCTTCAATCATCAAATCGAGCGAGTTATCCGTGGTCAGCATATTGCCTTGGGTAAACATTTTTTGGGTGGCTACCACCTTGGTACCCGCACCAATGTTCAAACCGTTTGGCAACTTAGTGTTAGAGGCGCTGATCCCACCCGCTTGGTTAACCGTTTGATAAAGTAAGTCTTCAAACACCGCGCGGCTTTTTTTATAGCCCACAGTACTGGCGTTAGCGACGTTGTTTGAAATCACCGCAATATCGGTTTGCTGTGCGTCTAAGCCAGTTTTACTAATCCATAACGCTGGATGCATAATTTATCTCCTAACTAATCCGCATTAATGAGGATGAAGCGCGGTCATTTTCTTCCGCGGTTTTCATCATCTTCACTTGCAATTCAAATTGTCGCTGTAGGTCGATTAAGGACACCATCTCATCCACGGGGTTGACGTTACTGCCCTCTACAGCACCACTTTCTACAAATACACTGGGATCGGCAGGCGCCGGATCACCGGATACTAAACGGAACAACCCATCCTCGCCGCGCATCATTTGTGCATTGCCGGGGTTTACTAACTTTAATCTTCCTACCTCTTCGACGACTTCTGTCGTCGCACCTTGAGGACGAACAGAGATAATCCCATCCTGTGAAATAGTGACCTTTTCAATTGGCAGCGGTAACACAATCGGTCCGGCATCACCCATCACGGGATTACCACGGTCGTTATGCAATAAACCTGTTGAGTCAAAACTGAGACTGCCAGAACGGGTATAAGCTTCACTACCATCCTGTGCTTGCACGGCAAACCAACCGTCACCTTTAATGGCAACGTCAAGATCGCGTCCAGTAGATTTAATCGGGCCCGAACGAAAATTGGCGGAGGGGGTTTCAACCATGGCAAAGACCCTTGTTGGCAATCCTTCACCAAAGGCTTGCATCGATCTGGCTTGCGCCATATCCGACTTAAATCCATCGGTATTTGCGTTGGCTAAGTTGTTGGCACGCAAAGCCAACTCATTCATATTTTGCTTAGCGCCGCTCATGGAGATATAAAGGAATTTGTCCACAGACTGCTCCGTCAAAGTTTCAACCTGACAATAGCAAAGCAAGCATCATGCCAATAAAATAAGCAGCTAGTTAACTGATAAATTAGGAGATTTTAATAAACGAATGAATGCACAACAGAAAGAGGCTAAGTGTTGCCGCTTGCGGCAACACTTAGCAGAGGCAAGATTAACTTAACGAATTTGCAGAACAGTTTGTTGCAGAGTGTTATTCACTTCCAGCGTACGTGAGTTGGCTTGGAAGTTACGTTGTGCCGAAATCAAATCCACCAGCTCAGTCGTCAAGTCAATGTTAGATTGCTCTAACGCTGAAGAACTGAGACTACCAAACGTACCACTGTTAGGCTCACCAGCCAGCGCAGGACCTGACGATAAACTGGCTTTCCACGAGGTATTACCCACTTGTGTCAACCCTTGTTCGTTTGCAAAGCGAACTAAAGCAACGCGGGCTAATGGCACTGTTGAACCATTGGAGTAACTGGCAGTGATCAAACCATCTTCACCAATTTCGACATTGGTTAAACGCCCTACTGTGGTACCGTCCTGTGACAATTCAGTGGCGGCAAAGGGAGCTGAATATTGGGTTGGTGCATTAAATTTAATAGTCACGGCTTGAGTGCCATCAGCACCAGGGCCTAACACGCCAGCGCCGCCAACCCCTAGCACTTCGGTGGCGACGACTGCCGGATCACTCCCAGTATACACACCGACAGAATTAAACTTCAGAACCGATCCCTTCCAGCCGCCAGCCGTTTGAGCTGTGCCAGAGGCATCGGGAGTGCCATCACCATTGGTGTCAGTCTGATATGTACCAGCAGGGCCAGAAATATCAACTTGTTTACCATCAATGGCATAGTATGCAACCCAGTTGTTTTCACCATTATATGAGCCATTATTTGGCTTGACGAAATAGGTCGTCATGATATGTGGCTCACCCAGAGAGTCATAAATCGTCATGGATGTCACACTGTTATAGGTTTTGGAGTCTAAAGGATCAAAAGCAGCAGGATCGAGTGAACCTTCTTTTGCATTTAAATTCATCTGCAAAGTCACGTTTTCAGTTTGAACAGGGCTACCTGCAGTATCAGGAATTTGTACTGGCTTAGCTGTCGTTAAACTGACAGAGGTAGAGTTACCATCTTTATCTACAGGAAAGGTCTGCAAAAAATTCCCTGCTGAGTCAACCATATAATTATTTTTGTCGACTTTGAAAGCACCTGCCCGAGTAAACTGATGATCCAAGGTACCTATCTCGGACGCAGTTACAAAAAAGCCACCGCCTTTAATCGCTAAATCTAACGAGTTATTCGTCAGTTGCAAACTACCTTGGTGGAATTGCTGCGCCACTTGGCTCGTAGCCACACCGCCACCCACAGCGGTTTTTGAGTTTGAGAAAATTGAATTAGCGTAAACATCCGCAAATTCAGCACGCGACTCTTTAAAGCCAATGGTGTTAGCATTCGCGATATTGTTCGCAGTAGTGTTCAAATCTTTCTGCGCAGCAGAAATGCCACTCAATGCAATGTTAAACGACATAATTCACCTCTACATTTGCTCAATTCAATGATGGACAAGTGTGATGTCCATTTACAATCTTGATAACGATTAAACTTCACTAATCGCAAGTACATCCGACAGTTTAAAGGCCATTCCACCCTTGAGATTCAAAATGGCGCCAGTCGCTGCAGTACCTAAAGAAACACTGGTCACATGCGCATAGGTCGATACAGCTAACGCTTGTGATTTATCATTCACCAAACCCGATGCTTTAATCGAGTAATTACCTGCAGCAACGGGTTCTCCTTTATCATTCAAACCATCCCACTTGACATCAGTGTTACCCCCCTTACTACCATCAACAGTAAATGTTCTAACGACTTGCCCCTTATCATCTTCGATTCGAACATTAATGACGGGAATTTTCTCTGAAGTACTGATCACACCATTTAAGCCTGGGCTTTCTGCAGAGATATAACCCGTATCAGTCGGTAACAGCACTTTTCGCCCAACTAATCCCGATGCTTGCAAAGCTTGGCTTGATGTCATCACACTGTTTAAATTAACAATTTGATCATTTAACTTAGAAATGCCATCAACAGTAGAAAAAGATGCCATCTGTGCAATCATCTGGTCGTTATCAACGGGCTTGAAGGGATCCTGCATCGATAACTGCTGGCTGAGTAATGAGAAAAAATCCTCTTGAGTGAGCTGCTGACTCTTAGCCTCTGGAACAGCAGAACTATTCGGCAAACGTAATCCATCCAAAAATGGGTTACCTGTAGAGCTAGTCGAGGTTTTCGTGGTATTGGTTGATACCGTATTCGATTGAGTGTTTGTTTGAGTCAGCTGCGATGAGGTTTGACTCAGTTGGTTAATGAGGCTCACAACGTACCTCCTAAATAACGCATATTATTTACCCATCCCAAGTGTTTGTTGCAGCATAGATTTTGCCGCCTCAGCCACTTGAACATTCATCTGATATGAGCGAGAAGCTGAAATCATGTCAGCCATTTCTTCCATGACATTCACATTTGGTTTGTAAATAAAGCCATCAGCATCCGCCATCGGATGATCCGGCGAATACTCTTTTAATAGGGGCTTATCACTCTCGACTATGCCTTTCACTGTGACACCTTGGGAAGCTTGTTGCTGACTTTGCGCCTTGGCCATTTCGGCTTCGAAAATAGGATGACGAGAACGGTAAGTTTTATCTACACTGCTGGAGACTGAATCTGCGTTAGCAATGTTACTCGCGGTAGTATTTAGCCGCAGAGACTGGGCTGACATGCCAGACCCCGCAACATCGAAGATATTAAATAAACTCATGATTAATCCCCTCTCAGCGCTTTTTTCATACCGCTAAATTTACTGTCTAAAAACCCCAGAGACATTTGATATTCGAGAGCATTTTGCATAAATGCTGATTGCTCTTGTTGAACGTCGACAGTATTGCCATCCCCAGTATCGGGTTGATTCGGCACTCGAAATTTAACGTACTGCCCGGTTAGCTGCGCTAGCCCAAAATGCTGCTCATCAGCGGTCATCTCTAAGCTATTACGCTGTTGTTGCTGGGTTTTAGCAACATTTAAGGCGGCAGAAAAATCGACGTCACGGGCTTTATAATGTGGCGTATCAGCATTTGCGATATTGCTTGAAATCACTTCAGCCCGCTCAGCACGGATCCCCAACGTGAATTGGTGAACACCCAGTGCCTTATCAAAATTAATCGCCATAAAATTGCCTCCATCGTGTCACTCACGGGTACAAAGCAATTCATGTGCCAATACTTTTATGGGAGGTAATAAAGTTTGTGAGGGATATAGCAGATAAAAAAATTACCGAACTATGCCGGTAATTATCGATTAAAATCAAACGCTTAAGTTTTCTTTTGGTAATAAATGCCAGGGTTACAACGAACCATATCAAATTCATCAGTAAGGCCAGCAATGGATTCGGATGCGCCTAAAAAGAGGATACCTTTGGGATTTAACGCGGCAGCAAATTGCCGCAAAATTTTTGCTTTTGCCTCAGGGGCAAAATAGATCAACACATTTCGGCAAAAAATAATGTCAAACTTACCCAACAAAGTGTAACTCTCGAGCAAGTTATGAGCTCGGAAATTGACGAGACGTTTAACGTTATCCTTTATGCGCATGTTGCCAGAAGGCAAAGCATCAAAAAACTGCCGCTTACGTTCTTCAGACAATCCACGTGCTAACGCTAAACTATCATACTCAGCATTTTTACAACGCTCCAACATAGAAGGCGAAAGATCCGTTGCTTGAATCGAGGCACCACCAGGCAGCGCCCCTGGTTTTTTTTGCTGGTACTCTAATATGGTCATTGCTAAAGAATATGGCTCTTGACCCGACGAGCAAGCTGCAGACCATATCTTTAAAGGTCTACCTAACTTACTGTATTCTGGTAATAGCACATTATTAAGCAATTCAAATGGATAACGATCACGAAACCATAAGGTTTCATTAGTGGTCATGGCATCAATAACTTCAGCTCGTAAAGCTCGTTCCGTGGGTTTCATCGAATGCTTTACCACATCGGATAACGAAGGAAGGTTATATTTGCCCATCAATGGCGCGAGACGACTACGTACGAGGTATTGTTTATTTTCACCTAGCACGATGCCGCTATGTTGTTCTAAGAACAACCTAAATTGATTATATTCTGCTTCAGCGAGTGATTTATCAGGCACATTCACGTCCTAGATCCTATAGCAAGCACCAAAATAAGTGCACAACAATCATGTAATAAGGGCTAGATTATAGCGTAAAGCTCAACTAGGCACTAACCCACACTCTCACTACAAACTTAAATGCTTGTTCACTGCCGCAGCTAATTCGTCAGGGTTAAATTTTGCGATAAAGTCATTGGCACCAACCTTTTGTACCATGGCTTGGTTAAAGACACCGCTTAATGAGGTGTGCAGTACCACCTTGATATTTTTAAGCTTAGGATCATCACGGATCTCAGCCGTTAAGGTATAACCATCCATTTCGGGCATCTCAATATCGGAGATAATGAGTGGAATTTCATCGGCAACGTTATTCATTTCACTTGCAATGGCCTTGAGCTTATCAAGTGCCTCACGACCATCTTTTGCCGTGTCAATTTGTAAATTTAACGACTCTAACGACCGAATAATTTGCTTGCGTGCCACCGCAGAATCATCAATCACCATAATATGGTAATGCTGACTTCTATCGAGAGTAAGTTGCTCATTAACCTCTTCACTAATGGCCGTTTTGACAGGTGAGATTTCATCTAAAATCTTTTCAACATCCAAGATTTCAACCAATTCACCTTCAATCTCGGTAACCGCGGTTAAATAGGAATAACGCCCAGCACCTTGCGGTGGCGGCATAATAGCTTCCCAGTTCATGTTGATAATACGTTCAACAGAACTAACCAAGAACCCCTGCACACTACGGTTATATTCCGAAATGATGATAAAGCAATTTTCAGTGCTCGCTAACGGACGCCCTCCCGTTGCCGCACTCAGATCGATAACAGAAATAGTGGTGCCACGAATATGGGCAACTCCTTTGACGTAAGGATTGAGCTTAGGCAATGTCGTTAATGGCGGGCATTGCAAAACCTCTTTCACTTTAAATACGTTTATCCCAAACCGTTGACGACCATTTAACTTAAATAGCAATAGTTCTAGCCGGTTTTGACCTACGAGTTGGGTTCGTTTGTTGACTGAATCAAGAATACTCGACATAACTCTGCCTTGTTGTTCTGTTTATGTACGGCCCTAAAACTCGTTTGAGTATAGGCATATTAATTGCTTACGTCTTGTTATCGATAAACATAGTTGAAACTAAGTCAAACTTCTGACACCAAAAATCTAAGAAAGAAGCATTGAACAGTTTCACGCTTGATAAAAGTATAGGTGTATTCTGGCGTTACAAGCTAGTCTCTTCATTATGAAAGTAAATTTAGTCTATTTTTTGAGTATTTTCGCACTTTTTCTATCCACGGCAGCTAAGGCTGAACCCGTGATACCTAGCGTATCGGCGATATCCGAATTAGCTAAAGCCCTTATTAATGAAAAGATTGCTGTACCTGCAAATGCGAAAGTCGACATTAATCCACAAACGGTCGATAACCGAATGCTGCCAGCACAGTGTACATCACCAATAAGGGTCGAATTAGCTTCAGAACGCGAAATTAGCCGTAATAACACCATAAAAGTTAGTTGTGATACCCCCGATCTCGCCTACCCTTGGCAGATTTTTATGTCTGTTAGAGTAGACATTCTTTTTCCTGTTGTGGTCGCAACCGAAACCTTAGCGCCAGGTGAATTAATCAATCCTTTACAGGTCGAGATCCGCTATGTTGACCAAAATAGTTTGCGTGGCATGCAATTTAGCGATACTAATCAGCTAACAGGCGTGAGAGTTAAACGCCGAGTCGCGAAAAATTATCCTATTTTTGCGAACAACCTTTGCTTTGTCTGTAAAAATGACACAGTGTCGATTTATGTGCGTTCAAATAACTTCGTACTAAAAACTGTGGGAGAGGCGCTGCAAGATGGTAATATCGGCGACCAAATTCGAATCAAAAATAGCAGTTCTAACAAAGAGCTAGATGCCATAATTACGGCGATTGGCGAAGTAGAAGTTAGAATGTAAAATAAGCTAAAGCTTTTCGATAAGCTGCCGATACCCCAGTTAAGAAATCCGTATACATGACGCTGGAGCCTAAAATGGCAATTGATATTAGCAAATTTAACGCCGGAGCGGCCGCACAAGTCCGTTCAAACAGCACTAAACAAAGCAGCGAAAGCGAGAAAACCTCTCAGGTAGCGGCTAAATCAACTCAACTAAAAGGTGACTCTGTTGTCATTACGGCTCAAGCTCAACAGTTACAAGGAGCTCAAACCAAAATGGCCAGTCTACCTGAAGTCGACCAAAAGAAGGTGGCCGAAATAAAACAAGCCATTGCCGAAGGTCGTTATAAAATTGATCCCGAAAAGTTGGCTGCGAATATTGCCAGCTTCGAAGCAGAATTAAATGAGCTTAATAAAGAGTAACTATGACAGAAATAGCTAAACTGGTAGATCAACAACACGCCCATTTGGCTGTTCTTAAACAAATTATTCTTAAGGAAAAAGGCGCTTTGGTTGACCAAAACGCCGATTTGCTTTTGTCGCTTGCTGAGCAAAAATCAACATGTCTACAAGACCTTAAAGCAAATGATGACTTGCTGGCTAGTCACAGCGATAAAGCCTTACTCACAGAGCAAGTTGAGCTATCCGATAAAATGGCAGTGGTTAAAGAGGCTCTAGCAGAATGCAAAGATCTCAACGCACAAAATGCTAGTTTGATCGAGATGAATCTTGCAAGCCTAAACCGCTTTGCTCAAGCCTTGCAGGCGAGCCGAAATGCCACCACGCTGACGTATAACGATAAAGGTAAAACATCAACAATCTCAAGCTTAGGCAATGATCTAAAAGCGTAAGGTGTTATAAGTACAAACGGATTTCAAACAAAAACCGCGCTTAGTAAGCGCGGTTTTTGTTTATCGATTATCCGTACCCAAACCATCTCATGCTTGTCTTCTGGCGGATAGGAGATAACACCTTAAAAGTAAGTGACTTCTTTAATTCTCTGTGGCCGACTCTGCTGCTGATAGATTTGCCATACCTTAGAAAAATCAAGTTCTAACTCAGTAACATAATGCTCACCTGCGGGATAACTTTTAACTACTCTTGCGCCGCGGATCACCCCAGTGACTGAAGCTTTAACATTATCATCGGTTAGCATCCAATCACTGACACTGCTGTTAGCGGTGATCTTTTGACCATATACTTGTTCAGCTAGCTCACGGTAAGCCACAATTTTGGATGCTTGCATCGCCATCAACATTCTTTGAGATTGCTCTTTCGCTGGTTGAGTCGCTAACGGGGCATAACCAATTGCCGTTAGCTTAGGGAAGCTAGATGGAGGAACATCTTCCCACTGCACATACTTGTCTCTAGAGGCACAACTTGTCAGTAGAAGCGCCGCAATCACCAACAGGTAGCGTTTCATTTTCCATCTCCTAATACACGCACTTCATTCATACCGGGAGCCGACTGACGATATAAAATCCCATCGAGGGAGATCACTTGCTCAGAGGGCTGCATATAATTGCTTAATTCTTTTTGTGTAACAAAGGTCTGTGAAGCTGACACCACTCGGTTGTTACTTAAGGTAACGATTCGAGTATTAATCGCTAAGCCATTAGTCGTCGGGCTCATCGTGGATACCACAATATGGTCAACAGGCAAATTAGTAGACAATTTTTGCCAGTCACGCGTCAAAATAAAATCGCCCTCACCAGTAACACGCAGTCCATCGGCGAGATTTAACTCCACCACATTAAATTGAAAACTGTGCAACGATGCCATGAGTCCCTGCTGCAATTGCAGCGCAACCGCATTCGTACTCGTCATGTCGCCCACTAATACTGGTGTAGTTACAACGATAGGTTGATCAGGACGCAATGCATCATTTTGCTTGACTAGCTCGGTCACAATACGCTGCGCTAAATGATTAATCACCGCTGTCGGCGGCAAACCATTGCCATCAACTAGACTAGGTTTTGGCGGCACAACGGGTTTAGTCGCACACCCAATCAGCGCCAAAAGAGCCAGGGGAATGAACGCACGCTTTAGCATGGGAATAACCTCATTATCGATATCAATGCGCCTCAAAGCGAGCCGCAATCTTTAGTCAAAAAGATTGCAAATATTAGACCAAGTCAAAATACAATCCTTGATTCACTCACCAGATTATCGACAACGGTGCCAATAACTTTACCCTCGACACCTATTCAGCAACTTCAGATAGTTTGGGTATATTTCATAAATCAGGCACGGAACTTGCTATTACAGCCAATAAAACCGCCATTAAACTGACTCAACTGATTGGCACAATTGACCTGAAGGGCTTATTAATGAACATACTCAGAAAGCACTTGCTCATCATTAGCAGCCTACTACTGGCCGCACTTCAAGCTAATCAAGCGCAAGCAGAATGGGTCGAAGCCAGTGGTGAAGCAATCATCACTAATGGCAACATCGCCCAAGCGCGGGAAGAAGCCATCAATCAAGCGGTTAGCTATGCCACCCTCAGCACCGGGATCCAAATATCCAGTGAACAACAAACCACCAACGGCAATCTCACGCAAGACAGCTTCGCCATTAATCGTAACGCTCAAGCGATTAGTATTCAGTTAGTAAGTGAACGCATTCAAGGGAATAAAATTTATGTGTCGCTCAGGCTCGATCTGAATGATGACCCAACACAACAATGCCCTACGGGCCAATTAAAAGCCGCGATCCTTATTCCCCAAGCCCAAATAAAAGATCGAGCACAATTACGCTACGGCCAATTATCAGGATTTGAAGAAGTCATATCCGAAAGACTCGGTAATAGTATTGATGGCTACTCATCAACTGGATACAGCCATATCCATGCCAAAGAAAGGCTCGATATCGCACAAGAACTGGTCGATATCCGCGGCTATAGACTTCCGAGTTGGCTGAGTGAAATTACCGATAGCCAATACATTTTATTACCGCAAATTATTGATATTTCAACTGAGCCAGTACAAGCCACCTTTATGGGATGGTGGGATGAAGCGCCACAAAGGCAGTTCCAATTAAAGCTTAGCCTTTATCACGGCATTAGCGGTGAAGAAGTATGGAACAAAACCTACAGCACATCGGCTCGGTGGGAATTTGAGGAACAAGCCATTGTTGCCCCCAATAGTGATAGATTTTGGCGTTCATCCTACGGCAAAAATATCAGCCAACTGCTGCAAGAAGCGACTCGCGATATTGATAACACGCTCAACTGTAGACCACTACTTGGGCAAGTTGTCAGTCGTCAAGGAGACAGGATTATCCTCAACCTAGGCCGAAAACATGGCATTAGAGTTGGCGATAAGTTCCAAGTGGTGTTACAACGCAATTTACCAGATAGACTCAATGAAATGCGTGCCATTGCTACCAAAAGCCGAGCAACAGTGCAAATTGAACAAGTGAGTGAAGAAAGTGCAACAGCCGTACTCGTTGACCAAAATGCGGTTTACAATGTACAGATAAACGACATCGCGCTTAAGATTTAAGCAACTAAATCATAAGCCTTTTAATCAAAGATAAAACCAGTATAATCACCAGCGTCTCTTCATAGCTCAACAGGATAGAGCAGCCGCCTCCTAAGCGGCCGATCGGGGTTCGAGTCCCTGTGGAGAGACCAGATAGTGACGGAACTGGTGCTCGAATAAGCAATCCCCGAGGATGCGGAATGACCAACCTGTTCACATCAAATATTGCTATTATTGAGGTTCGATGGCCTGAAGTCGCTTCTGCGATAAAAAACCAATCTATAGATCATCTTGATGCTCACCTTGTTCAAGGTAAGAACCAAACTATAAGTGTAGATGGTATCCAGTTGAGTAGCCGCCATGACCGTATGGCAGAAGTGCAGCTCAATATCAGCCAACTGCCCCAGCAAAGTCACTCAGTATATTTATATGGTTTAGGGCTAGGCGATTTACCTCGTGAGTTATTACTTCATTATCCGTTAGAAAAACTAACAGTGACTTTGCTTAACTTAGCGGTCACACGGCTAGTGCTAAGCTATACAGATCAAACAGACTGGCTATCGAGTCCTAAATGTGAATTAGAGTTAGCTAAGTTAAAGACCTCATTTTCGACTCCTTTTATCACATCTTCCGCTGAGCTTGTATTAGCCGATGACGATGCCGCATCGCTCAGAAATAAAATATTAATCCATTACCAAACTCATTTTGCAGCAAGAGCACATCAAGCTGAAGACCCTCAAATATTGGAACGTTTCGAGCAAAATGAACAATTAATTCAAGAAGATTCCGATATATCAGAACTTTACTCTAATCCATGCGAACATATAATTATTATTGGTACTGGTCCATCTTTAGAAGCTTCAATACCGCAACTAAAGCGTATTACTGAAAGTAACAAACGAGCACTCGTTATTGCGGTAGATACAGCACTAAAACCAATATTAAAAGAAGGGATTAAACCTGATATCGTGGTAAGTATTGATGCAGACATCAATACGGTACATTTACAGCCAGAAGCATCTAAAGGAATCAAGCTAGTTTATTTCCCAAGACTGGCAAAAGAAACACTTATGTCTTGGCAGGGAAAGCGATTTGTAGCTTACGGGAAACATAAGTTGTACGACAGCCTTAGAAAAGTCAAACACCATGATACTCTCTATACGGGTGGTAGTGTACTACATACTGCTGTTGACCTTGCCGTAAAAATGCTAGCAAAACATGTGTATTTGATCGGCTGCGATTTAAGCTTCCCGAATAATAAGACTCATACTGGTTGGGCTGATGGCGAACTGAACATGCATATTTCGGCGCAAGCATCACATCAATGGGTTCTCAATAATCGAGAAGAGAAGGTAAAAACTAGTCTCAGTTTCATTAGTTACATCGATGCTTTAGAAAGTTATATCAAAATCCATCCTGAAACTCATTTTTACACCACAAGTGAACTAGGAGCTAAAATTGAGGGATGCGCGTATCTAGCTTTGGATAACTTAGGATCAAAGTTATGACTATATGTGTTGACTATATACTCAATGATTTGCGTGCTGCCGCTCGTCATTTTCTACTCGCAGAGGAATCCTTTGGAGCCGAAGCAATGGTAAAGGTAATCGATGGACTCATAGGCTTATCAAGTCAATTAGAGTCACAATCACAAGAGTCGCTAAATCAAATTATTAGTCAAGTTTATGCAGCACAGCGAAGGCATGACTTAATTGGCTTGGCAGATTATCTAAATGTTGAATTATATGAATTTGTTCAACAGTTCGACACTTGCGATTCAAGCAACGCTGGTATTTGATGCCTCTTTTAAAGCGTATGGACATATTATGAAAAAAGTATTAGTTACAGGTGCAGACGGATTTATAGGCTCTCACCTTGTGGAAATGTTAGTAGCCCAAGGTTATCAAGTTAAAGCTCTTAGCCAATACAACTCTTTCAACCATTGGGGATGGCTGGAAAATCTTGCTTGCCTCAATGAAGTTGAAGTTGTTTGTGGCGACATCCGTGATCCACATTTTTGCAAGCACTTGTGTAAAGATGTTGATGTGATTTTCCATCTTGCAGCACTAATTGCGATTCCTTACTCGTACGTAGCCCCTGATAGCTATCTTGATACCAACGCCAAGGGCACTCTCAACATCTGCCAAGCAGCCCTTGAAAACAATGTATCAAGAGTCATTCACACTTCGACAAGTGAGGTCTATGGTACCGCCAAATACGTCCCGATTGATGAACTGCATCCGTTACAGCCTCAATCACCATATAGTGCCTCAAAAATAGCTGCGGATTCTATGGCTATGAGTTTTTACAATAGTTTTGAACTCCCCTTAACTATTGCTCGCCCTTTTAATACATACGGTCCAAGACAATCTGCAAGAGCAGTTATTCCAACAATAATCAGTCAGATTGCAGAGGGCGCGACTCAAATCAAATTAGGTGATCTATCTCCTACACGTGATTTCAATTATGTACTGGACACATGCCGAGGATTTATTGCATTAGCAACACATGATGCTTGTATAGGTGAAACTATCAATATCTCTTCAAATTATGAAATTTCAATTGAAGATACTCTAAAAATCATTAAGCACCAGATGCATAGTAATGTTGAATTCATTACTGACAATGAACGCTTAAGACCTCAGCAATCTGAAGTGTTTAGATTATGGGGGGATAACAGCAAAATCAGAATGTTAACTGGATATCAGCCTCAATTCGATATAGAAATGGGACTAAAGGAAACAATCGCTTGGTTCACTGAACCTGCTAATTTGAGCAAATATAAGTCTACAATTTACAATCGATAATTAGGAATAAAGTCATTATGGCAGCATCATGGGATCCTATCTGGGAAACAGTATTTACCACCCAAGCTTGGGGAAAATATCCTGGCGAAGACTTAATTCGTTTTGTTGCCAGAAACTTCTACAAAGTACCAAACAGGTCAGAAATCGAGCTGCTTGAGATAGGTTTCGGTACTGGAGCCAATTTATGGTTTATGGCCAGAGAAGGTTTTACTGTACATGGTGTGGAGGGCTCCCCTTCAGCACTAAAAATGGCCTTGGACCGTCTCAATGTAGAAGTACCTGACTGGCGAGGTGAGTTACGACAAGGTGATATGCTTAGTCTTGATTATCCTAATAATAGCTTTGATGCCGTCATAGATAATGAAGCTATTTATGCAAATAGTTTTGAACATTCGCAAGCAATGTATAAAGAAGCACATAGAGTATTAAAACCTGGTGGGCTAATGTTTAGCCGAATGTTCACAGATAAAACCACGGGTTATGCAACAGGTCAGCAAGTCGGTCCTCATGCATTTATGGTCGATACTGGCCCTATGGCAGGTAAAGGATACACACGATTTACTACCAGAGAATGCTTAACGACGTTATTTTCGCCATTCAACTTATTAGAATTACAATTGATCAGTCGAGAAAACGAGCTTGGTGAAAAAGTAAGTGAATGGATTGCAATTGGTCAAAAAGCAACGGCTGAATAAAAATATGACATGCTCAATTGAACAGATTATCCAATTCATTCGTGCACTATACGGTGATCCTGAACATTTACCGCTACATGCACCTCATTTCGACAACGATGAAATCGACTTAGTAACAGAAACAATACAGAGTACATTCGTATCTAGTGTAGGAAAATACGTCGATCAGTTTGAGATGCTTATTAAGGAATACACTCAAGCCAATGCTGCTGTTGCAACCGTTAATGGTACGGCGGCGCTGCACACTGCGTTATTTTTAGCCGGTGTCAAACATGGGGACTTAGTAATCAGCCAATCTCTTACATTTGTAGCAACTTGCAATGCAATCCACTATTTAGGAGCGCAACCGCTATTTATAGACGTATCCCTTACACATTTAAGCCTTTGTCCTATTTCGCTCGATAACTATCTAACCGAACATGCTGAAATCACAGATCAAAACGAATGTCGCCATAAGCTAACTGGAAAAATAATCAGAGCTATGGTGCCCATGCATACATTTGGGCATCCTGCAGATCTAGATGCATTAGTTTCAATAAGCAACAAGTGGCATATAACATTAGTAGAAGATGCAGCTGAAAGCCTAGGTTCATTTTACAAAGGGCAACATACAGGTACATTCGGTCAATATGGTTGCATCAGTTTTAACGGTAATAAAATAATTACTACCGGTGGCGGCGGTATGATTTTGTGTAAAACTTCTCATGAAGGTACACGAGCAAAGCATATTACAACAACAGCTAAGCAACCCCACGCTTTTGAATTTTACCATGATGAATCAGCATTTAACTATCGAATGCCTAATTTAAATGCTGCTCTAGGATGTGCACAAATGAAAAAACTCAATCAGTTCCTTATACAAAAAAGAGAGATTGCCAGTCAATATAAAATGTTTTTCGAAAAAACTGACTATCAATTTGTTCAGGAACCATCAGGTTGTCATTCTAATTATTGGCTTAACGCAATTTTGCTACCAGATCCCGCACATAAAAGCACTTTCCTAGAAAAAACAAATCAAGCAGGCGTTATGACTAGACCAGTTTGGCAACTAATGCATACTCTACCGATGTACTCCAATGCGCTAAAAGGACCGCAAAATAATGCAGAATGGTTATCACAGCGTCTGATAAATTTACCTAGTAGCCCTCGAAATATAGCACAATAATATGGATGCAAATACATTAATAAATGATATCTACTTCCAAGATGAATATGCAAAACTTTATCTAAATGAAGATGACCGTATTTATCGATTTGAATATACCAAAGGGGAGAAATGGTTCCGAAGCTTAAGCATTATGCGCCCTATTCCGAATTATTTATATCCTGATTATAGTGAAACACTATTTGATCTCGAAACTCCTTATGGTTATGGAGGGCCAATAACTAACAGTCAGGATATACATTTTATTAATGAAGCAATGCAACTTTATCGAGCAGATTGTGTAACAAAAAATATTGTTTGTGAGTTCATACGCTTTCATCCACATAACCAACTAGCAGCTCATGCTAATCTTTTTGATTTTCATCTACGAGAACGAAGAGTTGTTAGCGTAAATCTGCGAACTGAACAACATGAACGCTGGCAAGGCTACTCAAAAACAACCCGGAATATTATTAGAAAATGCGAAAAAAAATTAACATTTGATGAGAACATTCATCTTGATGAATTTATTAACATTTATCGGCAAACAATGGATAAAAATAATGCTGATCGTTTCTTCTATTTCCCCAAAAAATATTTTGAAAAACTACATACACATAAGAACTGCCAATTACTAGGTATTCGTGCATTTGATGGAGAACTATTATCTGCAGGTTTTTTTTTCCTGTCAGGCCCTCTTGCACACTATCACCTATCAGCTAACAACTTAGAACGACAACATGAAAATGGCAATTACTATTTACTTGAACAAGCCTTTGTTCGAGCAAAAGCTGCAGGATGCAAAAGTATGTTACTCGGAGGTGGGCGAACATCATCGGAAAATGATAGCTTATTTCAATTTAAGGCTAAGTTTTCTAAAGATATTTTACCTTTTTATATCGCTGGGTTAGACTTTAATTCTGTACAACGAAAACAGCTCAATGACTCATGGCAGGCAAATCATTCTGATACAAAAATTCAACGATTTCAGAAGTATCGGATGTCACCTAAGGATATTTAATGGCACAAAAAACCTTCATTATTGCTGAGGCAGGCGTTAATCATAATGGTGATATAAAGCTCGCTAAAGCGCTAATTGACGCAGCCGCTGAAGCAGGAGCTGATTGTGTTAAATTTCAAACTTGGAAAACAGAGCTGCTCGTTACGCCGACAGCAAAAATGGCTCAGTATCAAATTGAGAACACAAGCAACACAACAACACAATTTGAAATGTTAAAATCGCTTGAACTAAGCTACACTGACTTTGTAGAGTTAAAAGACTATTGTGATAATAAAAATATCATCTTCATGTCAACACCAGATGAAACACAAAGTGCAACATTCCTAAATAATCTGCAAAATCAATTTAAAATAGGATCAGGGGAGTTAACTAACCTTCCTTTTCTAAGTCATATAGCTAGCTTTCGAAAACCCATTATATTATCAACGGGAATGAGTAATCTTACAGAAATTGAGTTAGCACTAAATACACTTAAAACGTCAGGTATTACCATTGACATGGTGACGATACTACATGCAACTACACAGTATCCAACACCAATGCAAGAAGTTAACTTATTAGCAATGAATACAATAAAAAATGCATTTCCTGGTGTAAAAGTTGGTTATTCAGATCACACTTTGGGTATAGAAATTCCTATTGCAGCTGTCGCGATGGGGGCAACTATTATTGAAAAACATTTTACGCTAGACAAGAAAATGAGCGGCCCCGATCATAAGGCAAGCCTAAATCCTGTCGAACTATGTGAAATGGTGTCAGCAATACGTAACTTAGAAGTTGCGCTGGGAACAGGTATAAAAGAACCTAGCATAAGTGAATTACAAAATATACCTATCGTCAGAAAAAGTATTGTTGCATCAAAACCTATATCAAAAGGTCAAAAATTAACAGAAGATAATCTTACGATTATGCGTCCAGGCACAGGCATACCACCTAGCCGTTGGAGTGAAATATTAGGAACAACTGCCAATATGGATTATCAACCTGGTGAACTTATAAAATGACGAGAAAAATCTGTGTAGTTACTGCAACTAGAGCTGAGTATGGCCTATTAAAGCCATTATTACATGAAATCGAAAAGGACCAAGACTTAACATTACAATTGGTTACTACAGGTACACATTTATCACCAGAATTTGGTTACACTCTAAAAGAAATTGAAACAGACAAATATCCCATAGCCAAAAAGGTGGAAATCCTACTTTCATCAGATTCATCCATCGGCATAAGTAAAAGTATGGGATTAGCTCAAATTTCATTTTCAGAGGTATACGACGATCTACAGCCAGATATTGTTGTTGTACTAGGGGATAGATATGAACTACTTCCTATTGTCTTAGCCGCAAATGTTGCAAATATTCCAGTTGCACATATTAGTGGAGGAGAGTTAACCGAAGGAGTGCTTGATGAGATGTTCCGTCATGCAATAACTAAGTTATCACACTTGCATTTTACAGCTATTGAATCCTATAGGAATAGAGTTATTCAAATGGGGGAGAGTCCAGAACGGGTATTTACTGTTGGAGAAATAGGATTAGATAATCTTAGAACAATGCAGTTCATGTCAAAAGAAGAATTAGAAATGAACTTGGGACGAAAACTATTTTCAAAAAATTTGTTAGTTACATATCATCCAGACACTACTGATAACTTAGATTCCATTGTGGCTTCATTTAAGACTATTCTTGAAGCACTAGATGAACTCAAAGACACTCTACTAATATTTACTAAGGCAAATAGTGACCGTGGTGGACGAAAAATAAATGATATGATAGATAAATATGTATCGATAAATAAAGATAAATCAATTTCATTTACCTCGCTAGGTCAGAAACGTTATTTATCGCTACTTAACTATATTGATGCCATAATTGGAAACTCGTCAAGTGGTATTGTAGAAACACCATCGTTTAAATTGCCAAGTATTAATATAGGTTATAGACAACAAGGGAGAATTAGAGCCAAAAGTACTATTGATGTGGATTACGAACTCGATTCAATACGCCAATCAATAAAAAAAATATACAGTAGTGAATTTATAGATGAGATTAAAGGTGTAATCAATCCATATGATAAAGGGGGTAGTGGTAAAAAAGTAAAAGATATTCTAAAGGAATATGATTTAAATACTTTGAAGGTTAAAAAATTTTATGACATTCCAAAGAATTAAACCCATCGGAGGGGAAGCTGAGTTTCATGAAAACACTCAAAAAGCCCTAACTCAAAGTGGAAGATTTTCCTTAAAACTCATTTTAGAGAACGAGGAGTTACGAAAGCATCACTTTTTTATACCGGACTATATTTGCTCAACAATTATCTTAATGCTAGAAATGTACAATATTAGATATAGTTTTTATAAAATAAAAGCTGATCTTAAACCTGACTGGACCTCAATAAATCAGGAAATCGATGTACTTTACGTTATAAATTACTTTGGACAATTAACACAACTTCCAAAGAGCATTAATGCTAAAACTATACTTATCATTGATGACGTATTCTTCCCTTATCCTAGAATACCAACAGTCCCAAACCCCTACTTTAGTTTTAATAGTCTGAGAAAAATTACATCTGTCGCTGATGGTAGTATATTGTTGAGTAATAAAAAATTACAACACAAATTAGTAATGCCAGTGGCAGAAACTAATTTTACAAGATTAAAATATCAAGCCAAGAGCAAAAAGTACGAATATATTAACCATAACAATGACTTTAACATACAACTTGAGAAGGATTATTTAGCTGATTTCGAAAGAGCTGAACTCATTTTAGACAATCAAGAAGATATAACCAGCATATCATTAAATAGTCAGATTGGTTTATTTGAGTTTTATATTAAGATTGAAGATGAAAGAAAAAGAAGAAATGAAAATTATTTTATTTTAAAAAACTCCTTATCCGATCATATCGTTAATATCGAATCAGACTTTTATTCCTTTGCCATATTAAAATTACCTAACGCTGAAAAATTAAAATTAAAATTAATGGAATATAAAATCTACCTCCCTAACCACTGGCCAAAAATGAATTTAATAAATAACATTAGTACTCAGTGGCTATCAGTACCTGTTGACTCTCGTTATAACAATGAAGACATGCAGAGAATAGTAAATACCATCAAAATTCTTACCGATGAATAAGTTATAATTATTTACTTTATCGTGCTATTCCAAAGTGGCAATATTTTTTAACATGCCATATGCTATCTTATTAGCTGGCTCAACACTAATAATATACTCACAAGCCACTTTCGCAGAGTCATAAGCTTGGATCTCAAAGAACAATTTAGCTAATGATAGCCAAACTTGAATATCTTCTCCATAAAGGGTTAAATATTTATTATAGCTTTCAATTGCACCTATAACATCCGAAGTCAAGTATTGCAGACGTGCCAACTTTGGTAAAAAACTAGGAGAAAAATCGCTTAATTCTTTCAATCCATCTACGGCTCGATGATAATTTTGGTTCCCGATTGAGATCCCGACAATTTGATTAAGAGCATATATACGATGATTTTCAACAGTTGTATTTTCAAAAAAACTCAATGCTAAATCTAGCTCTTTACGTAATACATTGATATAGCCATTTATCAAAGACTGTAAAGATAGTTTCGAACCATCATCTCCAGGTTGCATCGATAATGATGCGTTTAGCTTTAACAATCCCCCCATATCCCTTTTTGCAAATAATTGAACAACCTTATGTTCTAAGTTATCAATACTCACCTGTTTTTTTATTGTATTGAAGTGCGTAGTGTCATTAGATTTTAACAACTCAGTAAACTTATTCGCCATAATCTTAAAGGAATTTAAAACTCCTTCAGACAATGCACTTGAATTATTATTTAAATAAAAAGTAGCTCTACCATACTGTTTATCGTTATCCCATTGTGCTAAGAGATTTTCAAAGTTTGGATTATCATTCAACTCATCAATTCTAGATTCAGTTCTTTTAATTGCATTATTTATGAGTTTTAAAAGGCCGTTTGCACTATTTATATATGCTTGATAATATAGCCTACCATTTTCTTCCAGCTTTTTATTATCCCAATTTTCTACATTATCAGGAGCCATAAACTCAACAAAATAACTTAATCCATAAGCTTTAAGTAACTTTCCTAAATAGCTATACTTCTTATCTAAAATTTGTTGTTTTTTTTGCAACTTATCTGCTAGATCAATAGTTCCCTTCAAATAGAATTTTGCATTAATTTCTATACACTCATTTGCAAGTGACACAATTGTCGATAAATCTCGCTTTACCTTAAGTAGTTCTTGAAAAGCTTCCTTATATGCATCATTTTTTTTAGAAGATGTCAAAGTACTACAATATTGAGATAGTATATTTCTGGCACTGTCAGAAACTCCATTCAATTCAATATCAATAATATCTTGATAAATTGTACCTTTTATCTTTGCACCATTACGAGCCAAATTGATAACTGAAACAGGTTTATCCATTTCTTCTAAAGCCTGTTCAATTTTTTCCTTTGCTGTTACTAGTGGAAAAGATGTTTCAGCTTTTTGTCCATTGTTTGTTTCAACCCATAAACCATCTGCAGTTAAGCTAGGCCCAAAGGATGCTTCTATACTACCTTTTGCATGTGTATAACCATCCGATGAGAAGCATAAATCAACGCCTGCAAAAAGAATTTGTGAAAAACCTACACCTAAGGCAAACGATAGAGCAGAATTTGTGACTGTCGGTCCAGCTGATAAGATATTCTCAAGGTTACACTTACTCCCCCATGGAAATCTTGACCCAAGATAAATGTTAGGTCCATTCCATTGAGAGACTAATGAAGAAACAACGTGATAAGAGTTAACTAAAATTACATGAGATGGGAAAAGTAGAGCTTCTTTACTGACATCAAAACTGTCATCAAAAGGATCAACAGACACAACTATATCAGGTATTAACCCTACATCTTGAAGTCGTTTCGCTATTCTTGAAACAGCTATAATTACCATTGATTCTTTATTATGAATAACCCATGGTAAAACATCATCCAATGAAGGTCCACCCCCTAAAATTATGCATGATGCCCCATCAAAACACCCTTTTAAAGGCATAACAGGAAGAATGTTTTCGCATACATTTTGTAATTGCCTTATTATAAAATTCTCACTACCTAATGTAACGCGATTCAAAAATGATAACCGTTCTAAAAATGCATGCGCCTTAAATTTAATGCCGTGGTAGATATCAAGATAGTCATAACATGCACCTAGCGACTCAAAAAATCTTAACTTATTTTTGTATATATACTGAGCTATGTTACTATTATTAATTATGCCTTCCAAATCTTCATAATTTAGTAGAAAAACATTTTCGCTTTCAATACTATTAACATCTTTATTCAAAAATTCTATTACATCTTGATGCTCAACGAAATAATATACGGAATTATCATCATTCCTAAAATTAACAATGTAATCAATCAACAAACCTGAGTCTGTACCGATGACAACATTAAAAGTGTCTTTTTCGAATATTTCATCTTTGAAATGAGATTTGAAAACCATTTTTGACTCGAAGCGATCAAATGTGATTTGATTTATTGCATGAATAACTTTCTCACCAAATTTATTGGATGAAAAAAACAATCCGCTGCTTTCATTTTTTTCTTTATTAATCACATTAAATCCTTCATATTATTAATCAAACATTTTTAGAAGCAATAAACTCTGCAAAATCAAAGTCTAACTTATTATCAATATCAATTGAGCGTTCGTTTGGCATAACATAAGCATAGACATTTGGAGAGTAAAAAAATGATTCTCGCCTCTTCAATTCCTTAACTGAATACAAATAAATTGCGCCATTTAATCTATAATAGGTAGGTAAATCTTGACTTCTTCTATTTATAATGTTATCAGATATAAAGTTATCTAACTGCATACTTTCAGGTAAAACATTTGACCATAACGGGCTGTGTTCACATTCAGTAACAGAAATAACACCATCAGCATTTTTATTTTTATATTGTTTTATTGCCAGAGCAATATCTTCTACCGTTCTTAACGGTGATGTTGGTTGAAGTAATAATAAGAGATCATAGTTTTCGCCTTGTTTTTCCAAAAAGTTAATAGCATGAAGAACAACATCTAATGACGATGCTTTATCCGTAGAGAGCTCTGCAGGACGAAGAAAAGGGACTGATGCACCATATTTCCTTGCAACTTCAGCAATATCTTCTGTATCAGTACTAACAACAACAGATGTGACCAAAGGGCATGCTTTGGCTACTTCAACACTTTGTGCTATCAAAGGTTTCCCTAAAAAGGGTAAAATATTTTTCCCTTTTAATCTTTTGCTACCACCTCTGGCAGGAATCAAGGCAAGTATTTTACTCATAATTCACTATATTCCTAACCTTACGATATCTGCTTGAGCCCGGTCAAAATCATCTAATCTACCGATATCTAACCAATATTCATGAATTGGAAACATTAAAACTTCTTTTTTTTCTTCAATAACGTTTTGTAACAATGTTGGCATATCTATTCTCGTGTTAGCTTCAACTTTTCTGACTAACTCAGGAGTTAACACATAAATTCCAGCATTAACAAAAAAACGTTGAACAGGTTTTTCTTCCATAGACAAAATATGATGCCCATCACCAGTAATGACACCATAAGGGACCTGATACTCATAATCTCTAACACACATGGTCGCCATTGCACTATTATCATTATGAAATTCTAATAATCGTTCAAAATCTACATTTGTCAGAATATCACCATTCATCATGACCAATGGTAATTCAGGTAAATTTTTCGGCAATAGACTTAAGGCACCACCAGTCCCCAATGGCTGATTTTCTTCTATGTATTGTATATTTACTCCCCATTTCGAGCCATCACCAAAATGCTCTCGAATCAGTTCAGGCTTATAAAATACAGAGATATAGAAATTGACAAATCCAGCTCTAATGAAACTGAGTAAAATTGTTTCTAGTATCGGACGACCACCCACATTGAGTAATGGCTTGGGGTAGTTATCTGTCAATGGTCTAAGGCGTGTACCAAATCCACCAGCCATCAGAAAAACAGGATTTAGATGCTCGAACTTTTTAGAAACAGAACTTAATGTCTGTAAATCTACAACTTTTCCATTTTCGATGAGTGGAATTGAAGTGATTGCCTTGTCATGCATCATTTTAGCAAGTATTTTTTTACTCGTGCCAAGTGGCGCAGTAACAGGTGTAGTGAACATGATCTCTGACACACTTGAAGCTAAACTTACCCCTCTTAAAATACCGCGCCTGATATCTCCATCCGTGATAGTGCCAAGTAATCTACTTTCATCATCAACAACTAAGACTACTTTAATTATCTCATTGTTTAATACTTCGATAGCCTTAAGAATGGAATCATTTGCGGTGAGAAGAGACCTTAACCAACTGTTATTCATATTGAACCACCCATGCTCATAAAAAGTACAAGCTTCGATATCACTGATTATTGACGAATCTATCACTAGGTTACACACAAGCAAAATATAAGCCAAAACAACAAGTCATGCCATGTATCTGTCTCAAAGGATAATTATCGACTCTATTACTGTGTGCCTGGGCTGAAAATGGTATATTACATCTCAATTTTTAACTTGTAGAAGATGGGTCTCTTGAATAGTAAATTTTCCTATATCCCTTTGAATGATTATCGCCGTAAGTGGATTTTTAACCACAAAGATTTACCTGTAAGCGATGAGGACAAGACTGTCATTCTGCCGCTAACGGATAAAAGCGCCATGCTGGTGTGGAATCAGTGGATTAGCAATAAAAGTAGCCGCGCCGAACAGTTTACTAAAGGGGATTGGGCCGCCAAAGCCAACGCATGGGTCAAAACAGATCATTGGCAGAGTGCGTGGGACAGTGAAGATAACAGTCTACCTGAGATGTTAGCCGAGTTTATTCAGTGGCCAGAGGATACTCAGGTCTATTTTTGCTACGAAAAATATCAAGTGATTGAGACTCGTTGGGATGTGTTTGTCCGCAATTGGAAGTGCTTTCTGTTTTTTGATGATGGCCCAATCCTGATCTCCCCTAAGCAAAAACAAGCGGTGATGTTTGAGCAAAATGGCCAATATAAATTAGGCGTTCGTGGCTGACCCTGTCAGCTAATAAACTAAACAGGTCGAATATTTCTTCACACATATCGCTTTTTTAATGCGCTCGACAAGGAAAAGTCGTCTTGTTTTGCCTAAGTCACCAGCGATAGCTTGCACAGATTAGGCTATCGCTCCTCTTGGGTTTCGATTAGTATCGCTTCGCAATCTACAGATAAATCACCGTTCGAGTCACTCAGATGATTGATACACTCAACGGCCATAACTAAAAAATATGAGGTGTATAATGAAGTTACTCTCAACCTTAACGCTCACTACTGCTTTGCTTTTTCCACTATTTACCCAAGCTAAAGAAGTGTCAGGTGTTCAAGTCGCCGACAGCATTACGCTCGATGCTCAGGCGCTGCAATTAAATGGCGCCGGTGTCCGCAGCAAATTCTTTATGGATTTGTATGTCGGTAGTCTGTACGTGCCCACTCCCAGCAAAACCACCGCCGAGGTGATCAATGCTCCGATAGCCGCGATTCGCCTTAATATTACGTCTGGAATGATTACGTCTGAGAAAATGCGTGATGCGATAACCGAAGGTTTTGAGCATGCAACCGCCGATAATACGACTGATATTCAGCCACAAATTGATGCGTTTATGGCGCTATTTAAGGATGAAATTAAACAAGGTGACCAATTTACCTTAGTCGCCAACAAAAGCCGTGGTGTGACCGCCTATAAAAATGGCCAAGAACAAGCCACGATTGAAGGTGAAATGTTCCGTCAAGCCTTACTCAAGATTTGGTTAGGTGAAAAACCAGCCCAGACAAGCCTCAAAGAAGCCATGCTGGGCCAGTAATTAAAATCGAAACTCGAGATCCAAGGCCGCTGCGCCTTGGTTATCGAGATCAAGCGCGGCCTCATCGGTCACTTCTAATTCACCGTTAAAGTAATAGCCCGCGTAGAGATTTAACGCGATTGCTGGTGTCATACGCCAACCAGCTCGTAGATAGCTCACCCATTCATTGGTTTCGACTACCGTTTCATCATCAGCAATTAAAAATCGCTCCGTGCGGCGCGAATTACCCAAGCCCACGTTCCAAGCGGGATTGAACTGATAGCTAAGTTCCAATCCTGCTGGCCCACTAAAGCCCGCTTGGAAAGGGTTTGCTAGACGCCAGCGATCATTAATCTGCCAGCTCACAGCAAGGTAAGGCAAAGTACGCACTTCATCTATGTCATTCAAGTAGGCCACACCAAAGCCCAGCATGTTTCCCGACTCAAAAGCATACATGGCCGAGGCAACCACACCATAACTTTGAGCATTACTGGCGGACGCGGTATCGGCATAAGCATATTGGATTTGTGGCGAAAGCATAAATGACCAATGCTTATCCATCCGATAATTAACAGATAGGCTCGCACGGTAGCGATCGATATTTTCCCAGGTTTCACCCACATCACTAAACAATGCTGCCGTATTATTGGCGCCTGTTAAACGAATATTACGCCAATCGTAGTCAAGTCTGTCGTAGCCAAGTCTCATCCCAACGGACCATTGTTGACTCAAGGGCATAGTCACGCCAGCGTTAAGTAACAGGCTATCCCGCTGCAACTCAGTTTCACCATTAGCAACGTTGGCACTCTGGGTACTAATTTGCGATACGCTGACCTTAAAAGGCTTATATTCTTGGCGAGGCTCAGCTGCGAAAACGGAGTAACTCAACAAAGGCATCAACCCTATGAACACTATGCTGGGGTTAATATTGACTGGTGAATGAAGTGGTTTAGCCACGCCTGCTCCTTGCATTACTGGTTGATGATATGTTGCGTATAATACGTGTTACCCAAGACAAAAGTTCATTCTTAATCGAAGAATGATACAAACTGATACCTTAACGCCACTTTAGTTAAACACAATAAGCTTTTAGGAACATCTCGGCACAACCCCGAATATACTGCTCACGTTCCCCCAATAAACTCTCGGTTTCTAGCCCCAACTCTAACCTGAGCTTCAATTCACCAAACAGCATTAAACATAAACGAACCGCACAGTGATGCGGTTGTGGAAATCGATACAATCCAAGCGCCTCAACCGCCACTAAATATTTTGTCAGCATCGCAAGCATATGTTGTGGGCCCGCCTCAAAAAATAAGCGTGAGACTTCAGGGTGGCTTTCCGATTGCGCCACACAGGCTTTAAAGACGGTAATAGCCTCAGGGCTGACAATCATTTCACCAAATTGCAACGCAAACTCGGTGATAGTGGCTTCGGGTTGGCTTGGATCACTCAGCAAGTCGTCATGTAAATTGTGACCCACGCATTTTGACTCAATCGCAGCCACAAACAGGTCATCTTTACTGCCATAGTGAGAATAAACGGTTTGCTTAGAAACACCCGCCAATTTAGCGACTTCATCCATACTGGTATGGGGAAAACCCTGGCGGCAAAACAAGTCAATGGCCGCCACTAGCACTTGCTGTTTCTTTTGTTCACTGCGGCTCATCGGGATCTCGGTGGACTGAGTCATATCTTCACTCAAGGTAGCAACATAATTAATTCGTATTAGTTAAGCATAAAATAGACTAGACAGTCCAGTTCCGCACAACTAGACTAGCAAGTCTAGTTACATAAAATTAACCTTAAGCTTACAACGGAAGGATTCAAATGGATCAAGCGGCCCGATGTTTTTGGCGTGTATTTTGCGTTTGCGTGATTGCCGTCACCACCTTAACGGCCTGTCAAAAGGAAGTGACAGAGCATGCCAATACTGCGCAATTACAAACCGTGACGACGGCACCGCTGCGCTTGTCGACTAGCTATCAGAGTGAGCAAGTATTCACTGGCACAATCCGTGCGGGCAATACCACGGGCGTCGGATTTGAATTACCGGGTAAGCTCAGTGAGTTAACTGTCGATAGCGGCGCTAAGGTGACTCAGGGGCAAGTATTGGCCAAACTGGATACCCGCTTGCTTGAAGCCGAGCGCCAAGAAATCCAAGCAAGCTTAGCGCAAACCCAAGCCGATGTTGACCTTGCCACCAGCACTCTCAAACGGAATCTAGAACTGAAGAAGTCCGGTTATGTCTCTGAACAATTGCTCGATGAAACTCGAACTCAACTCACCAGCCTAGAGGCGGCTAAACAACGCCTGCTCGCCTCGCAACATGCCAATCAACTCAAACTCGACAAATCACACTTACTCGCCCCCTTTGATGGCATCATCAGTCAGCGCCAACATAATTTGGGGGAAGTCGTTGCAGCGGGTAACCCCGTCTTTACCTTAGTTGGTAGCATCAATACCGAGGCCTATATCGGTGTCCCAGTTGCCATTGCTAACCAATTCACTACCGGACAAGAAGTAAAGGTTAGTGTCCAGAATCAACTATTTATGGCTAAAGTCGCAGGGATCAGTGCCGAGGTCAACCCCATTAGCCGCACGGTACAACTGCGGATTAGCCTACCAGCACAGGCTAAGGTGATAAATGGAGAAATAGCCTATTTACATCAACAACAAACCGTTGAACAAGCAGGCTACTGGGTGCCAATTTCAGCACTGATTGATGGTATTCGAGGACGCTGGAATATCTATGTTACGGCGCAACAAACAGCTGATAGCGCTTCAACTCAAATAGAACGTCGCGATGTCGATATTCTCTACACCACGCAGGATATGGCTTATATCCAAGGAGCGATTAAAGCCGACGAACAATATGTGACTCAAGGTTTGCATAAATTAGTCGTTGGCCAAGCCGTTTCCACAACAATAGCAACGACGAGGTAATCATGATTAAAGCCTTCGTCGAAAATGGTCGCTTAGTCAGCCTAGTGATCGCCCTACTACTGGTCGCGGGATTTGGCGCGATGTCCAGTTTGCCTCGCACCGAAGATCCACATATCACCAACCGCTTTGCCTCTGTCATCACTCCTTATCCCGGCGCTTCCGCCGAGCGGGTCGAGGCGCTTGTCACCGAAGTATTAGAAAATCAATTACGTCGCCTTGAGGAAATAAAGCTGATTCAATCCACCTCAAGACCCGGTATCTCGGTGATCCAGTTAGAGCTCAAAGACACAGTGACAGATACTGCGCCTGTGTGGTCAAGGGCGAGAGATCTGCTGGCCGATGCCAGAAACACCCTCCCCGATGACATACAGACACCGACCTTAGACGATCAAGTCGGCTACGCCTACACCGCGATTTTAAGCCTAGTGTGGAACGATAACAGTCAACCTAGGGTGGATATGCTCAACCGCTATGCCAAGGAATTACAAAGCAGGCTCAGACTCTTATCCGGCACCGATTTCGTTAAACTCTACGGCGCACCCGAGGAAGAAATCCTAGTCCAGCTCGATGGCTATAAGATGAGCCAGTTGCAATTAACGCCGGGTACCATAGCGAAAATCTTAAGCAGCGCCGACAGTAAAATTGCCGCAGGCGAGATCAATAACAATCACTTTCGCGCCCTTGTCGAAGTCTCGGGTGAGCTCGATTCGCAGAACCGTATTCGCCAAGTACCACTTAAAGTCGATAACGATGGGCAAATCATTCGTCTAGGCGATATTGCGACTATCAGCCGCCAAGCTAAAAAACCAGCAGATAGCATCGCTCTCGTTGACGGCGAGCAAAGCGTGTTTGTCGCAGCGCGAATGTTGAATAACACCCGTGTTGATATCTGGCAAGGACAAGTCAAGCAACTGGTCGATGAGCTCAACAACGAGCTTCCCGCAAATATCAAAGTGCAATGGTTATTTGAGCAAAACAGTTACACCAGTGACCGGCTTGGCGGACTCGTTATCAACCTAATACAAGGGTTTGTGATTATTCTCACCGTCTTACTGCTGACCTTGGGCTTAAGAAACGCGATTATCGTTGCCCTGTCGCTTCCCTTAACCGCCCTGTTTACCTTAGCCTGCATGAAATATATCGGCCTACCCATTCATCAAATGTCGGTCACAGGTCTAGTCGTCGCCCTTGGGATCATGGTGGACAATGCCATTGTAATTGTTGATGCCATTTCCCAGCGCCGCCAACAGGGTATGAGTCGCTTAAACGCTGTGACTGAGACCTTACATCACCTGTGGTTGCCTTTGGCGGGCTCAACGATTACCACTATTCTAGCCTTTGCGCCGATCGTATTAATGCCCGGCGCAGCCGGAGAGTTTGTGAGTGGCATCGCTATATCGGTAATGTTTGCACTCTTTGGCTCCTATGTAATTTCCCATACTTTGATCGCCGGTCTTGCGGGACGCTTTAGCCTCGAAGGTAAACATCCTGTCTGGTATCAGCATGGTATCAATGTGCCTTTAGTAAGCGGTTACTTTCAAGCAAGCCTAAGATTTGCGCTCAATCGCCCACTACTGAGCGCTACGCTTATCGGGATAATACCGCTGTTAGGTTTTTACGCTTCAGGCAAGATGACTGAGCAGTTTTTCCCGCCATCGGATCGGGATATGTTCCAAATTGAGCTGTATCTCGCCCCCCATGTCAGCCTCGAAAACACCTTAAACCAAGTGCTATTGATGGATAAGCAGTTGCATCAAATCGAGGGTATCAGCCAAGTCGATTGGGTTGTGGGTGGCAATACCCCTTCGTTTTATTACAACTTAACTCAGCGCCAACAGGGGGCCACTAACTATGCCCAAGCTATGGTGAAAGCCAGCGACTTTGAGCGCGCCAACGCCCTTATCCCAGAGTTGCAGCAAAGCTTGGATAAAGACTTTCCAGAAGCGCAGGTGCTGGTGCGTAAACTGGAGCAAGGCCCGCCCTTTAATGCCCCGGTCGAGTTGATGATTTTTGGCCCTAATCTGGAAACATTACGCACCTTGGGTGATGAAATCCGTCATATTTTGGCTGCAACGCCCGATGTGATCCACACCCGCGCAACCTTGAGTGCAGGGTCACCAAAGGTATGGCTACAGGTCAATGAAGATGCGAGCTTAATCAGCGGATTAAGCCTGACGGATATTGCTAGACAAGTCCAAATGTCTACAACTGGAGTGATTGGCGGCAGCGTGTTAGAACAAACCGAGTCACTTCCTATACGCGTGCGTCTAGGTGAGAGTAGCCGCGAGCAGGCGAGCCGTATTGCGGAAATCCAGCTCATGACCCCTTCGGGCACTGCCGTTCCTTTATCTGCACTGTCCCACAACGAGGTGCAAGTCAGTCGCGGGGCGATCCCTAGGCGTAATGGTCAACGCGTCAACACGATCGAAGCCTATATCGTCAGCGGGGTATTACCTGCCCAAGTTTTAAATGATGTAAAAGATAAAGTGGCCGCAATCAAACTACCGGCAGGTTATCGGATTGAAATTGGCGGCGAAAGCGCTAAACGCAATGAAGCGGTAGGTAATCTACTGTCTAATATCATTTTAGTGGTTACCTTATTGCTGGCCACAGTTGTCTTGTCCTTTAACTCCTTTAGGCTAACAGCGATTATTTTACTGAGCGCATTACAGTCGGCGGGGCTTGGGCTACTTGCGGTCTATGTTTTTGGTTATCCCTTTGGCTTCCCTGTGATCATCGCGCTACTCGGCCTAATGGGGCTTGCGATCAACGCGGCGATTGTGATTTTGGCTGAGCTGGAAGATACACCAAATGGCAGAGCGGGAGATAAAGCTGTAATTATCAATATTGTCAGCGGCTGTGGTCGGCATATCAGCTCAACCACAATCACGACGGTGGGGGGATTTATTCCGCTGATTATTGCAGGTGGCGGATTTTGGCCGCCCTTTGCCATCGCTATCGCGGGAGGCACCTTGCTAACAACCTTACTATCACTCGTTTGGGTGCCAACCATGTATCTACTACTAATGAAAAACCGCAATAGGTTAGATACATCGCCGTTGTCGCCTCAAATAGCATCATGAACCAGATATTGATACAACTTATCTTTAAGGTGAAGCCGTTCTAATTTTAAGGCCACAAAGTGCTCATCATTGGTGGGCACTTTGGTTAACTCTAGAGCACGAATTTTATGGTCTAACTCATGGTAACGCTGCGCCATGGTCGCGAAAATTGCATTGTTTTTTTTAAGATGATGAATATGGTCAGCAAAATCTGGAAACTCATAAATTAACGCATGATTTTCACCCAACATAGTGTCACTCCTTGTCGTCTTGTATTGGTTCGATTGCGATAAGCCATGGGAAGTCATCCATTTACCCCAAAACTTATCACTCTAGACCGCATTCCCCATCGCAAAGTGCTATATTCCTATCCGCTAAAATAAAGCAAAGTTATCGTGGTAGGAATTGGCAATATGTCAGCGAACTATCTATAAATAATAGAAAATCTTAGACCCATATCAAGACCATGACGTAAAAGTTAGGTTACATTAGCGTTAACCTTTACCCTATAGGATCGCAGAATGAACTATAAAAATTGGCCTATTGCAAAACAGATCGGTGCTCTCGCGTTTGCCCTTACCCTTATTATTTTCTGTATACTCAGTACTCTTTCCTATAAATCCGCTTCAAATGTGCTCGAGGACAAAGGCATTAGTGCCATGAAAGCCGAAATGCACGCTGTATCCGATATGCTTGAGCTTCAATACGATAGCTTGTTGCAACTAGCAAGACGCAATGCCGATGTATTTAAAGAAATGTATCCTGGTCAATTCAGTATCTTGGATAAAACGGTCAATGTACTTGGCGTAAACACGCCTGCATTGCTACATGAAAAAGAACAAATCAACTCTTCAAAGAGTAAAGTTGACCGTTTTGCTAACCTCACAGGTGGCACCGCTACGGTCTTTGCTCTCGCTGGAGATGATTTTGTTCGTATTGCAACCTCCCTTAAAAAACCCGATGGCAGCCGCGCCTTAGGTACCTTTTTAGGTAAAACCCATCCAGGTTATCCGACCTTAATCAAGGGCGAGGTTTATGAAGGTTACGCCAAACTTTTTGGTAAAGACTACATGACCGTCTATCGACCCATTAAGGATCTCCAAGGAAAAGTGATTGGGATCTTATATATCGGTTTTGAAATCACGCAATCCTTAACTCAATTACAAGATGCGGTGAATAAAATCACTCTAGAAGAAACTGGCCATTTCCTATTAATGCGTAAGATAGACAACGTTCTCGTCGCTCATCCCAAATTTAATACTGGCGAACCTGTGACAGAGTCTATGCTTGATGGCTTAACCCTCAGCCAAGCCACCCAAGATCAAGCTGAATGGCGTTATAGCAACAGCAAAAACCAACCGATGTTTGCTTACAGTCAAAGTGTTAACGGTTGGAACTGGATGCTGATTGGTCAAGTTAACGCAAATGAATTAAATGAAGAAAGCCTTCTCTTATTGACGATTAATGCCATTGTGGCCGTCTCAGGCATAGTGTTAATTACCGTACTACTGTCCTTAGTGCTACTGCGCTCACTCAAGCCTTTGCACACACTCCAACACCATATGGAAATCTTAGGTTCAGGAGACTTTAGTCACCACCTCCCCGCATCAGCTTTAGGTAGTCAAAACGAAGTCGATAAGATCACCACAAGTGTTTCCACTATGTCATCGGAACTGCGTCAATTAATCAGTGCCTTGCAAGCTTCGGTGCAGAGTATTGAACAGCAGGCATCAAAAGCGCAGCGTATTGCCAAACAAAATGGCGAAGAAGCTCAAGCGTTGATGCAGCAAACGGATCAAATTGCTACGGCAATTGAGGAAATGTCCACTTCAATCCGCGATGTAGCAAATCACGCTCAAGAGGGTGCAACTCAAAGCCAACAGGTCGATATCGCCGCGAAAGAAGGTCAACAACAACAAGTACGCTTAGTACAAGACCTACTTAAATTAAGCCAACAGCTTAGTCAAAGTCACCAAGCCGTAGAGAAAGTTAGCCAAGAAAGTGAAGCGATCAGCAAAGTCACAGAAGTGATTAACAGTATTGCCGAGCAAACCAACCTACTTGCTCTCAACGCAGCCATTGAAGCGGCCAGAGCTGGTGAACAAGGGCGTGGTTTTGCCGTGGTCGCAGATGAAGTCCGCACTTTAGCTCAACGGACGCAATCATCGATTTTGGAAATTGGTCAAACAATCGATAAGCTTCAAAGCCAAGTTAAAACGACAACAAACCAAATGTCGCAAAGCCATCAACTGGGTATTGCATCGGCAAATCAAGGGGAAGAAACAGGCAAACAACTTGAGGAAATTACCCGCAGGATTGGAGAACTTGCGATTAGCTCGCGCAATATTGCTTCTGCGACGGAGCAGCAAAGCAGTGTTGCCCAAGAGATCACCCATAATCTGCATCAAATTAGTGAACTTGCCAATGAAGGAGAGCATAGAGCGGCTGAAACAGTAAACTCGGCAAATGAGTTATCTTCCCTCGCCGTCGCGCTTAAGCAGCAAATTAGCCAATTTAAGGCTTAACCAATACTACTAAAATTAAGCCCCAAACTCTAAATGCCGCCCAACTGGGCGGTATTTTTTATCACTTTATCAAAGCCTAGTTGATGTATTGAGGCAAGATGTTGTTCGCTCTAGCCATTTCGACCTCGTAAAACGCGCAGCAATGTGCCGTAACTCTCCTCACACAGCAAGTGACAAATAGCGAACGAGCCAGACGCCTGTTTGACTAGCGTTTCTGCGGCATTATCGTTCGTTTAGGTAACATCAAACTCCGACATTACCTAGCATCCCTCCAACCGCTGATCCCCTAACACATCAGCACGCAATAGAAACTTTGCCTCTCATGTTGTTACGATTGATTTAACCATTTTCAACGGCACAGACTTATCCCCTGCTATCGATAATTTCAGTCATAATCTTCCCTCCTTAAACAGGCTTATTGTCTATGCATGCGAATAAGCAGCGTGTTTAGGATTAGCGTACTGGTATTTTTTTATTCCAATAAAAAACCCTGCAGATGCAGGGTTTTAGATGATTTACGCTGTTGGAGTTTAGCGATTACTCAGCGTCATCGCTTGAGCGGTCCATATTCTCAGTGTTTTCAAGCCACAGGGCGTTGATCACACCAAAGGAACAGGCTAACAAAACCCCTAATATCCACGTGAAATACCACATAGTAGATGCTCCTTAATTCTAATAGAGTGAGGCTTTGTTATCTTCAATATGTTTGCGGTTTAAACGACCAAACATCTTGAAGTAAGTCCATACAGTGTAACTTAACACGATTGGAACGAAGATAATCGCCGCCCAAGTCATCACAGTTAATGTCATTTCACTCGCAGTCGCATCCCACATGGTTAAGCTCACGTTAGGATCTAATGAAGATGGCATAACGAATGGGAACATTGCTGCACCACAAGTTAAGATCACCATCGCCACAGTCAGCGAGCTAAATAAGAATGCGAAACCTGAACGATTTAAGCGACTCACCACAATCACTAACAGTGGTAATGCCACACCTAATACTGGGAACAGCATAGTAATAGGATACTTATCGTAGTTGGCTAACCAAGCGCCAGACTCAACCGCAACGGTTTTCAGCGTTGGGTTTGACAGTGCATGGTGGTCAAGGGTTGAAGTGATAACATAACCATCAATACCATTGGCTAACCACACACCCGCAGCGGCAAATAATACTGCCACTAACAGTGCACATAGCTGAGTCGCATTCGCGGCACGTACACGCAGCTCACCGTCGGTCTTCATTTGCAGCCAAGCAGCGCCTTGCATCATAAACATGCTCACGCTCACTAAGCCCGCCAGTAAACCGAATGGGTTCAACAGGCCAAATAAACCACCGTGATAAGTCGCACGCAGGAACTCATCGAAATTGAATGGTACACCTTGGAGTAAGTTACCGAAGGCCACACCGATGATCAGCGGTGGAATAAAGCCACCACAGAACAACGCCCAGTCCCACGATTTACGCCATTTTGGATTTTCAATCTTAGAGCGATAGTCAAATCCAACTGGACGGGTATACAAGGCAAACAGCACTAACATCATGGCCACATAGAAGCCAGAGAAAGATACTGCATATACCATAGGCCATGCCGCAAATAAGGCACCACCTGCGGTGATTAACCATACTTGGTTACCATCCCAATGGGGGGCAATAGTGTTGACCATAATACGGCGCTCAGTATCGTCTTTACCGATAATCGGTAATAGTGCACCCACGCCCATGTCAAAACCGTCAGTGACCGCAAATCCGATGAACAGTACGCCGATCAGAGCCCACCAGATAACTCTCAATATTTCATAATCAAACATAATGAAATCCTCTGCTTAGGCTTCTAGTTTCTCGAAGTGATAACGACCAGTCTTTAAGCTGCTAGGGCCAAGACGGGCAAACTTAAGCATCAAGAATATCTCGATCACCAGCAGCACAGTGTAGAACAGTGAAATCGAAATAATACTGAACCACAGATCCCCAGTCGTTAGACTCGAAGCAGACATAAAGGTCGGCAGAACCTCAGAGATGGTCCAAGGTTGACGGCCATATTCAGCCACAAACCAACCACACTCGATCGCAATCCAAGGTAATGGCAAGCTAAAGAGCGCCGCTTTAAGAACCCATTTCTTCTCTTCGATTTGATGACGTGTGCTTTGCCAGAAGGCCGCAGCGAACACAATCAACATCACAAAGCCTAAGCCAACCATCACACGGAAGCTCCAGAAAATCGGTGCCACGTTCGGGATAGAATCCTTCGCAGCCGCTTTGATTTGCTCTTCTGTCGCATCAACTACGTTGTCGGTGTAACGTTTCAGCAGTAAGCCGTAACCTAAGTCAACTTTAGCCGCTTCGAATGCTTCACGTAATTCTGGAGACTTATCACCAGCGCGCAGTTTCACCAGCATCTCATAGGCTTTCATACCGTTGCGGATACGCACTTCGTGTTCTGCCACTAAGTCACGTAAACCAGTCACTTCTTCATCTAAAGAACGTGTTGCCACGATACCCATAGCGTAAGGGATCTTCACCGCGAAATCGGTGTGCATGGTTTCTTGATTTGGGAAACCAACTGCAGTAAAGGCCGCAGGAGCAGGCTCTGTGTGCCACTCAGCTTCGATTGCCGCTAACTTAACGCGCTGCGCCTCACCCACTTTATAACCTGATTCGTCACCCAGAACGATAACAGACAGGATAGATGCCATACCAAAGCTGGCGGCAATCGCAAATGAACGACGGGCAAAAGGTAAGTCACGTTTCTTCAGAATGTAGTAAGAGCTGATCGCTAATACGAACATTGCACCTGTTACATAGCCAGAAGCCACAGTGTGAACAAACTTCACCTGTGCAACAGGGTTGAAGATAACATCAGCAAAGCTGGTCATTTCCATACGCATGGTTTCGTAATTGAACACGCTACCTACAGGGTTTTGCATCCAACCGTTTGCTACCAGAATCCACAATGCGGAGAAGTTGGAACCAAAAGCCACCAACCAAGTTGTCGCTAAATGTTGACGTTTTGAGAAACGATCCCAACCGAAGAAGAACATACCTACGAAGGTCGATTCTAAGAAGAATGCCATTAAACCTTCGATAGCCAGCGGTGCACCAAAGATGTCACCTACATAGTGTGAATAGTAAGACCAGTTAGTACCAAACTGGAATTCCATCGCTAAACCCGTTGATACACCCAAGGCAAAGTTGATACCAAACAACTTACCCCAGAACTTAGTCATATCTTTATAAATTTGTTTATCAGTCATCACATAGAGTGATTCCATGATAGCCAGCAAAAATGCCAACCCCAAGGTTAAGGGAACAAACAGGAAGTGATACATGGCTGTCAGCGCAAACTGTAGCCGCGATAGCTCAACAACCTCTTCAACAATCATCGGTGACTCCTTACGTGGTGCGTCCAATTGCTACGACAACATGAGCCATTCATAGCAAGTGCCTTTGTAGGATAGTGAGTTTTCATTTTGTGTTTATAGCTGAAGCCAGTATAAACCGTTAAATATCATCTTTTTCATTACATCGAGGCAGCAAGGCCTAAAAATCCCCTTTTTCCTTGCATACTGAGACCCTAGTCACACTATCGCTCGGCTTTGAGACTTCCACCTCACCACCCAATCCTACAAATGATCCCATCGATATAAATATCAGATAGTTAAGATATTTAATCGCTTTCATTTGTGAGTATTTTATACCACCCGCCTTTGATTCAAATCAATCAAACTCAGGGGTTTAGATGGGTTTTGCGGCAGGGCACACACTTCACTTTGACACCCTATTGACAGGAAATAAAATATGAAGTAGAGAACAAGATTAAAAGAATTAAAAAATAAACTTTTAAGCACTTTAGTACAAATTACTACCATAACCAGCAAAAACAACAAAAAACAAATAAAAAACAACATTAACACTAATAAAACAATAATCATAAAAAATGCAAACACACAAAATAAACTAATATAAACAATAAGTTAAAAAGACATAAAGGATTGGCAAAAAAAACAAATCAACTAATATTAATTAGTTTTTTTAATGATTAATTGTATTTTTTCTCGTTTGAGAGTGACTGTGAGATTGGTTAATATATCTCCTGTGTTAAGGAGACGGTTTGGTACGACTGGTGAAGTGTCCCAGACAAGCCCAACTCCGCGCACATAGGTCTAACTTTGGTGTGGAGAAAGAGATATGACAAACTTATTCGAACGTCTGGTTAACAGCTATAAGCGTGTTTTTGTTGAACTTTATACAGCGCATGAGCTGTAATCGTTCACCGCTTACTCTGAAATAATACTGATTTGATTTGAAGTTTTGTTAGCGCAAAACGAGCCCCCTTCTCGATGAGTTGGGGGCTTTTTATTTTTATTGTCCGCAGATTGCAGGCATTAAAGCAGTTAAAAAATGGCAATAAGGTTTTGTTTCACTTGTGTGAACTACTTATTAAGAGGTATTTAGATGATTAAGTCGGTATTTTTCAAATTGACTGCATTAGAAAAAAAGCATATAAAGCTAACATATTAAAATATATTATTTTTTTAAAAGATGCGTTTTATATATAAAAAAGGAGCGAAAATTTTCGCTCCTTTTTAGTCACTTAAGTGATGGTTTTATCAATAAAAACCTTAGCCTAAGTTGACTCGCGCATTGCGGAACATCCGCATCCATGGGCTGTCTTCACCCCAGTTATCTGGGTGCCACGAGTTCGCAACCGTTCTAAATACACGCTCAGGGTGTGGCATCATCAAGGTCACACGGCCATCAGTAGTACAGATACCGGTTAACCCGTTTGGCGAGCCGTTCGGGTTTTGTGGGTATTGAGTCGCGATCTCGCCTTTACCATTCACAAAACGCAGCGCAATGGTGCCAGAAGCCTCTGCTAAGGCCAGCGCCTGTGCACTAGCAAACTCAGCATGTCCTTCACCGTGGGATACAGCGATTGGCATACGTGAACCCACCATACCTTGGAAGAACAATGACGGACTTTGCTGCACTTCAACCAAGCTGAAACGTGCTTCAAAACGCTCAGAGCGGTTACGCACGAAACGTGGCCAATGCTCGCTACCAGGAATAATTTCCTTCAGATTTGACAGCATTTGACAGCCGTTACACACGCCGAGCGCAAAGCTTGAGTCACGTTCAAAGAAACGTGAAAACTCATCGCGAGCACGCTCGTTAAACAGAATCGACTTAGCCCAACCTTCACCGGCACCTAATACGTCACCGTAGGAGAAGCCACCACAGGCCACTAGACCTTGGAACTCTTCAAGGCTAATGCGGCCTGACAGAATGTCAGACATATGCACGTCGCGGCTTTCAAACCCTGCGCGATCAAACGCAGCAGCCATTTCGACATGGGAGTTTACGCCCTGCTCACGCAGGATTGCCATTTTAGGTGCAGCACCTTTAAGGATATAAGGCGCAGCAACGTCTTCACTTGGGTCAAAGCTTAACTTAACCGTTAAACCTAAGTCAGTTTCATCCTGCTTAAGCTTAAATTCTTCTAATGCACAGGCTGGGTTATCACGCAGCGCTTGCATACGGTAAGTGGTTTCTGACCACACAGTGCGCAGTGCAACACGGGTTTCACTGAACACTTCACGCTCACCCTCTTTAATGGTGATGCGTTGATCATCGGCTAGCGTTCCGATCACATGGCAAGGTACGCCAGCGATGGCAAACTGAGCGGCGATTTTGGCAGCGTTATCGCGGCTCACTTGCAGCACAGCGCCAAGCTCTTCATTAAAGAGTATTTCTAAATCAGTGCCCTGTAGATCTTCTATATCAATGTCTAAGCCAGTGTTACCCGCAAAGGCCATTTCCACCAAGGTCGTGAATAAACCACCATCGCTACGATCGTGGTAAGCAATCACTAACTTATTAGCCACCAGCTTTTGCATGGTTTCGAAGAAACCACGTAACAGTGCAGCATCGTCTAAGTCTGGTGCGACATCGCCTAACTCACCGTAAACCTGCGCTAAACAAGAACCGCCTAAGCGGTTTTGGCCCGCGCCCAAATCAACTAGCAATAAAGAGGTTTCACCTTTATCGCTGCGCAGCTCTGGCGTCACGGTATTACGAATATCCTGCACCACACCAAAGGCCGTGATAACCAATGACATTGGTGATGTCACGGTTTTATTCACACCATCTTGCTGCCATGCGGTTTTCATCGACATGGAGTCTTTACCGACAGGGATGGTCAGGCTCAGTTCTGGACACAGCTCTTCACCCACGGCCTTAACCGCTTCATAAAGACCCGCATCTTCGCCAGGGTGACCTGCGGCCGACATCCAGTTAGCCGACAGTTTGATACGTTTGAACGAACCAATATCCGCACCCGCGATGTTCATAATCGATTCGGCCACCGCCATACGGGCAGAGGCGCCAAAATCGAGCAGTGCCAGCGGCGTACGTTCACCCAGTGACATGGCTTCACCGGCGTAGGTGTCAAAGCTTGCCGCCGTTACCGAGCAGTCAGCCACTGGCACCTGCCATGGGCCAACCATTTGGTCACGGTTCACTAGACCCGTTACTGTGCGGTCACCAATAGTGATCAGGAAGGTTTTGTCCGCCACTGTTGGCAAGCTAAGAATGCGTTTAACCGCATCTTTAATATCGATATTGCTTTGCTCAAGTGCAGGTGAAACCGCCTTTTTAGACACCACATTACGGCTCATCTTAGGCGCTTTACCTAATAACACCTCGAGTGGTAAATCGATGGGATTGTTATCGAAATGGCTGTCGGCTAGGGTTAAATGCTGCTCTTGCGTCGCCTCGCCCACTACCGCAAACGGTGCGCGCTCACGCTCACAAATTGCAGTAAATAAAGGCAAGTCTTCGGCAGCAACCGAAAGTACATAACGTTCCTGCGATTCGTTACACCAGATCTCCAGCGGGCTCATGCCCGGCTCGTCCGATGGCACATTGCGCAGATTGAAGATACCACCACGGCCGCCATCATTCACTAACTCAGGGAATGCGTTAGATAAACCACCCGCGCCCACATCATGGATAAATTGGATTGGGTTTTTATCGCCTAACTGCCAGCAGCGGTCGATCACTTCCTGACAGCGGCGCTCCATTTCTGGGTTTTCACGCTGTACTGACGCAAAGTCTAAATCTTCGCTCGATTGACCTGACGCCATCGAAGAAGCCGCGCCGCCGCCCAGACCGATATTCATCGCAGGGCCACCGAGTACGATCAGCTTAGCACCGACGGTGATTTCGCCTTTTTGTACATGCTCTTCGCGAATATTACCTAAACCACCCGCTAACATAATGGGCTTATGATAACCACGGACTTCTACGCCGTTGTGGCTAGAGACTTCTTGCTCATAGGTACGGAAGTAACCTAACAGGGCTGGACGACCAAACTCGTTGTTAAACGCGGCGCCGCCTAATGGGCCTTCGGTCATAATATCCAGAGCGCTAACGATGCGATCCGGCTTACCATAATTACCTTCCCAAGGTTGAACAAAACCTGGGATTTTTAAATTCGATACGCTAAAGCCAGTTAAACCCGCTTTAGGCTTAGAGCCACGACCAGTTGCACCTTCGTCACGGATCTCACCACCTGAACCCGTCGCCGCACCAGGGTATGGACTGATTGCCGTAGGATGGTTGTGGGTTTCCACTTTCATCAGTACGTGCATTGGTTCAGTGTGATAGCTATAAACACCGTTTGGATCGGGGAAGAAACGTCCCGCAACCGAACCTTCCATCACAGCAGCATTATCTTTATAGGCAGATAACACGTGGTCGGGTGTGGTTTCAAAGGTATTTTTAATCATTTTGAACAGAGACTTAGGCTGCGCCTCACCATCAATTGTCCAATCTGCGTTAAAAATCTTGTGACGGCAGTGCTCAGAGTTAGCCTGAGCAAACATCATCAGTTCGATATCATTTGGATTGCGGTTCAAACGGACAAAGTTTTCGACTAAATAATCGATTTCATCTTCAGCAAGCGCCAGACCCATTTCGACGTTGGCCACTTCAAGGGCTCGGCGACCTTCAGCCAACACGTTCACACTCTTGAAAGGCGCCGGTTCAGTGCGTTTAAACAGCACATCGGCCTTTGCAAAATCGTCCAGAACCACTTCAACCATACGGTCGTGCAATAACCCTTTAAGGGTTTGTTGCTGCTCGGCAGTCAAAGTGTCTGACTCCACATAATAGGCAACACCACGTTCCAAACGCTTTACCTTACCTAGACCACAATTGTGGGCAATATCAGTAGCTTTTGAAGACCATGGGGAAATTGTGCCGGGGCGGGGAGTAACAAACAGGAGTGAACCTTGGGGGGTATGGGCTTCGATAGCAGGTCCATAGGTGAGAATTTTTTCAAGTTGCTTGCGCTCATTGGTCTCAAGCAACTCGCTCAAATCCGCTAAATGAACATACTCAGCATAGATTTGGCGTACCGGAAGCGCAGCGTTTACGCAGGCCTCCATTAGCTTTTGCACTCTAAACGTCGAGAGTGCTGGGGCTCCGCGGATGATCTCCATCACGTCAATTCACCTTATATTTATAATTGCAGGGGTCAGAGATGGCGCTATTATAGGGAAATGTCTGTCACAAATCACCTGTGACCTTACGCAAAACAGTGTTTCCTATAAGATAAAAAGCAAACCTTTTTTCTTGGTTCGCACCCCATTCGATACGATTTTTTTACGTAATCGGTGACAAACGGATATAATCACAGCAACGTCAGCTAGTTTATCTTAGTTACCTCACTGACCTTCTACTATTCATCTTTTTGATTTTATTTAATAAAGTGTACTTAATGGCTCGATTTCTGTTCTTGACTATCTTGGGTTTCTTACTGACTGCCTGTCAGCAAGTTACCGTGGAAGAAACAGAATACGTCCCCCATAAACTCACCGAATTAAGAGTCGGCACGCTCTATGGCCCACAAATTTATATGACCTCGGGCCAAGGCAACAGCGGTTTCGATTATGATATGGCTGTGCTCTTTGCCGAATACCTCGATGTTCCCTTAAAAATGGTGCCCTATACCAGTCGTGTAGAGCTCTATGAAGCACTGAAAAAAAACGAGATTGATATCATCGCCGCAGGGATGACAGAAACCCCAACACGGCGCGAGCAATTCCGTTTAGGCCCGCCACTTTATCGGGTTAATCAAGTATTGGTTTACCGTGAAGGTATGCCTACCCCAAAAGATATTACTGATTTAAAAGGTAAAATTACTGTTATTGCCGACTCAGCATTTGTCGAAACCTTGACTCAATTGCAGAAACGCCATCCGACGCTGGTATGGGATCAAGTGACAGATAAAGACAGCGAAGAACTGCTGGCAATGATCGCCAATAAAGAAATTGACTACACCATAGCCGACTCCAGTAGCGTACAAATAAACCGCCGCTACTTACCCGATCTCCGCGCTGGATTAGTACTTGAAGAGAAGCTCGATGTAGTCTGGTTATTACCCGCCAATCATAGCGATGGTTTGATGAGTCAACTGCTAGCATTTTGGCACCAAGAGAAATTAGCTGGCACACTCGATCACCTAAACGAAAAATATTTTGGCCATGTTAAACGTTTCGATTATATCGACACCCGCGCCTTCCTACGCGCTATCGAAACTGTGTTACCACGCTACCGCCAGTTATTTGAAACCCACGCCGGTGACTTAGATTGGCGAAAATTAGCAGCAACCAGTTATCAAGAGTCCCATTGGAATCCCAATGCCCGCTCACCGACTGGCGTGCGCGGTATGATGATGTTGACACAACCGACCGCCAAAGAAATTGGCATCACCAACCGACTCGATGCGGAAGAAAGTATCCGCGGCGGCGCCGCCTATTTACGGGATATGATCAACCGTTTACCCGAGTCGATTCCCGAGAGTCAACGCATGTGGTTTGCACTGGCATCTTACAATATCGGTTATGCCCATGTGGAAGACGCCCGTAAACTTGCTGAATCTATGGAGTTAAATCCCAACGCGTGGCGAGATCTTAAAAAGGTGTTACCACTGCTGCAAAAGCGCAAATACTACCAAAAGACCCGCTACGGTTATGCCCGCGGTAGTGAAGCCGTGCATTATGTGGATAGCATTCGTCGCTACTACGACACCTTAGTCTGGGTCGATAATCAATCTAAACAACAAAATAGCGATGAGGAAGAGCCGAGCGACCTCGCCTCGGAAGATGGCCCAGCGCCAGTGCCCGGCACCCTCAGCCCAGATAAGCCGAAATAGCCCTAACCGCTTCCCCCCTCAATAACTTGACTTACGCCGCAGCCTTGCTTTTTTACGGCCATCAAACCACGATTTTAATCTTCGATTAAGCCAATACAGGCTAAAGTGAGCTCGCTTTGGGCTAAAAACGCTGCTTTATAGAGCAGATGCATCGAGGGGGATTGCCGCCTGAGATCTCTGCTGATACTGTCATAGTGACAGGTCAATATAATCATCATTGCGCGTTAACCCATAGCCGTTAACCAAAGCAAAATAGCCTTAACCTAGACAATAACAAGATTGAAAACGGGGTCTATATGAGAAGAAAAACCATCAATAACAGCGCATCACGCCGTCGCACCACACTGAAAATTCGCCATCGCCGGGTGCTCAATCGCCACAAACTGTTTTTTACGTTTCTCCAAGCCCAAGACTAACGCTTAAGCGAGTCCCCAAACTCCTTAGGATAGCGTCCCCTGCTGCGCCTTTTGAGCCTGTTTTAAAGCCTTCTTTTCCTCCCTGCGACGTTTAAAAAAGCGGCTCAATTGGTCAGCACATTCCTGCGCTAACACCCCTGACGTCACCTCAACTTGATGATTAAAGGCTGGATGCTGCAAGAGGTTAAGCACGGTCCCTGCGGCGCCCGTCTTCTCATCCTTTGCCCCAAATACCACGCGGGCAATCCGGCTATGCACCATGGCACCGGCGCACATTGCACAAGGCTCGAGGGTAACGTAAAGAGTGGTATCGAGAAGTCGATAGTTTTCAACGGTTTGCCCAGCGGCACGCAAACAGAGGATCTCAGCATGGGCGCAAGGATCATGCTGACTGATGGACAAGTTATATCCAGCAGCAATTTGCTGGCCATCCTTTACTAACACCGCCCCCACTGGCACCTCGCCTTCAGCCTCAGCCTTCTCAGCCATGGCCATCGCAATCCGCATCCAATGTTCATCAATTCGAGCTTGTTCAACATCCGCTTGATTGAGACAAGTTGGCTCGCCAATTAGCACATTACCACTAGCTTCATCACAACCAAGTTCATCAGCGCTGAGCGTCTTCGCATGCAAGGTTTTTGGGTTCAGTTTTGTCTGCTCCACTTAAGGATTCTCTTCAATCAACAATTTGGGCAATTATACCCATAACCAATAAAAAAGGCGCACTTGGCGCCTTATCAATAATTAATCACGTAATAAATTAATGATATTATTCCCATCCCAACAGAAAAATATCAATAATTTAAAAAAGCTAAGTATATAAAGTTGTGGACATATCGTTTGCAAAATTTCCTAGCTATTTTGCTTACTGCATGACTGGTAACGCGAGTATTCTACTCTACCTTCAACCACATTACGCCTACAAGCTGAAGCATCTAAATTACAAATTACTCACCTTTAAGCCAAGCATGATATAGGTACTAGCGAAGTTTACTTAAGTTAAATCGGTATTAAGAGTCGAGCAATATTCATTTGCTAGCTCGTCAAGAACTTCATACACGCCATTAAGATCTTCACTATAAGAAGCTATGTAGTTTGAAGTAAAGACACGCCTCTCATTCTCACTCGTAACATAACCACGGATAAACTCACCATTTAACCGCCAATAACATCCCATAGCTTTCGGCTCCAAACCTCCGGCAAGTGTTGATTTGTGAGCGATGTAACCATCCTCATCACTACCCGAAAAGTATGAACTGCTTAAATTTGATAAGCAGTAGTCAAGAAAGAAGAATACGTTCTTTTCATCAATTTGCGGGTTAAAGCAGATACCGAAAACGTATTCGTTCATAATTTCTGCAATACCTTTCCCATCCTTGCTTCCAACATCATCATAAATACCGCAGCCGACACCAGAACCATTGGGTTGATTCGTATTGCTTAACTGATAAATAACGAACGACTTTACGTTATCACGCACTGTTGCAACTTGTCGATAAAGGTTGTTGTTATGGCCTTCAAGCTCTGATTCTGGTGGTACTTGACCAATGCGGCTAGCATTAGCCTCACCAAGAAATTCACAATCAGGCAAATCATCTACATCAGCAAAGAAGTTCCGCTGAGTATCAATGTACGTTCGTTTAAACAGTGCAAACACCTGCTGTGATAATACCCTCATCCCCATTAAAGCTAATTTACTGACCAGCCCATCTGTTGGAGCTGATTTATCTTGATGTGCAATAAGAGCCCTGTGTAAGTTGTACAGCTGTCCCCCACGGTCAGCGGAACACTGTAATCTGAACAACATGAGGTCATTCCATCCAAGAACGCCACGCTCAGAACTCACAAAACGTTGAAGTAAGCCATTACCATGATAGGTATCCTCACCAAACAACCGCCAAGCAATCTCCAGAACATTCTCTACAGTGTTCGGAAGGCGTTGCCCGGAAGTCTTCCCCCAACCAGCACGATCTAACAATCTCAACAGGGTGTAAATTGATCGCTGACGTAACCCCCGATCATCATCTCTTAATGAAGAATAGCGTGGCAAATAATCAATAAGCGTATCTATCGCTTCGTTAGCTTGCGAGCTGGTGAAATCATAGGACTGTTCGACCAATATGCGCCAAAACTCATCATGAGCATTTTCTCCTTTAGACAACTCAAAGTTCGCAGAAGCGAGCACTGAAGCGATAGATTCTCCCTTCAGGAACCGTGCAATAGCTCCTTGATACATAACGAATGTTTCCTGGGGCAGTGGTGTTTCAAATCGAACAATCAGTTTAAGGTAGGCTTCCAGGTTCCTGTAGCCAGATTTATTGAAGCAAGCCCGAGATCGAAAAACCTGCTCTTCGATGTGGTTTAAAATTCCAATTTGCAGAGTCTCAACATCAAACAATTGCTCCAACAAAAAACGTGCTGAAGGTTCTTGCTCGTTCTTCATCTGTTCGAAACCCTCTACGTTTTTTAATTCTTGATTATTATTTTCACGTACCAATGTGAAGATACTGCTTCGTCCGTCGGTCTCCTCCGCATAGATACGCCTGAAAAGTCCCGGATAGTTCAAATGCAAGAGAATAAGATTGATGAGATCCTGTTTATTAAAATCAGTTCTGCCCAAATTCGTTTTCTCAATCTGCATAAGCAGAATTGCGTTAACAAAACGCTTAACCTTACGGAGATTACCAACAAGAGGCATATAGTTAGCAGCAAACTTTCCATCCAGAAGATTTGCAAGCTCATTAAGAATAGATCCGAGTTTAATCATGGTGTCTGATGGAACCGAAGCAAGCTGGAGATCACTATGAGACCAATTGCGTCGCAAGAAGTCTCGAAGGCTTGAACTGTCGATAAATAAGCCCAATTTAGCTGTCACAAACTTTTCTAGAAACTCACGCGCTCTCACTCCATCCTCTGTACTATCAGCAAGAACTTCGGTGTCATAACAAAGTACATACGTAGCCTGAGATAATTTGAATGTACGCTTTGTAGCGAACAATACATTATTGGTAGTTTTAGCATCCAGACGGTCTAGGTCATCAATAACAATTATGACTTTACGACCAATTCTTCGAAGAACTTCGTCTATATCTTCAAGAAGTTCATCTACAGTCTCTTGAGAAGGTTCTAGAGAGAGTTTGAAACCAAAGAATGATATGTCAGCCTTTCCTTTGATAAGTCTTGAGTATCGAGATACCGCAGGCCTGAATTCTGGAACAAAAACCTTAGTCTGAATAGTGGCCGATAAATCACGAATCAATCGGTCCGCAAGATCAGGTTCAGACGCGTAACGAAGTGGCTCAAATCGACAAACGATAACCTTATCGCCAGATTTCTCCCATATTCGCTCAGCCATATTAATGAAACTGGTCTTTCCAACGCCCCAAGGGCCATCCACACCAAAGACCAACCCAGAATGGCCCCCGCAGGCAAGGACTGTATCTGCGAACGACTTTGCCTGAACTTCATTTGCAAGCAAATCATCTGTTGTATTTTCAATCTCTTCATCCGCAATAAAGTATGGTGACGAAGGAGACTTATCTATTTTTGTCCTAAAATGCTGAAGAAGAGGTGAAAGCAATACTAGACACAAAAAGATTAAAAATAACTCTGCTAAATGCGGATCAGCAGACTTAAATGCAATATGTACCTTTTCAAGCCAAGGTGAAACAAGTTGGTTTAAACAAAATCCGATAATTAACATCCACAGCAAATCAAACCGCAGGCTCTTAGCTATTAGCCAAACGCTCAAAAGTGCATTTCTTTTGAGTACGTACGCAAAGCAAATGGAGAGCACTAAAATAAAGCAAGATGCCTTTATAAAAAATCCAAGATCTGCATATTTTTGAGCAATGATAGCTCCAAGGTAGAAGGACAATCGAAAAGCCTCTGAGACGACAAAGCCAATAAAGAACATTTTGGCAAATATCAGAAGTTCGGGCATCTTCATAGATGGAGTCTTGGCAGTCATCAACACGCCTCATTCAAAAGACAATTAATTGAAAGATATGTAATTTACACCATACATTATGCTAAGAATAGTGTTCTATTCAATTACTTACGTCATCACTCTAAAGTCACTTTTGGTAGATGATATCCAGTCAAAGGATTATTGTGAAAACATAAAGTTTTGATAGGAATAATCTAATCGTAATAAAAAAGGCGCACTGGGCGCCTTTCGTTAATTCATCATGTCATCAAGACAAGCCATTATTCCCATTCGATGGTTGCGGGTGGCTTACCTGAAATATCGTAAACCACGCGGGAGATACCGTCGATTTCGTTGATGATGCGGTTTGATACGCGGCCAAGGAAATCATATGGCAAATGTGCCCAATGCGCGGTCATAAAGTCGATGGTTTCAACGGCGCGCAGTGACACCACCCAATCGTATTTACGGCCATCGCCCATCACACCCACAGAGCGAACCGGTAAGAACACAGTAAATGCTTGGCTGACTTTGTTATAAAGATCAGCTTTGTGCAGTTCTTCGATGAAAATCGCATCAGCGCGGCGCAGCAAATCACAGTATTCTTTCTTCACTTCGCCAAGTACTCGTACGCCTAAGCCTGGGCCAGGGAACGGGTGGCGGTAAAGCATGTTGTATGGCAGACCTAACTCGAGACCAATCTTACGCACTTCGTCTTTAAAGAGTTCGCGCAGTGGCTCAACCAGACCTAACTCCATATCGTCTGGCAGACCGCCAACGTTATGGTGCGACTTAATCACATGGGCTTTACCAGTTGCACTACCTGCAGATTCAATCACGTCTGGATAGATAGTGCCTTGGGCTAACCATTTAGCGTTAACGCATTTCTTGGCTTCTTCGTCGAAAATTTCAACGAATACACGGCCGATAATTTTACGTTTCGCTTCTGGATCGGCTTCGCCTTTCAGCGCGTCAAGGAAGCGGTTTTCCGCATCCACATGGACAATATTGAGACCGAAGTGGTCGCCAAACATGTCCATCACTTGCTTCGCTTCGTTTAAACGCAGTAAGCCGTTATCAACAAATACGCAGGTCAGCTTCTTACCAATTGCGCGGTGCAGCAGCATGGCCACGACAGATGAATCCACACCACCAGACAGACCTAAAATCACTTCATCGTCACCCACTTGCTTTTTCAAGCGCTCGATGGCGTCTTCGATGATTGAAGAAGGTTTCCAGTTGGCCGCACAACCACAGATATCTAAGGCAAAGTGCGACAGCATACGCATACCTTGACGGGTATGGGTTACTTCAGGGTGGAACTGCACGCCGTAGAAACGTTTTTCCTCACAAGACATGGCCGCGAATGGGCAAGTATCGGTTTTAGCTACGGCCACAAAGCCTTCTGGAATCGCCGACACTTTATCGCCATGGCTCATCCATACATCCAGCAGAGACTTGCCATCGCTGCTAACGGCATCTTCAATACCTTTAAACAGGGCAGATTCGGCAAGCATTTCAATTTGGGCATAACCAAATTCGCCTTCACCCACGCCTTGGATCACTTTACCGCCAAGCTGTTCAGACATGGTTTGCATGCCATAGCAAATACCAAGAACTGGTACGCCAGCATTGAACACATATTCAGGTGCGCGGGGAGAGTTATCCGCAGTCACGCTTTCTGGGCCGCCTGCGAGGATAATCCCGTTCGGGGCAAACTCACGAATTTGGGCTTCTGTCACATCCCATGCCCATAACTCACAGTAAACACCAATTTCACGGATACGACGGGCAATCAGTTGGGTGTACTGAGATCCAAAATCGAGGATCAGTATCTTATGCTCATGAATATCGCTCATGGATAACCTTTATTTCATCTATTGTTTTAACTTAGCTCAAGACGAGAGGTGCAATCTTGAGGGCATACGGATCTTAATACCGGGGCGGCTAACTGCCGCCCCGGTATTACAAACGCTTAAGAACCTGAACGATAGTTCGGCGCTTCTTTAGTGATAGTCACATCGTGCACGTGGGACTCGCCCATGCCCGCTGAAGTTACTTTCACAAACTGGGCTTTTTCATTCAGCTCTTGGATAGTGGCACAGCCTGTTAAGCCCATGCATGAACGTAAACCACCCATATGCTGATGGATGATTTCCTTCAGCTTACCTTTGTAAGGTACACGGCCTTCAATGCCTTCTGGCACAAGCTTGTCGGCAGCATTGTCAGATTGGAAATAACGATCGGAAGAACCTTGAGACATAGCACCGAGTGAGCCCATACCGCGGTATGACTTATAGGCACGGCCTTGATAAAGCTCGGTTTCGCCCGGCGCTTCATCAGTACCTGCGAACATTGAGCCCGCCATAATGCATGATGCACCCGCCGCTAACGCTTTGGCTAAGTCGCCAGAGAAACGTACACCGCCGTCGGCGATAACAGGGATACCTAATCCTTTTACGGCTTCGGCCGCATCTGAAACCGCGGTAATTTGTGGCACGCCCACCCCCGTCACGATACGTGTGGTGCAGATAGAACCTGGGCCAATACCGACTTTAACTGCGTTAACGCCGGCTTCAACTAGGGCCAATGCGCCTTCAGCTGTCGCCACGTTACCACCAATAATTTGTAAATCTGGGTATTTAGCGCGGGTCTCACGGATACGTTGCAACACACCTTCAGAGTGGCCGTGGGAAGAGTCAATCAGCAGCACGTCAACGCCGGCTTTCACCAGCGCATCGACACGCTCTTCGTTACCCGCACCCGCACCCACAGCGGCGCCAACACGTAAACGACCTAACTCATCTTTACAGGCATTAGGCTTACGCTCGGCTTTTTCGAAGTCTTTAACTGTGATTAAGCCTTTCAGCTTGAAGTTATCATCGACAACTAACACTTTTTCGATACGGTTTGAGTGCATTAATTTTTGCACTTCATCTAACTTAGTGCCTTCGGCAACCGTGACTAAACGCGCTTTAGGCGTCATCACTTCTTCTACGGTTTTGCTCCAGTCAGTCACGAAACGTACGTCACGGCCAGTGATAATGCCCACCAATTCATTGGCTTCGTTGACCACAGGGTAACCCGCAAAACCATTCTTAGCGGTCAGCACTTTAAGATCAGCCAGTGTGGTTGAAGGCGTTACCGTCACAGGTTGTTGAACTACGCCTGCCTCGTAAATTTTTACTTTACGAACTTCTTCGGCCTGCTTTTCTATGCTCATGTTTTTATGAATAAAACCTAAGCCACCTTCCTGTGCCATGGCGATCGCAAGGCGCGCTTCGGTCACAGTGTCCATAGCGGCAGACACAAGCGGAATATTCAGTTCAATGGTATTGGTCAGGCGAGTTTTAAGAATGGCGGTGTTTGGGAGTACAGTAGAATGCGCAGGAACAAGTAACACATCGTCAAAAGTTAGCGCTTCTTTAATTAAACGTAGCATAGGCAACATCTCCCCAGTTGAGTAGGATTTTAGAGGTGAAATATTGCGGCGGGATTATACCTTGCATCTAGGGAGCGGTAAATGGAAAATAGTGAAAAAATCCCATTTGCGCGAGAAAACACATGCAAGTCCCTAAAAATAATATTTATACCGTCTCACGCCTCAATGGTGAAGTCAGGCAAATTCTTGAGGGACAACTGGGTAAGATCTGGCTAAATGGGGAAATTTCCAACTTTTCAGCCCCCAGTTCAGGCCATTGGTATTTAACCCTTAAGGATCATTATTCACAAATTCGCTGCGCCATGTTTAAGGGACGCAACCAAAGCGTGAGCTTTAAACCTGTGAATGGCCAGCAGGTGATCGTAAAAGGTGCGATTAGCGTTTACGAGCCGCGGGGCGACTATCAATTATTGATTGAGTCAATGCTCCCCGCAGGAGACGGCTTACTGGCACAACAATTTGAAGCGCTCAAAATGAAGCTCGCCGCGCAGGGATTATTTGCCGCCGACACTAAACGTCAGTTACCGAAAAATATTCAACGCATCGGGGTCATCACCTCCCCCACGGGCGCGGCGATCCGTGATGTCTTGCATGTGCTTGCACGTCGTGACCCATCGATTGAAGTCATAATTTACCCGACACAAGTACAGGGCGAAAATGCGGATGTTAATATCTGCCAAGCAATCAATATCGCCAATCAACGACTTGAGGTAGATGTATTGCTGCTCACCCGCGGCGGTGGCTCATTAGAAGATTTATGGTGTTTTAATAGCGAAGCCCTCGCCCATACCATTTATAACAGCGCACTGCCCATAGTGAGTGCCGTGGGCCATGAAGTCGATACCACAATAAGCGACTATGTCGCCGATGTGCGTGCCCCCACGCCCTCAGCAGGCGCAGAGCTGCTCTCACAGGACAGTGACAATAAAAGCCAACGTTTAGCCACAGTACTTGCCCGCCTTAAACAAAGCGCAAGCCACTATCAACTCAAGCAAGAGAGACGCTTAAGTTTGCTCGAGCACAGACTGCAACGCTTAGACCCTAAACGCACCTTACAGCAATTTGAGCAGCGTTTCGATGAGATGCAATTACGGCTCGAAGCGGCGTTTACCAATAAGCTGCATGGCTTAAGTCGCCGTCAGCAGCAACTGGCAAATCGCCTCGAGCAACAATCACCAAAACATAAACTCGCACTTGAGGTCAATCGTTTGAGCTATTTAGCAACGCGTTTGCAGGACGCAATGCAAGATACCCTCAATCAAAGCGAGCAGCGAATTAAATATGCAGCCCATCAACTGGAAACAGTCAGTCCATTAGCCACCTTAAGTCGCGGCTACAGCATCACAACAGATGCAAATCATCAAGTTATAGAGAATGCAGCCCTGCTAAACGTTGGTGATAGTATGCATACCCGCCTATTGCACGGACAAGTCGTTTCTACCGTCACCGAGGTTATTTCAGGGGAATAATGCGGAACTTATACCAATCGTATTAAATATCTGTTCATTCAGCGGGAGTTAAACGCGCTTTAGACAAGGCGAAGGCTTGAAGGCATAGTGGTGCTCTGTCGAAAGCCTTAAACGCAGTATAAAGCACGTTCAACCCCGCCCTTCGGGANCGTGTTACATTGACTAAAAAGGGGATAACCATTTCTTCGTCAATGCGCCTTGGATTGAGATGCCTGTGAGGCTCTGAACTGATTAGATATTTAATGTGATTGGTATTAATACCCAGTCAGGCGCCCCCAATAATTCCACTCAATTGAACAAACAAAAAAGGAACCCTAGGGTTCCTTTTCTATTGATTCACTTAAATAAATGACTCAGTTTTTCGCTTGAGTCTTATTTTGCCTTGCGGTCTTTAATATGACTCAAGGCGCGTTTACGGCGACGCTCTTGGCTCATGGTCAGCTTTTCCACTTTGTTTTCAAACGGGTTATCACCCTCTTGGAAACGCAGTTGGATTGGCGTACCGACCACTTTTAATGAACGGCGGAAGTAGTTCATCATGTAGCGCTTGTACGAATCCGGCAACTTGCTCACTTGGTTACCGTGAATAACCACGATTGGCGGGTTATAACCACCGGCGTGGGCGTATTTCAGTTTCACGCGGCGACCGTTCACCAATGGTGGCTGATGGTCATCCTGCGACATTTGCATAATGCGGGTCAGCATTGAGGTGCTCACGCGGCGAGTCGCACTGTCGTAAGCTTCTTCAATCGACTCAAACAGATGGCCAACACCCGTGCCATGCAGCGCCGAAATAAAGTGAATACGGGCAAAGTCGATAAAGCCTAAACGACGGTCGAGCTCACTCTTAACACGGTCTTTAATGCCTTGGTCGATGCCATCCCACTTGTTAACGGCAATCACTAACGCGCGGCCTGCGTTTAGGGCAAACCCTAATAGGCCAAGATCTTGCTCGGCAACGCCTTCACGGGCGTCGATGATAAGTAACACCACGTTAGCATCTTCAACCGCTTTGAGGGTTTTAATCACCGAGAACTTTTCAATCACTTCATGGACTTTACTGCGGCGACGTACACCAGCAGTATCGATAATCACGTATTCGCGACCATCGCGTTCCATCGGAATGTAAATACTGTCACGAGTGGTGCCTGGTTCGTCATAAACCACCACACGCTCTTCACCTAAGATACGGTTGGTTAGAGTCGATTTACCCACGTTAGGTTTACCGATGATGGCGAGTTTGATCGGTAAGTCCTGTAGACGCTTTTGCTCAGCCTCAGCTTCTTCTTCAGTGTACTGACGCTCGTCAACTTCTTCCTCTTCGCCTTGGCGCTCAATGCCCATGGCTTCAGCGTAAGGAGTTAAGGCGTACTCAATCATATTGGTCACACCGCGGCCTTGGGCGGCAGCCATTTGATAGACTTCACCTAAACCCAAAGACCAAAATTCGGCGCAGGCCGAGTCGGCATCAATACCGTCAATCTTGTTAGCCACCACAAAGGTGGTTTTTTGGCGGCTACGTAAATGCTGAGCGATAGACAAATCCGCAGCGGTTAACCCAGCACGCGCATCGGTCATAAATAAGACAACATCGGCTTCTTCGATAGCGGCAAGGGACTGCTCGGCCATCTTAGTTTCGATCCCCTCTTCAGTGCCGTCGATACCGCCGGTATCCACCACGATAAACTCATAGCCGGATAAGAATGCTCGACCATATTTACGGTCACGTGTTAGGCCAGGAAAGTCAGCAACCAGCGCATCACGCGTACGCGTAAGGCGGTTAAATAAGGTGGATTTACCGACATTCGGCCGACCAACAAGGGCCACTACAGGGATCATGATTTTGCCTCTAAAAAACTTTTCAATAAAAAGCCCCCGGAACACACTTCCAGGGGCTCGGCAAGGATAACACTTTTAACTAAGGAAGTGTTACAACAGCTAACTTTCCGCTGCGACCTTGCACGTAGATTTTGTCATCCACCACTAATGGCTGGCTGAATAACCCAGAGCTGTCTACTTGTATACGACCAACAATACTGCCTGTGCTGCGATCAATAAAGTGCAGGTAACCTTCAAAATCGCCGACAACTAAATAATCTTTATACACCGCAGGTGATGTGAGCATACGATTTGCCAGCTCAGAGTTACTCCATAATTCTAGGCCATTACGTCTATCAACCGAGTAGATACGGCTGTGATCGTCAACCAAGAACAAACTTAAACCCGCCGTAGCTAACTCATTGAAGCTTGAGTACTTACGAGTCCAAATAATCCGTCCGGTGCGCAGTTCCATCGACACCAAGTTACCGTTGTAGCTCACCGCATATAAGTTATCGCCGAGGATCAACGGTGTCATATCCACATCGGCCATACGGGTAAACTCATTGCCACCTGTAGGATTATATATGGCTTGCTCCCACGCAGCTTGACCGTTGTTTTTGACGACAACAGCCACTTTGCCATCGGCGGTACCAATAAAGAAACCACCCGCTTCATAAGCTGCTGAACCCGTTCCCCGGAGCGTCAGGTTAGGCAACTGCATGTTATAAACCCACAGTTTTGCGCCAGTATCAACGTTATAGGCTTCAAATGAACCTGAACTGGTGCTCACCACCACGACGTCGTCAGCCACGGTTGGCTTAGATAACAATTCGCCACCAGCAATCACATGCCATAATACTTGGCCGTCTTCTGCATTCAGCGCAGCCAAAAGGCCACTCTCACCGCCGATAAAGAGTTTATTGCGTGCCGCTGTTACACCAGCGGCCAAACGTGCACCTTTGTTTTTGGCTAAAGCGTTATCACGGAACTCTTCACTAAAATCTTTTTTCCAAACCTGTTCACCCGTTGCTTCATCAAAAGCAACAACTTCACCATAACGGTCGGCCGCAAAAATTTTACCGTAACGAACTGCAGGGGTAAGGCGAGAGTAATAATCACCAACACCATCACCTACAGAGGCGCTCCAACTTACTTCAGGAAATACTGTCGCCTGAATCGCAGTTAACTCACTTACCGGTTCTTCTTCCACATCACTAGAAGAACAGGCGGATAACATGGCTAGGCTTAACCCAGCGGCTAGCAGGTTCTTGCACCAAGACTTCATCAAGGGATCCCTTATGCTTGATTTAAGTTATCAAGTTTGATTTTAAGTGCAGGGCTGGTCACAACACCGCCGTTATCCATTGCTGCCTGATAAGCAGTTTTCGCTTTATCGGCTTGGCCTTGACGAACAAAGAAGTCACCTTTCAGTTCTTCACGTTGTGCTAAAAAAGCCTTATCAGTCACTTGATCTAGCGTGGTTAACGCAGTGTCAACTTGACCTTGTTCAGCCTGAATACGCGCTAAACGCAATGTTGCAATAGTGTCTAATCCGGCACCTGGCTTAGCAGCAATCACTTTCTTCAGAGCTTCTTCGGCCTTAGGAAAATCTTTTGCTTCCACCGCTGTTTTCGCAACGATCAGGTCTAGCAGTGATTGATAGCCCTTTTGGTCGTAATTTTTCGAAAACTCAGCCACGCCAGCAATCATAGCCGCTTCATCGCTTGATTTGGTGGTTAAGGTTTGGAACGCCTGTGATGCTTCTTCGGCCTTCACGATTTTCATGTCGGAATAAGAGTTCCAACCGTACAGGCCGCCTAAACCAACGACCGCCCCGATAACAATCGAGGTTCCATAGTCTTTCCAGAACTGTTTGATAGCATCAACTTGTTGTTCTTCTGTGCTATAAATTTCCACGCGCACGTCCCCTTATTTGCTAAGTTCAGCTAAAAATGCGTTTAATGCATTTCGAGCGACCCGTTGTTGTTCGTTGTCATTGCGTAAGTATTTTACGGTAACCACACCTTCGGCGAGTTCTTCTTCGCCAATCAGTAAGGCTACTTGAGCGCCGCTTTTATCGGCACGCTTCATTTGTTTCTTCAGATTGCCACCACCACAGTGACTCATGACTCGCAGAGTGGGCAATGCTGAGCGTAACTCCTGCGCCACTTTAATGGCTTCAACCAAACAGCTATCCCCCATCGCCGCGACATACACATCAACAGCCGCTGGGATATCTTGGGTCAGCTCTAAGGTTTCAAGCAGTAAAACGATGCGCTCTAATCCCATCGCAAAACCGACGGCTGGCGTATCTTTACCGCCCAATTGAGCAACTAAACCATCGTAGCGACCGCCCGCAAGTACTGTGCCTTGAGAGCCTAAGCTATTGGTAACCCATTCAAAAACCGTGCGATTGTAGTAATCCAGACCACGGACTAAGCGCGGGTTAACTCGGTATTGGATGCCAACCGCGTCGAGGAGTTCACGCAATTGTGCAAAATGTTGTGAGGATTCTTCGCCTAAGTAATCCATCAGCGCAGGCGCATCACCTAAAATGCTTTGCACTTGGGGATCTTTTGAGTCCAATACGCGCAGCGGATTGCTGTACATACGGCGCTGGCTATCTTCGTCTAGTTTGTCCTTATGTTGCTCTAAAAAGGCTATCAAGGCTTCACGGTAGGCGGCGCGCTCGGCAGGATCGCCTAAAGTGTTCAGCTCAAGCGTCACATGCTCGCTAATGCCGAGTTTTTCCCATAGACGGGCAGATAACATCAACACTTCGGCGTCGATATCAGCGCTACCAATACCGTAGACTTCAACACCAAATTGATGGAATTGGCGGTAACGACCTTTTTGTGGACGTTCATGACGAAACATGGGGCCCATGTACCACAAACGTTGTTCTTGGTTATAGAGCAGACCATGCTCGTTACCCGCACGCACGGTTGATGCCGTACCTTCGGGGCGCAATGTCAGACTATCGCCATTACGGTCTTCGAAGGTATACATTTCTTTTTCAACAATATCAGTCACTTCACCGATAGAGCGTTTAAAAAGATCGGTATTTTCCACTATTGGAGTGCGGATCTCACTGTAACCATAAGCAGCAACGCTTGAACGTAGTACCGCTTCCACTTTTTGCCATAGAGGACTTTGAGTTGGCAGAATGTCATTCATTCCGCGAATCGCTTGGATCTGTTTTGCCACTGTATCGACTCGTCCGATTTCGCTAAATTAATAAAAAATGTCAGGCATTATAGGCTGTTCAACACTAAACGTAAAATGACCCCGTCAGTTTCGAGGTCTAGCTCAAGCCTTGAATGTTTTTATAACGCTTAACCTATGAGGTTATTCGGCTGCGGTTGTTACTCAGTCGTGTCTTTCACTTGGATGCGGTTAGCCATTTGGCTCGCCTTGGCGCGAATTTTAGCTTCGAGGGAATCGACTAGGTTGTCATTGTCGAAACGCTCTTTTTGACGCTCGCCTTCATCGTAGTAACCACTCTTACGATGTCCACCCGTTAAGCCAATGTGCGACACTAAGGCTTCACCTGGGCCATTGACCACACAGCCGATGATCGACACATCCATCGCGGTCGTCACATCTTCGAGGCGGCGTTCTAACTCGTTTACTGTGCTGATCACATCGAACTCTTGACGTGAGCAAGAAGGACACGCAATAAAGTTAATGCCACGGCTACGGATACGCAGTGACTTTAGAATATCAAAGCCGACTTTGATTTCTTCGACCGGATCGGCCGCCAAGGAAATACGCAGCGTATCACCAATGCCCTCGGCAAGCAGCATACCTAAACCGACGGCAGATTTGACCGCCCCCGCACGCGCACCACCCGCTTCAGTAATACCTAAATGCAATGGCTGACGAATTTGCTTGGCTAATAAACGATAGGATTCCACCGCTAAGAACACATCGGAGGCTTTTACGCTGACCTTAAATTGGTCGAAGTTCAAACGGTCGAGAATGTCCACATGGCGCATAGCCGATTCGAGCAAGGCTTCTGGCGTGGGCTCTTTGTATTTGTCCATCAGATCTTTCTCTAATGAACCGCCATTAACACCGATACGAATTGGAATGTTTTTATCACGAGCGCATTCAACAACACTGCGGATACGTTCTTCGTTGCCAATGTTTCCAGGGTTAATCCGCAAACAATCCACACCGTACTCAGCCACTTTTAAGGCGATACGGTAATCGAAGTGGATATCGGCAACCAAGGGCACTGACACCGATTGCTTAATCACTTTAAAAGCCTCGGCCGCGTCCATGGTCGGCACAGAGACACGCACAATGTCGGCACCCACTTTTTCTAAGGCGCGAATTTGGGCAATGGTCGCCTCAACATCAGTCGTTTTAGTGTTGGTCATTGACTGCACTGCAATCGGTGCACCATCACCAATGGGTACATTGCCCACATAAATGCGGGTTGAAGGACGTCTCTTAATGGGTGTTTCGTTATACATACTCAATACGCTCTTTTCGGTACTCTGCGTTAAGCGTGAGACTTAAGCCTGTGGGATAGTCAAACGCGCAACACGACCCTTAGGAAATTCAGCAAGACTGATGGCTTTACCATCAACCGTAAAACTAGACACAACAGTCGGCGCGCCTAAGATCACTTTAAACGGAGGCACACCACTGGCTTGAATAGTTGCGCCAGCACCTCGGACCCCATCAACAATCGCTTTGCCCTTGGCATCGACGATGTTGATCCAGCAATCACCCGTGAGTTGAATATTGATATTGGATTGTCCAGCAACCACAGGCATGGTTTGTTCACTCGAAGCCACTGGCGTAGCACTGTTCACCGGCGCGCTGGCTGTTGGTACATTTTGAGCCGCTGCGTTTGTTGCAGAAGAATTTTGTGTAGAAAGCGTGTTTTGCGCAGTCACCCCTGTCGTTTGCACCGCACCTGATGCACTTTGGGGATTATTAGGCTCACTCGCATTGACTGTCGAATTGGCAGACACCTGCCCTGCTTCCATTGCCGCCATATCACTGATATTCGGGTCAATAGTGCTAGCATCAGTATCTTTTACTGGACCATCGGTCGCCATTGAACCGTTGACCGCGATCTCACTCAAACGTGCACTCGCATCCGTTTCGGTGAGTAAAACATCACCCGGCAAGGTTTGATTCGCCGCGGCTAACTCTTCAGCGGTTGGTTTTGAAATATCGACATGAGTCACTAGCGTCGTTCGTTGCATCCACCAAAGCACAAACAGACCGAGCAACACGATGACAATAAAAAAGCTCAGCCACTTTAATTTAGTGTCACGAGCTTGATAAGTGGTCTTACGGGAAAAACTTTGCATCGCAGGCTGTGTTACATAGGGCACCTGCCTTGCGAGACAGGCTTCGATGAGCGTGTTGTCGACCCCAAGCATACGCGCATAATTTTTAACGTATCCGCGTACGTAGGTTGATGAGGCAATATTTGAAAAATCATCGGCTTCGAGATTTTCAACAATACCAGGCCGCAAATGCAGCTTCACAGCTGTCTCCGCAATGCTCAAGCCCATCTGCTCACGAGCTGTTTTGAGTACGCTTCCGAGCGTTACATTAGGCGTCGACTCAGCTTCTTCTGTTGTCACTGGTTCTACTGACGCGTTCATTTCGTTATCTTTCATTGATGCAAATTAACTCTATATTGCTTGGCTTGAGGCGATGCTGGGAATTTGGCAAGCAATAAAATGCCAAATCGTTTCATGGCAGCATCATCATTCAACGCCTGCTCAATTTTTATTCCGAGCGTTAAACTCTCTGGAGTCTGGGCCGCAACTTGGTGGTAACGCGCTAACTGGTTACGCGCATCAACATAATCACCTTTATCTATCCCAAGCTCAACCAGCTCCAGTAAAGACACCGAGCGTCTCGGGTCATACTTTAACGCCATCTGAAAATACTGTCGTGCCTTTTCTGCTCGTCCCGCGTCTCTGCTGCAAAGACCTAAGTTTTCATAACTGGATGCGGTACGCGTATATTTGGGCATTTCTATTGCAGCCAAAAACATTTTTTCAGCTTTTTCGTATTGCTTTTGTTGGCACAAAAACACCCCAAAGTTATTCATGGAATCGCCAGAGGCGTCCTTAGTATTGATAGCGTCCTGATACGCCTGTTCGGTACGTACTAAATCGCCTACGGTTTGATAGTAATAAGCCATTGCCACATGCACATCTTCGAGCTCTGGCGCATATTCGATTGCTTTATCAAGATTATACTTGGCTTGTTCCGAGTTACCTCGATTAAGGTAGGTTAAACCGAGCTGCATACGCTCCCGCGCAGCGGCAACTTTATCCAGTTTTCGCTCCGACACCGGAATATCAGTCCCTGAATAGGTACGCTCAGTTACGCATCCTGTCACTAATAATGACAGGGCTATTGCTAATGAAAACCCTGACAATCCATGCTTCATGGGCAAGCCTATAAATCTGTGCAAACAAAGAGTTAATTCATTGTGACCGAAATCTGATTTTCTTGCATGCGTTTTTTTGCTAAACGCTTGGTTCGATCGCGAATATCCCCAGCCAGCTGTCCACAGGCGGCATCAATATCGTCACCACGGGTCTTACGCACAATCACGGTTAAGCCATATTCCATTAACACTTTCGAAAAACGGTCGATGCGCGAGTTTGACGAACGGCCATAGGGTGAACCTGGGTATGGGTTAAACGGAATAAGGTTTACCTTACAGGGGGTATCCTTCATTAATTGTGCTAATTCATGGGCTTGTTCGGTACTGTCGTTGATGTGATCGAGCATCACATATTCCACGGTGACACGGCCACGGTTAGCGTTAGATTTGGCGATGTAACGGCGGATCCCCGCAAGGAACTCCTGCAGTGGATACTTTTTATTCACCGGAACCAGAATATCGCGCAGCTCATCGTTTGGCGCGTGGATACTGACGGCTAATGCGACATCGAGGGCATCACCTAATTTGTCTAATGCTGGAACAACGCCTGAAGTCGATAGCGTTACGCGACGTTTTGACAGACTAAAGCCAAAATCGTCTAGCATGATGTCCATTGCAGGGATCACGTTAGCAAGGTTAAGTAGAGGCTCACCCATCCCCATCATCACCACGTTGGTAATGGGGCGCTCGCCAGTATCTTTCGCGAATCCTAAGAAATGCGAAACACGCCAAATTTGGCCAACAATTTCAGAGACAGTTAGGTTGCGGTTAAAGCCTTGCTGCGCCGTAGAGCAGAAAGTACATTCGAGGGCACAGCCCACTTGGGACGACACACACAAGGTAGCGCGGTCATCTTCAGGAATATAAACAGTTTCGACCTCTTGGCCTTCACCGACATGGATGGCGAACTTAATGGTGCCATCGGCGGATTTTTGATAGCTGGAAATCTCGGGCGCCACAATCTCACAGCGCGCCGCCAGTTTTTGGCGTAACACTTTGTTGATGTTAGTCATCTCTTCGAAGTCACTGACACCGAAATGATAGATCCACTTCATCAGCTGATCGGCACGGAAAGGCTTCTCACCCAGATCGGCAAATAATGCCCGCATCGCTTTACGATCAAGGTCTAATAAATTGATCTTTTTTTCACTCATAGGACTAACCTCAACACCAAAACCTGCAACAGGGCGGCGAATTATACAGACGCAGAAAAATTTTAGCCAGCAACTCCATTCTCCTATGCTAGAATCGCCGAGGGTCAATGTTGGCCTAAATTATGGAGTTGTAATACCACCAATATGTTAACCCTCATCATTATAGTGCTTGTCGCTGTTGCAGTTTCTTTTCTGTGCAGTGTATTCGAAGCAGTGTTGCTCTCGGTTACCCCTAGTTATATCGCTACGCTCGAACAAACTGACAGTGCTGCGGCGACAAGGTTGCGTAAACTGAAAGAGAACATCGAAGCGCCATTGGTGTCTATTTTGACCCTCAATACTGTTGCCCATACCGTAGGTGCCGCCGTTGCTGGTGCGCAAGCCGCTAAGGTCTTTGGGGATGATATGCTCGGCGTTTTCTCCGGAGTGTTAACCTTTATTATTCTGTTCTTCTCAGAGATTATTCCTAAATCTGTCGGAGCCAACCACTGGCGCCGTTTAGCCCCAAGCGTATCGATTGCCATTACGTGGATGAAGCGTGCTACCCAGCCATTAATTTGGATGTCGCAGCAAGTGACTCGCCTGCTAGGTAAAGGTGAAGAAGGCCAATATATTCGCCAAGAAATGAGCGCGATGGCAAAAATCGGTCAAGAATCCGGTGAGTTAGACGAACAAGAATCCAAGATTTTGACCCAAATGCTTAAGGTGCGTGATGTGCCCGTTACCGCGATTATGACGCCGCGCACCGTGATGTTCTCTTTGCCTATTTCACTGACGCAAAATGAGTTTGTGCAAGAATATCGTGACAAACCTTTTACGCGTATTCCGGTATACGATCAGGACCACGACGATATTATCGGCTATATCACCCGCACCGATGTGCTGCTGGCTGAGCGTTATACTCCTGACGCGCCAATTGGCGAACTCAAGCGTAGCCTGTTTGTCGTACCCGAAACGGCCAAAATCCTGCCGTTATTTGAGCGGATGATTAAGCGCAACACCCAAATTGCCATGGTGGTTGACGAATACGGCAGTAGCCAAGGTATTGTGACCCAAGAAGATATTATCGAGTCGCTACTGGGATTAGAGATTGTCGATGTGAATGACCCTGCGACCGACATGCAGCAATTGGCGCGTAAACTCTGGACCAAACGCATGAAGCAAAAAGGCATTCGCCTCTCCGATGATGGCGACTTCGAAGCCGCAGCCGACGATGATGAAGCACGCTCGGGTTAATCTTGATTTAGTCATTGTTAAAGTAAAGGGAGCTTAGCTCCCTTTCTTGTTTTTGATGAGAAGGTTATAATCTCCCGCCGTAAAAGAGGTAAGTTATGACACAGAGATACACTCTCTCACTCGCGCACATCAACGATACCCATTCGAATTTTGAGCCTAGCCGCGTACATTTTTCCCTTAATCTTGGGCTTAAGTCCTTAGATATTACTAGCCACAGTGGTGGTTACGCTCGTTTGGGATATCAAATTAGCCAGGCGCGCGATCAAGCCACCCGAAGCAATACACCGTTTTTATTTTTGCATGGGGGCGATAGTTTCCAAGGCACACTGTATTTCAGCCATTTTAAGGGTAAAGCCAACGCCCATCTGCTGAATTTACTTGCCCCCGATGCCATGGTGATTGGTAATCACGATATTGACGAAGGTAATGCGCGGCTCGCCGAATTTGCCAAGCAAGTCGATTTCCCGCTGCTAGCGGGGAATATGGACTTGAGCCAAGAGGATATCCGCAAGCCGGGTAACCTGCGTACTGTGGCGAATATTCTGGCCTATGATGAAAAAACACAGCTTTCCAGCTACCTCGAAAAGCCCTTCTATGACAAAAAGCTCGCCGTCATCGGCATTACTCTGGATCAGATGAAGGACATTGCCAGACCCGATCCCGATACCCACTTTGTGGATGCGATTGCGACCACGACGCGAACCGTCTCGCATCTGCATGCCAAAGGCATTAAGCACATTATTGTGCTGAGTCATTTAGGTTTAGATCAGGATAAACGGCTCGCAGAACAAGTCGATGGTATCAGCCTTATCGTTGGCGGCCATACCCATACTCTACAGGGCGACTTTAGCGCCTTGGGGTTAAGCAATATTCCCTATGGCGAAACCATCAATGGCACGCCAATTGTCCATGCAGGGAAATACGCCGAAACCTTAGGTTTGGCCGAAGTTGAGTTTGATGAAGCTGGCCGCGCGATAAGTTTAAGCGGTGGCAACTACTTTATGCTCGATAAGCAGTTTATGTTGAGTTCGAGTGAGCAAGTGGATGACACCGACTATCAAGCCGTGCGCCAACGCTTTGATGAACATCCCTATATATTGTGGGATGAAGCCGATGAAGATATTCATGGCGTGATCCACGATATCTATCGCCCTGCGATTGCCGAGATGGAAAACAAAGTCTTAGCTCTAGTGCCTAAGAATCTGGTACACACCAGACTACCTTCTAAGGCGCTGCCCCATGGCAGTGAAATCGCGCCTTGGGTAAGTCGCAGTATGTTCCAAGAGGCTAAACTTGAAGACCCTCGCATCCACTTTGCCCTGCATAACGCGGGTGGTGTCAGGCAATCGGTCGCCCAAGGCAGACTGACCCTCGCCGATGTGTTGGGCCAATTGCTGCCCTTCGAACTGCCATTAGTCAAATACGAAATCCAAGGCCAATTTCTATATCAGGCGCTGGAGTCGGCGATTAACGCCGCTACCAATAACAGTGTACGCGGCACAGGCGCTGGCAGCTTCCCCTATACCTATGGATTGCGTTATTACTACGATGGCAGACGCCCCTTAGGGGAACGTTTATTCAAGCTAGAAATGATGCAGCAGGATGGATTATCACTCTGGTATCCAGTGCAGCCAGATGCGCTCTATGTGGGGGTATCAACCTCCTATACCGCCGCGGGGAAAGAAGGTTATCACCCACTGTTACAGGCACGCTGGCAAGAGCCGATTGAGACGCTCACCCTACCCCAGGCTTTTATTCGCTTCCTCAATCGGGCACCAAACCCCAATTTAGCGGACTTGCTCTCACCCCATGTGCATTACACCAGCCATGTAAAGCGTTCGGTGTAAGCGCCCGGTGTCAGGGATGTGTATCAGCGCGCTGCCGCAAAGCTATGTCCTCTTAATTCATCACAGTACTTAGGGCGTGTTGACGTTCCAGGGTTATTTTTGCAGCAGTTTGGCTGGCGTTTATGCAAGGTAAAGTCCGTGCAGTGTAGTTATTCTACATAAACGGACGATAACGCAGCAGAAACGCCAGCCAAATGCTGCCCGAAGGGGTCGTCTAGCAAGCTCGTTCTCTTTGTCACTCGTCATTTGAGTAGAATAACTACACATCATTCCTCGTTTCGCGAGCACGAGCTTGCCAGAACGAACAAAATTTAATCTCGAAACGTCAACACGCCCTAGCAATGGTTAAGTACTGTGATTCACTTAATCCTGTACCCAAACGCACTATCGACATCCCACTAAAACAACCAGTCGCAATGGGGCAAACGCTCGGCAAACCACGCCTGCGCCTTGCCTTGGTTGCCCTTGCGCCACGCCAGAAATACCGGCTGCGCCGGTCTTGGGATCTCAACCTTGCACGCGACTAATGCGCCTGAAGCGAGTTCTTCGCGAATCAAATGCTTGGGAAGATAACCTACACCTAGCCCAAGTTGCTGCGCTTTAATCTTGGTCTGCATGTTCGGCACGCGGATGACTTGTCGACTATCAAATAACCCACTGGAGCGCTGCGCGAGCGCCGTTGAGCTGTCGGCCACCACCACGGAGGGAAATTGCAACAAGGCTTCGGTCGGGATTGGATAGTCAAACTGCGCTAAGGGGTGGTGAGGCGCAAGGGCAAAGATGAATTCAAGCATACCGATCTCAACTAAGTGATATTGCCCCTTAGGTAACTCCCCCGTGACCCCAATGGCAATATCGGCGCGGCCCGAATACAGAGCATCCCAACCGCCACCCAATGACTCCTCAGTGATATTGATGGTCACCTGTTTACCTAACTCGGTAAATTCAGCAATTAGTTTAAGCAGTGGTAAATCGGGCACTACAGTGTCTATGGCTAAGGTTAACGCCGACTCCCAGCCCGTTTCGAGTTGCCGAACCGCCTCTTCAAGCCTTGCAGTGGCGGCTAAGATCTCCCGCCCTTGGCGTAATACCAGTTGGCCAACTAAGGTCAGCTCGGCGCGCTGCCCCTTACGTTCAAATAATTTTACCCCTAAATCGCTCTCTAATTTCTGCACTGTATAGGTCAGCGCCGATGGCACTCGGAATAAGGATTCAGCCGCAGCCGAAAAACTGCCTTTCTTATCAATAGCATCTAGCACTATCAATCCATCGAGACTCATCACTGGCAACATAAGTGCTCCATATTCAAATTTTTTGAAATATACTTTGAAAATGTTCCGATTTTCTTCCTTAAAGGTCAAGTCTAGACTGTAAACCAATGGAGAGATTGACGCTAAATCTCGACCGACTACCCCATTAACGACACAGTTAAAAAATTTGAATTAAGGAACATCCCATGAAAGCACTTATCACAAAATTACTGACCTCTACCCCAAGTTTCGCCCCATTGGCCCTACGTATTCCTATCGGGATCATCCTCATGGCCCACGGCTCACAAAAACTCTTCGGCTGGTTTGGCGGCTACGGTTTAGAAGGCACAGGACAATGGATGGCCTCCATCGGCCTAACACCAGGTTACTTAATGGCGCTGATGGCAGGTTCAAGCGAATTCTTTGGTGGCTTGCTGATCATTATCGGTTTACTGACTCGGCCAACGGCACTGGTATTGTCCTTTACTATGGTGGCCGCGATTTTCTCGGTTCACATTGGTAACGGTCTGTTCCTTAGCAATAACGGTTATGAATTTGGTTTAGCCCTGTTAGCCGCTACGGTATCTCTGGCCGTGTCAGGTGCAGGTAAACTGAGTGCCGACAACCTGTTAGCCGCACGCTTAAAATAAGGAGTTAACGATGATCCGTATACGTAAAGCGCAGGACCGTGGGCAGGCAGACTTAGGCTGGTTAAAGAGTCAACATACCTTCTCGTTCGCAAGTTACTACGATCCGCGGCATATGGGTGTGTCTTCCCTACGAGTCATTAATGATGACAGAGTCGCGCCGAGTGCGGGGTTTGAAACTCATGGCCATAAAGACATGGAAATCATCAGTTATGTGATTTCAGGCACCATAGCCCATAAGGACAGCTTCGGTAATGTTAAGACCTTACCAGCGGGTGAGTTTCAGTTAATGTCTGCTGGTAAAGGGATTTATCACAGCGAGTTTAATGCATCAAACACAGAGTCTCTGCACTTTTTGCAGATCTGGATCCAACCAGACACCTTAGGCATTGATGCGGGTTATCAGCAAAAAGCCTTCGAGCAAACCTCGGCGCTCACAGCCGTGGTCACGCCAACGGGTGAAAATGGCACCTTAAAAGTGCAGCAGGATGCGACCTTATATCGCCTAATGCTGGCACCGCAAGAGCAAGTGCATATGCCGCAGCTTAAGCCGGAGCGTCAGCTCTATGTGCAACTGGTGGAAGGTACGCTTAAGGTCAATGAACAAGTGCTCACCCCTGGGGATGGCGCGCATATCACCGCCGAAGAAGTGGTTAGATTTAGCGCCACTGACAGCCCAGTCACAGCATTGGTGTTTGACTTAGCCTGATGATGCTTACTGACCAATAAAAAACCGCCAAGGAAACGAGGCGGTTTTTTATTACTCTGTGTATGGTGTATGGCTAAAACAGAATTGTCTCTTCAAGCGCAAACCTATGATAAGGACATGATCAAACTAAAGTTCACTAACACCTGCGCCCTGTCGTTTTGTTTGTCTTCAGCGGTGAGATAGCGGCGTAGTTCATTACGGCGAATGCAATTAAAGCCCTGTTTCTCAAAGAAAGGCCGCGCCTGATAGGAGGCTTCAACTGTGAGTCTTTTAAGATTTAGCCTTTTCGCCTCTTCGAGTAGTGCCAAGTATAAATGTGTCGCTACACCAGCACGACCATATTCAGGATGAACAAACAGACAATCAACTTCGCCGACTAAGCAATCAAGCTCTTTATCGGGGCACAACCTTAAACTGATAAAACCAACCAGCTTATCGTCTTCAAGTGCAACCCACGTGGTTGTATCTTCTAACTTGGCCAGCCAGTAGGCATCGCTGCGTGCCTCACCTTGATTTTGCGCCCACGCTAAACGTTCTGTCAGCGAGTAATATTCCTGTGCGCCCTCCATAACACTGGCGTTAAATACCGCCGCCACCTGCGCCACATCCGCAGGAGAAAATAAGCGTATCTGCATTGGAGTCCACTCCTATGGGTTAATCATGACCAATGGGCACACAGGCTGTGCATTCCCATTCAGTTACAGTTTTTTAGTCATATAAAAACTCGGCAACACTTGGCCCAGTTTTTGTTGATAGCTGCGTTGCTGTTGGACGAATCCGAGTTTAATAAACAGCCCACGGGAAAGATAAGACGCATCGGCACTTAATTGGCTGTAACCTTGCTTCCTCGCCCATTGCTCTAACTGTCTGATAGCCAGTTCACCGAGTCCACAGCGCTGCCAATTAGGATGAATATACAAACTATCGATATATCCCCTATGGCGAAAATCCGTTTCAACATTGATAAAACCTGCACAAATCTTAGTTAAGCTCAGCGCATCTGTCACCAAAATAATCCAAGCTTGGGAACGACTTAAACGTAAATGCCAATGTTTACTGGAACGGGGCGAGGGTGACCAGGCATTTAACTGCGCAGTAGTATAACGCTCATGCTGTATTTGATGAACACAGTGATGAAAAAGCTGACTGACCGCACTTGCATAGCAACGCTGATAAGCGACGACTTCAATTTTCTCGTTAGTTTGGTTAGACGTTGGCACGGTATGCTCAAATATCATTGCGAGTATTTGCCGTATTTTGCAGTTATTTATTGAGAAGTGATAGCGTTGACGTTTATTTAAGCCGAACACCGCTGAAAACAAAACCGCCTCGAACAAGGCGAGGCGGTTTAGGAACTAATCGCAACATGAATGTTGCTAAGACATCGATTATTTCTTCTCGATTTGACCAACAAACAACAGCTTGTCGAAGGTGCGGTTTAAGGTTTTGCTGGTGAACTGGTTCATCCACATTTGCTCAACCACAGCTACTTTGTCACCTTTCTTGACTTCAGCTTCTGGGCCAGCTGCCCAAAACGTGTTGTCAGCTTCTTTAATTTGAACATAGGTGTAGCCGCCACCATTCATAGTATCAACCACAGTACCTTCATGAACTACGCCCTGTGCCCAAGCACTTGACATACCTAACGCTAATGTTGCTACAGCAGCTAATTTTACCAATTTTGCCATCATGCCTTTTGTTCCTTGTGTTTTACTAATATGCAGCATTAAAACATGCCATAGGTAATAAATCGCCAATCTCTATCACGAAATACAACACTTATCGCAAAAGTAGGATTTTTATCGCTTAGTAGGGAACTCATTTCAATAGCGGTTTTAACATGCCCTCAAGGCCATTGAGTTTTACCTCATAAATCAGCGCTAACTGCTCCCCTAATTTTCCCTTTGGAAAACCTTGTTGATGAAACCACACAAGATAGGGTTCAGGCAATTCGAGTAAGCGGCGGCCAGCATATTTGCCAAAGGGCATGACCTGATTTACGGCATCGATAAGCTGTTGTTGATCCATGACAGTATTAGCTTGAACTCAGACAGAAAACTAGATTGAGGATGCTACCCTAATACCCGATGAATGCCTATGGCTAATACAAGCTGAGAACGACTAAGTGGGGATAAACTCAGAGCAAACCACAGGCTTACCCTGAGTTGATACGGCATCAAGCGTAGATTTTACGCAGATTCGGTCCAAGATTCGCACAATGTGAATACTCAAAACCGTACTCAATACAGAGTCGTTCTTCTTCTCCGTGGGCGTTAATGCTCACACAAGTTCCTTGACTCGCATGCTCATCAACAAAAGTCATGACTCGCTCTAACATTATTTTTGCCAGCCCCACATGCCGATACTCAGGTAAAACAATAAAATCCTCAATCGCCAGATGGTTAGCCTTATCACCATATACGCAGGCTGTTGCCACTATCGCGCAGGTATTTTTTGACTGTTCACTCGTTAAGCGAATAGATACCCAATATAAAGGCTGTAACGGATGCCCATCAGCCATCTCAACGCCGATAGAAGGATACCCAGCCGCATCGCGTAGATTCAGCAACTCATGAAATAAAGGAGCAGTTTCAACCAGCTCAAATTCAATAGGCATTGACATTTTAATATCCATTTGGGCATCCCTTCACGAATGGTAGAAAAATCAAGGTGATTAGACGGCATTAATGGGAAAGACTAACTCAACAAGGTGGCAATTTGATGACACTCAAGCTTTATGCAAGACAACTTTCGTTTGAAAAGTAGTAGTGAGAGGCCAATATTTTAATAATATTTTTGCATAAAAAATTAAAATAAACGTTCAAAGTAAACTATACCAAGCCTTAATTTCAATATCATTGTCGCAATGGAGAGCAAACATTCATAATCAATTGATGTTAAAAATTCACTAAAAACCTTAATAATCAGATAACTAAAATTCAAAATCGCCTAAGTAATCCCGCTAGCAGAAAGAGTCAAATTAACGGCATATTACATGGTAGCGTCAAATATTAATCACGCGACATTTTATAAAAAAACGTCAAAAATCAGATAATTGACCAACGTTAACACAGGGTTTACATTCGTTTATGACAACAAGGTGCGGTAAAAAAACCATAAGCAACATATTACCGCCCAAGTGATAGCCTAAGCATTGAGGAACTCGTCATGATAGTGTTAGTCGGCGGCGAAAAAGGCGGCAGCGGTAAGAGTTGCCTCGCACAAAATATCGCAGTATTTCTCACCACCGAATGTGGTGCCTCTGTCATCATGGTGGATTGCGATCCACAGCGAACCACATCGGATTGGATCCAAGCCAGAAACAATAATCCGAAACTGGCAAGCATCAACTGCGTACAACTTTATGGCAAGATCCGTAACGATCTTCTGAGCTTAGAACAACACTATGACTTTGTACTCGTTGACTGTGGTGGGCAGGATAATCTTGCATTAAGGGCAACCATGTCAGTTGCATCGCATATATTAATGCCGCTCAGACCCAAACGCCGAGATTTAAAAACCGTGAGTCATATGGATGATATCGTCGCGACTTGTAAGATGATTAACCCTAAATTACACGCGTCTTTCGTTATCACGCAATGCCCCAACCTTCCCAATCAAGCGAATCGTATTTTAGAGGCTAAAGAGGTCTGTAAAACCTACGATATCAATGTATTAGATGCAATTACCTATAGTCGTAATATCTATGATGACAGTGAAGAGTCTGGATTGTCGGTGATGGAGATAGAACCAAAGGGTAAAGCCGCAGCTGAAATCCGTGCTATCGCCTGTGAAATGTTTCAAGTGGACTGCGCAGCCTCGTTAACGGCCTTACTCAAACCAAGCACACCAATAGCCGCGCATCGTGCCGCTATCAATCAACCTCAGCCGAATCATCTGAGAGGACAATATGGGACTCAGCGACCTCAAGAAAAACGCTATGCCATCTAGGGGAGGCGTCCAGCCCCTCTCCCTCGATGAGTTTATTGATGCCGCAACCCTTTATGCTATGGGAGAAAGTCATATTCCAAGCACGGGCAACTCAGTGGCGGCGATGGAGCGAGTGAAAGAATCACCACTTGAAGTCACCTTGGAAACTTCCAATGTGGTGACTTTGCATCGACCACAAACGGCATCAAGACCCCTTGATGCCACGATTGACGACGAACGGCCACATTACCGCAAAGCCACATTTTCACTGAGTGAGGCGGCAATAGCCCATTTAGCAACGCTCTCAGAGGAAAGTGATATTTCTAAATCTAAATTGATCCGTTTTTTAATTGAACAACATTATGCTTTGCCAACCGCATTGAGGCAGATGCGCGAACAGCAAATAAAACAAGCTTAATTGCGCACCATCTCCCACCCTTTACCGATGATCTGAATTAATTAGGTCATCGGACTTTTTTTGTCTAAAAAACCGATAAAAAAATTGAGTCAATTTTTTTTACAAATCTATCCTTAATGTACAGCTGAGCTGATTAATGCTATTGATTAGCATCAATAGCCCGAGTATTTAAGGAGTTATTCTTGTTAACACGTTTGTCAATCCTATTATTCGGACTGGGATTAACGCTAGCACCTCCCGCCTTAGCGGAGTTTTCTTTGGATCAAATTCCCCCCTTGCCGAATAAAACGCCAATCACTTTAGTTGCCGAAAAAGGCTTTTGGACTGACTATCTCACCCAGCAAATGCTACCCAAATTCACCGAAAAAACTGGTGTTAAAGTCAATGTGATTAGCACCGAACTTGAAAGCATGTTCGAACTTCAGACCCACGCATTATTAATGGGGGAAGGAAAATACGATCTGCTCACTATGGAGGCTGGCTGGGCAAAAGAATGGGCGGCAAACGGCTATACAGTCCCCCTGTTGGAATTAGCAAAACTCTATGATCCCGACGGTGAAAAAGCGATGGAAAGCTACCTCGAACCCTACTATCCATCATTACTGAATATTTTATCCTACCACGGAGAATTGCACGCAATTCCCTATAATAACTACGTAATGGGAAGTCATTACCGCGCCGATTTATTTGAAAATAAAACCGAACAGTCTCACTTTCAACAACGGTTTGGCTACCCACTCAAACCCGCGACCAACTTTCAAGAATTAGAAGATCAAGCCGTCTTCTTTACGCGAAAAGCGGGTGAACTCCTTGCAGACAAACCATTGACCCATAACTTTTATGGCCTAGCGTTGATGTCGGGTAATAAACCCCATATTAACGATGAGTTTTCCAGCATTATTTGGAGTTTAGGCGGCGTTTGGATGTGGCCTATTTATGATCAACAAAAAAAACTGACTCACTTTGAAGTTCCGAGTGTCAATCAACAGGCAATTACCGCTGGAATAATCTATCGCAAACTAATGCCCTATGCCTATCCTGCTGATGATAAGTTTGCCTTTAATGAAGCCGCGAATGCTATGGCGACGGGACAGGTAGCCATATGGCCCTTTGCCTATAACAACCTTTGGCCAGCCTCTTTTAAAGTTGAAGCCAATATACCTGGTGCTCGACTTGGGGTATCTCAAGTCCCCGGAGGAACTCCTTACAATGGTGCCTATGCCTTTGCGGTGAGCTACGACAGTAAAAATCCACAAGCCGCCTATTGGTTACTCAAATATATGGGCACTTTTGAAGCCCAATATGCCTATGCACTTGGCGGCGGAAATCCATGCCGAATGGATGTCGTTACGGCTCCCGAATTTAAACAAGCTTCAAAAAGGTCTGTTGCTGGTGCATTTGAGGCAAGCCATATTGCTAACTTGTTCTGGTCGACTAAAGTATTGGAAGTAGGACACTTTACCACTACAGCAATGGGGCAGATTTATCCAGAATTAAGCCATGCTTGTTATGCCGCAAGCCAGCATGAAGCCAATAGTACAGATATTTTTATTGAGTTAAGCACCAAAATTAAACATTTGCAGAACACCTACGGGGAAGTCCCTGCAATCGACAAGAAAAACAAATGAACTCAAAACGACTGACCAGTCTTAAACAGAAAATTACGCTAGCCTTCTATATTATTCTCGGCATGGCGTTACTCAATGGCATTATCGCTATCCTATTGTCACAACAATTGAGAACTGAAATTGAGCAACTGGTAAATAGTGATGTCGTGAAAGTCACCACTGCGCTGCAACTAGCGAAAAACAGTGAAAGGTTGCAAATTATCACCACAGAATTAAACCACTATGATACTGAGCAACAACGACTGTCCCTACTTTCAGAGTTAACTAATCAATGGGAGCATTTGTTAAAAGATACAAAGGTATTACTAAGTCTTGAAACCACTCCCGAGATGTATCAAGCCCTAAACACAACGATTGATACTCAGCTTTATTATCAACAACAACTCCCATTGCTCAATACGCTTACGGACAGTGCTTTACAGGCAAAGTTACAGGCACAAAATATTCAAACAAATTTGGCCGGTATGTCATCAGCATTTTCTGATGAAATGCAGACTCAACTGAATCAGACCCATGAACGTTTCGCTCTATTAGTTGACCATAAAGATCTCAGTGGAATTACCGACAATCAGATAGAACATCAAGCTATTTCGGAATACCTGCACCAAGGTGAGCACCTGTTTGTGTTATTAGATGAAGTAAAAAATACCCCAAATATAGCGACGTTAAATCACCTTCAACGGGAAGCGATGCGACGACTTATTCAAATGGAAAATATCGTCGCGTCTATGCATTCGAGTAATACAATTTATCTCAACTGGTTATCGCAAATAAAACAAAACATGGTTGGCAATGACAACTTATTTGAGCTATCCCGTAATGCCTTAAAAAGTACTCAAATAGCCAATGCTCATTTTGGCTATCAAGCCAGTGCAGCGAGGCAAATAGCAACCTTCACCCAAGAGTTAGTCAACCATGTTGAAGATGAAATTCAGATCGCAGGCACCGATCTCAAGAGTGATAGTACCTCGTTTGTCATCCTCATCTTTTGTGGAGGTATTCTTTATTGCTTTTTTATCTGGCTCACCAGTTGGCACTTTATTGCTAAAGGTATTATTAAACCCGTGATTGAGACTCGTGATGCAATGAATGCCATCGCCAATGAAAAACTCGATACCCAAATGCCGATTACCGATAACCTTGAACTGCAACAAATGGTGAGTTCACTTGAAACCCTAAAAACTTACGCAGCTCAAGTTAAAGCGATGGCGGAAACCGATGGACTCACTGGATGCTATAATCGCCGCTATTTAGATAGCCAAATACTAAAAGAATTGAGTTACGCCAACGATCATAATATGCCATTGAGTATTGTGATGTTCGATTTAGATCACTTTAAGGAATTTAATGATCAATATGGCCATGTTGTCGGTGATCAATGCTTAAAACAGATCGTCGAGGCCACCAAAGCAATTCTACAACGTCCCACAGATATTCTAGCTCGCTATGGTGGTGAAGAATTTATGTTACTCTTGCCCTCAAGCCATATTGAAGATGCTTACAAAATTGCCGAACATCTGCGCGAAACCATTATAGACTTGCATATTCCCCATCAAGGCTCATCAAACATGGGGATTGTCACCATTAGCTTAGGAATTGCCTGCTGGCAACCTCCGCAATTACTCGATGCAAACAAGCTGATAAGCCATGTTGATGAGGCGCTCTATCGTGCCAAACTAGCAGGGCGAAATCGCACAGAAGTCTTCATTGGCGCTCACTAACACCACTCATCCCGCATTAAGCCGCTCACTGAAAGCGTTTTATTTTTAACCAAAGGATTGAGTTCAGTACGCTCAATCCCCATTAGCTAATATAACTGACACCAATACCACACTGAGGGACTATGCTCGCCAGTTTAACGATTCTAATATTTGGCCTCAGTGCGATTGCTTGGTTGGCCTCCAGTCGTTGGCGCAAAAACCTCCGTCGTAAACAAGTGATGGCAAGCCCCTTTCCAAAGACTTGGCGAGCAATACTAAAAAGAAGACTTCCATTTTTTCATGCATTACCTGCAGATCTTCAATTGCAACTTAAACGTCATATTCAGGTATTTTTAGATGAAAAGCATTTTGTTGGCTGCGATGGTTTACTCATAACCGATGAAATTCGAGTCACTATTGCTGCCCAAGCATGCCTACTGCTACTTAATCGCAAGACCGATTTCTACCCTAAACTAAGACAAATTTTGGTCTACCCCGATGCATTTATAGTCGACAGCCAACGACAAGATCCATCAGGCTTAATCAGGGAGCAACGTAACGTACTCGCTGGAGAATCATGGGAGCAGGGACAAGTAATACTTTCATGGAAAAATACGCTTGAGGGCGCTGCCAATCCACACGATGGCAACAATGTTGTCATCCATGAGTTTGCCCATCAATTAGATCAAGAGGATGGCCACGCCAATGGCGCCCCAATTTTAGCTCGTGGCCAAGATTATCTGTCTTGGTCAAGCGTATTTAATCAAGCATTTAATGAACTAGTTGAAGATACTGCCATCGGTAAACCAGCCCTATTTAATGGCTACGGGGCTACCAACCCAGCAGAATTTTTTGCCGTAGCGACCGAAGTTTTTTTTGAAAAACCAGCAGAACTCAACCAAGAACATCCAGCACTTTATCGAGAGTTAAGTCATTTCTATCAAGTTGATCCGCTCAATTGGCACTGATGTGATTACAAAGTAATAAACACAAGGAATATCCTATGACAATAATAGCTAAATACAAACATCTTTCAGCCACTTCGCATAATGCCACTCGGCAAAATTCAAGTCGATTCTGTACCACTATGTTCATTCTTGTTGTGGTCGCGTTACTCTTCAGCTCGAATAACCATGCTAATGATAATAATGCCATCACACCAGCAACAAGCGGCATATCAGCCGATGAACAAGCCGCAGCTCAAGTACTTGATCAATTGAATCAATATTCCAGTAGTGCCGATTGGGATAAATATTTTTCACTGTATCGTCAGGATGGGATTTTTATCGGAACGGATGCGAATGAACGTTGGGGAATGGCAGAATTTGAACACTATTCCCGTCCCACAAAAGGCTGGCGCTACGATTTAACTTCGCGCCATTTAGTGCAGCATGGTGATGTAATTCTGTTCGACGAACTGCTCAATAGTCCGAGTTATGGCGTGAGTCGTGGTACAGGAACATTAATCAAAACCAATGGAGAATGGAAAATAGCTCAATATCATTTAAGTTTTCCCATCCCCAATGGTATAGCGAAAAAAATCACTGCTGAAATTAAAAAAGCACAGTAAATCGTTATTTTAAGGACACGGTAAAACACACATTTGCCAGCTGTGAGAAGTGGATGAAAGCTTGAAAATCCACTTCTGTAAAACACCTCTCAGATGGTCCTCTGTCTGCATAATAAAAGCCGATCACTTTATTATCCACCAACAAGGGCGCCACTAAAAAACCCGACTCTGGCAATTGCACTTTTAACTCACGACATTGTTCTTGCCATTTTTTGGCACTCGGATTATCAACCCAAAGTGACTCCTTATGCTCCATCGCCATTGGAAATAACCCCTTCTTATCCCCAAGTTCGATAATAAATAATCGTTTCATTTCCTCTGCATCTCTGCCAAGCATAATTCTTGGCTGTAGCTGTTTACGGCTAGGAGACAACAGCAACACACCACAGCGATCAACTCCAACCCCCTCTAAAATACCCTCAAGTACGGTTTGCATGATTTGATTAAAATCGGCTTTATTGATTGCAAAAGCGGTAAGCTCACGCAGTTTAGCTAATTGGATATTTAAATTGGCGGCAAAAATCGGTAGTTCTACTTCTGGCAAACGAGACTCAAGCTTATCGAGCCTCTTGGGATCAGGTAGATAGTCAATCAACACTTTAGCGCCATAGGCTTCAGCTAATTTATGGGTCGCCTTGGTACAACGCTGCATTCTTAAGGTAAATTCACTCTCATCCAGCCCGGTAAAGTTGGCCGCTTGAGTTATAAATTTCTCAAGATCGATCTGATCTGGTATCGCCACAGAGAGCGTTTCGCAAAGTTTATCCGCTAAAAATATGCAGCGTATTTCAGGACGAGCGTCATCGGGATTATTTACCGCTTGGATCAATAATTCCCCCAATCCCCAATGGCGAGCAATACTCTGGGTTAGTTGTGAAAAAGAGGTACCTAATGATTCACGAATAAGAGTTCGCTCTTCTGCTGGAGTTTCACATTTCGTTAATTGGCTATCGAGGGTTTCGGTAAATTCTCCCCCTATACTCCAAAACGCACTCTCACCAATATGAAAAAGCAAACAAGCTATAAAGGCCTCCTCTTGAATATCATCATCATAATGACTGAGCATCATCCGAGTTAACATCGCAGCTTGAAATGCCTTAGCCATTAATTTGATTAATCTTTGATATACTGAAGGCGAGAGGTTTTTACTTTCTAACAAGCTAGATAATAATTGTGCAGTGATACAAATATTACGAACTGCATCAAAACCAAGCACAATAGCGGCTCGGCTTACAGTAGAAATTTGCGTACTGCCCTTATGGTAAATAGCGCTATTTGCGACCCGTAAAATACGTGATGTGAGGGCGTTATCATGCATCACGCTACGCCCTAATAAGGCAAGTGAAGAAACGTCATCCTTGGCAAGCTTTTCTAACGTTTGGACGGTGGAACAAAGCGCTGGCATTTCCAACTCACTTATCCGTTTTGTCCAGTAATCAACCCCTTTATTAGTATTATTAGGTTTCAACCTAGCTTTCCCTTGATGGTTTAATGTTATTGTTTTTAGTATAGATAGGCTTAAAAAATTCGCCTTGCATCTGGTTCACAATTCAACGATTGATTTTTAAATCCGCAATAGGCTGAACTGAAAACAAAGAAAAGCCCAAGGTTTAACTTGGACTTTAATCAATTACGCCTGCAGATGTAATTTAAAAACCCGCAGTACTTTATCAATATCCTGGCGCGAGACATCTTTATGGGTAACAAAACGTATGGTACGCCCAGGACTAATCAAAATGCCCTCATTACGACAGCGTTGCGCTAAGGACTGTTCATCGATATGAGAAGCTAAGGTTGCAAACACCATATTGGTTTGAACGGATGGCAAGTCAATTTCAAACTCGTCTAATAGGCTTAACTGTTGGGCCAGATATGTAGCGTTTTGATGATCATCTGCCAATCTTTCAACTTGCGCAGTTAGAGCTAACTCCCCCGCAGCTGCTAGAATCCCAGCTTGACGCATACCGCCACCAAGCATTTTTCGCCAACGCGTCGCTTTTTTAATGAGGCGTTCATCGCCTAAGAGTAACGATCCGACTGGCGCGCATAATCCCTTTGATAAACAGATCGAAACAGAATCAAAGTGTACGGCGATATCAGCAATAGCGATCCCTTGTGCCACTGCGGCATTAGCCACTCTTGCACCATCTAAATGAATTTTTAAACCGCGCTGAAAAGCCAGTGCCTGCGCATTGGCAAGATAAGTTTGGGGCAACACTTTCCCCCCGATAGTATTTTCCAAACTCAGCAAGCGCGTTCGGGCAAAATGAATATCATCAGGCTTGATTGCCGCTTCAATTTCGCTAAGAGCAATAGTCCCATCTAATTGATTTGTTAGCGGTTGTGGTTGAATACTACCTAACACCGCCGCACCACCACCTTCAAATTTATAGTTATGAGCTTGCTGACCGCATAGATATTCATCCCCGCGCTCACAATGCGACATCAAAGCCAGTAGATTGGCTTGGGTGCCAGATGCCGTAAAAAGTGCTCCCTCAAAACCAAACATCTCGGCGGCCATGTCCTGTAAACGGTTAACGCTCGGATCATCACCATAAACATCATCACCCACTTCAGCCCTCGCCATGGCTAAACGCATTGCCTCAGTAGGCTGGGTTACAGTATCACTGCGTAAATCTATCATTTTGTCCTCAACTTCTTCTGCCTATCCCCTATGCGCATATCAAACACGCCTCGCGACTCTAGCCTTAAAGAAAAAAATTGTATAGCTTGCTGATATAGCTGCCGATAAAACATACAACCTAATGCAAAATTTAATCTGATATAATTGATTTATATCGAATAAATGGCAAAACTTGGCGTTATAACGTTTAAAAGCTACAATAGCCAACTAGGATGCTCCTGCTAAAGCAATGCCAATCTCCTAGTGATTTTGACTGCTAGATATTAAACATAAGGTGATTTGTGGTGAATATATCCGTAATGCAATGGATTAAACTAGCCTCTTTAGCATTGAGTTTAACCCTAATGCTACCAGCTTATGCGTGGCAGGATACAGATCAAGATGGCGTGCCCGATATTAAAGATGCCTGCCCCAACACAACCGCTAACACTAGGGTGATGGCAAATGGCTGTGTTTATGAAGTCGAAGCCACGGCCACTAATATTCAATGTAATCTCAATGACCCCAGCACCTATTCAGCTCCTGATTGTCATCATATTGAGACAGCCATTGTGTATTTTGAGTTTGCGATAGCAGAGGTAGATTTATCGCAGTGGAAAGCATTAGCCTTAGTCAAAGCATTTTTAGAGTCAAATACTGATGTTCATTTAATCTTGGTTGGGCACACAGATATTGTCGGCACACCTGAGTTTAATTATCAGTTATCACTTCAACGTGCGCAAAATGTGAAACAAATTTTGGTTGAAGACTATGGATTCAACCCAAATCGCTTTACCGTTGTCGGTAAAGGTATATCTGAACCAGTAGCAGATAATCGTTCCAGCGAAGGTCGCAGATTAAATCGACGAGTACAATTTTTCGTCAATAATAAGTAGTTTTGTTAGCGTATTTTTAGGGAGTAATTTAATGGAAAACCTTGAAGGCTTATTAAAGCAGGCTCCAGATCTGATCATGACCTATGGAGTGAAGATCTTATTTGCCCTTGTTATCTTTTTTGTCGGTAAATATTTTTCCGGCGTTGCGCAAAAGGTAGTGCGAAAGCTACTCAACAGCCGCAAAGTTGATCCAACGGTGGTCTCTTTTGTAGCCAACTTATCGTGGGCTGTTGTGTTTGTCTTCACCATTATCGCCACCTTAGGCCAAATTGGTGTGCAAACCGCATCTTTAGTCGCGGTTATCGGTGCCGCCGGTTTAGCGATTGGTTTAGCGCTGCAAGGATCATTATCTAACTTTGCTTCAGGCGTGTTAATGGTGTTATTCCGCCCATGTCGCGTGGGTGACTATATTGAAGCTGCTGGTATTGCAGGCACTGTTGATGAAATCACCATTTTCTCAACTAAATTACGTACACCAGATAATAAGGTTATCGTTGCGCCCAACTCTTCAATCATGAATGGCACGATCACCAACTACTCTGCCTTAGAAAATCGTCGTATCGATTTAGTCATTGGCGTGTCTTATTCTGCGGATATTGCCCAGACTAAAAAAGTTTTAACCGAGATTTTAGATAACAACCAATATGTGCTGAAAGAACCGGGTTACACCGTGGGTCTGTCTGAACTGGCAAATTCTTCAATCAACTTTGTAGTTCGTCCTTGGGTAAAAACGGCGGATTACTGGACAGCTCGTTTCGAGATTTTAGAACAAATCAAAAATGCGCTTGATGCAGCCAATATTGAAATTCCATTTCCACAAATGGATATTCATGTAAAACAACTGCCCGAGAGCAAATAATCAGCAGTGATATTAGAAGGCCGGTGAAAACCGGCCTTTTTTATGGTGATAAGTCGGATTTTGGCGTACCTTAACCGAATATGCACACATATCTGAGTAAGAGAGAGAATATGCCAAAGTATGTTTCATTTCTGGCCGCTGGCTGTGTTTTTAGTGTAATGCTGCTCAGCCCTATGGCGATTGCCAGCAATAAAACCCAAGTAATGATGGGTGAAAAGACTGTCACCCTAGAAGGAAAATTACCTCAACTTGAGCAAATGGCCCCAAGATTTAAAGTCGTTGATGATAAATTCAATCCAATCAACTTAACCGACTTTAAGGGAAAAACCATCCTGATTAGTGCAGTGCCTAGCTTGGATACGGGTGTTTGTGCGCTACAAACTAAACGCTTTAATAGCGAGGTCAGCCACTTTTCTGATGATGTCGTCATGCTAACCATCAGCACGGATTTACCTTTCGCGCAAAAACGTTTTTGTAAAGTTGAGAATGTCGAAAATATTAAAGTGTTATCAGATTCTGTTTGGCGTGATTTTGGCGAGAAGTATGGTCTGTTAATTGAAGATTATGGCTTACTTGCACGGGCGATTTTCATCGTCGATGCCGAAGGTAAACTCAAGTACCAAGAATTAGTACCCAACATTGCCCAGCATCCAAACTATGATGCCGCGCTAGAGGCGCTAAAAACCATTCAAGCACAGTAATAAGCATAAAAATAGGGCATTTAATGCCCTATTTTTATTAGTGCGTATGTTGGTCGCCGTTGGCTTGATAGTCGAAGGTAGGCATAGACCAATGATAGCGTAATGCTAACATCCGCCAGCTAAATCCAAAACTTAAGCAAATTAATAGATTAATCCACTCAGCCAATTGATAGGCGTTTAGCGTGATATATAACCCCGCCGTAAAGAGTGAGATTACTGCATAGAGCTCTTTCTTAAAAATCAAAGGCACTTGATTACAAAGAATATCGCGAATAACACCACCAAAAACACCGGTAACCAATCCCATAACGACCGCAATAGTTGGACTAAAACCAAGCATCAGGGTCTTTTGCGCGCCAACAATTGAGAACACAGCTAAGCCTAAGGCATCGATTGCCAAAAACAGCTTAGACAAATAACGCATAACTGGCGCAATCGCGACAGTTAACAAAGATGCAAATGCAATCGCAATTAGATAGTGGACATTCTCGACCCAAATCAAAGGGTAATTTCCAAGTAACATATCTCGTAAGGTGCCGCCACCAATAGCGGTAGCACAACCGATAATGACTACGCCGAATAAATCCATCTGCTTACGGCCAGCGGCTAATGCCCCAGTCATGGCCTCAGCCAAAATCCCAATCAGCCATAATAATCCGATAAATTGCGCTTCTTGCATTTAAACTACTTATTACCCATACATAAAAAACGGATTTTGCCTGATAATCCACGGGCTGGATAATGAGATTATTTAAATTTTGTCATTAGAATATTTAATCTATTGATACCATTTATGCATTAGTCATTTCTAACTTTCAATATCACGCTACGCCACACTCCTTAAATAACAATAAATTAACTAACAGACAGTTGCCAGCCGCATTCAATTAAGCTTATTTTTTGATAAGTTTTAATAAAGCATAATCAATTAAACTTTGAAATTTTGTAGAAAACTCAACATCACGTCATTCAAGCCTAAATTTTGGCCAAAAAAAAGCGGCCTAATAGCCGCTTTTTTAGACTAAAAGTAAATTATTTGTTTTCAGGTTTCGGAGGATAATTCGCCATGACACTTCCAACGGCATCATTGATGAGCTGGACTCTTTCAGAAGGAGTATTTTTATCACGAATGGTGTCAGCCACCGAACCACGCCATATTAACTTAGCGGTTTTATTATCAACTAAATCAATGATCAACGTACCAACTTCGTATTCTCTCACCGTGGTTTGAGTTTGCATGTTGCCACCCCATCCCCAACCAGGACCATAATAAGGGTTATAGCCAAAGTTGGTATTGAAAGTATCTACATTAATCTTTTTGTCGATTTTAGTCAGATAGTTAACTAGGACATCAGCGTCTTTTGCATCGACTAACGTCATGCCCTTAGCAGAAAGTTGTGCATTAACTGCATCACGCACTCGCTGATCCATCAGACCATCGAGATGATAACCTGAAGCATCAGTCTTTTGTGCTACCCAAGCATAGGTTTTGTATTGAGAGAAATTGGCACTGGGATCATAGTCCCAACCAGACTTAAGAGAACTACAAGCACTCAAGGCCAGCACTGCTAACCCTACGATAAAATTTTTCATGGTGATTTCCTTGGATTTCGTAAAGAACACAAATGAGCCGATAAATAAATTTAGCTTACAGAGCAATGGCCGATTCTACAACTCAATATAATGAAAAGCAGAGCGTTATTCAGCTTGACTTCAGCAATCGCTTTAAATGATAATGATTATCACTTAAAGCGATTAAGGGATAAATAACATGTACTGGTTCATTAGCGCATTGATTGTTGCATCAGCAATTTTCTGGCTAGCGCCACAAAAAGCCTCAATCGACACCAATAACAATAAACTCACGCCTCATCTCCCGATGATGTTATTGTTTTTGCCTTTGATTGTAATGAGTTGGCTGATATTCGAAGCTGTATCAAATGGTGCAGACTACACCACAATTGCCGCATTTGGTTTTGTTGCCACAGCCTGTTTAATTGCACTTCCCAAATTACATCGTTTTATTATGCCCTGCGCCCTACTCACCGCATTGGCATTAATCGCTATGGTTTTGCAACATCTATAAATTCCATTTGAAAACATGCTACTTCCCTGCAAAGAGCTAGCATTTACCTTCGGCCACTTTCAGTCTCTGTCTGTGGCCTTTTTTTACCTCTACTTTTTACCTCCACGAAGCATAATGAATTTGATAGACTTAAGCAGTTTACATTCAGATAAAAGATGACTTATGAGAGTAGATCCCAACGTTTCCTTAGTATACAGCACTGATAAAGGTCGCATTACTGCCGAACCAGAAGCAAAAGCACTCCCCGCATCCGATGGCATTGTGCGTATCCACAGAGACAGCAAAGGCCGTAAAGGTAAAGGTGTCTCGGTCATTTCAGGCCTAGGGCTTGACGATGCTGGCTTAAAAGCACTAGCACAAACACTTAAAAAACAATGTGGTTGTGGTGGGACGGTTAAAGATTTCACGATCGAAGTGCAAACCGATAACCGTGAACTACTCAAACAGTTGCTTGAAAAACAAAACTATAAAGTCAAATTAGCCGGCGGTTGATACGCCACGATCCTAAGTAGCTGGATTTTATCTATCGATCAATGCATGTGGGCTGAACGGAGCATTTAATGGAGAGTTTGCAGAACCATTTTTTAATCGCCATGCCATCACTCGATGACACTTTTTTTGAGCGCACCGTCATCTATTTATGTGAGCACGATGAAAAAGGCGCCATGGGACTAGTGATTAATAAACCGCTGGGCATTGAAGTTAACTCCTTGCTCGAGCAGATGGATCTCCCAACAGAGCAAGTGTCTGCCGATTTTGCAATGGGATCGCAAGTCTTAATGGGCGGGCCAGTTTCCCAAGATAGAGGTTTTGTACTACATACTTCCCAACCCTATTGGGCCAATAGTACGGAATTAGGCTCGGGACTGATGCTTACCACATCTCGAGACGTATTAACCGCTATAGGCAGTAAGCGCTCACCAGATAAGTTTCTCGTAGCATTAGGTTATGCTGGCTGGAGTAAAAATCAGTTAGAGCAAGAGCTTGCCGATAACTCTTGGCTTACGATCCCCGCTGATCACACCTTACTCTTTGAAGTAAACCACGAAGATAGATGGCAACAAGCTAGCCGTTCACTGGGATTTGAGGCTTGGCAACTTTCAACACAGGCAGGCCACGCTTAATCTCACTTTATTTAACGAGTTAATATCAGATGAATACTAAAACCGTGTTAGGTTTTGATTTTGGGACAAAAAGCATCGGCGTTGCCGTAGGGCAACAAATTACCTCCAGCGCAACACCACTTTTATCTCTTAAGGCCGTTGATGGCATTCCAAATTGGGATGAAATAGCCAAACTCATCCAAGAATGGCAACCCGATTTAGTCGTCGTGGGTTTACCGCTCAACATGGATGGCACAGAACAAGAAATGACCCACAGAGCAAGAAAATTTGCCAACCGACTAAACGCTAAGTTTGGGGTCAAAATTGTCACTCAGGATGAAAGACTCACTACCACAGATGCAAAAGCTAGGCTATTTGAACTCGGCGGCTTCAAAGCCCTCACCAAAGGTCAAGTTGATGCTGTGTCAGCCGTATTGATTGTCGAAAGCTATTTTGAAAATCATTTCGGCGAATAATAAGCAATAAAACAAAAGGATAGCCTGAGCTATCCTTTTTTATCTCAACTGTTATAAAGCTTACAGATAGGGTTTAACCAAGCTCGCCATCATGCTGATATGGTCATCATTATCATTTAGCGCTGGAATATAACGGAACTTCTCCCCCCCAGCATGAGTAAAGATATGGCCATTTTCGCCCACGATCTCTTCTAACGTCTCTAAACAATCGGCACTAAATGCTGGACACACAATCGCAACATCACGCACACCTTGACTCGGCAGAGCCGCCATCGTCGCATCCGTATAAGGCTGTAACCACTTAGCTTTACCAAAACGTGACTGGAATGTAATCGCAAATTCATCTTTGGCCAAACCCAATTGCTCAGCCACAAGACGAGTGGTCTTCATGCAAAAACAATAATAGGGGTCACCCAGATGAAGATTACGCTCAGGCATACCATGGTAAGACAGCACTAACTTTTGTGGCTTGCCATGTTTGTCAAAATCGGCACGAATCGAATTGACTAATGCAGCAATAAACTCAGGGTTATCGTGATAAGTATGAATAAAATGCAGCGAGGGCAAATAGCGCCATTGACAAAGTTCCTTGGCAATAGCGTCAAAAGCGGAACCCGTTGTCGGCGCAGCATATTGGGGATATAAGGGTAAAACAACTATCTTATCAATCCCTTGCTTATGCATATCCTTTAACGTGTTTGCCACTGAAGGGTTTCCATAGCGCATAGCTAAGTGAACCGACACTGGATAACCATCGGCGGTTAATTTATCGGACAATTTAGCCGTTTGCCGCAAACTGATATCCATCAGTGGCGACCCAGCTTCTGTCCACACCTTTTGATAAAGTGCCGCGGACTTTGCTGGGCGAACGCGCAGCACTATGCCATGTAAAATCAGCATCCAGAGGAGTTTTGGAATTTCTACCACCCGAGGGTCGGATAAAAACTCTGCAAGGTAACGCCTTACGGCCGATGCCGTTGGCGCATCTGGCGTGCCAAGGTTAAGTAACAACACACCCACTTTGCCACGCGTTGCGTGGCCCATCTCTTTTGATAATCCTGAAAACCTAGCCAAAGTAGCCTCTTAAAATTTGTAAATGAATAAATTGGGCATTAAAGCACGGATTCTATTGCCTGCTTAAGCTCGGCACTATCGGGTTTAACCTTAGAATTAAATTGCTGCACAGTATTGCCATCGCCACTCACTACATATTTGTAGAAATTCCACTTGGGTGAGCCAGCTTTATCGCCTAAGTATTTGAATACACTGTTAGCATCACTACCTCGGACGGGAGACGTCGCGAGCATGGTGAAGGTGACACCATAGTTGATGTAGCACACCTTAGCCGTGTCTTTTTCATCATTCTCCTCTTGGAAAAAATCATCCGAAGGGAAACCAATTACCACTAACCCTTTATCTTTATATTGTTGATAGAGTGCTTCTAAGGCTTTAAATTGCGGCGTATAACCACAATTACTGGCGGTATTGACCAGCAGCACAGGCTTACCCTGAGTGAGCTCACATAAGTTAACGCTCTGTTCTGAGTGCAATTTACGCACTTCAACATCAAGGTAGCTTGGGCATGTTGCCGCCAAAGCGCTGGTGCTCATCGAGCTAGTCAAGATAAATAGCGGGAGTTTCATCATAATGTCCTTCTTATTCAATGATCCAAGATAGGCGAACTTATTCTTATTACGTCACTTGCTACGGTAAAGATCATATTGAATAAAAAAATAAAAGCTACAAGGAGTTATCGATTGCTTTAGCTGATAAAAAAGCAGCTCAATCGAGCTGCTTTAACACACGACAAAATAGGATTAATCCATATCCAAGGTCACGCCTTCCATAAAGCTCGAACTGGCGGGTTCTTTATTTTGCAATTTAATCATTAACCGCAAGTCGTTGGGTGAGTCAGCATGGTGAAGCGCGTCGGCATAACTGATCTCCCCATCGACATAGAGCTGTAACAGTGCTTGGTCAAAGGTCTGCATGCCCTGCTCATTCGATTTGGCCATGGTTTCTTTGAGCAAATGCAGCTCGTTTTTAGCAATCAAACTCGCGACACGTGGCGTATTGATCAAGACTTCAATCGCCGCCCGGCGCCCTGTGCCATCAACTTTAGCCACCAGCTGCTGCGCCACAATACCGCGCAGGTTGAGTGACAAATCGAATAATAGCTGTTGATGTTTACTCTCTGGCACTAAGTGCATAATCCGGTCTAATGCTTGGTTAGCATTGTTAGCATGCAGTGTCGCCATACACAGATGGCCCGTTTCAGCAAAGGAGAGCGCAAACTCCATGGTTTCTTGGGTTCGAATTTCACCGATAAGGATCACATCAGGCGCCTGACGCAACGAGCTTTTCAGCGCCGCATCAAAGGACTCTGTATCTATGCCCACTTCACGTTGAGTAATGATACTTTTGCGATGATCGTGAACAAATTCCACAGGGTCTTCAATCGTCAAGATATGCCCGCGGGCATGGGCATTGCGGTAACCGACTAATGCAGCTAAGGAAGTCGATTTACCGGTCCCTGTCCCCCCCACCATGATGATAAGTCCACGCTTACTCATCACCAGATCTTTTAAAATCGGTGGCAGTTTTAAATCATCCACTTCAGGGATTTTGGTCTCAATCCGGCGCATAACACAACCCGGAGACTCACGCTGCCAGAATGCGCTGACGCGAAAACGACCCAACTCCTTAACCGCAAAAGCAAAGTTACACTCGCGAGTCGTGTGAAATTCCTTCTTTTGCGCCTCCGTCATCACGGACTCGACAAAATCCAAAGACTGCGCGGGCGTGAAGGCACTCTCGGCTAACGGGCGTAACTCACCATCGATTTTGGCGCTCGGCGGAAACCCTGCGGTAATAAACAAGTCCGAGGCTTTACGCTCCACCATGACTTTTAAAAACGGACGGACATCCATCATAAATCCTTAAAACGTCGCTTGTTTGTTTGAGCTCTTCGCCATGGCATCCTCACGGGTGATGAGGCCACGGTTCACTAAGTTTTGCAGACACTGTTCGAGTGTTTGCATGCCATGGGCCATCCCAGTTTGAATGGCTGAGTACATCTGCGCCACTTTATCTTCACGGATAAGGTTACGGATGGCGGGCGTTCCCATCATAATTTCGTGGGCAGCCACACGGCCACCACCGATTTTCTTAATCAGAGTTTGCGAAATAACCGCCTGTAATGATTCAGACAACATGGTACGCACCATGTCCTTTTCACCGGCAGGGAAAACATCAACCACACGATCGATGGTCTTAGCTGCCGAGGTGGTGTGCAAGGTACCAAAAACTAAGTGACCCGTTTCGGCCGCCGTCATCGCCAGGCGAATGGTTTCAAGGTCACGCATCTCACCGACGAGGATAACGTCAGGGTCTTCACGCAGTGCACTACGTAGCGCCGCGTTAAAGCTGTGGGTATGACGATGCACTTCCCGTTGGTTAATCAAACATTGCTTGTTTGGATGAACAAATTCGATTGGGTCTTCAATGGTTAAGATATGATCATGGCGGTTTTCATTGATGTAATCGACCATGGCCGCAAGTGTGGTACTCTTACCCGAACCTGTAGGCCCAGTGACTAACACTAACCCTCGGGGAAAACTGGCAATTTTTTTAAAAATTTCAGGCGCACCTAACTGCTCAAGTGACAAGATATCACTGGGAATGGTACGAAATACCGCCGCAGCGCCGCGAGATTGGTTAAAGGCGTTCACACGGAAACGCGCTAAATTAGGGACTTCGAACGAAAAGTCGATTTCTAAATGTTCTTCAAAGTCCTTGCGTTGTTTATCATTCATAATGTCGTACACAAGGCTGTGTACACCCTGATGATCAAGCGCGGGCAGATTGATTTTTCTCACTTCACCGTCGACACGGATCATGGGAGATATCCCTGCAGAGAGGTGTAGATCCGAGGCTTTGTGTTTTACACTAAAAGCTAATAACTCAGTGATTTCCATAGTTTGGGATATCCTTGCAACTAGATAATTACATCATGACAACAATAGCAGACAGACTCGCCCACGCCCAGAGCAGGATCGCGCAAGCGGCGCAAAAATGCGCACGCTTACCTCACACTATTCGCTTACTTGCCGTCAGTAAAACTAAACCTATCGCAGATATTATAGCCGCCTATAATGCAGGCCAGCGTTGCTTTGGTGAGAACTATGTTCAAGAAGGTGCGACAAAAATTGAAGCGCTAAAAGATACTCATCCCGATATTGAATGGCATTTTATTGGGCCTCTACAATCCAATAAGACCGCATTAGTTGCCCAGCACTTCGATTGGATGCACACCCTTAGCCGAGAAAAAATTGCCCAGCGGCTCAATGAACAGCGCCCCGCTCACCTTGCGCCACTTAATGTGTGTATTCAAATCAACATCAGTGATGAAGACACAAAATCTGGTATCGATGCCGAGCAAATGCTACCGCTAGCCAATATCATCAGCCAACTGCCGCAGTTAAGGCTCAGAGGCTTAATGGCTATTCCCACTGCAACCGATAACATTACCCAGCAAACCCGGGAACTTACCGAGCTAAAGCAGTTATTCGAGACACTGAAACAGCATTATCCCGATGTCGATACACTATCAATGGGCATGAGTAATGATTTGGACATCGCTATCGAGTGCGGCTCAACCATGGTGCGAATTGGCAGCGCCATCTTTGGAGAGCGGGATTATTCCTCAAAAGAAACGATCAATTGAGTCGATAAGTATCAAACCCATTGCCATTAAAGAGGTCATTGCCAACTGTCGCTATCACAGATTGAAAACTAAGGTATAGCGACTGACTCGGTATTTGGCCTTGTTTTTACAGGCTAAAGCCCAAATACTGTAAAGAAACATTAAATAGAAATTTTTATCCGGTCTAATTTTGTCATCGCTGAACCATAGGATTCAGCCCTAGGCCAGACATTATGGGGTACACATGAGTCAACAAAAAATCTGCTTTATCGGCGCGGGCAATATGACCCGTAGTATTATCAGCGGCTTAATTCGTAGCGGTTATCCAGCATCACAGGTTCAGGCGACCAACCCAAGCCAAGGTAAACTCGACGCCCTCGCTCACGACTTTGGTGTGCCTGTATCCCAAGATAATGTCAGCGCCGCCCAAGATGCCGATGTCATCGTATTATCCGTTAAGCCGCAGTTGATGGAACCAGTCTGCCAAGCACTGCAAAACATTGATATGTCAAACAAGCTGATCATTACTATTGCCGCGGGGATTAAAGCTGAACGCTACAGCCAGTATTTAGCACAACCCATCACGCTGGTTCGCACTATGCCAAACACCCCAATGCAAATCGGCGTCGGCATGACGGGACTCTACGCACCGCAACCCCTATCGGATGCACAAAAAGCCATTACTGAACGATTGATGTCCAGCGGCGGTGAAATAGTGTGGGTAAATGAAGAATCTGAAATTAATCAAGTCATTGCCCTTGCTGGTAGCTCACCAGCATATTTCTTCCTGCTGATGGAATCGATGATTGATGCGGGTAAACAAATGGGCATGGATGAAGCCAAAGCCAGAAGCTTAGTGCAGCAAGCCGCCCTTGGTGCTGCTATGATGGCTAAACAAAATCCTGAGCTCACGCTGGGTAATTTACGGGAAAATGTCACCTCTAAAGGTGGGACAACGGCGCAAGCCATCGCCACATTCGAAGCGGCAGATCTCCGTGGCGTCGTAAAAAATGCCATGGAAAACTGCATTAATCGCGCAGAAGAAATGGCAAAAACATTTTAATTAAACCACTTTCCCGACGGCTCAAACAAAGATAACGGGCGTTTTTAATTGGACTCATATAGGCAGAAATCTCGATGAATGCATTAACCTTCTTGATCAGCACACTCTTCGATTTGTATTTGATGGTAGTGATTTTACGGCTCTGGCTCCCCTTGGCACGGGCCGATTTTTATAACCCTTTTAGTCAATTTATCGTGAAAGCAACTCACCCACTCATCGCCCCAATGCGCCGAGTGATCCCATCAATAGGAAGATTTGATACAGCCTCGTTTGTGTTGGCATTATTGGTTGTCATCGTAAAAGTCTTGCTATTGAGCCTTATCGCCGGTGGCGCTATTGATATTGTGCTGTTCTTTGTATTTGCGCTTGTCACTGTCATCAAACAGACGGGCATTTTGCTGTTTTGGATGTTGATCATCCGGGCGATTTTGAGCTGGTTCAATCAAGGCTATAATCCGATCGTGATGATTATGGGGCAATTAACCGAGCCCATTTTGGCCCCAGTGCGCCGCATCATTCCGCCAATTGGTGGCTTAGATCTGTCGGTAATGTTAGTGATTATCGGCATGAACTTTATCAACATGCTGTTGGCGCAATACGTACCTTTTTGGGCCGTGATTTAATGAGCGCAGTCATTATGCAGCAAGGCGACTTGCTGCTTAATTTGTATATTCAACCTAAAGCGAGTCGCGATCAGATAGTTGGGCTTCATGGTGATGAGTTAAAAGTCGCCATTACCGCCCCGCCTATTGATGGCAAGGCCAATGCCCATTTAAGCAAATATTTAGCCAAGGCCTTTAAAGTCCCTAAAAGCGATGTTCACATCCTTAAGGGCGAATTGGGGCGCCATAAACAGGTACGGATTAGCGCTCCTAAAAACGTCCCGACAGAAATCGCGACACTGCTCGAATAAACACAGCGTTTGAAGTCTAGGTTCAGATACATATAATCAAGCAATCTCTCATATTAAGTTAAGGTACAACATTATGTTACGTAACCTCCTAATCATGCTCGCATTAACAGCTAGCCTTTGTGGTGTCGCTAATGCCGAGCAAAAAGAAACCGTCGGTAATTTTGATATTCATTATATCGCGTTAGGAAGTACCTTTCTGACCCCCAGTATTGCTAAAACCTATGGCATTGAGCGTAGTAGCTACAAAGGTATTATCAACATCGCGGTATTAGATACGAGTGAAGAAGGCTCACCCGCCGTGCCCGTTGAAATCACCGGTGTTGCCAATAACTTACTCGATGCGCGTATCGATTTAAAATTTAGAGAAATCCGTGAAGGTAAGGCCATTTACTATATTGCTGAAGTCCCATACCGCGACGATCAAGAGATTAATTTCAACATCGCCATCAAGTATAGGAACCAGCTGAATACTAACCTACAGTTTAAACAAAAGTTCTACGTCGAATAATCTCAGCCTCACAGGCAGGACGATACCAATTATCGTCCTGCCTTTTTCTGTCCTTTACCGCTCAGCTTGGGTATCATTGCCGCCGTAAACATCGCTCAATGAAATAGGTACCCCATGCAACAAATCGTCCTCGCCAGTGGCAATAAAGGTAAACTTGCCGAATTCGATCAAATGCTCGCCGCCTACGGCGTAAAAGTGCTGCCACAAAGCCAATTTAACGTTAGCGAAGTGGCCGAAACGGGCACCACCTTTGTCGAAAACGCCATTATCAAAGCCAGACATGCGGCACAAATTACTGGACTTGCCGCCATTGCCGATGACTCGGGATTAGAAGTCGATTTACTCCAAGGTGCACCGGGCATCTACTCTGCGCGCTATGCGGGGGAGAATGCCAAGGATCAAGACAATGTGTTAAAACTCTTAGACACATTAAAGGATAATCCTGCGCCGCGTACGGCCAGATTCCAATGCGTTTTAGTCTATATGCGCCATGCGAAAGACCCAACGCCCATCATTTGCCAAGCCGCGTGGGAAGGCCAAATCGATTTCGTACAACGGGGTGACAACGGCCATGGTTACGATCCGATTTTTATTCCAGAACACCATGATTGCAGCGCAGCCCAAATGAGCAGTGACGAGAAAAATGCCTTGAGTCACCGTGGTAAAGCGTTAGTGCAACTGATTGCTGCCATGCAGGAAAAAGGCGTATTTACCGACGGGAACGCCCAATAATGTCAGTAACCGTGCCACCTGAGTTAACCCTGCCGCCATTGAGCTTATACATCCATATCCCTTGGTGTGTACAAAAATGTCCTTACTGTGACTTTAACTCCCATGGGCAAAATGGCGAATTACCCCAGCAGGCCTATGTGGATGCGCTGCTAGCGGACTTACGCCAAGACTTGCACTTAGTACAGGGCCGTAAGCTACACACTATTTTTATTGGTGGTGGAACACCGTCTCTATTTGATGCCAATCAAATCAAACGGATATTGGATGGCGCCAACTCGCTAATTCCCTTTAGTGACGATATTGAAATCACCATGGAGGCCAACCCTGGTACCCTAGAGCACGATGACTTTAGTGCCTACCGCGCCGCTGGGGTCACTCGGTTATCGATTGGGGTACAAAGCTTTTCTAAGGATAAGCTTAATCTGCTGGGGCGAATTCACGATCAAAACGAAGCCCAAACCGCCGCCCAAAAAGCCAGCCAAGCGGGTTATTTAAGTTTTAATTTGGATTTGATGCATGGACTTCCGAATCAAAGTTTCACCGAAGCCATGGCAGATATCGATACCGCAGCCGCACTCAATCCTCCGCATTTGTCTTGGTATCAATTGACGATTGAGCCCAATACCCTGTTTCACTCCAAGCCACCGCAACTGCCCGACGATGAAGATCTCTGGCAGATCTACGAACAAGGGCAACAAAAGTTAGCGGCACTCGGTTATGAGCAGTATGAAATCTCGGCCTATGCCAAACCTGGCTATCAGTGCCGGCATAACCTTAACTATTGGCAGTTCGGCGATTATTTAGGTATAGGCTGCGGTGCCCATGGCAAAGTGACCTTACCTGAAGAAAATCGCATCATTCGTACGGTCAAAATTAAACACCCTAAAGGTTATTTAGCGGCCAGCAACTATACCTTCGAACAAACTGAAGTCGCTCAAGAAGATCGCGCCCTCGAATACTTGATGAATCGTCTGCGCCTAATGACGCCAATCCCTAAACAAGAGTTTGAAGACAGAACCGGTTTACACCGAGACACCTTAAAGGATGGGATGGAAAAGGCCAAACAACGGGGTTTACTCACCGAATCGGCTGAACATTGGCAATTAACCAGTAAAGGTCATATGTTTGTGAACGATTTACTAACGCAATTTTGTTAATTCACTGATTAAATTTCCCGTATAAATAATGTGTTAGCCTAGTTTCTTCGATGAAGGATCTTTTATGGCTAACACATTTTCTAACATTTATATTCATACATTTTTCCCCTGCTTCTTTAGAATTGCCTGAACATTGTTAAGGAAGCCTGATCATGCCAATAAAAACGAACATCAGCTTAGTCGCATTTACCCTCTCCGCCCTGCTTGCACTGCCCTCCTATGCAGTGCCCAGCTTAAATGACTCACATAATGTAACCAGTAAAAGTATTGCCGCCCAAAGCGAGTCAGAAAAAGCCAACGCCTTGTTTGAAACCATCTTCATGGAAAACATCATGGCAAGCCCAATTGCGCAAACCTATATGGGCATTAAGCAGGACTATGATAAGTGGGACGACATTGGCGATGAGGCGGATGCCCGTGAATTGGCGCGCACTAAGAAACAACTGGCCGAATTGAATCAACTGGATGCGAGTAAGCTTGACCCACAAACTCGCCTAAGCCTGACGTTACTCACTCAAAACCTGAATAACGATATCAAAGACTATCAGTGGCGTTACCATAACTACCCAGTAAATCAGATGCATGGTGGCCACTCGATGATCGCCTCCTTCCTGATTAATCAACACCAGATCACCGATGTCAGCGATGCTAAGGCCTATATCAGCCGCTTAAATGGCGTGCCCAAACGCTTAAGCCAACTGCAACAGGCGCTAGAGATTCGTGCAGATAAAGGTATTATTGCGCCTAAATTTGTGTTCGGTTACGTGATTTCTGACAGCCAAAACATTATTAAAGGCGCCCCCTTCAATAAAGGCGAAGACAGTGCCCTGTTGGCAGATTTTCGCAAAAAAGTGAATACACTCAGCATCTCCGAAGCAGAAAAAGCCCAACTGATTGCCGATGCAGAAAAAGCACTAGTCTCGCAAGTTGAGCCTGCATACAAGACGCTTATCGCCTATATCAAAACATTAGAAGCCAAGGCCGATACCCGTGATGGAGTTTGGAAACTCCCCGACGGCGAGGCGTTTTATAACAATGCCCTTGCACGCACGACCACTACCCACATGACGGCGGATGAAATCCATCAGCTCGGTCTTGCCGAAGTGGAACGCATCCATAATGAAATGCGCGCCATTATGAAAAAGGTGAATTTTAACGGCACCTTGCAAGAATTCTTCACCTTTATGCGCGATGATCCACAGTTCTATTATCCAAATACCGCCGAAGGCAAGGCGGCATACTTGGCCGATGCGACTCAGCTTATTGATAATATGCGCTCACGCTTGGATGAAGTCTTTAAGGTCAAGCCAAAGGCAGCCATGATAGTCAAACAGGTTGAAGCCTTTAGGGAGAAATCTGCGGGTAAAGCCTTTTATGAACAACCGGCGCCCGATGGCTCTCGCCCTGGCAGCTACTACGCAAATCTCTACGATATGAAGGCCATGCCCAAATACCAAATGGAAGCACTGGCTTACCACGAAGGGATCCCTGGGCACCATATGCAAATCGCCATTTCGCAGGAGCTGAAGGATATTCCTAAGTTCCGTAAGTTCGGTGGCTATACCGCCTATATCGAAGGTTGGGGGCTCTACAGTGAGTATTTCCCGAAAGAAATGGGCTTATATGCCGATCCATACTCCGATTTTGGTCGACTGGCGATGGAGTTATGGCGAGCTTGCCGTTTAGTGGTCGATACCGGGATCCACGCCAAGCAATGGACCCGCGAACAAGGGATTGCTTATTACGTCGATAATACCCCTAACGCAAAATCCGATGCGAAGAAAATGGTGGAGCGTCATATCGTTATGCCATCGCAAGCCACAGCCTATAAAGTTGGGATGATTAAGTTACTCGAACTGAGACACAAGGCGGAAAAACAGCTGGGTGATAAGTTTGATATCCGGGATTTCCATACTTTAGTCTTGGCAAATGGCGCGCTGCCTTTGGATGTGCTGGAAGAGCAAGTCGATCAATGGATTGCCAGTGTTAACAAAACCTAAGCTTCAAACCTTGGGAGGCTCACGCTAGTCTCCCTTGAACACCGTTGCGAATGAAGTGATTAAATCGCAGCCAATAAAAAAGCCACTATCAAGTGGCTTTTTTATTGGATTTATCACCAGCTTGGTCATAAAACCCTATCTCACTGTGGATCACTATATTTGATGAATTAAGCTCAATACTTAACACTCGGTGTGACTTTAGGGTACAGAGAGACAAAACTCATTTCCCACGATTAAACCATCAGAAAAAAAATTACCTCAGCCTAATAAGCTGAGGTAAACCAAAAACTAGGATGATGGTTTAAAAGCCAACATTGTTTTAGTTCGCAAACTTCTGCTGGCGGTGATTCGAAACCGCAATATTGCAGACCTGTACACTCATATCGAAAGGGGTCATTTCCAATAAAAGCATAGGACTCAGGTCATTCCGAATCATCTGGCAATCATTGTATTCATTTAAGAACAGACTTCAATACAAGCTTCAAAAACTTGTTTTAGACAATGCTAAAAAACCAAACTAAAATGCAAGGCCAAAAAACATATAAACCACTGATTTTACTCAACTTAAAATATCGACAAACGCTTCCAAAACGCATTAGACGCATTTTAAGAACAATGTTTCCAAAATTACTGACGCTCACTGAAAAGTTCAGCATAAGGGATATCCCAATAAGGCGGATTACCAATATGGTCTTTAATAAACTCAATGAAAGCACTCACCTTAGGCGCTAAATGCTTACGACGTGGATACACCGCCTGTAGCGGTAAATGATGAGTCAATTGCCAATCTCTCAATAGTGGCACCAAGGTACCTTTAGCGATTTCATCTTCCATCAAGTAACTAGCAAGATATACAACCCCTAAGCCACTGATCGCAGCTGATTTTAAAGCAGGAGCGTTATCCACTCTAAAGTTACCAGAGACACCTATCTCACAGTAATCATCGCCCTTTTTAAACTGCCACATGCTGTGCTCATGCCACTCACCTTGATACACCAAGCAGTTATGGTCGACTAATTGCTCTGGACGCGAAGGTTCGCCATGCTTAGCAATATAATCGGGTGAGGCAACAAGCAAGAACTGACACTTCATCAGAGGGCGTGCCACCATACCAAGGGGAAGCTGCTCAGACATCGTTAACAGTAAGTCTAAACCTTCACTGACCACATCCACCTTATGATCAAGCAAACTGACTTGCAGTTCGAGCTCAGGGTGTTTTGCCATAAAGGATGGCAGTGCGGGAATGATATGCATAGCGCCAAAGGACTGAGAAATACCCACCTTTAACACGCCGCGGGTCGCATCGTTTAAATTATGCACGCTAGCAATCGCCTGCTCAGCATCGCGGAGTAACTCTTCACCTTGCAGATATAACAAATGCCCAGCTTCAGTCAAACTTAAGCTGCGAGTAGTACGCTGGATCAGTTGAACACCGAGTCTATGCTCGAGATCGGCTACCTGCGTACTAACCTTAGATTTAGAGATCCCAAGCCTTCTTGCGGCCGCACTGAAACTTCCGGCTCTGGCCACATGAGTAAAAATCGCAATAGGTTCTAACAGTTCTAACATGGAAAGTCGCCTTAAGCAGTTTCGACAGTGATTTAAACTTTCGGAATAACGCAGGAATGCAGCATTCCATAACGCCTTAATATCTCACAGCAAATGGGTTCGTTGTAGAGATTTAAACCGAAAAAGTCAGCTAAAGTAGAGTGTTTTATCTGACTGAGTTGCCAGCTTTTCATTATATTTTAAGAGTATACCAAACATTAGTCTGAAGAATGTAACATTCCACACTAAATAGCCGCAAGCATTGGGATTAATATCAAGGTGCTTGGTAACAATTCCCCAATAAAAAGCCCCAAACACAAAGGTGCTGAGGCATTGATCATTTATACTGCTTTATTCATTTTGCCAGCTAGGCAAACGTTCTAGCATAAAAACCTGTTTATTCCCTTAGATATCTTCTGCGATATCTACTCACGCAATTCGTGGTGAGTGTTTTGCGTCAACACGTAAGGTGCTAACTCAGGCACTTCTTTACGCAGTTGATTTTCAAGCACTAGCAGGTTTTCAAAACGGTCACATAAACGGTCGGCTTTCGCTTCAATCCCCTTGGATTGGGATTCAATTTGCTGCTCAATATCATCGCCTAATTTATCCATTTTTTGTGAAAATGCCTCCATCTTAGCATCGAAGGACTCACCATCGCCGGCAAGAATTTGGCCACCGATGTTCATCATCAGGGTACCAATGGAGTTTTGCACGATTTGCTCCATTTCCTGTTGAAACTCATCGTTAAAAGTGTTTTGCATCGACTCTTCGGTCGCGCCAAGGTAAAAACTATCGCCCTGCTTGTAGGCTACGGCATCGACACGCTTCTGCACGCCCGCCATCATCTCATCAAACTTAGCGCCAGCGGCATCGCCCATCAGTGGCGTTAACGCCATACTCACAGCTTGAGAGGCTAGTGCAACCGCTTCATTGACTAATTCAATCACCTCAGGTACCTGAGTTGACACCTCATCGGCATATTGGCTAACTAGCTTCTTCTGCTTATCAGTTAAAGTTACCTGCTTGCCTTCAACGTATAACTTGTCAACCTCGATACGATACTTCTCGGCGCCCTTCTCGCTCATCACTAATTTTTTAGGCTCGACTCTCACATCATAATTAAGGGAAACCTCACAGCGCTCATCAATTTGCGGCTCGGTTTTCGCTTGTGCTGATTGCAAGCCAGAAGCACCTAAAATAACGCCCGATAATGCCACTCCAGTTAATAGCGTATTTATTTTCATTGTGGTTCATCCTTTAATCTGAGTAATTCGACTAAGCTAACATGCTAAAAGACAAATAGCAGAAGATGTGCCAACTTTGTAACAATATGATTAGTATGGAGTTATATAAATTAGCACCGATAGATGATTAGTGATTTTCACCAATATTTAGCCTAAGGGTGCTAATAAAAGAGGTAAATCAGAAGATTGAACGTCCGAGACGCTGGCTGAGATGCTCAAGCATCGCCGTCCCCGCGAGGGAGTTACCTTGGTTATCTAATTCGGGTGACCAAACGCAGACCGAGAGCTCCCCAGGGATCACCGCAATAATGCCGCCACCGACACCACTTTTACCAGGCATTCCGACACGATAGGCAAACTCACCAGCGCCATCGTACAAGCCCGAGGTTGCTAACAGGGCATTTAACTGCCGAGTCTGCACTTGCGAAATAAGCTCAGTGCCATCTATGGTTTTACCGCGATTAGCTAAATACAGCATCGCCCGCGATAGATCGGCGCAGTTCATTTTTAAGGCGCAGTAATGAAAATAAGTGCGCAGCACTGTATCGACATCACCTTGAAAATTGCCGAAGGATTTCATCAGATAGGCGATGGCTGCATTGCGAGCACTGTGCTGATATTCAGAATCCGCCACTTGCTTATCGAAACAAACTTTATCGTTTTGACTCAGCGCCCTGACCAATTCCAACATCCGATGCTTAGGTGCCCCTAAACGGCTCTGTAATAAGTCAGCGATGACTAATGCGCCAGCATTAATAAAGGGATTGCGAGGTTTACCCCGCTCGAGTTCGACTTGGACTAATGAATTGAAGGAGTGTCCCGAGGGTTCTTTGCCGACGCGGCTCCAAATTTCTGTTTCTTCATATAAAGTTAGCGCTAAGGTTAAGCTGAAAACTTTAGAAATACTTTGAATTGAAAATGGCTCAAGGTAATCGCCTGCGCCTATGGTTTCACCGTCAATAGTGGTCACGGCTATGCCCAATTTGCCAGCATCAACATTGGCGAGCGCAGGGATATAATTAGCAACCTTTCCTTGGCCGAGCAAGGGTCGAACTTTGTCGACCACTTCCTCTAATAACGCCTGTTCTGGCATTAACTCCACCAGATATCGTACAGTTCGCTAACTTCGAGTTGAGTCACTTTTTGACCCGCCCAGAATGCCTTAACAGCAGCGATATCTTCCTCGGTGCACTTGCCGATAGTTTGGGTCGCAATAATACCTTCCCATTCGATATGACCACCGCCATGGAAGCCTAGCTTACGGGCTTCAATCACCTCATCAATAAACTTATCGACAGTTGCATCAATTTCAGCTTCAGAGACAGATGCATCGAACGTCCAAGTGATGTCAAAACCTAACTCTTGGAATTCATCGACGCGCATTTTCTTACGTAAACGACGGCTACGATTCGTTGCCATAGTGATTTTCCCCGTTGTGTTAAAAAACCAATAAAAAGATAACGATATTAAGCGATACGCTCGAACATCAGATCCCATACGCCATGGCCAAGGCGATGACCGCGGGCTTCAAATTTCGTGAGTGGACGATGATCCGGACGCGGTACAACAGTACCATCGGTAGATTGATTCTTGTAACCGCTCGCCACATTCATCACTTCCAGCATATGTTCGCTGTAGTTTTCCCAGTCGGTTGCCATGTGGAATACACCGCCGATCTTCAGCTTACGGCGGATCAATTCGGCAAATTCAGCTTGTACGATACGGCGTTTGTGGTGGCGCTTTTTATGCCAAGGATCGGGGAAGAACAACTGCACACGCGTCAGGCTGCCATCGGCAATCGCATGTTCTAATACTTCCATCGCATCATGGTGATACACACGAAGATTGGTCACGCCCGCGGCAGCGGCATCACTTAAGCATGAGCCAACACCAGGCTTATGGACTTCAATACCGATAAAGTTCAGCTCTGGTGCTTCTTGCGCCATTTGCACTAAAGATGCGCCCATACCGAAACCAATCTCCAGTACAGTGTCAGCTTCGCGGCCAAAAACTTCGGCTAAATCCAATGGTGTTGGGCTGTAATCTAAGCCCATTGTTGGCCACTGAGTCTCAATGGCTTGCGCTTGACCTTTAGTCAAACGCCCTTCTCTTAGGACAAAGCTTCTGATCTTACGCAGATACTTGCCTTCTTCATTAAATTCAGCGGTAGTGACTTCGCTCATTTTTGCCTCGTCTCGTAGACAACACCCTCTAAAAAGAAGGGCATTATCCAAAGTTCAACTTACAGTGCAAGCACTAATGGAGGCGAAGTATAACAAGATTCTTCGCCGGAGCGAATCTAGCACTGTTTTTCCTGTGAGAGTGACTTGTTTGCCGCCCTATCTCCCGCTACACTGCGCCGATGAAATCTACAGCCTCCTTTGCAACACGTATCGTTAATTGGTACGACACCCATGGTCGTAAAACCCTCCCTTGGCAGCAAGATAAAACCCCATATAGTGTATGGGTTTCAGAGATTATGCTGCAACAAACTCAGGTGGCGACTGTTATTCCCTATTACCAGCGTTTTATGACGCGTTTCCCCGATGTATTAGCCCTCGCTAACGCGCCGGATGATGAAGTATTGCACCATTGGACTGGCCTTGGTTATTACGCTAGGGCTCGCAATCTGCATAAAGCCGCTAAGATGATCCGCGATGAATATCAAGGACAATTCCCGACGGATTTTGAGAAAGTGCTAGCACTGCCAGGTATTGGCCGCTCGACAGCAGGTGCTGTGCTATCCCTATCACTTGGGCAGCAGCATCCGATCCTCGATGGCAATGTTAAGCGCGTCCTAGCAAGACATGGCGCGATTGCGGGCTGGCCTGGACAAAAACCAGTGGAGGAGCAACTCTGGCAATTAACTGAACAGTTAACGCCAGAGCAGGATATTCAAAAATATAACCAAGCCATGATGGATATTGGTGCCAGTATTTGTACTCGCAGCAAACCAAATTGCGCCGCTTGCCCTGTTGCTGTCGATTGCAAGGCCCAACTTATGGGTAGGCAAACCGATTTCCCGGGTAAAAAACCGAAGAAAACTATCCCAGAGAAATCTGCTTGGATGTTGGTTTTGCTCAAAGATAGTCAAGTCTTCTTGGCTAAGCGCCCTCCTGCAGGCATTTGGGGCGGACTCTGGTGCTTCCCCGAGTTTAATACTCAAGCCGCACTCAATGCAGAGCTTGAGGCCCAAGGTTATAAAGCCGCTCAACTCGAACCATTAATTGGTTTTAGGCATACCTTTAGCCACTTTCATTTAGATATTCAGCCCATGCTACTGAATTTAGATAGTCACGCGAATGGCTACGACAAGCAAACCGCGGGTAAACAGATCGTGGGCGCAGTCATGGAACAAAATCAGTCTCTCTGGTATAACATAAATCAACCTTCCAAAGTGGGGCTCGCCGCCGCAACCGAGCGTGTGCTAGCCAATTTGGAGTCACTCATAACCGCTACAGTCAGTAAGCAGTAAGGAATAATCATGGCGCGTACAGTCAATTGCGTATATTTAAATAAAGAAGCCGACGGCCTAGACTTTCAACTGTATCCAGGTGATTTAGGTAAACGCATTTTTGATAACATCAGTAAAGAAGCTTGGGGCCTATGGCAGAAAAAACAGACCATGCTGATTAACGAAAAGAAACTCAACATGATGAATGTTGATGATCGTAAGTTTTTAGAAGAGCAAATGACATCCTTCCTGTTCGAAGGTAAAGACGTTGAAATTGAAGGCTTTGTGCCTGAAAAAGATCAAGAATAAGCCTAAGCGCCTATCCATAAATAGCAAAAAAGCGCCTAAGGGCGCTTTTTTGTTACAGGAGAAATGGCGTGCTTACTTACGCACACCTTCTACCACTAAATCTAATTCAACATTGGCAGATGCCGGACCTAAGTCCATCTTGATGCCATAATCTTTCATCGCAAACGTGGTAGTACCGGTAAAGCCGGCACGATATCCGCCCCAAGGATCTTGACCTTCACCCACAGCATGCGCTTGAATAGCCAACGGTTTAGTCACACCGTTTAGCGTGAAGTTACCCTTGATAACCATATCGCCATTACCTTTATCTTCAACCGAAGTCGAAACGAAAGTCGCTTCGGCAAATTTAGCAGCATTTAAAAAGTCAGCGCTACGGATGTGTTTATCACGCTCAGCATGGTTTGAATCCACACTTAAGGTGTTCACTTTTACATTCACTTTGGCTGCAGCTGGATTTTTAGCGTCGTAGCTGAAATCACCGCTGAAATCATTAAAACGGCCAACGACATAGCTATAACCTAAGTGACTCACTTTAAAGGTAATAGAGGCATGGGCACCTTCACGATCAATCACATAATCGGCAGCAGATGCAGCCATAGGTGCCAGTAAAGACCCGCCAATCAAAGCCGCTAATAGTTGTTTTTTCATTATATTATCCTCGGTTAAATTTAATCATCTTGAGTAATGTTGAATCTTTATCGATAAAATGGTGCTTTAGAGCACCTAAGGCATGCAGTACAACCAAAGCAATCAAGCTATAGGCGGCATATTGATGAATATCCCCCGCTATATCAGCCTGATTTTCAATCAGCGGCGTCAGACCAGGTAACTCAAACCAGTCAAACACCATAATTCCTCGCCCCTCTGCCGTTGAAATCAAAATGCCTGCGGCCATAATCAGCAGTAATAAGAGGTAAATCGCGCCATGGGCAATCTGGGCAGTAACCTTTTCCCATGGCTGATGATTTTGCTCTGGTGCAGGCTTTGGATTAATCAAACGCCAAACTAAACGAAATAACGTTACCGCCAGCAGCAAAATCCCGACGCTTTTATGCCAATGTGGCGCCGTTTTGTACCATGGGCTGTAGTAGGTCAACTCAACCATCCAAACCCCCATGGCAAATAATCCAATCACGGCTACAGCGCTCAACCAATGGCTTGCAATAGCAATAAGTCCATAACTTAACTTAGTATTTCTAAACATACTGCCACTCCGAACCTTTATACTTCTGCCACATAATTAAATAATAGTCATTATCATAGAACGAAAATTAAAAACTAAAATCAGTAAAAATAGCTCATATCTTTCTAAAATTTAGAATGTTTGCCATTTTAACGTTTTGAAGCTGATAGCAAGGTTAGTAAAGGCAATATATTCGAGTGGAAATACAACTTAGTGATATTAAACTGAACCGATTTTGATAGGTTTATAGATAAAAAACAGCCAAAGTGCACATTAAACAGTCGAACACATCATTTATCAGGAAAAAGCACTTGCAGCGGCTAAATACCCTCGCTAATATAGCCGCACTTCGAACGAGACAGCATTGAGTTGTCAGTTTTAAGTAGTCAACTAACGCTTAGTTTAGTTGCCCGAATAGCTCAGTCGGTAGAGCAGAGGATTGAAAATCCTCGTGTCCCTGGTTCGATTCCGGGTTCGGGCACCATTATTCAGCAGTATAAGCCGGCATAGCTCAGTTGGTAGAGCAACTGACTTGTAATCAGTAGGTCCCGAGTTCGACTCTTGGTGCCGGCACCATAAAAAACAAAAAAGCCACTCATTGAGTGGCTTTTTTGTATCTGGGATTTCAATCAAATCATATAACTCCACTCTAAGTCACAGCCAACCTACTCTCGATAATTGCAGCGGTTTCCAAGCTCGACTTTTGCTCCTGAAACCTTCAAACAAATATTGATTTACGGCTTTACACTTAACTTTGCCAATTTTCAAAGTTCGGAGGCAGAGACTAAGGTGTTATTCGCGCCTCCCACTATTTAATTGTATTAAGCCATTGATAGTTAGGCTAAGTAAGCTTTGCACATTCAAGTAAAGCAATAAATATTGCGCATTTTGTTTAATACTTGGCCAGTCGAATTAAAAGGGCTTGCACACTGAAAGCGTGCACTATATGATACGCGCACTTCGAACGAATGGGGTGTTAAACTCACGATTTGAAGTAGACAACTAACGCTTAGTTTAGTTGCCCGAATAGCTCAGTCGGTAGAGCAGAGGATTGAAAATCCTCGTGTCCCTGGTTCGATTCCGGGTTCGGGCACCATTATTCAGCAGTAAAAGTTAAGCCGGCATAGCTCAGTTGGTAGAGCAACTGACTTGTAATCAGTAGGTCCCGAGTTCGACTCTTGGTGCCGGCACCATAAAAAACAAAAAAGCCACTCTTTGAGTGGCTTTTTTGTATCTGTGATTTTAGCAATTTACTTTATCAGCTCATGCACTATCGGCCTATCCCCCGTTTGGACTTGATGCTGCAAGTGTCGCCAACCATGAGTTAACTCGCTTAGCGGCTCTTTTCGCTCAGGAAAGTGCGAAGATAATTTGTCGATCACTTCAATTTGCATTTTACACAATAACGACCAACGGTCTGCATTTGATAGGTACATAGCGTTTTCCTTAACGAAGGGGATGATATTTCCTTAATTGATTAACACTAGGTCATAAACCTAACGTTGCCAAATTAAAATTGCGTGTTAGCGCACTGTTAAACATTGCTACTCCAGAGTATCTTTATTCTATAAACATAAGATAGGAGACATCATGACAGCTACGATTTTTAAACTTATTTTTATCGCAATTGGTTTGTTTCTGGTTTATAAGCTGATATTTGGTGGTAAGAAGGGATCGACTATTTTCGAAATGCACTTTAAAGACGGCCGTATGACTCACCACAAAGGCAAAATCCCCGAGCGTTTCGAGAAGGAATGTCGACATCTTGCTAAAGCAGATAAACTCACTTGTACTATCAGAGCCGAGAAAAATACCGACGTCCGACTACATATATCTGCCAATGTAAATGACAATCTACAACAAAGGATCCGTAATCAATTTCCCTTTGAGTATTACGATAAGAAGACAGTGGATAATAGTCGTCAAGCGGGTTAATTTTCCGAATCATCAGCCCTTATGTCAAAGTAAGGGCTGCACAATCCACTCAAACTCTATTGAGATTGATCAATCTTAGAATTTAATCGGATCCTTTGGCTCTAGCTTTCCATCTTCGCGCGCATCACGAACACGGCGCTCATTATCTTGCACCATAGGATCGCTACTCGATTGATGAGGATCTGCTTGTTCCTCTGAAGTGTCTTCGAAACGAAAATCAATGTTAGAACAAGCTGTTAATGAAATACTTGCTAACACAGCCAGTAACATCCAATACTTTTTCATTATATGATTCACGATAGATTGCTTTGAGCCAGTCTAGAGCAGTCAGAGAGCGATTATTAGCCAAGCCATACCGTTAACCATGGCAGCAAGCCGCTTAATCTAGCTTTTGGATCACTAAAGTCACCTTAGCAACGGTAACCCCCCACTTAATAATGTCGCTTTTATTGATGATGGTATTGTCATTAACTAAAAACATCCAATCATCAAAATGCACTTGGTATTCATCACCATCAACAGGCAATAACATATCGTAGCGCCAGCGCAGCGCGCTTCCCCTCGCCTCACCTACTGCAGTACCAATAATATCGCCTGCCGTGCCGGTATATTGTCCATCACCTAGGGAGGTTATACGCCAGATACGGGTTTGGGTTTCACCGTCATCATAGACAAACCATTCATCGATAACACCTTCGTTCCCTTGCCAACTCGCCTCCATAGTGACATTGAATTTACGGATCACTTTGCCACTAAAATCCTCAACGATGCCCGATGCCTTAAGCGGGCCATTAAAGAATTTTTCCAATACTAATGGTGGATTTGTACCTTGATAATCAGCTACTTCAACCGAGGAACAACTAGATAACAGGCTGAGCATCAATAAACTTAAGATGACATTTTTAGTCCAATTTAACTTTAACAATTGCATGATTTTTCTCCTAGTAATTGCGCTCGTAAACTTGGACGACTGGTTTTAGTCGATAACCAAATCGCTAAAAAAGCCTGTGCAAATTGTGGTTCTTGGATAAGCCCGAGGGGTTGTTGATTAAAATAAAATTGACTCTGGTTTGCATCGATAATCTTAAAACTTAAATGATCACCTGGCGTGACATCAGGCCAAATACCCTTTAGTAAATTAAGCCAGCGACCAATATCACTATCGGCATAACCTAGATGTCGCCATTGGTCGGCTGTGGCTTCCAGTAAATCTGCAGCATCAATATCACGATAATATTCAATATCTAACAGTTGCGGATACTCCCCCTGCTGATACTGACCGGTTGGCGTCATCAGACGAGCTTTATATAAGTTGAACCACAGCCAATCCATTTCGCCGCGCCCAACCTCAACAAGATCCTGGGTCACCGAGTTATCGACCGTAGCGGTTGAATTTGCATATCCAGGAAAAAGGAGTAACAACCCAAAGATGGCGCTAAGATAGGTTTTAGTCGATAGCATAGACATCCGATTCCTCCACTTGAAAATTAACGATCGCACAAGCGACGATGTTCAAGCCCATAACGCCTAACTGGCCTATAACTACGGGATATTTTGATAAACAGCGGCAATAAGATAGCCCAAACAACAGCAAGGATAATCATGGAAATACTTTCGCCAAAAGGAAGCGTCACCGCATTAAATTGCGCGCCCGCAATGTAGCTAAGACTGCCAAAAACACCACCCAATATAACCTGCAAAATAATAGGTAAAGCACGCATAAAAATGAGGCTATGGTGCAGGCTCAAGGCAAAATGCAGCCATAGACAAGCTAGCCACCAAGGTAAAACGGTAAACTCAAATACCCCGAACAAAGTGAGCAAGGTATCAATCACGATACCCAGCAATCCCACCTTAATCATGGTACTGAAGTCCCGAAGCACAGCTTGTCGGTTTTCAACCAAAGTCAACAGTAAAAAATGAATCAATAACAATGAGATATTGAGTAACAACACTCGATTGCCCCATAAGATGCTACTCCACCAAACACACTGAAAGCTCAAGGCGTTGTAGATAATAACCCCTTGAAGCTTAGACATATTTTGAATGTATCTGACCATAGGGAGCATCTCTGCGCGACGTTAACTACGGTTAATCGTATTAGGTAAACGATACCCGGGACGTACAGCCACTAAATGCACAGTGCTTGTGGTGCGCTCTAAAAATCCGCCTTCGCAGTAACTGAGGTAAAACTTCCACATGCGAATAAAATCTTCTCCATAACCAAGGGCTTGGATTTGGGCAACGGAACGATCAAAGTTGTCGTGCCAATCCTTTAAGGTTTTGGCGTAATCTAAGCCCATGTCATCAATCGACCAGACCTGCATATCGGTGCGCTTCGCCAAATGGCCAACCATTTGGTGAACCGAAGGCAAACAGCCACCAGGGAAAATATATCGCTGAATAAAATCAACGCTTTTACGATAACTATCGTAACGCTGATCTGAAATAGTGATTGCCTGTAATAACATCCGCCCTTCGGGTTTGAGCAATGATTCCAGCTTTTTAAAGAATCCAGGCAAATATTCATGACCTACGGCTTCAATCATCTCGATAGACACCAATCTATCGTATTGACCGCTAAGATTTCGATAATCCTCGGTCAGCAAAGTCACACTATCGCTTAGCCCTTCACGTTCGACCCGCGCTTTAGCATAGGCATATTGGGCATCGGAGATGGTAGTGGTCGTAACGTGCACGCCATAATGTTTAGCTGCGTAAATCGCCAAAGCGCCCCAACCAGTACCGATTTCTAATAGGGTTTGCCCCGGCTTTAAATCGAGCCGTTCACAAATGGTTTTGAGCTTATGTAGCTGCGCATCAGCAAGGCTTGCCTCGCTATGGGGATACAAGGCACTGGAGTACAGCATTTCACGGTCTAAAAACTGCTCATACAACGCATTGCCCAAATCGTAATGGGCAAGAATATTACGCTTAGAGCCCTGTTGAGAATTACGGTTAAGCAAGTGCTTAAAGCGATTAATCGAGCCAGTAAGCCAACTAAATTTAGCTTCAATCTGGTCAAGTAACGGCAAATTTCGAGCAAAAAGTTGCACGACTTTGGTTAAGTCAGGGCTGGTCCAATGGCCTTGAATATACCCCTCACCTGCACCGATGGAGCCTGAAAACATCACTTGACGATAAAAGCTCGGATGCTTCACGACTAGCGTTGCATGTAGCTCACTGTGGTGCTCACCAAAACGATAGCTTTTATCCCCCTCGACTAAGGTTAAACATCCGTTAGGGAGATTTTCTAAGGCCTTGAGCAGTAGCTTACGGGCAAGACTGTCAGGCAATTTTGCCGTAACAACTGAAGATTGCGATGCAGTGTTTTCCATATTATTTCTCCATTTGAGCAGGATGTGGCACAAAAGGCACTCGTTTGTAGAACAGCTTTAACGCCTGCCAGTAAATCCCACCGAAAATTTTCAACGTCATAAAAGGAAAGCGAAACAACAGCGTCCTAAGTGATGTGGCATTAATGTCTTGGCGAGTCATCGAAAGCGTTGCATTAAATAAACGCTTGCCTGAATGATTCGGCAGATTTTCTATACCAATATTTAAGCGTTCAGTGGGGGGGGCAACATGCCACTGGTAGCGCATATCAAGATTCATAAAAGGCGAAACATGGAACACTTTATCCGTTGTTTCAGGAGCCGATAAATCCACTAAATAGCAGTGGCGCTGATCCCACGGGGTGTTACTCACTTCGGCAAGCATGTATAAAGGCTGTTGATTTTGATAACAAAAATAGAAATTTACCGGGCTAAAATACACGCCAAAATGCCGAATTTGCCCAACAAATAGCACTCGATTACATCGCTCTTCACCGCCCAATTCTGCCAGTTGCTGAAGCACTCGGCTCTTGAGGGCTGAAGCACTCGGCTCCTCTATATCGAGTTTGCGGTTAAGATTGTCCTTTGAGGTAAACGTAGTGAGATAGTCCGCAGGATTAAATCTCAGCAAGGCGCGGCGCTGACTAGCAAATATCCGCCCCATACGACTGATAGAATCAACTTCATCCAAATCAATCGCCAGCAACGCCATTTGGTAGCTAAAGTGATGTTTTATTGGGGTAAAGCGACTATGCGTCACTGTGCCGTAGTAAATACCACTATTGAGCTCACTCATAGGCTGATCCCAAAATGGTCGCAAACATCTAACGCACTACGTACACCATCTTCATGGAAACCATTGTGCCAATAGGCCCCTGCAAAATGGGTGCGGTTTTTGCCAGAAATCTCCTCCCGCCTTGCCTGTGCCTGTAAACTACGTTCGTTAAAGACTGGATGAGCATAGTTGAAACGACGCAGAATTTTCGACTCATCAATGAGCTCACTCTGATTAAGCGTTACGCAAAAGGTTGGCGCGTCGCTAGGTAGGCGCTGCAGAATATTCATATTGTAAGTCACAGAGGCAGGGCGTTTTTTATCGCCATCTAAGCGATAATTCCAACTTGCCCAAGCCGCTTTACGCTTAGGTAAAATGCAGGTGTCCGTGTGCAGCACCACTTCATTATTTTGATACTGTAAGTCGCCCAAAATGGCTTTTTCAGCGGAGGTAGCATCGGTTAGCATCCCAAGCGCTTGATCGCTATGGCAAGCGAGAATCACTTCATCGAACACATGCCACTCTCCATTAACCTGAAGCTTGACGCAATCATCATGGCGTTCGATGGCACTGACTGGACTGTTTAAATGGAGGTTATCTTTAAATGGTGCAATTAAATCAGGAATATAACTGCGAGAGCCGCCCTTCAGCACATACCATTGTGGTCTATCAGTCACATTTAACAGCCCATGATGCTCGAAGAAACGAATAAAAAAGCGCAACGAAAAGGCACGCATATCTTCAATGCTCGATGACCAAATCGCCGCGCCCATTGGCAGAATGTAATGCTCAGCAAAAAAAGCTGAAAAACCTTCTCTGTCGAGGAAATTACCTAGGTTGGCTTCAGGATATTGATCCTGCTGATAAATAGCCTTGCAGCTTTTATTAAACCGAACAATTTCATTTAAAAAAGCCCAAAAGCGCGGATTCAGAAGGTTACGCTTTTGGGCAAACAAACTCGCAAAATGATGGCCATTGTATTCAAGCCCAGTGAGCGCATTGTGCACGCTAAAACTCATCTCTGTCGGCAAAATACTGACATTAAGGCGGGCTAACAACCGCTCAAAACGGGGATAAGTTCTATCGTTAAATACGATAAACCCAGTATCTATCGCATAGGTTTTACCTTGATAATCCACATCCACAGTGGCAGTGTGACCACCGATATAATCATTAGCCTCAAATACAGTCACTTTGTGTGACTGGCTCAATAGATGAGCGCAGGTCAGCCCTGAAATCCCAGTACCTACAATGGCAATATTTTTCATCTTCCGGTGTCCTTTAGCGCTTTTGCTTGGCTATCTCTTTGGATCATTTTTTGCCATACAAATGCTGGTAAAAATGACATCAATTTCAACAAATAAGTAAATCGTTTTGGAAAATGGATCTCTGCGTCGCCGCGTTCGATACCAACACGAATCGCCAACGAAGCTTCATGCACATCAATTTGCATTGGCATGGCAAAGTCATTTTTGGCGGTTAAGGGGGTTGCTACAAATCCAGGGCAAATCACGCTGACACGAATATCATCTTGCGCAACATCGAGTGACAGACTCGCAGCCAAGTACTTAACGCCCGCTTTAGATGCGCCGTAAGCCTCGGCACGGGGAAAGGGTAAATAAATCGCGCTGGAACTCATCAAGGCTAATTTCGATCCTTTTGGCATTAGAGGCAAAAATGCCCCTAAACAGTAGCCCATCGAAATCAAGTTAGTGTGAATGACTCGCTCAAAGAGCTGATCATCAAAATGTTTTGCATCGTCGATATACTCACAACTACCGGCGTTGAGGATCACGATATCCAATAGACATTCACTGCTCGAGAGCATATCGCCTAGCTCAGTAGCAGCCTGCTGGACTTGAACACGATCGCTAATATCAAAACTCAAGCAAGTGGCGCCTATCAATTCCTTCTGCGCCAACAAATCAAGTTTTGAGGCGTCACGGCCACAGGCAATCACATGCCAACCCAAGGCCAGATAATCCTTTGCTAACTGCAAACCGATACCTGAACTTGCCCCAGTTATCAGCACTGTATTGATTTTTTTGGTGAGCAAAGAGGTCATTACTTAGCCGCCCTATCTTTAAGCAAGCGAATAAGTCCGCCCATACAAGGCAAATGTTCATACAGCATTTGCCCGAGGTCGAAATAGTCCCGATGAAAATAAATGCGCTGATGAAACTTAAGCTGGCTCATCCCATCAACCCGAACTATCTCTCCTTTATTGAGCTTAGGATGACGATATTGCATTTGCCAAAACAGCGATGCTTGAGTGTCATCCTGTAATACTTCTTTGATTTCAAAATGAATATAGCCGATATTTTGATAAAGCTTGGCAAAATACTGTGTCAACGCGTTTAAGCCATTCACTTGATGCATAGGATCGATAAAACAAATATTGTCATCATAGACCTCTGCAAGTAGATGCAGATTATCCTTATTTAACGCTTGATAGAGGCTGATAAAATCATCTACTAATCCGCTATGCTCAATCTTCGCTTGGTTTATCATCCAGACACTCCCTAAGGGATAAGTATTAAGGTTGAACTTGTGGTCTAAGCCTTTTTCAGCACACCCAGTACCGTCAGCGCTCTTGCTCTTGCCGCATTGTGCTCAACAATCGCATAGGGATAATCCGCTTGCGATGCAAATAATGGTGCTTCAAACAACGAAGGCGTTTTTTGCTGATTCGGTTGATGCAATCGCTTAACGCCCCAAGATGCGAGTTCTGGTAAGTACTTACGAATAAAGCGGCCATCTGGATCAAACTTTTCGCTCTGGCTCATAGGATTAAAAATCCGAAAATACGGCTGCGCATCACAACCGCATCCTGCCGACCACTGCCAACCGCCGTTGTTAGCCGCCAGATCGCCGTCGATAAGATGCTGGCGGAAATACCGCTCGCCCCAACGCCAATCAATGAGCAGATGTTTGGTTAAAAAGCTCGCCACCACCATGCGTAAACGATTATGCATCCAGCCCGTTTGATTAAGTTGCCGCATAGCCGCATCCACTATCGGATAGCCGGTTTTGCCCTCGCACCAAGCTAAAAACTCATCGCGATTGTTGCGCCACGGCACATGATCGGCTTGGCGATTAAAATTGTGTCCCTTGGATAAATCAGGAAAAGCCACCAGCAAATGACGGTAGAACTCCCGCCAAATCAGCTCATTTAGCCATGTACGCCCGGGGCTAGTGTCATCAACCATTACCTCAGGGAAACGTTGTAAAAGCGCCGCGACACATTGCCTTGGGCTGAGTACACCAATCGCCAGATAAGGGGAGATAACACTGGTGCCATCAATGGCGGGGAAATCTCTATCTTGCTTATAGTCTTGCACTTTTTGCTGAATAAATTGATTAAGCAGCCGCTTGGCTTGCCCCTCACCTGCCGCCCACTGTTCACTCGAGATAAGCGGGGTTGATATGGTTTGATTTAAACCTGTTTCTGATGGCGTAGTGCCCTTGTTAGTCGGAGAATCAGCAAAGCCGATATTTTTAAAAAATAATGGCTTAAGCTCCGATAAGATAGGACCAAGTGGTGCTGGCACACCCAGCGGCACAATAGGCTGCTTTGCGGCAACCTCTCGCCACTTGCGGCTAAAAGGAGTAAACACCCGATACATGTCACCGCTTAAATTGAGCACAGTTCCCGGTGGTAATAAGCAATGTTCATCACTAAGCACCAAAGGAATCCCCGCCTCAATACAAGCTTGATCGCGCTTTTGCTCATTGATCTCAGGTTCTCGTCCTGCAAATACCCGTCCAATACTATGCTCTTCACAATAACCCGTTAAAAATGCGGGAATATCTTTAAAGCTATCAAGTTGAATGAGTTCAAATTCAACCCCTAAACTCGCCAGTCCTTGGGCCAGTAGATTCAAATGCCGCTGAATAAAGTCGAGTTGAATTGGCGCGATATCATGCCGACGCCATTGACTTGGGGTGGCAATGTAAATCGCTTTAAGCTTGGCGGCGTGATGTTGCCTTACCCAATCACAGGCGGCCGTAAACGCCTGATTATCGGTAAGGCGCAGATCTTGGCGAAACCACATTAACGCCTGTTTCTCCAAACCGCATTGATTAATGCTCATCGGCGCTCTCTCCTTCAATCAGTGCAGCATTAGCCTGGTTTTTCTGTCTACGATACTGTTTTTTATGTTGTTGCTTTGCGGTCGTTATTTGCAGAATGATCTCAGTAACGCTAGGGGCGATATAGTCCGATAAAGTGGTTAGTGTCGGCGCGAAAGGGCCAACGAGATAGCAAGCGAGTGACTTAGTTTCCAGCAACATTTGCAGCTCTGTCTGCTTTGATAGTGAGTGATTCGCCTCTGGCAATAACACTAACGCATCAACCTTAAGCCTGTTATTGATTAGCCCAAGACTGCAGATATGTTGCACGCCTAAGTTGACCACTGAGACTCTTAAATCGGCAAGTTCCAGTAATAGTGCAAGGCAATACAAACGGTTAGTAAGGCTTGAACTGGGCGCAAGCGTAGGCTCTGTATTTTTTTGCGATGTAACATAAGGCAAACGCACTAACGCAATCTGGGGCGAACTTGCTAGCCCCGCTACGCTTAAACGCCCACCGATACGGCTAGCTAACTCACTGTCTAACCAAGCAAGTAGCAGCTCCACATCTAAACGCGGCTCCAATAAAGGCATTAATTGTGCAAACCAAGCTTGTAGCAGTTTTTGTTTAACCAATTGAAATGGATATAAGCCCAAGGCTTCATCTAAGATTTGGTGAAACTTGAGCTGATCTAACTCAAAAAATGCAGTATTTAACGCCAATATCTGCTCATGCCAAAAATCAGACGATTGAGATTGCACACTCGCGACATCTATCGCTTTAGCCGAACTCATCAATAATGGCTTAACCTTACTGATGGCAACGCCTTTTGCTAACCATGCATTAATCTCATGGATTTGTTGAATATTTTCGGCAGTATACAGCCTGTGCCCCTTGGGAGTGCGCTCAGGGATAACAAGCCCAAAACGCCGCTGCCATGCCCTTAATGTCACCGCATTAACGCCAGTAAGCCGCGACACCTCACCGATCGGCAGCAATTCGCTACTGCTGGGATTATCAGCTGCAAGCTCTAAATTATGATCTTCCATTTTTGTCTCTTAACTCATGAATCAGATTGGTTGGCCTAAGCATGTTGTGCTAAACCATTTCGCCAATCGTGGTTTGTATCTGCTAAGCCATTTTTATCAAACGCACATATCAGCAAAAACCTAGTAGGCATAACGCAGTTTTAACTCCTCCGGATGGGGATTTAAGTACACTTGATCTTCAATATATGGCGTTGGGAATTGTCTTAAGTAATGGTTAATCAAGGTGATAGGCACTAACAGAGGCAAGAGTCCTTGACGATATTTCATAATCATTTCAGACAGTTCTTGTTTTTGCTCCTTAGTTAAGTGCTTTTTAAAATAGCCCTGAATATGCTGCAAGGTGCTGGTATGATTTCTACGGGTCGCATTGATTTTTAAGGCGGTCATAAAGCCTGTAAAATAGCGGTCAGCGGTCGCTTCAATATCCTCAATATTGGCCACAATCGGTCCAAGCTCGCGATACCATTTAGGACTGTGGGCCATTAATAAGTACTTATAACTGGAGTGAAACTTCACTAACTTATGCTTAGTCAGCCCCTCGTGACGCATTGTATGCCAGTCGTGATAGGCGTAGACCCGAGTAAAAAAGTTTTCCCGCAGCACCATATCGTGCAAACGCCCTTCTTCTTCAACCGGTAAATGGGGATAACGCTCCATTAATTTGCGGGCAAATACGCCAATACCGGATTTAGAGCCGTTATTGGTGCCAATCTTGTACTCTGTCACACGTTCCATACCGCAGGTTGGGGATTTAGCACATAGTAGATAACCGCCTAAAAAATCTAACTCTTCTACTTTGCGCTCACTGAAATCATTGAGTTTTTCGGTGACATCTAAACTTCCATCCGCGCTCTGTACCCGTATTTGTTCACCATCGCGTACTAAACGAATACTTTTACGAGGTGCGCCTAGGCCAATCGCCATTTCTGGGCAGATAGGAACATAATCAAAAAATGGGGCAATTTCTTGATTACAATAGGAGGAATTTTTATGACCACCGTCAAAACGTACCTTCTCCCCTAACAGGCACGCACTGATCCCTATTTGAATACGTTGCGGATTAAACTTGTACATAATGAGATTCCTTGTATCAATTTAGATACTATTACGGACCACTCTTGTACAAGGATCAAGTTTTTGTACAATTTTTTATAAAAATATTTTTCTACTAAAAATCCAACGAAAGTCGCCAGAGTTTGGCCTTGATATTGCTTAATTTATTTGCCCTATTGGCGCGGCATCTGAAAGTGAAAATCGACGAGGAAAAATAAGGAAATGACTGTCATCAATCCCAATAGCTATGCGGCCATCGCGTTGAACCAAGTAAAATCGTTGCAAACTCAGCAAACGCAAGGTGTATCAAGCCCTGCGGAAAATCCGAGAGCTCAAATGACAGCCCCGCAAGATACAGTCACCCTATCTGGCGGCGTGACTCGAGATGCTGAAAGCAGTGATACCTATAGTCAGCTTGCGCCTAATGCCAAACAACATTACACCGCTAATGTGCAACATATTGCCGGTACGGCAGAGACTGAAAAGCCGCATAATAGATTAGAAGACGCAATGCAGGCGATTCTCGATAAACGCACAGGCATTGATAGGGATAAGCTTAAACAGCTAGATGCGGAGATAGCAAAAATAGCCGGTGATGACAGCTTATCCGAAGAGGAAAAAGCAAAAAAAATTGAATTACTTCAAGCTCAAAAAGTGGAGCTAATTAAAGAAGCTACTGAGAAAAATGAAGAACGACAACGCAATAACCAGGCTGAAGTGTATTTTAGTTAATAACGCGAGCGGTATGGCGAGCACAACAAGCCCAACTTAATCATCATGCAAAGCCATTGGTGAAATGATTATCCGCCCTATCAAAGGGCGGCTCGCTATCAGAATAAAAGCTTAAATAACCTTGTCGCCTTAATTAGCGCTTTTTACCACCTAAGGCGCGTTTTTTAGCCCGTTGTTTTTGAGCAGCTTTGCTATTGCGCCTTGGCTCGGAGACCATTTTGTTAAAATCGGGTTCAAAGCCAGGATACCACTGCTGTGGCAAACGCTTATCGAGCAGTACCTCGACCTCTTCAAGTAATAGCGCATCCTCTTGGCTAAAAAGCGTAATGGCCATCCCGGCACTGCCAGCCCGACCTGTACGACCGATACGGTGAATATAATCTTCAGCAATAAACGGTAATTCGAAATTAATCACATACTGTAGCTCAGCAATATCAAGCCCACGAGCTGCCACATCGGTGGCAACTAAGACTTGCACTTGTCCTTGTTTAAACTCCTGCAATACCTTTTCCCGCGCACCTTGGGACAAGTCGCCATGGAAAGCTTGCGTTGCCACCCCGAGTTGATTGAGCTGAGTGGTCAGCTTATCGACTCCCTGTTTAGTGCGACTAAATATCAACACTTGCTGCCAATTTTTGCTACGGACTAAATGGCTGACAAACTCAGTTTTACGATCGCTATCTATCGCATAGACTCGCTGCTCTATCTGGGCCGCGGTCGTATTACGTTTAGCCACTTCAATCAGCTTGGGATTACGCAGAAGGTTTTTGCTGAAACTAAAAATCGAATCATCCAAAGTGGCGGAAAATAGCAGGGTTTGTCGGTGAGCGGGCACTTGCTTAAGCACGGCTTTGATTTCATCCATAAATCCCATATCAAGCATCCGGTCGGCTTCATCAAACACCAGTGTGTTCAATTGGTTAAGATTGAGTGCACCCTGACGTAAATGATCAAGCAAGCGGCCTGGGGTTGCAATCAACACATCAATCCCGGCGTTAAACACCGCTTGCTGCGCCTCGATGCTGACGCCACCGTAGGCTATGCCCACACGAATATCTGTGCCTTTCGCATATTTTACAAAGCTTTGCTGAACTTGTAGTGCCAGCTCCCTTGTTGGCACTAAAACTAAGGCGCGGATTTCTTTTGGCGCCTTAAGGTTTTGGTTATCAGCCATTAACAACTGCAGAATGGGTAAAGCAAAAGCAGCAGTTTTCCCCGTCCCCGTTTGAGCCCCCGCCATCACATCCTGTTTTGCTAAAATGGCGGGAATGGCTTCGACTTGAATAGGCGTGGGTTGTTGATAACCAAGTTCAGCTAAGGTGTTAACTAATTGGGTATTTAAGGAAAGCGCGCTAAAAGACATGAAACATCACCAAAAACAATCATGCCGCAATGTTAGCAGACCGGACGGACTGCGACCAGTTTACGCTCGCGCCTTTAATATCATGCTTATCGGTCACAGCCACACTACTACTTAGGTTTGGTAAACAATTACGCTTCAGTAAAAAAGGCCTCAACATCCGCTGGTAATTGTGGGCGGCTAAAGAGATATCCCTGTGCTTGGTCGCAAAAATTTTGAGTTAAAAACTCGGCTTGCTCGGTGGTTTCTACCCCTTCCGCAACAATATCTAATTTTAAGGCATGGCCAAGGGCAATCACAGCTTTAGCTATCGCGGTATTGTTGGTATCGAAGGGAATGTCTCGTACGAAAGACTGGTCGATTTTAAGCTTATGAATTGGAAGTTTTTTCAAATAATTCAGTGATGAATAACCCGTACCAAAATCATCGACCGAGAGCTCAATGCCCAAATCACCTAACAATTTTAAATCACGAATCGCGACATCCGGATTATTCATCATCACACTTTCTGTCACTTCAAGCTCAAGGCAAGTTGCAGGTAAGCCTGTTTGCGTTAGGATACGTTTCACGTCCTCCACAAAGGAGCCACGTTGCAACTGCTGTCCTGCGACGTTAACCGCAATGCGGCCAAACTGTTTACCGTCAGCCAACCAACGCACACCTTGCTGGCAAGCCGTTTCAAGCACCCACAAACCAATATCGTAAATTAAGCCTATTTTTTCGGCGACGGGAATAAACATCCCAGGGGAAATTTGTCCTAAAATCGGATCGTTCCAACGCAATAGCGCCTCAACTCCAACGGTTTTACGGGTCACCAAATTTAATTTGGGTTGATACATCAAATACAGAGAATTTTGCTCAAGTGCACCATAAAGCGCACTCTGCAACTTTAAATGCTCGATCGATTCTTTAGTCAATGATTCAGTGTAAAAGGCATAATTATTTCGCCCCTCACTCTTAGCGCGATACATGGCGGCATCGGCATTGCGTAGCAGCGTATCAGCATTACTACCATCACTTGGGTAAAGGGAAATCCCCATACTGGCGGTAAGGCGTAAATGATCCCCGGTGCTTACCACAAAAGGTAGATCAAATACTTGGCGCAATTGGTTAATTGCCGCTGTAGCATCCTCATGGCCTTGAATGCCGGAAATCAGCGCCACAAACTCATCGCCACCAATACGTGACAACACATCTTGCTCCTGTAATTGGCTGCGAAGACGTTTAGCCAGTTCCACCAGCATTTCATCGCCAATACTATGACCAAAACTGTCATTAATGTGTTTAAACAAATCCACATCAATAAAGACTGTCGCTAATTGGGCATTGAGTCGTTTCGCATGTCTGAGTTCTTGCTTAAGCTGCATCATCAGCTTCATGCGATTCGGCAAATGAGTCAGTGGGTCAAAATAAGCTAAATGAGCAAGTTGCGCTTCACTCTGCTTTTGAGCGGAGATATCGGCAAAGACTGCGACAAAATAGCGGATCTCCCCAACCTCATCGTAGATGGCGCTAATAGTGATATTTTGCGGAAAAATAGTGCCATCTTTACGTCGATTCCAAATTTCACCATTCCACTTACCAGCATCGAGTAAATGATTCCACATGGTTTCAAAAAAAGCTCTATCGTGACGGCCGGAATTAAATAAGCGTGGATTTTGCCCAACTAACTCTTCCCGCGAGTAACCTGTAATCTCGTAAAAGGCACCATTAACATCGGTAATATTACCGTGCCTATCAGTCACGACTACACCTTCAAGGGAGTGTTTAAAGACATTGGTAGCGAGGGTAAGTTGTTCTTCCACTTCTTTATGTTTAGAGATATTACGGGTCATGCCTATCACGCCCGCCAGTTCACCCTCGGGCGTTAAGGCGGGGATTTTAAGGGTCTCTAGCCATAAGTGTTTATTTTGATTCTCACCATCTAAACATTCGGCAACAATAATTGGCGCCCCAGTCTCAATAGCAAGTTTGTCACCATTGAGAAAAATATCCGCAATCGCTCTGCCAAATAGCTCTTCGTCCGTCTTACCAATAATGTCACTACGGGGTAGCTCCCACGCATTTTCAACACTTTGGTTGCAAATGGTGTAAACACCGTCGGTATTTTTGACCCAAATATGCTCTTCAAAACTATCGATAAAGGTCTGCAAGTCAATAACATCCATCGACTTCGCATCACCGCGCAAGGCGGCCATTTGCAGTCGTTGAGCCCTGTGCAACTCACTCAAATTAAGCTGTAGGCTATTAACCGTTAGGGACGCGAGTTGCAGTGCCTTATCATCTAACTGTAAAGGAGTATGATGATATAAACAAAATACCCCGAAATGCGCTCCAGAATTCCAGATGATAGGCAAATAAATTAAGCTTCCAAGTCCGGTATCACGCCATTTTGGCGTTGATTTTACATCAGGGATCAAGGCTTGCTTGAATGCAGCAGCATGACGTACATCCAACGGAATATTAACCTGATGATGACTAAAGGTACTCGATTCGTTGAAGGGATCATGGGAAGCGGAGCGAGTGGATGGGGTATTAACTTTAGGTGTCGCGTGTTGATAGAGGTTTAAATGAGCTTTATGATTAAAATGCCGAACAAGAGCTTCTATATCAACAAGTTGGCATCGTTCAGACTGAATTAACTGACGATATTCACCCGCTGCATTCGCAGTTAAAATCACCGCATGCGACTGAGTGATATTGGCGACTAACTGTAAGTCGTTTGCCCAATCTGTTAACTGCTTTTGTGAAATTGCAAAATCAATCATAAGCTTGCTAACTATAGCCTCTACAATTCCATGTTAAATAAGGACAACAAGCGCCCCCCTAAAAAACACTACACCAACAACAATACCCACCCACTGTCTGAACAAAATCTGAGCCTAGGCTGAAGTACAAAACCAGTACAATCCCATGCTCAATTGACAGATATTACCGCAGACACTCAATCATCGTCATTCACTAATACATAATTATTTGAGTTATTAGCAGATTAGTTTGTTTCAGATAACGAAATTTAAACACCATTATCGCCAACAGACTCACTGTCGATAAAGGTTAGGCTCAAAGCTACTCAAAAATGAGTTCGTCAATAAAAGCTTAGCAATAAAACATTTGAATAAAAATCAAACATCTTCATCTTAGTTTTGCAAGCAAAAATTCACGCCAACAAACAGGGCCGAATCCCAAGGCATAGCCTCCTCGCATAAGGATTGTTTAAGTAGAAATTACCGTCTTTTCATTGACAATAACATTATCCTATTGTCTACAATGGAAATAATCAGAAAGAAAAACAAGGATTTTTATGCCTACCGTGCCGACAGCCACACCCGCTATCCCGCTAACGAGCCAGCAGCTTTACCGAAAGTCAGAACTTAAACAGCTTAATACTGAGTGCCAATCTACAGCCCAGCTCACGCCACTCGATGATATTGTTGGCCAAGAACGTGCCCAACAGGCGGTAGAATTTGCCATGGGGATAAAAGAAAAGGGCTATAACATCTATGCGATCGGCCAAAATGGTCTCGGTAAACGAACCATGATGCTGCGCTATCTCAATCGCCACGATCCCATAAAACCCGCGTTATTTGACTGGTGCTATGTGGTCAACTTTGACGATACCCGCAGCCCTAAAGTGCTAAAACTCACCGCAGGCACGGGGCAAGAGTTTAAGAAATCCATCGAGAAACTCATGCTCAAACTGGTAAGAGCATTACCCTTAGCCTTTGATAATGAAATGTATTATGCCAGAGCTGAAAAACTTAAAAGCCAACTGATACAAAAGCAAGAAACCGCACTCACAGAGCTCAGCGAAGAGGCCAAACAAAAAAATATTAGTCTGAGCTTAACCATGCAGGGAGATTATCAAATGATCGCCCTCAATGGTGATGAACCCCATGATGAAGCCAGCTTCAGCGCCCTCACGGAAGCCGAGCGTAGTCAATTCGAAAGCAATATCAATGGGCTAGAAGTAAAACTCAGGAGTATTATTCGCCAAAACACTGAATGGGAAGAAGAATTTAGTGATACTCAGCAGGAACATGATGAACAAGTTGCCAAGGATGTGTTGATCCACTTTTTTAAGCCATTGAAGGATAAGTACAAACATCAACCAGATGTCAGAGCATTTTTAACCGGAATGCAGGCAGATATCCTAAGTAATTTAGATATTTTCCTTGAAGAAAGCGAAGAACAACTCGCCCTAGCCTACGCTTCACTTGAAAAGAAAATGCCCCGCCGCTATCAGGTCAATGTACTTGTATGCCAAGGCGAACAGAAATTCCCCATCGTGGTCGAAGAAAGCCCAAGCTACCACAGCCTGTTTGGTTATGTTGAAAACGCGACCTTCAGAGGTACAGTGTTTACCGACTTTTCATTGATCCGCCCAGGAAGTTTACATAAGGCAAACGGTGGCGTGCTATTAATGGACGCGATCAAAGTGCTTGAACGCCCCTATGTTTGGGATGGGTTAAAGCGAGCATTGCGTTCACGCAAGTTGGATCTGAGTTCATTAGAGCGGGAAGTCTCACTATCTGGCACCATTTCATTAGCACCGGAACCGATCCCGTTGGATGTAAAAATTATCCTGTTCGGCGACCATGAAACCTACCAACTATTACAGCATTATGATCCTGATTTCAGTGAGTTATTTAGGGTAACTGCCGACTTTGAAGATGTCATGGATAGAACCGACGACTCCGAAGCCCATTATGCCCGATTTATTTCCAGTATTGTCCACGATAACAACATGCTGCACTGCGACCGTAGCGCCATTGCACGCATCATTGAATACAGCTCACGTGAGGCACAGGATCAACAGAAGCTCTCACTGCACTCTGCTAATATTGCCAACCTATTACGGGAATCCAACTTTTGCGCAAAAGCCGCAGCAAGTGAACAAATAGAAAAGCAGCATGTTGAACAGGCACTTAAAAATCAAGAGAAACGCGTCTCCCGCCTGCATGACAACATCATGGAAAGCTTCGTGAATGGCACCACACTAATTAATACTCACGATAAAGTCGTTGGTCAAATCAATGCGTTATCTGTTGTTTCTACTTCAGATCATCAATTTGGTCTGCCTAATCGCATCACCGCCACGACCGCGTATGGTAAAGGAGAAGTGCTGGACATCGAACATAGGGTCAAACTCGGTGGGCGAATACATTCTAAGGGCGTTTTAATCCTTACCGCCTATTTAGCCTCTGTGTTAGGTAAAACCGCGCAAATTCCTCTCACCACTTACCTCACCTTCGAGCAATCCTACAGCGGTGTCGATGGTGATAGTGCGTCAATGGCCGAATGCTGCGCTATTATCTCCGCTATCAGTGAGTTGCCCTTAAGACAAGATATTGCCATTACTGGCTCAATGAATCAGTTTGGCGAAGCTCAACCTATCGGCGGGGTTAATGAGAAAATTGAAGGCTTTTTCGATGTGTGTCAAATCAAGGGCAGAACCTCCAGTCAAGGAGTGATTATTCCCAAGTCGAATATTGCAAACTTAATGCTACGCCAAGATATTGTGGAAGCGGTTGAACGTGGTGAATTCCATATTTGGGCGATTAACCATGTTACTCAAGCGATGACTTTGCTATTAGGTAAAGCCGCTGCGATAGTGCAAACCGATGAGAGTAAACACACAGAGCACTATGCATCGGATTGCGTGTTCGGCATTGCCCAACACAAACTTAATGCTTTGAGAACACTCAGCAAAACGAATTCATAGTCTCGATTGAACAACAGATACAAAAAGCAAAAAGGGTTAGCTTAGCTAACCCTTTTTTACCAGCGTTGCAATCTAAACCTTAAATCAAGGTTGCTAACATCTCATCACTATAAGCCACCAGCTCCTCGCCTTTACGCACTTTAGCAACATAATCGGGGTTAGCGATAAAGGGGCGACCAATTGCAATTAAGTCAAATTTATTCTCAGCAATGGCCTTGCTCGCCGTCTGTGCACTATAACTGCCCACACCCACTAGCGTTTTGCCATAGTGTGCACGAACATAACTTGATGCAGAGCCGCCTAAGTAATCAAACTCCATACTGTCATCGAAAATACCGATATGCACAAAGGCCAGATCGCGTTTTTCTAACTCAGGAAGTAAATAATCAAAAACCGCACGGTCACGGCTATCGCTTGCCATATTGAAATAGGCGCCGGGGGAAATACGTAAACCCGTTCTGTCTTTACCAATACGTGCGGCAATTGCATCGACCACTTCTAAGGCAAACCGTGACATATTGGCTGGTGTGCCACCATATTCATCGGTACGACGATTACTATCATGGTGTAAGAATTCATCAATCAAGTAACCATTAGCACCGTGGATCTCAACGCCATCAAAGCCGGCTTCAATCGCATTCTCAGCCGCTTTTGCATAATCACGCACCAGCCCCTGAATATCTTCAACCGTTGCAGCTTTTGGCGTTACATAGGTCAATTCACGCATTCTTGGCACACTGCCTTCAATTTTCTGGGCAGAAGGAGCCAGCACATCACCACCACCGAAGAAATGTGGATGAGCAACACGGCCTGTATGCCATAATTGCACAAAAATCTTACCGCCATTGGCATGCACAGCATCTGTCACTTTGCGCCAGCCTGCAATTTGCCCTTGGGTAAAAATACCGGGAGTGTTTGGGTAGCCTTGGGCATCTGGGCGAATAATCGTGGCCTCGGAGATAATCAATCCGGCTTCAGCACGGCGTGCATAGTAAGCCACCATATCATCGGTAGGAACCAAGTCGGCATCAGCCATACAGCGCGTTAATGGCGCCATCAAAATACGGTTTTTTAAGGTTATCGTGTCATTAAGCTTATAGGTGTCGAATAGATTACCTACAGAATTCACTGCATTTTCAATCGTCATTGGTTAAACCCCATTCTTGAATGTACGTTCAAGATATTACTATTTGAATGATCATTCAAGAACATTTTTGAATGTTTGTTCAAAATTAGTTAGAATCTCCGGCAAGTATCGGTAAGAGGTAAGAATGCAATGCGAAACGCAGAGTTTGATAGGGCGCAAGTACTTAGGGGGGCAATGGCGGCCTTTATGCGTAAGGGATATACCAAGACCAGCATGCAAGATCTCACCCAAGCCACCGGATTACACCCTGGGTCCATTTACTGTGCTTTTAGTAATAAACGTGGATTACTCATTGCCGCTATCGAGCAATATCAACAGGATAGAAACGAGCAATTCAAGCTTATCTTCTCCAATAACCAGCCAGTGCTTAAAAATTTAAAAACTTACTTAGATAATGTCGTCGTCGAATGTATCAGCTGCGATAGCCAGCAAGCCTGTTTACTGACCAAAGCGTTAAATGAAATCGCCGAGCAAGACGATGAGATTCAACATATTATCAGTCAGAATCTCCACCTATGGCAAAACGCACTCACCGCACAATTTGAACTTGCAGCTTCTCAAGGAATGTTACAAGGGCAGCTCAATAGCGAGCAGAGAGCACAATATTTAATGATGGGAATTTATGGCTTACGAACCTTCGCCCACACCCATCCGCAGGCGGAGATATTGCAGCAATTAGCCAATAAACTGTTTGATGATGTTTGCAGATAACAGCCGAACCTGACGCTTATTTAACCGAACGCATAAAGCAAAAGGACGATAAATCAACTTATCGTCCTTTCAATATGATGTTTTGCCAGTATATTTTTTCTTAACCTATATTTGCCTGTGCAAAAACACGCTCACCGAGTGAGTTCAAAATCTTACACTCACCTTCTAATACGGCAATAATGGATTTTCCTTTGCGAAAACTTGCAGGAATCATCACACGACCTGACTCGCTAACAGGTAAACCTTGTAACACCGAATTGTGCATAATTAACCCAACGGGCGCATCATAATACAAAACTGTAACAGTCGCTTGTGTTGCTTGCATAACTTTTAACTCACATTAAGCAGAATCTACTGCTATCGATCAAAGTGGCAAGAGTCTCCGTTCATCTCTTATGAAAACAAAACTCAAAACTTTTTTTACCATTTAAAATCAACAAATTAAAAACTCAAAGCGATATAACTTTGTACAAAAGATAAAGACATCATCGCGCCATGAATATCACATCATTTAAGCACTTCGGCAAATAGATGCCAATCTATTTCTATTTTGTTAATCAAATCCGCGCAATCGATCACACTTAAGTAACAAGGGCAGATGAATATTTATCTACAAAATAAAAGCGTTAATTCTATATTAAACTACTGTTACTTCGCTTTAAACCCTACTCGAAAACCGCCCCAGTGTTTACCATTAACATAAATGGGTACTGACAAGTCATGCATAATCTCCCCGGTATCTCGCTTATAGGTTTGCAGTAAAACAGGATCCGTATGTGTCCCACAACGGCTGCCCGTTGGGTCATTAAATAAGCGTTTAGTGCGATTATGCACCATATCAACCTCAACTTTGCCCGTTAATGCTTGGCTAAAGCGTTTATTATGGGTTGGGAAATAACCTTTTTTATCAACGGCTCCAGCATAAATGATCTCACTATGCTTAGCTAAAATCGGTTCTTGAATCGCGGGAAAATGTTGATCGGTGAAACGGTCAAATGCTGTGGTATATTTCTGCGGCTGAGTATTGGCAATTGGCTGATATTTGGGACTAAACAACTCTGCTTCCGTAAAACTACGATTAGCTAATCCTTGCGCAAGTTTCTCTCCGCAAGCTTTTGCCGCTTCATTAGCGACTAATAGCACTTGTTGATCAAAGGTTTGAGTATCCCAATGAGACAATGCTTTAAATATACCCTCTGTCGTTAATGACAGGGTAAACGCCTGCTCAGAAACCGTCATGCTTTGTCTTCCTGTCGCAGTCAGCGAGTCACGGATCTGCGCTACCGAGTTGCTAATCTCATTGGTGGTATGATTGTATTGCTTAAGGGATTCTTCCATATCTCCAAGCGCATGCGCAGAACGAGTTACAGAGGTTGAGATATCAGTAAAGTGACCATCCAACTCCCCCATCGCACCGACAACATCAGCAGTTTGCAAAACCACTCGTTCCATTAACGCTGAACTTTTGTCTGTTTCAGCACGAATTTCGAGCAGCATCTTACCGATATCTTGGGTCGCTCCAGCCGTTTTTCCGGCAAGGCTTCGAACCTCATCAGCTACCACAGCAAAGCCTCGCCCTTGCTCTCCAGCTCTTGCCGCTTCAATAGCAGCATTTAATGCCAGTAAGTTTGTTTGTTCCGCAACCGAATTAATGACCTCGGTGATTTTTTGAATTTGTTCAGCTTTTGACTTTAAGGCCTGCACTTGCTGAGCGGCAGTGTTGATATCAGCATTTAATGATTCGATAGCAGATACGCCCTTTTGTGCTTGAGTTCTGCCTTGCACACTCAAGCGCTCAGCCTCTTGGGTTTGGACTAAAATGCTGCTGGCATTATCACCAAGCAAAGCAGTTGTATTACTCAATTGCGCCGCAGCCACCGCGATAGCACTCGCATGTTCACCATTGGACTCAATCGATTTATTCAATAAATCAATAAAATGTGAGACCTCAGCTGCACCAATTGCAATCTTACTGGTTTGGACGCTGATATCATGTTCAGGAGAGCTTAACCGATTGAGCCTAAGAGCATTTTCATCAGGATTTGGCGCCTTGATACTCAAAAAACGCTTAACAATCCATAATACCCACACACAAACTATCCCGCCTAAAACCAAGGCATGTGTAAAACCGGATAAGGAGATGGCATTAAGTAAAAGGCTGCCAAACACAACTAAGACTAAACTCAGTGCAATGACGATTTTATGTTGTAATTCCATATTTGTATCTCACCAAGAAAACGCACATGCAAAGTGAGAGAAGTGAGTATTCACTTGCTATCCATTGCTATTTGATTGGCCGCAGTAAGCAGAATAGACAAATTCAAACACTGCGTAGTGAGTCTATCCTTCTGACTAAATTGAACTATTCATCCTAAAACCTATAGTCTATCTTCAGCGCTCTAACGCGCTTATGGCATTAGACATTAGTATAGATTTCGCCGAATTACCCAATAAATCCTTCCTAAAATCCTCTGGCCATTTTTAGCTGACAAAATGTGGTGCTTATCGCTTTATTGACAAGAATTCCAACTCGAGTGACTGCACATACGGCAAGAAAACTGCTACTATCGGCGCAATTTTTTTGAGCTAACGAGATCAAGATGGGCAGAGCATATCAAAACCGTAAAGAATCCATGGCGAAAACAGCTGGCCAGAAAACCCGCCTTTACTCACGCTACGGTAAAGAAATTTACGTAGTCGCCAAACAAGGTGGTGTCGAGCCGGACGGCAACTTATCACTCCGTCGTTTAATCGAACGCGCGAAGAAAGATCAAGTACCAGCACACGTTATTGAACGTGCTATTGATAAAGCCAAAGGTGGTGGCGGTGAAGATTATGATACTGCCCGTTATGAAGGTTTCGGCCCAGGTAACTGCATGGTCATCGTCGACTGCTTAACCGATAACGTAAAACGTACTTTTACTGAAGTACGTCAAGCCTTCGTAAAAAACGATGCCAAACTTGGTACACCCGGTACAGTAGGCCATATGTTTGACCAATCTGCCGTGTTCGTTTTCCCCGGTGAAGATGAAGATGCCATCCTCGAAATTCTAATGATGGCCGATGTCGATGTGAATGACGTTGAAGTGGAAGATGGCATGATCAGTGTTATCGCACCACACACCGAGTTTTTCAAAGTTAAAACGGCACTGACAGATGCAATGCCTAACATCAACTTTGAAGTCGAGAACATCACTTTTGTGCCTCAAACTATGACCCCAGTTTCCGGTGAAGATGTGGCAGTATTCGATAAATTTATCGCCGCTTTAGAAGATTGTGACGACGTGCAAAACGTTTATCACAATGCAGAAATTCAAGATTAATTAAAATCTTACTTAACAAAAACGCAGCCAATGAGCTGCGTTTTTATTTGCGATCATGCATGAAATTCAATCGCAGCACACTTGGCCAAACGCGCGAGATCTCGTAGCGCGCTTCATGGAGGGACTCATCATCGCGATGGGCCATAATCATTATGGAAAATAGTTGCCACTGCCGAAAGCGGCGCCATATCCATACAATACCCACCGACCACTAACACCTGCGAGTAGTAAAGCGTTACCGCATCCGGCAATTGTTATCGCAATACCAAGGTTGCATTCCTACTTTCACTAACTCATAGGCTAACGACACCGCCACTCCCGCTTAATAAAAACAACGTAGCTTGATTTTATCAAAAACACTGCTCACATTGAGATAGGACTCTAATATATTGATTTAAAATAAATATATAACATCACCATATAGCTGGCGTTATTAGGCGTGGTTAATAATCCACATATCAGATAAAACTTCACAAACTGAATTAAATAAATAATTCAAATAACTTAGCGGATTAAGACTTTGCCTGCGTGATAGACATAGTCTCTTATGGAATACTTGCCTTAGAATGGATGATAAATTGTGATTGAAGGAAGCAAATAGGTGCAAGGAAATCGATTAACCAAAGCAGAAACGATGCTAATTGGTGCGGGTAGCCTCACTTGGGCACTTGTCGCTTGGCTGGGATTTAATCAAGATATTCAAGCCAAGCTACCCACGCTCAACAAAAGTTGCCATATAGCACTTTATGCATTGTTTATATTATTGTTTTTATTGCTGACAATCTTCGAACATCCTCGTAAAAGTCTCAAGATAAATAGGCTTTTAACCATAGTACTTGTTTGCTGTACCCTCAGCTTAATGCTGTTAAGTGAGCATTCTTTGTTACCCATCTTGCTCGTAATATGGGCGTCACTGTTACCCGAGTTCTTTAGCCGCAATGCCGCGATAGGACAAATCCTGTTAGCCAATCTTAGCTATTACTTCATTCTGCACTTACACACCTCAAACAGTATTATTTTTAATGTCCTTATTTATATGGGATTCCAGCTATTTGCATACAGCAGTAGTCAAGCGAGATTGTCCGAGCGCGAGTCTCGCCGGATACAGGAACATCTTAATCAACAACTTATCGCTACGAGAGCCTTGCTGAGTCAAACCAGCGAGCAGCAAGAAAGGTTGAGGATCTCACGGGATTTGCACGATATTCTCGGCCACCAACTCACTGCGTTATCATTGCAACTTGAGCTATTAAGTCATCAAGCACCTACGGAGCTCAAATCCACAGTCAATCAGAGTAAATCACTTGCCAAGGAATTATTAGAGAGTATCCGCGCCGTGGTTCGTGCGCAGCGGGTTAATATTGGCCTCGACTTAAAGCCTCCGCTTGATGCAATAGCAAGCCGTTTACCTAATGTTAGCTTGCGGTATAAATCATTAGTGCCGCTACAGTCGACTGAACTGGCTCAAGCCTTATTACTGGTATTGCAGGAAGGGATCAGTAATGGGGTGCGCCATGGCAAGGCCAATCAGTTCACGCTGTCGATGCAACTGCAACAAACCGAACTTATCATTCAACTTAACGATAATGGTCAAGGTATCAACCAAACCGCTTCAACAGGTATCGGGCTCAATAGCATGCAGGAAAGGTTATCAGCCTTTAATGGTAAGGTGTGTTTGCAGCCCAATGAAGATGCTAAAGGTTGTAGCCTTATTATCCGGCTGCCACAAAATACAACAATGTAAAAGACATCCCAACAAAACGGGTTACAAGGAATAAGTCGCTACTTATGGAAAAATTTCAATCGGCAATCACAACTGATAACCCATCCGCACCTCATACTATCAAGGTGGGATTAGTGGAAGACCAACAGTTAGTTCGTCAGGGGATCGCGAGCCTAATTGCCATTTCTCAGCATATCAAGGTGACTTGGCAGGCTGAGAATGGTCAAGAAGCACTTAGGCTGCTGGAAACTGAAGCCGTAGATTTGCTATTAAGTGATATTCGCATGCCAGTGCTCGATGGTATTAGTTTGCTAAAACAGCTTCGCGCCGTACAAAATCCCTTACCAGTAATAATGTTAACCACCTTTGATGACAGCGAATTGTTTTTAAATAGCTTACATGCCGGCGCAAATGGCTTCTTATTGAAGGATGTGTCTCTGGATAAGTTACTGCATGCCATTGAAACGGTTGCCAAAGGTGAGTATCTGATAGAACCTTCAGTACTTGAACAGATGCAGCACCGATCTCCTACATCTCTATCTCCTGCGCCTCTCAACATTGCAACTCAAGCGTTGTTATCAGCTCGCGAGCAAGAGATTTTACGCTATATGGCGGGAGGGTTTTCCAATAAAGAAATCGCCGATGCAGTATTTTTGGCCGAAGGAACCGTGAAAAACCACGTTTCAACCATTTTGGCTAAACTCAATTGCCGAGACCGTACTCAAGCAGTACTAAGAGGCTTACAAATCGGCTTAATTTAGAACGGGCCCACCAACGAAAAAGGGCCTTAAAGGCCCTTTTCAATGCAATCACTGCCGCGAAAAACTAGCGTAAATCCATCTCTTGGATAATTTCATGGGCAATAGGTGGCGTTGTGCAGGTCGGCTTTTCATGTAAATCGGCCTTTAACTGACCTTTACGGTGTTTTAGTGCAGCATCCAATTTTTTAGCTGCTGCAGCAATCGCGGGGTACATGATTTCATCCGTACCTGAGGCGGAGATGCGACTGCCTTCGTAATTTGTTCGAATTTCAACCTGAAACTCGCCATGCTCCTTAGCAATAATGATATCAAGCCCAATGAGAGTGGGGAAATGAGTGGCGATTTTTGAAAACTTTTCGTTAACGTGTTCTTTGACAGAATCAGTAACATCGACATGGTGACCAGAAAGATTAATTTTCATAGGTTGTCCCTTTTAGTGTCTTTACTTTTTTTTCGCTTCACTATTAGAGCTTGGGGCATGGCAAATAAAACACAAGCCCCCTAGACAAATATTTCGAATGAAACAGGTATTAGCAGCAGCTAAATGTGAGACTCATCAAAGAAATGGCACAATACGGGAACGTTAAAATAAATTAACTGGTTGATTTATAACCGACAAAAAATAAACCAACCAGTTGAATGCCAAGTGCTAATACTTACGCTGCACGCTTTGTTGCCAGAATTGCTGCGATAGGTGATGAGTTTTTGTCGATAAGCGCGAAACCTGCTCGCCCCTTGCCGCCGCATCTTGAGTCTGCTCTAAACTCTGCTGTGCCAAATCGCTGATCACATGGATAGCACGACTAATTTCCGCCGCTACAGATGTCTGTTGAGTCATTGCTGCGGCATTGTCATCACTTAAAGAGTTGATCCGAGCGATAGAGGATAACAACTCACCAAAAGCCACACTGGCATCCTGTGCTAAAGAGACTGAGCGCTTAACCTGCTCCTGTCCGGCCGTCATCGTCGATGTCGCTTTTTGCGTGCTATCTTTAAATCGACTGACAATTTGCTCAATTTGTGAAGTTGACTGACTGGTTCGGCTAGACAATTGCCGCACCTCATCGGCAACGACAGCAAATCCCCGGCCAGTCTCCCCAGCCCGTGCCGCTTCAATTGCCGCATTAAGCGCCAGTAGATTAGTTTGGTCGGCGATAGAGCGAATAACTTCTAACACTTGATAAATCGCTTGGCTATCCTGCTCTATGGTTTGGACGACATCTGAAAAATGGCTCACCTGCACACTCAGTTGATGGATAGCTTCGATAACAGTTTCAAGCCGTGAATGGCCGCGCTGTGCAGCCTCATGGCTGGAGACCATTTCAGATGCCGTGCGATGGATATTATCTGTTACCTCAGCAAAACTGGCACTCATTTGTTCCATTGCCGTTGCCGCCTGGGTGGTTTGCACACTCTGACTATCGGCATGCTCCCAGGTATTAGTGATGGTTTGTTTGAGATTGACGCTCTGCTCTTGTATTTCACTTGCTGAATCCGCCATCCGGCCAACAACCCCACCGATTTCAGTAATTAAAAACCGCAGAGCCAGATCAATTTTCCCGATTTCATCCTGTCTACCGGTATAAATCCCCATCGCGACGGGATCATCAATAATATGAGTAGCAACGCTAACTAATGCTTGTAATGGTTGCATAAGCTTGTACCACAATACCCAAGCAACTAAAGCCCCCACAAGTGCGGCTAATAAAGGGGAGTAACATGCCAAAAACGCCGTCGCCGTAATAGCTAAAAACATGGAGGAGAGAATTTTCCCCCGAAATCCTAAGCTATCTTTTTTTAATGCTTTAGGTTGTTTACCTTGATTAATGCCTTGATAAACATCTTCAGCCGCCCTGATTTGCTCAGGTGTCGCCTGGCGACGTACTGATTGATATTCATGAATTTTGCCATCTTCATATACAGGTGCAACATAGGCATTGACCCAATAGTAACCGCCAGTTTTGGTCTTGTTTTTGACTATGCCCATCCAAGGTTTGCCGCTTTTAATTCTATCCCAAAGCATTTTAAACGCAGCGGCAGGCATATCCTCGTGACGAACGATATTGTGAGGACTCCCTTGCAACTCAGTAACGCTATATTCACTTATCTGCGAAAAGGTTTGATTAACGTACTTAATATTTCCTTTCAAATCGGTCGTAGAGAGTAGGATTGCGTTTTCAGATAGGTGTTTTTCACCTTTTTTTGAATGTGTTTGCATAGGGATATCAAAATGACTCCAAGTGAAAGTTGCAGGGGATTTTGCCAAAATGACAGAACACCTACTTTGATTAAGTTCACACTGAAAGCAGAAAATTTAACCAAATGCTAAACAAGTAAGATCAATCTCATCAATAAAACCAAACATTTGTGACATATTGCACAGGGTTACGCATAACGCGAGCTAGCACTCAAAATGCGTTAAGGATATTTTGTGCACCGCCTCAATAAATGCAAATGATATTGTTTATCATTTAAGTCAACTGCGTTATAATCATCAAAACAATAGCCTGATAGCTCATCAGAATGCCCGCTGTATTCAGCTATGGCTGAATTGGCATTTGGATTAACCGTTTAATATTGACTGAAATAAGTAGCACTTATGTCACATATCCCAACATCAAATTCCCCCCTCTCAGCGATAGCTGTACGTCCTGTATCGGGTTATTTTCAAGCCGCCATTCGGTGGCTAAAACAAGAGCAAACTCAATTTGGTTTGCAGGTATTTGTTCGCGCGAGTGCTGCGTTATTGGCTGGCTATATTGCAGCGGCAACGCTGGCCTGTTTACTGACTCAAATACTGCCAATGTCTCGATTTGAGAGCACATTAACGGCCAATATGCTGGCATTCTTGTTTTATGCCATCGCCATTATTTATGCCTTTTGCGTGCGTAAAACCTGGCATGCGTGGCGGGATCTGATGTTATTTAGCCTCCTGTGTTTTACTCTGCTTAAGGTGTGTGGACAGTAAGATGAAAGAAACCTTTTTTAGAACCTTATCTTGGCTACACACTTGGGCGGGTTTACTCGTTTGCTGGGTATTATTGCTGATCTTCTTTGCAGGCAGCCTGAGTTATTTCCGCCATGAAATCAGCCTATGGGCTGAGCCAGAACTTCACCGCGGTACATTTCAAGACTATCAAGCAAATCAATTAATAAGCCAGCTTGATAAGGGCCAATACTATATCGAGAGTCATTCGCCGGCGGAAACACAACGCTGGTTAATAAACTTTCCGACCCAGCGCAGTCCTATGCTTAGCTTTGCTTGGCAACTGCCGCCTGAAAAAGGGCAACGTCGCGGCAAAATCGAGCAACATACGGCACTTGCTGATGGGAGTGGCGTCATCACTGACGTCCGCGATAGTCGTGGGGGTGACTTCTTCTATCGTTTACATTTCGACCTGCACTATATGCCCGCCATTACAGCGCGCTACATTGTGGGCGTCTGCACTATGTTTATGCTGATTGCCCTTATCAGCGGTATCGTTATCCATAAGCGTATCTTTAAGGATTTATTTAGTTTTCGTCAAAACAAGGGCGCACGCTCTTGGCTCGATGCCCATAATGTCAGTTCTGTTATTGCGCTGCCTTATCATCTGATGATCACCTATACCGGCCTTATTACCTTGATGCTGATCTATATCCCATGGACGGTAAGCACAGCTTATCCTGAGGATAATCAAGCCTTTTTAAAAGAACTCAATCCGGCAAGACAAACGGAGAAGGCCTCAGGCATTTATGCCGAGCAAGTACGTTTAAGCCAACTGTTACCCCAAGTTCAGGCTGAATGGGGCAATGCGCCAATCAAGCAGGTGATTGTTTCCTATCCTCAAGATAAAAATAGCCAAGTGACCTTCTATCAAAATACTGGCAAAGATGTCACCGATGAATCAACACTCCTCGTGTTTAACGGCGTGACAGGTGAACTCAAATACGCCAGTCCACACGAAGTGTCAGGAACGGTGGCAACCTACGACACTATGATGTCACTGCACACCGCGCGTTTTGCTGCGCCGTTGCTGCGTATTTTGTTCTTCTTCTGCGGCTTACTCGGCTGCGCCATGGTAGCGACTGGCACCTTAATGTGGGCAATTCGTTTGCGCCAGAAACAGCAAAAGACAATCGATAAAGGTGAGAAACCGAGCCGTGGCCTGCGCTTAGTTGAGGGATTAAACTTCATGTTTATCTTAGGCTTGCCCTTGGGTGCGGCTGCATTTTTCTATGCCAATCGCATATTACCCGCCGATTTTGCAACGCGTTCTGCTTGGGAAGTACATAGCTTCTTTATTGCTTTAGGTGCTATGGGCGTGTGGGCATTTTTCGGGCGCAGCAGACGCGATTGGCAAATAGCTCTGGTGCTGATTGGCACACTCTATTGTGCGCTGCCCATACTCAATGCACTCACATCGCCAAGCCACTTTATTGATAATATCCAGTCTCAACAGTGGGCTTTGGTTGGTTTTGATGTGTTAGCGGTTTTAATCGGTGTAGTAATGCTATTTGCCAGCACCAAACTCTCAGTGGTGGCAAAAACCCTGCAAAAACCGAATCGAAAAAATACTATTTCAGATAAAAAACCTATGCGAAAACCCGTTGAGACCACTTACGCAACCGAACTTACCTCATCGCCCTTGGAGGAAGCAAAGTCATGATGCCAGAATTTATCCCTATGCTCGGCATTCTCGGGCTTAGTTATCTCTCCCTTGCGCTGTTTGCGTTAGCTAAGTTTGGCCACTTTAAAGATGTGTTTAAACGCCCACCGTCACAATGGCAGAGCCGCCTGTTAACCCTGTTTGCTTGGCTGTTATTAATCATTAGCTTAAGCACCTGCGCCCACGGGCAAGGCTGGACCTATGGCAGTATTCTGTTTATGGGGATCATCTCACTAGCCGCCATGTTAGTGATTTTGACCCTAAGCTATAGCCCACGCCACCTTCCCATAGGGATAGTCACTGGCAGTGTATTGACTGGCAGCTTACTGTTAAGTGGTGGGATCTAAACCGTTTCACAGATGGCGCACTAAACTGTGCGCCCCATGCTGGAGAAGTCTTTTTAGCTAAGCTATAGTGCCCAGATGTCCTGCAATAAGGAGAAAAACATGGGCTTTAACTTAACAGTGAATTGGCAAACCTCGCCAGCAGAAGAAGGCGAATTTTGCCGTGATCACAGTATTACCTTTGGCAGCGGTCAAACGATTCAGGCATCCTCAGCCCCTGAATACAAGGGCAATGCACATTTTGTCAATCCAGAGGAAAGCCTACTCGCGGCGCTGTCTTCCTGCCATATGCTGACCTTCCTCGCTATTGCGCACCTCAAACGCCTCCCCGTCGTGTCCTATGTCGATGAAGCATCTGCGGAACTAGGAAAAAATGAAGCTGGTAAACTTGCCGTCACTAAAATGATCTTAAATCCTAAGGTCGTTTTTGCTGAAGGTGTGGAAGTCACTCAGGAAACACTTGAGAAAATTCACGAAAAAGCCCATGCAAACTGCTTTATCGCTAATAGCTTAGCAACGGATATTCAAATAAAGTTTTGATGGTTATAGGCAAGTTCATGCAGATAGACTTGCCATAGACCAATTACCTTGCCGCAAAAATAACGATGAACCGTTAACCAGCACCAAATCTATAGGCAAAAAAATGGGCGTGGTCTTGGGAACTACAAGACCACGCCCTAACATTGAACAGACTCAGCTTAGCTGAATTAGCTTAAATTTCGGTTAAAAATTTACGTTAAGCCAACTACTTAGCCTTTATATCTTCCGCCATACCTTTCGCTGGCATAGGTTGCGCCTTCAATGCTGGAATAGGCTGCTTAATCAATTCATCCTTAAGATAGCTAATGGCGGTTTCGAGCTGTGCATCGTGGCCGTTAAAGGTCGCAAAGGGTAAGTTATCCACCTCGATATCCGGTGTTACACCATGACCTTCGAGTACCCAGCGACCATCCATCGCATACTGCGGATATTCGGCGACCCGCGCCATCCCTTTATCTGTGAGTGAGTTACGACCCGATAACCACACGCCAGCACCCGCCGTTTGCTTACCGATGAGCGGAGCAATTCCCAGCGCCTTGATCCCCGCCGAGAAGGTTTCACCATCTGAGTAAGTCAGCTCGTCGGTTAACACCACTAAATGCCCACGGAAAGTTTGCTGCATATTGGTATTAGGCGTGCCATGGGTTGGCTGCCAAAATGCCCAAGCGCGGCGTAACAGTTTTTCGATAATCCAACTATCAATATTGCCACCACGGTTACGGCGAACGTCGATAATCAGACCGTCTTTATCATAATTGGTGTAAAACTCACGGGCGAAGCTCTCAATATCGCCGCCGCCCATGGCATATAAGTGCAGATAACCCATCTTGCCCTGGCTCGCCTTGGTCACGACCTCCGCATTATGGTTGACCCAATCTAAATAACGTAATTGGCCATCGACCAGAGTGCTCACAGGCATCACTACGGTTTTATGGCTTTGGCTACCACGTTTAAGCTCCAGTAACACTTGCTTATCCTGTTGATTACGCAATAAGCGGGTCACATCAGCCACATTCCCCACCGGCGTGCCATTGATGGCGAGTAGCACATCGCCCTCTTTGGCATCGACTTCGATACGGCTCAAAGGTGATGCTTGGCTCGGCAGTTCAGGATCATTTCGATAAATGTGAGCAATTTTCACCCCGTCGCTAGTTTGCTGTAATCGAGCGCCTAAACTCGCGCCCTTCGCCGCGTCAGGGTCCTTCGGAAAATCACCACCACGCACCTGCGAGTGCAACGAATCTAACTCGCCCATCATCTGCATAAAGATATCGTTTAGCTCATTACGATCCGTTAAACGTGCGAGTAATGGTTGGTACTTAGCCTTGGTTGCCTGCCAATCGAGACCGCGCATTTTTTTATCGAAGAAGGAATCTCTATGCATTAACCACGCATCTTCAAACATTTGTTGCCATTCTAAGCTTGGCGAAATCGCTAATTGCCATTGGTCAGTCTGTACCTTGGCATTGTCGGTATCGCCGAGTTTATCGCCCACATCAACAATCATCAGCGACTTTTCATCACTTTGTTTACGCAGTAACAACTTTTGACCATCGGCAGAGACACTGTAGTTCGCCACATCTTCAGCAAACACTTCGACTTTAGGGCGCTGTTCAGTGAACTTAACTGTCATGAGATTAGGTTGGCTTTCGTCACCAATCGCTTGGTCGAGTACATACAAACGACCATCAATGGCGGATAGCTGGCTGTAATTACCCGAATCAACAGGTACTTGCCATAAACGCTCGCTAATTCCCGCCCAATCAATTTTTACAGGCGTCGGTTTATCTTTTGAGTCAGCTTTTTCTGCCGCCTTTGCCACTAATTCCGTTGGTTTACTGAAGGGGAACTTGGCATTCTTCACTAAGGCAATCGCAAAAATCTGGCTGCGTTTATCAAACACTGGCCCCATATTGCGGTCGCCCCACGGTGAACTTGGCGTTGCGGTAAACTGGCGATTGGAGAGGAAATATAACCACTGGCCATCACTACTAAAAGTCGGTGAATAGGATTCATACTTGTCACTGGTGAGTGCTTGGGCCTTATTCTCATCCACCGAATAGAGTACGATTTGTGGTCTTTGCTTGCCGATTTCAGCTTTGGTTAGCGCAATAAAACGACTATCACTAGACCAGCGAATATCAGCGTAGGGACCGAGTCCCTCACCGTTGCTGATGATTTTTTGGTTTGTATTTTTCTTTAAATCCAATAGCCACACATTACCGTCGTTATCGTCATGGGCAAGATAACGACCATCGTTTGACTGACTCAGCGACATTCTAAAAGTATGACCATCTTTAGTAAGCTGTTTAGCACCACTGCTGCCATCGGCAGGAAATTGCCAAATTTCCTGTTGGCCGCTCATATCGCTGATGGCGTAAACCGACTTGCCGTCCTGACTCAGAATGGCATTGCGTACCCGATAAGTGCCAAGAAGCGCGACTTGCACTAACCGCGAGCCATCAGTCCCAGCAATCGCCACATGACTGCGGGCGGTAATCACCACTTTATCGCCAGCAAGGGCAAGATTAGCGGAGGTCGCATAATCCATCGGATCTTTTACCCAATGTTCGCGACGTTGGGCAAAATCGGAGGTTAATTCAATATCTAATAATGAGTCTTTAGCGGAGGCGATATCAAAAACATGAATATCTGCGCCCAACTGGAACACCACTTTGCCTTGATCCATACGGGCAGCGCGCATTTGCCAATCTTTATACTGAGTCAACTGTTTAGCATCACTGCCATCAAGCGCCATTGACCAGAGATTGTCATTACCATCGCTATCGCTAATAAAATAGAGTCTGTCTTGCCATAGCATAGGTTGGCGGACCGAGCCTTGGTGCTGCTTGCTAAGTAATTGTGCCTCGTCTTTACCACCCAGTTTAAAGCGCCATAATTCGCCCTTAGCGCCGCCGCGATATACTTTTGCATTATCGCCCGTCACCTGCAGGCCGAAACGGGTAAAATAGACATACTGATTATTGGCATCGATCACCCCTTCCACCGCATCGGCAAGTGGTAAGTCGGTCGTCGCCAAGGTTTCAGGGTTCACCAGTCGCAGCATCCAATTATTCGCGGGGCCAAAGCCAGTGTCGGTGGAATAAAGCACCTCTCCTTTACTGGTCCACCCTTGCACGCGCACTCGGCTATTTTCAAAACTCACTCGTTTTGCAACACCGCCCGTCACAGGAATAACATAGACCTCACTCGCACCTTCGTAATTGGCCACATAGGCCACCCATTTACCATCGGCAGACATTGCCGCGCCCAGTTCTTCAGCTGGCAAGGTAGTCAAGCGCGTCGCCGCCTTTTGGCCTAGGGTTTGCGTCCACAGATCCCCTTCAGCGGTAAACACTAAGGTCTGGTCATGCAACGCTGGCGCGCGGTAATAACCTTGATTGCTAGTCGATTGTGCTGCAAATACCTGCGCTGCAGACAAAGTGCCAAGGGCGAGCATGCAGCAGGCAACGGAGTGACGAAGTTTCATGTGTAATCTCTATCCTATTGTTATTGTTAGCAATGGACTTTCAAGTGGGCAAAATTCACCAATAATGACCCAAAGTCTAACCCAGTAACCCAACAAGCTAGCAGAAATTGATAGAGAGAGCAGTAACTTAAAATAAGAGATGTTTTAGCAAATGTGTCATAGACTTACCATTTTGCATACTCATTAGAATAGCGCTTATCTTGCTATATCAAACGTTAATAACCCAGCATACAAGCGATAAAATGGACCATGTTGATTGCTGATTTTCGATTGCTGTGCCAGCGAAATTTGCTGCCATTTATAGACAATTCGCGCAATTTCACCATTGATAGTTAACGCCTTAATGGCACGATTAAATTGCGCTAACTGTAGGGGAGACATACTCTGCTTACTTAGCATTAAGTGTATCGGATTATGGTCCAATATCGGTTTAAGTGCTGATAACCTGATCCCTTGGTGTTGACTTGCAATATAGGGCATCGCTATAGCATCCCCAATCATCAGATCCGCTCTGTCATAAGTGAGCATTTGCACTGATTTGTCGACATCAGGACTCAGTATCAATAAGTTTTCCAGTGCTAAACGTTCTCGAGTGTTCTCATAATCGGCACCATACCAACCACTGATTGGCACTAATAGCCGCAACTTTTGAGTAAAAATATCCTGCCATCGTTCTAACTTAACATTGTCTTTGTTTTCATCTAATACGAATAAGCGCACTTCTTCATCACGGTAGGGATCTGAAAAAAATGAATATTCTTCACGCTCGACGGTTTTTGTAGCACCCATCATTATATCTAGTGAGCCACTTTTCAGCATTTGATGTGAACGCTTCGCAGGGACATTGATAAAGTTAATCTCACATCCCAAAAACTCAGCAAACGCGCGCAGTAATTCAACATCCAGTCCTTGAGCCTCCCCCTGCATATCTTGCCAGGCATAGGGAGGCCAATCGTTATAACCGACTTTAATGGGATTCGAACAAGCGGAAGCATTCGCTTCGGATGGAACACTCCAAGCGGGGAAAATAAAAATATATAACAGCAAGATATGGCTAAACTGAAAAATGCACTTTGGCATTATCGTTGCCCCGTCGCGAGTTATTCTTCGATGATTTTACGGCTTAATGCTCAGTTTTTACGGCTTAATGCTATGTAAGCTACTACGGCTTATTTATGACTCGATCTAAGCTTAGTCGGCATCCCAACTTGATGCCATCAAGTTGCTCTGTACAGTCCATTGGTCGAACTAGCGTGAACAATAATAAAAACATCTATACAAAAGGAGTCAAACGACTCCCTTTGTATTTCATCAAGTTCCTGTTTATCGTCGTTTAAAAGATTAGGGCGTGTTGACGTTTCAGGGTTATTTTTGCAGCAATTTGGCTGATGTTTATGCAAGGCAAAGTCAGTGCTGTGTAGCATTCTACATAAACGGACGATAACGCAGCAGAAACTTCAGCCAAGTGCTGCCCAAAGGGTTCGTCTGGCAAGCACTTGCTCTTTGTCACTCGTCATTTGAGTAGAATAACTACACTTCATTCCTCGCTTCGTGAGCATGAGCTTGCCAGAACGAACAAAATTTAATCTCGAAACGTCAACATGCCCTATTTTAATACCGCAAATAAATGGTTTTTTAGCTGGGCAAAATCAGCTGGTAATTCAGCCGATAATATTGTTTTGTGCTCTACCGCTTTTAATTCAGGCGGAAGGGGTAAGTTAAGGGCAAGCTCCCTGTCGACCACATCCTTAAACTTAGCGGGATGGGCCGTACCTAAAAATATCCCCACTTCATCAGGCACTAAGTTAAGCGTTAACGCTTTAGCCGCAATCGCTGCATGGGGCTCAGATACATAACCTTTAGCATAAAGATCTGCCAACGCCTCCGAGGTTTGCACCTCTGACAGGCGAATCCCCACTAAGTCTGCCAATGGCCAACCGAGTTTCTCGCAAATAGCTTCAACACGCGGCCAGTTGCTTGGCTCACTCACATCCATCGCATTGGACATAGTGGCTTGAGTGGGATTAGGCTGCCAATCGCCACTCTCTAAATAGCGTGGCACAGTGTCATTCGCATTAGTGGCGGCAATAAAACGTTTAACGGGTAACCCCATGGCTTTAGCAAACAAACCCGCGGTGAGATTACCAAAATTACCACTGGGCACGGCAATCACAGGATCGGCCTTATGACGCTGTTTTGACTGAGCAACCGCTTCGAAGTAATAACAAATCTGTGCCAGTAAGCGACTGATGTTGATAGAGTTAGCCGAGTTTAAATGCAAACCATCTCGCACATCGCTATCTTCAAATGCCTGTTTGACTAAGTGCTGGCAAGCATCGAAATCTGACTCAACCGCGACTGTGTGGATGTTCTTGCCTAAGGTGGTGAACATCTTTTCCTGTAGCTCACTGATCTTGCCCTTAGGATAAAGCACCACAACATTGACTTTATCTAGGCCGTAAAAGGCATCGGCCACAGCCGCCCCTGTATCCCCTGATGTTGCCGTTAAAATGGTTAAGCGCGAGTCTTGAGCAAAAACATTGATGCATTGCGCCATAAAGCGCGCGCCAAAATCCTTAAATGCTAAGGTCGGCCCATGGAAAAGCTCGAGGCACGAGCGCTGCTCATCGACCGCGACCAAGGGCAAATCGAAATTAAAGGCACGCTCGACCAGTTTATCTACCGCGTCTTGTCCAAGCTCTGAGGCAAGCCAAGCGCCGAGCACTTTTTTACTGCGCTCGACAAAAGGCATCGCCAGCAGCGCCTCGATGTCGTGCAACACTGGGATTTGAGTAGGAAAAAACAGCCCTCTGTCTTTACCAAGTCCTAATTGCACCGCTTCTTTAAAGCTCACTTTCTGCGAAGGGTGTTTTAAATTATATAGTTTCATGCTCACTCGACCTTATCTGCCAAACCTTTAAGGCTTGGGCTTAATGCTTTTAAAAGTAAGAAAAATTAATCGACTCGGCGCGTGCCTTGCTCATCGAGGCGGCACACATGGGCAAAGCCCCCCGCTTCGGTCAGATAATGAGCCTCTAACCACGCCTTAGCGGCGTTAGCGATCGCGAGATCGTCAGTCACAGAAAACAGGGTTGGCCCACTGCCCGAGATGCCAGTGGTTAACATGCCTAATTCGGCGAGCGCCGCTCTGGCGTTGTCATAACCCGGTATCGCCGCCGCGCGGTAAGGTTCGGCCAACACATCCTTCAAGACTTGAATCGCAAGCTTGGCGTTTTGCTGATAAGAGGCGTGCACAAAGGCACTCAAATAACGCCCAAAATCGATTGCCACGGACTTATCGTATTGTTCTGGCATGAGTTTACGCATCATGGCCGTTGAGAGTGAAATCCCAGGATACGCCACCACCCAATACCATTGTTTAAAACTGGGAATCGGCTCACAGATAGCACCGGGCACATTGAGCATCAGCTGCATGCCGCCCAAATAACAGGGCGCGACATTGTCATAATGCACGCTTCCGCTGATCTTGCCCTCAAACTCGCCCATGAGTTCGAGTAGCGCTTGTTTATCGTACGGTCGTTCGAAATGCTCATTTAACGCGTAAAGAGCAGCAACCACAGAACTGGCGCTCGAGCCTAAGCCACTGCCGACGGGCAAGTTTTTCTCTAGGGTTAATGCCACGCCTTGGTTTTCTTTTCCAAGGGCTTTTAAGAAAAACACCGCACATTGATGAACGATATTATCCTCCGGATTGTTGGGTAATTTATGCGCCCAAGCACCCACTTGAGTAAGGCTCACTCCCGCATCCGCCGCTGCAATCGTGACCCTATCGCCCAGTAAACTGCCATCGATGGGCGCTAGTGCTGCGCCCAATAAGTCAAAGCCCACACCCACATTACCCATAGAGGCGGGAGCGTAAACGGTCAAACTCATACACTCACCTCACGAGTCCAATTTAAGGTTCTTAATACATCGGCAAAGGCGCCAGCCGCAGTGACCTCTGTACCCGCACCATAACCACGTAGCACAAAGGGAATCGGCTGATAATAACGGCTGTAGAATGCCAGGGCATTTTCACCGCCTTTTACGCTATAGAGCGGATCGGTGGCATCGACTTCGGTGATACGCACATAGCACGCACCTTCTTCAATCTGCCCCACATAACGCAGCACTTTACCCTGCGCTTTCGCCTCTGCCACTCGCGCCGCAATAGCGGCATCAGCCTCGGGTAAACGCGCCATAAAACTTTCCACATCGCCTGAATCATCAAAATCGTCAGGCAAGACTGAGTCGACAACGATATCACTTAGCTCAAGTTTCAAACCCACTTCACGGGCTAAGATCAGCACTTTACGCGCCACATCCATACCACTTAAATCATCACGGGGATCGGGCTCGGTAAAGCATTTTTCCCGCGCCAGTTTAGTCGCTTCTGACAGTGTCATACCCTCATCGAGTTTACCGAAGATAAAGGATAAGGAGCCTGACAAAATACCGTTAAACTTGTGCAACTTATCGCCAGCAAATAACAGTTTTTTCAAGTTATCGATAACGGGTAATCCGGCGCCAACGTTGGTCTCATACAGGAACTGACGACGTTGCTTTAATGCTGTTTGACGCAAAGCTTGGTAATAGGCGTAATCGCGAGTGTTGGCCTTTTTATTCGGCGTCACTACGTGCATGCCCGCGTTCATCACCTCTAAATACTGGTTCGATACTTGATCGCTTGAAGTACAATCCACCAGCACAGGGTTTAATAATTGTTGCTCTTTCACCCAAGCCAGAAGCGCCGGAAGATCGCTTGGCTGCTGACTGTCGGCAAGCAGGTTTTGCCAATTGTTTAAATCGATACCCGCACTATCGAGTAACATCTTGCTTGAATTGACTATGCCGCAGACACGTATGCTAATGTGCTGCTCTTTTAACACACTCGCCTGATGTTTGATTTGCTCGAGTAAGCCTGCGCCAACATTGCCACAACCCACTAAAAACACATCCAAATACTGCTGCACATCGAAAAAGCCTTGATGACAGGCGGCGACCGCATGTTTGGTCTTACGCTGTTCGATCACCGTTGAAATAGAACGCTCGGAGGAGCCTTGGGCAATCGCGATGATATTCACACTCGCCTGCGCTAACGCTTGGAAGAACCGTGCTGCCACACCTTTATGGGTACGCATTCCATCACCGATCAAGGAGACAATTGCCAAGTCATGGCGCATTTCGATTGGCTCGAGTAAGTCACTTTTGATTTCTAACTCAAATTCCTGCTCTAGCGCCGACTTCACCTTGGCGGACTCACTGGTCGCCACACAAAAGCTGATGCTGTATTCGCAAGAACTCTGGGTGATGAGTGACACGGAAACACCACTACGGGAAATCGCCGCCAGTGTGCGGCTCGCCATGCCGACCATGCCCTTCATGCCGGGGCCTGATACATCAAACATGGTTTGATTATCCAGATTAGAAATGGCCTTCACCTGCAAACCGCTTTCATCGGCCTGATTCGATACCAGAGTGCCGGGCGCATCGGGGTTAAAACTGTTCTTGATATAACAGGGAATATGAAACTGAGCGATAGGCGCAATGGTTTTAGGATGCAGCACCTTAGCGCCAAAGTAAGACAGCTCCATCGCCTCTTGATAACTTAGCTGTGACAACAACTTAGCATCGGTGACAACCCGAGGATCTGTGTTGTATACGCCGTCAACGTCGGTCCAAATCTCACAACTTGAAGCATCTAAACAAGCGGCCAGCACGGCAGCGGAGTAATCTGAGCCGTTACGGCCTAAGGTCACAACCTTGCCGTCTTCATCGGCGGCGGTAAAGCCAGGCATTACCCAAACGCGCTTCTCATCGAGGGCAAGATTTTTGAATCGCGGTTTACTGACGGCAATATCCACCACGGACTCGAGCGGACGACCACGGCCTAAAAACAGCTCACGTGGGTCCAGCTGCGCCGAAGTGATGCCTTTGGCCAGCATGACTTGCTCCATCAACGCAGCAGACAAACGCTCGCCCGCAACCACAATCTCGGCGCGAATACCATCAGGGCATTCCTGCAGCAGCGTAATACCGCGTAATCTGTCCTGCCAACGCGCAAGCTGCGCGCTTAGTCCGGCGAACAACACTTCGCTTTGACTGCTTGAGAGTCCAGAACTGACCGCATCTTGATAGAGCGAGGTAAACACCCGTTCAACATGTTGAATGACTGGCGAATAATCTTCCCCTTTCACCGCCACATCGACCATTTCTAGCAAGGCGTTTGTCACTGTCGCGGGCGCAGAGAGCACTGTAGCAACTGGTTCTGCTTTCGCCGCTTTGGCAACGATATCCGCCGCCATTGAAAATCGCTGCCAATTTGCAAGCGAGGTACCACCAAATTTCATAACTTTCATCTTGATCTCCTGTACCGCGCCCGACTAAGAAACATAAGCTAGAAACAAAAAAGCCCGCTTCTTTGTGGGAAGCGGGCTCGTCGTTAAATTCTTTAGGGTGTATCAGCCCGCCCCCACTCTGGTTGTAGTGGTGGTTGTAATAATGGTAATTACTACAAAACCTAGGCTATGCATACGTTTGGGCTAATCCATGTCAATGTGATGTAAAACAGAATTGCCTTTTTCACCTAATCTTGTCAACCCCCAAACTGGATTATTTATAAACAAATCTTTCACAGCCATAAATTGACACCTTAACATTCAATATTATCAAGTTTTCCTAGGGTAAAAATGCGATTTCATCAATAGAAAACTGTTAACGTAAACGTAATGCCGCACAAATACATCTGTTTTTAAACATTAAAATTCAATAAATTATATCAACCATATCGTAACGCCTTTAGATTAAGCGATGTAAACCCACTTTCGAGACCAACAAACCGCAAGCGATAACCATCAACAATTTGGCGTAAATTCTTCACCAAATGACTGTTCATCACGCCAACAAAAAGCTGTGCGATATCTAACATAAGCCACTTCAAATTATCGCCAGCGCCCCAAAAGCACGTTATTATGCGCGCACATTCCGAACCGGAGGCGATATGAAGATCACCCAACACAGCGCGGTAACCATTCATTACCGTTTATCAGATCAAGAAGGCAGACTTTTAGAAGACTCTTTTGATGCCGAACCAATGTTATATCTGCACGGTGCAGAAAACCTCATCCCAGGTTTAGAGGCTGCATTAGAAGGTAAAACCAAGGGCGAAACACTGGATGTGACAATCAGTGCTGAAGAAGCTTACGGTCCTTACCATGATGGTCTGCGTCAAGCCGTGCCATTAGAAGCGTTCGGTGATATCGAAGATATCGTTCCTGGCATGCGCTTTATTGCCGAAACAGAAATGGGTCAACGCCCAGTGCAAGTTGTCGAAGTCAAAGACGATGTCGTTATCGTTGATGGCAACCATCCTTTAGCGGGCCAAGCATTGAGCTTCAACATTGAAATTATCGATGTTCGCGCAGCAACAGCGGAAGAAGTTGCCCATGGTCATATCCATGCCCACGGCGGATGTGGCAGTCATGGACACAGCCATGAACATGACCATGGCGGCGGATGCTGTGGTGGCTCAGGTCATGATGTTGGTGGCTGCTGCGGGGGTTCTGATGACCATGGGCATCACCACCATGACCATGATCACGAAGCTTGTGACACACCTAAAGCGGGATGTGATGGCAACGGTGGCTGCGGCTGCCGCGGCTAATGTAGGTTCACAAGCCTAATAGCCCTCCCAGTGGAGCTGATAAAAAAGCACTTCCTTAAATAAGGAGGTGCTTTTTTTATCGCCAAATGATTATAATCAGCAGGTAAATAGGGAAGTTTAAAATCAAACAGCATTTTCAGCTAAGAAAAACAATATTTTCAAATCGATATAAACATCACGCAACGGAGTGCATATGTTAGCAAAACCAGTATATGAAGTTTTACCCTTTGGCTATATGGTACTAGGCTGTTTAAGCTTTATGCTGCTAGAACCTGATTATGCGCTGATTGCTGCTCTTGTTGTGTTTGTTTTGGGCGCCAGAATTTACAATTTACGTTCTCAAAATCGCCGCACCGATCCTGTAAAACGCCGAAAATCTGGATATATACCTAAGACAATTTACGATTTATTGCCTTTTATTTATCTCTTTTCTGCCTTAGCTATTTTTAAATTTTTCCCTAAAAATCTTTATCCTTTGCTGGCCATTATGTTACTCAGTTATAGTTTTTATATTCTCGTTAGACGCTCCATCCACCGCCGACATAAAATACCGACAACTCCCCAGTTTTAATCAAATATCTAGTCCAATGGAGCCCAAATAATTAACTGATAAGCTGTTGGATTTTATCCCTATGGCTGGGTGCCATATTCTTTAAATAGTTAGAACAACGGGTAATAGTCGCAATACTCACCTGATACTCGGCAGCAATTTGTCTCTGGCTCATTTCTCCATTTAGCAATAGCTGGAAGACTTTTAGCCGACCGGCAATAGCGCTGCGCTCTTCCTCGGTCAGCAATAAATGAAACAATACCGACAGCTCTTCATAATTCCCATGGCTCAAAATTTTTTCTAATACTAAGTCCCAATTGGCTCGCATAATCGCCCCATAAGTATTGTTTAAGCATTACAACGGCAGTTTAGCAGATTTACTCTGCCGGCAAATAACTTGTTACGTTTATCCCTCTTATCTAGACAAAAACTGACAAATTTGCTTCTAGTACATTGAGTTAATTTGTGTACAATAGCAGAGCAATGTCACACTTCGACGCTAATTTGTGAGAATACGATGAAAAAAATACTCCTAACTCTCGTTGCCGGTACCTTATTGGCTTCAACTGCTCAAGCACACAATTTTGAAGATGCAAAAGATGCGATTCAATATCGCCAATCTGGATTCAGCTTAATTGCTTATAACTTTGGTGATATGGGCGCCATGATGAAAGGTAAAAAGCCTTTCGATGCTGAAACCTTTGCGATGCGCGCAAAAAATGTCGCTGCGCTTTCACACATCCCTTTCGAAGGCTTTATTGAAGGTTCAGATAAAGGCGATACCGAAGCCCTAGCCAAAGTATGGCAAGACAAGGCTGACTTTGACGCTAAGATGAAAACCTTCCAAGAAAATGCTGCAATTTTAGCGACTGTTGCTCAGAAAGGTGACCAAGCTGAAATCAAGCAAGCCTTTATGGATACTGGCAAGAGCTGTAAAGGCTGCCATGACGTTTACAAAAAAGATTAATGTTCTCGTAATCTCTTGTAAAAAGCCTGCAATATGCAGGCTTTTTACTCCTAAGCATCAGCTAAAGCACTTGCACTACAGGCCACATCAAATAAGTAAATACAACCCCTGCGATGATTAACAGCAGAATTAATGCCAGCCACAGTGATTTAAAAACCAACTGAGACTCTAACTTTGCGTACTCAAGCTTAGATACACGCTTGTAACCGCTAACCATCGCACCGACTAACTTGTCACCTTTAAGCGCGTGCACAATAACTGCCAACACATGCACGGCAGTTAAGGCTAAGATCAGGTTAAAATTCATCTTATGTAACCAAGTGAGAAACGAAGCAGTATCAGAGCTTACATAACTGTACAGCGGACCTTCGGTAAACACATCATCGGTAGCAAAGAGTCCAGTGATTAGCTGTAAGCTAATAATGGCAATCAACACAATCACCATATAACCGCCCATCGGATTATGCCCTAAAACCACTGACACGCCCTTTGCGCGAACGTCTTTCAAATACTCAAACACCACCTTGGGATGATGCACGAAGTGACTAAACCTCGCAGTATCACTGCCAATCAAGCCCCATAAAAGCCGAAAGCCAATCAAAATCAACAAACTATAGGCAAAGATCTGGTGCCATTGCATTTCTCCCACTTCGGCGCTCCACCAGAGTAAGGCCATGAGGGCCACCATGCCCCAGTGAAAAAAGCGTGTGGGTAAATCCCAGACTTTAACTTTGATATGTTCGGTTTCCATAATACCTGCCACTCGACTGAGCAATGAAATAAGTGAAGGTATTTTATCGGGATCTAATGAAAAACTTAAAGTAAAGATAGGTAAATGATGGGAAAGACTGCGTAGTTATCCCATCAAATATGGCCTGTTCCGATAACCAATTCAAGCCTTTTCGACCAAGAATCCTCGAGATTTGTCTAAGCGATCAAATAACCAACGAACAGAACTGAACAGGGTAAAAAATGTGATTTAGATCTCGTTTTTAAGGGTGTAGATTGGTAATCTGAAATCGAAGGAAACAAATAGAAGGTGCAACATATGCTAAAGATTACGAGCAAACAACTAGAAGTCACTGCCCCAATCCGTGAACGCATTGAAAGCCGTTTTGACAAACTTTCTAGGCACGATGTGCAGTTGATTAATCCCCATGTCATCATCACAGAGGAGAAACCTGGTTTCAAAATTGAAGCATCGGTTGGCATCCCAAATGGAGAACTTTTTGCTCAAGCAAAACACGACAATCTTTATGCAGCCATTACGGCCATGGGTCAAAAATTAGAGAAACAACTCAATCGATTAACCCATAAACCTGAAGCACAACGTTTCGCATCCATTACTCATCCCGAAGACGCTGTTAATGTCGAGGATGATTACGAGGAGGAAGATGCAGCTTAAGTTACTGGATGTTAGTGCGAGACCACATCACTTCGAGAGCATAAAGTAGATAAGGTTTAAATAGGTCACATTTTTTAGCAAAAGTTTGATAGACCATTCTAATGGTCAGTAAAAAGAGTGTGAACCTTTAAATAACTACTACACTTTACTAAGTGACAGCAGAATCGAAGTGATGTGAATTTCAACTTAAAAGCGTTAAATATCACCATAAGAAGGAGTACGCCGCCACACAAAACTCATACTCAAAAATAGTGACACAGGCAGTTACATTAAGTCAGTTACATTAAGGCAGTCATCTTAAGACGGCCACATAAATTCGGTAACGCTAAGCTGTAGTATTTATGCGTTTTCCCTCTGATGATCAAATGAGATGCGAGGTTACTAAAAAATAGAGACCGATGACCAACAACTAACGAAAAACGCACTAAATGGGTGTTAACACACGAGTCGATCATAAGGAGTAACCTACTACATCATATTGCCAATTTTAGTCTTACAAACTCTTCAAGCCCAAATGTAACAATCAAGAGGAGGACGTTAGCCATAGAACCACATAGGTACCATGAAAGACCATTTTAGGTGAATTAGCTTCTTAACAGTCAAACAATATGAGGAGGTTAATAGCGTTATCGGTAATATGAGCAAGTGGACATATTACAAATAGTGAGTAAAAAAGAATTTAGATAACACGGAACAAGGCGAGCTGCTTAACAGCAAAATCCCCAGTACCTTTTTGAGTACTAATATCAGCCAGATTCCTTTATTTATATTCTATAGTGTAATCGTAAGTGAAAATGTAAGTTGAAATTGTAAGTTGAAAGTGAGTTAACCTGCTGAATAAACAAAATCTAATGCGATATGTGTTGTTTATTCACAAAGCGTCAATAAATCCTTTAATAACAATGCTCAATAACCTAGGAGGAATAGTTTGTTTGACCAGTCTTTCAACCAGCGCACCTTCGGGTGCGCTTTGCTTTTATATCCCCAGCCCCCATAGTCGTTCAACCATTACTCTTAGCCTTAAGCGAGTACTTAAGCTGTGCACATTTGCCACAGTAACGGTTTAAGCCACCCCCTGTCCCCGCCGTTCAATCTCCCGCGAAAAACCACAGTGCTAAGCGTTAACCCTGCTTGAGTTTTAGTGTAGACTTACCCGTTCGTCTATAACTTAAAGCAAGGCATTGAAATCATGACTCAAGCGCTGTTTTATTTACTGCCGCCGATGGACGTGAACACGGCCCATAATGACATGTATCAATTGGCTTGCCGCCTAGCCCAACAGGGATTTATAAACCAGCAGCAGGTCTATATTCACTGTCAGGACAAGAACATCGCCTTCGAAATCGACGAGTTACTATGGCAGTTTGAACCCAGTGCATTTGTCCCCCATAACCTCAAAGGTGAAGGCCCCACCACAGGCTCACCCGTTGAAATCGGTTTTGACAGACTCGGGCCAAACAAAAGTCGCCAACTTCTGATTAATCTTGCAGACCAAGTGCCTCCGTTTGCGGTAAACTTTGGTCAAATCTTCGATTTTGTGGCTAATGACGACCAACATAAAGCGATAGCACGTGAACGCTACCGCCAATATCGTGGCTTAGGGATTGAATTAACAACCCAAAATTTAGCAACACATCCACTTAATTTAGCTTGAGACAGATACGTTCCCATGGAAAAAACATACGATCCTCAGTCCATTGAGCAGACTCTTTACCAAAACTGGGAAGAGCAAGGTTACTTTAAGCCCCACGGCGATGCCTCACAGGGCAACTATTGCATCATGATCCCGCCACCCAACGTGACGGGTAGCCTGCACATGGGCCACGCTTTCCAAGATACCATCATGGATACTCTGATCCGCTACCAACGTATGAAGGGCAAAAACACCCTATGGCAAGTCGGTACTGACCATGCGGGTATTGCGACTCAAATGCTGGTTGAGCGTAAGCTTGAAGCCGAAGAAGGCAAGAGCCGCCATGACCTTGGCCGCGATGCCTTTATGGAAAAAGTATGGGAATGGAAAGCGCAATCGGGTGGCACAATCACTAAGCAGCTACGTCGTATGGGCGCCTCTGTGGATTGGGACCGTGAGCGTTTCACTATGGACGAAGGCTTGTCTAAAGCGGTTCAAGAAGTGTTTGTCCGTCTCTATGAAGACGATTTGATTTACCGTGGTAAACGCTTAGTGAACTGGGATCCTAAGCTGCACACCGCGATTTCAGATCTCGAAGTGGAAAACAAAGAAAAGCAAGGCCACATGTGGCATCTGCGTTATCCATTAGCCGATGGCGAACTGACTGCTGACGGTAAAGATTACCTCGAAGTCGCCACCACGCGTCCAGAAACTATGTTAGGCGATAGCGCGGTTGCAGTTCATCCAGACGATGAGCGTTATCAAGCACTGATCGGCAAATTTATTCTGCTGCCTATCGTTAATCGTCGCATCCCAATCGTTGCCGATGACTATGTGGACATGGCTTTTGGTACAGGTTGCGTGAAAATCACCCCTGCCCACGACTTTAATGACTATGAAGTTGGTAAGCGCCATAAGCTGCCCATGTTCAACGTGTTGACCTTAGATGCGGCCATTCGCGCATCAGCCGAAGTCGTCAATACCGATGGCACCATCAACACCACCTTAGATGGCAGCCTACCTGAGCGTTTCGCAGGTTTAGATCGTTTCAAAGCCCGTGATGCAATCGTGGCAGAGTTTGAAACCTTAGGTCTGCTCGAAAAAATCGCGCCACACAGCCTAAAAGTGCCCTACGGTGACCGCTCAGGCGTAGTTATTGAGCCGATGCTGACCGACCAATGGTACGTTGCCGTTGCGCCTATGGCGAAAACTGCCATCGAAGCCGTTGAAAATGGCGATATTAAGTTTGTGCCGCAGCAGTACGAAAACATGTACTTCTCTTGGATGCGCGACATTCAAGATTGGTGTATCTCTCGCCAATTATGGTGGGGTCACCGCATCCCCGCTTGGTACGATGCGAACGGTAAGGTTTATGTGGGCCGCACCGAAGCTGAAGTGCGTGCTAAGCACAATATCGATGATGCTATCGCCCTGCGCCAAGATGAAGACGTACTGGATACTTGGTTCAGCTCTGCCCTGTGGACATTCTCGACTTTAGGCTGGCCTGACAATGTTGAAGATTTAAAAACCTTCCACCCGACCGACGTGTTGGTCACGGGTTTTGACATCATCTTCTTCTGGGTTGCCCGTATGATCATGATGACCATGCACTTCATCAAAGATGAAGACGGTAAGCCACAGGTACCATTTAAAACCGTTTATGTGACTGGCCTTATCCGCGATGAAGCGGGTAACAAGATGTCAAAATCTAAGGGCAACGTACTTGACCCATTGGATATGATTGACGGTATCGATCTAGAAGCCCTCGTTGAAAAACGCACCGGCAACATGATGCAACCTCAACTAGCCGCCAAGATCGAAAAGAGCACCCGCAAAGAATTCGAAAATGGTATTGAAGCCCACGGTACCGATGCCCTGCGCTTTACCCTAGCGGCAATGGCCTCAACTGGCCGTGATATCAACTGGGATATGAAGCGTTTAGACGGTTACCGCAGCTTCTGTAACAAGCTTTGGAACGCGTCACGTTACGTGCTCATGAATACCGAAGGCCAAGATTGCGGCCCGAACTCACCGGATTACCAAGGCGGTGAGATGGAACTGTCACTGGCGGATCGCTGGATCATCGGTTTATTCAACCAAACCGTAAAAACCTACGACGACCACATGGCAAACTACCGCTTCGACCTTGCGGCTAACACGCTGTATGAGTTCACTTGGAACCAGTTCTGCGATTGGTACTTAGAGTTAACTAAGCCAGTGCTGCAAAACGGCAATGAAGCGCAAATGCGTGGCACCCGCCATACACTGGTCAATGTGTTAGAAGCGATGCAACGTCTGATGCACCCAATGATGCCGTACATCACTGAAACCATCTGGCAACGCGTTAAACCACTGACAGGCGCCCAAGGCGACACCATCATGCTGGCACCATTCCCAAGCTATGATGCTGCCAAAGTAGATGCGACCGCGATGGCCGATCTCGAGTGGGTTAAGCAAGTCATTGTTGCGGTTCGTAATATCCGTGCAGAGCTCAATATAGCGCCTTCTAAGCCATTAAATGCCCTACTGCGTGGCGTGAGTGCCCAAGACAAAGCCCGTGTTGAAGCTAACCAAGCCTTCTTCACAACGCTTGCGCGCTTAGAAAGTATGACAATTCTTGGTGAAGGTGAAACGGCGCCAATGTCGACCACAGGTCTGATTGGCGAAATGGAATTATTAATTCCGATGGCAGGTCTGGTGGATGTAGCGGCCGAAATGGCTCGTATCGACAAGCAGCTTGAAAAGCTGACTCAAGAGATTGCCCGTATCGAAGGTAAATTATCCAATGAAGGCTTCGTGGCAAAAGCACCGCCAGCCGTCATTGATAAAGAGCGCGCTAAGATGGCCGATCTCAGCCGTGATATGGACAAACTAAAAGAGCAAAAAGCCGAGTTTGCTAAGCTAGAAGCCTAATCACGACATCTACGCTAAAAAGGGCTGTATTTTACAGCCCTTTTTATTTCCCCTGTTCCATCCTAAATCGCGTTAACACTCTTCAAACCTCTCTCAGAACTCGCCCCCCTAAGACCCAAAGAAGCTCATCGATCCCTTGTTCCATGCTTATCTCCCCTTCTCTCTTTTACGGCAGATATTGCTAGCCCATTGCTATCTCTTTATCACACGTAAAATAGCAAGCCAGAGCGATAAACATCATCGCTTAAGGCGTTGGCATTTCAACAAGCATAACGTGGCGTAAAAGACGGGCTATCAATGCGTAAAGCTCAACAAGAGATAAGGATTGAAGCAATATAATCCAGAAAAATCCCATAAAAAAAGCCCTGCAATTGCTTGCAAGGCTTATCTAAATCTAACTAAGTAGATGGTGCGCGTGGAAGGATTCGAACCTCCGACCGCCTGGTTCGTAGCCAGGTACTCTATCCAGCTGAGCTACACGCGCTTGAATACTGGGTAAGTTGCCACCTTACCGACAGACTTGAGTCTAGAAGAAGCACTTAAGTCTCGCAAATTAAATCTATTCACTAGGAATAGAATGGCGGAGAAGGAGGGATTCGAACCCTCGATGGGAGATAAAGCCCATACTCCCTTAGCAGGGGAGCGCCTTCGGCCACTCGGCCACCTCTCCGCAAAATCTGCATTTGTAAGCTATTGCTTACTAAAATGGTGCGCGTGGAAGGATTCGAACCTCCGACCGCCTGGTTCGTAGCCAGGTACTCTATCCAGCTGAGCTACACGCGCATTTTTGCGTTTTGCTAACAAAGCAATTGCTCTGTCAGCTAATTGGTGCGCATGGAAGGAGTCGAACCTCCGACCGCCTGGTTCGTAGCCAGGTACTCTATCCAGCTGAGCTACATGCGCAGTTTTAACTGTTATCTCAACACATTCGCATTAAGATTAAATATGGTGCGCGTGGAAGGATTCGAACCTCCGACCGCCTGGTTCGTAGCCAGGTACTCTATCCAGCTGAGCTACACGCGCTTAAAACACTTACTTGAAGCACTAATTACAAAATTTCGTCTGAAATTCAAACCTGATGAGTTAAACATAACTGATGCAGAAATGGTGCGCATGGAAGGAGTCGAACCTCCGACCGCCTGGTTCGTAGCCAGGTACTCTATCCAGCTGAGCTACATGCGCGACTTGTATCTATCTTGCTTCAATAAAAAATGGTGCGCGTGGAAGGATTCGAACCTCCGACCGCCTGGTTCGTAGCCAGGTACTCTATCCAGCTGAGCTACACGCGCAGTTTTTTATTTGTAAGAAATGGCGGAGAAGGAGGGATTCGAACCCTCGATGGGAGATAAAGCCCATACTCCCTTAGCAGGGGAGCGCCTTCGGCCACTCGGCCACCTCTCCGTTTTCTTGGCGCACATATTACTGTTTGACGAAAATAAGTCAAACCCTTTTTCTGAAACCGATTCCATTTGAACTGTTTTTAATCACATTGCGGTTATATCAAGCCAATGTGTTGATTTACGCCAATCTTTCGGTTTCAAAAATAAAAAAGTCAGTTTAAAAACTGACTTTTTTATCTGACTAATACTCGCATAAGCTTCGTATTAAAAGTTACCGCCTTCTGAAGGCGTACCTGATTTTTCAGATTGAATGCGTTGATAGATTTCTTCACGGTGAACAGAAACCTCTTTCGGTGCATTCACACCGATACGCACTTGATTGCCTTTTACCCCTAGCACTGTAACTGTGACTTCATCACCAATCATCAGTGTTTCGCCAACACGACGAGTCAAAATCAGCATTCGATAGCTCCTTTATGTCTTAATTCAGCTTACACACGGCACTCATCCGGTAGATGGGCTTATTATAGGGTCAGCTGAGTACAAATTAATAGTATTCAATACTCAAACAGTTATTTAATTACACCTTATTTAGCTCGAATGCGTGATGCAACGCTCGAACTGCCTTGTGTAAGTCCCTTTCATCGATCACAGTTGACAATTTACTCTCCGATGTCGAAAGTAACTTAGCATGGATTGTTTCGTTACCCAATACATCTAACATCTTAGTCAATAATCCAACTTTTGCCTGTAAACCTTTGCCAACTAAGGACACTTTTGCACGTTGACGCTCAACATTCAATTGGCCTAGATCAAGACTTTCGCTTAAAACTTCAAGCTCATGCAATAAAACATCCACTTTCGTCTCGGCCAACATAAAGCTGACAGACTCCGCTGGTGACGTTTCATTCAATTTCAAAGGAGTAATAAACTCAACGTCTATCTCAAGCCGAGCCAAACAGGCTAATAAGGCTTGATAACGCTCACTGCTGGTAAATAACCCTTCAATGCTCAAGGTTGCTAAGGCCTTATTGATCGCTATTCCTTGTACGGATGCGGGCATCGCAAGCTCAGACTCATCACCAAATTGAATTAATGTGCCCTGACCAGCTTCAAAACTCGACAACACCCGCAGCGGTACTTTAAACCGTTGTGCATATTCGACCGAGTCAGGATGAAGCACCTTAGCACCGAGCTTAGCCATTTCGAGCATGACATCAAAACCAATCACATCGAGACGTCTAGCACTGCTGTCGATATTAGGGTCTGTCGTAAAAACGCCTGGTACATCGGTAAATATTTGACACTCATCGGCTCTTAGCGCCGCCGCTAGCGCCACAGCCGTCGTATCCGAGCCACCACGACCTAAAGTGGTGACATCGCCATTAGGATCGATCCCTTGAAATCCAGCCACAATAGGCACGATGCCTTGTTCCAGCAAGGAGGTTAAGTACTCCGTATCAACACTTTCAATACTCGCCCGACCAAATTGGCTATTTGTATGGATTTGCACTTGATCGCCAGTCAGGGATCTTGCTTTGATACCACGGCGTTGCAACGCCATCGCCATTAACGCAATACTGATTTGCTCACCCGTAGAGACAAGCATATCGAGTTCCCGCGCACTTGCGCGGGGATCGATTTGCGCCGCAAGCGCAAATAGCCTATTTGTCTCACCTGCCATAGCAGAAAGGACCAATACTTGCAGCTCACCACTGTGAGCGGACTTTGCAATCTGCTCAGCAACTACTTCGATGCGTTCAATCGAACCCACCGAAGTGCCGCCAAACTTCTTCACAAAAAGCTTGCTACCACTAAGCTTTCGTTTTTCGAGCACAGCAACCTCTTAAGCTAAACGCTCAGTAATCCAAGGTAATACTTGAGATAGAGCCGCATCCAGATTTTCTGGTTGGCTACCACCCGCTTGAGCCATATCTGGGCGACCACCACCTTTACCGCCCACTTGTGCAGCAACCATAGCAACCAGTTCACCAGCTTTGACTTTACTAACTAAGTCATTGCTCACACCCGCGATAAGGTTTACTTTGCCTTCCTGAGCAACACCGAGCAGGATAACGGCAGATTTCAGCTTTTGCTTTAACTCATCTTGCAGGCCGCGCAGTGCACCCGCCTCAACGCCTTCCAGCTTCTTAATCAGCACGTTAACGCCATTAACCACAACCGCATCACCCGCTAAATCCGCACTCGCTGCCGCAGCTAACTTATCTTTCAGTTGCTGCATGTCTTTTTCAAGCTGCTTCATTTTATCCAGCTGGGCTTTAAGCTTGGTCACAACGGATTGAGTATCGCCTTTAAGTAGTGCTGCCGCTTCCTCAAGTTGTGCCTGTTGCTGTGCCACATAGGCCATCGCTGCCGCGCCAGTTACCGCTTCGATACGGCGAACGCCCGCAGCGATACCCCCTTCAGAGGTAATTTTGAACAGACCAATGTCACCGGTACGGCCAACATGGGTACCGCCACACAATTCGATAGAGAAATCGCCCATGGTGACAACACGCACCTGAGCATCGTACTTCTCACCGAAGAGTGCCATAGCGCCTTTTTCTTTGGCTTCATCAATCGCCATTTCAGCGACTTTCAGCTCATGGTTGCGGCGAATTTGGGTGTTAACTAACTCTTCAACCTGTTTCAGCTCAGCAGGTTTGACAGCTTCGAAATGAGAGAAGTCGAAACGTAAACGCTCAGGGTCAACTAACGAACCTTTTTGAGTAACGTGAGTACCCAACACTTGACGCAGCGCAGCATGTAATAAGTGAGTCACAGAGTGGTTTAACTGAGTGCGGTGACGTAGCTTTTTATCCACTTTCGCTTCAAGTACTTGACCAACGCTTAAGCTACCAGCCATTAAGGTCCCTTTGTGGCCTGAAGCTTGGCCAAACTTTTGCGTATCGCTAACAGCAAACTCAATACCTTGAGCCACTAATACACCCTTGTCACCGACTTGGCCGCCCGATTCAGCATAAAAAGGCGTTACATCGAGCACCACTACGGCATCATCACCCGCATTGATCGCTGAAACAGACTCGCCGTTCAGGTAAAGCGCGGTGACTTTAGCATTGCCAGTAAGTTCTGAGTAACCACAGAATGCGGTTTCAGCATCGATCTTAAGTGCTGCGTTGTAATCGGCGCCGAAGTTACCCGCGGCTTGAGCACGGCTACGTTGTTCAGCCATCGCCGCTTCAAAGCCCGCTTCGTCGACGATAATGTTGCGCTCACGGCATACGTCAGCGGTTAAATCCACTGGGAAGCCATAGGTATCGTACAGTTTGAAGACTGTTTCACCGTCTAAGGTGTCGCCCTGCAATTCGTTTAACGCGCTATCCAGAATGCCTAAACCACGCTCAAGCGTACGGGCAAACTGTTCTTCTTCAGCTTTAAGGGCTTTTTCAACAATCACTTGAGTATCGGCTAAACCTTTAGCGGCATCGCCCATCACTTCGATTAGCGTCGGAACTAACTTGTAGAAGAAGGCTTCAGTTGCCCCTAACTTGTTACCATGACGCACGGCACGGCGAATAATACGGCGCAGTACATAACCACGACCTTCGTTCGATGGCATCACACCATCTGCAACTAAGAAGGCGCATGAACGAATATGGTCGGCAATCACGCGCAGTGACTTGTTAGATAAGTCAGTCACGCCGATGATTTCGGCTGCTTTGGCGATCAAGGCGCGGAAAATATCGATTTCGTAGTTTGAATGAACCCCCTGCATAATCGCAGCGATACGCTCAATACCCATACCAGTATCGACTGAAGGTTTTGGCAGCGGCAACATTTCACCAGAGGCTTGGCGATTGTATTGCATGAATACGATGTTCCAAATTTCGATGAAACGGTCGCCATCTTCCTCTGGGCTACCAGGACGTCCACCCCAAATGTGGTCGCCGTGATCATAGAAAATTTCGGTACAAGGGCCACAAGGACCAGTATCGCCCATTTGCCAGAAGTTATCTGAAGCGTATGGCGCGCCCTTATTATCGCCGATGCGAATGATGTTTTCAGCAGCAACACCAATCTTTTTATTCCAAATTTCAAAGGCTTCATCATCTGTTTGATAAACAGTTACACACAGACGCTCCTTTGGTAGCTTCAATACTTCGGTCAGGAAGGTCCAACCAAAACGAATCGCATCTTCTTTGAAGTAATCACCAAAGCTGAAATTACCCAGCATTTCGAAGAAAGTATGGTGACGCGCGGTGTAACCAACGTTATCTAAATCGTTGTGTTTACCACCCGCACGGACGCAGCGTTGGGCTGTGGTCGCACGTGTATAGCTACGTTTGTCCATGCCAAGAAACACGTCCTTGAACTGGTTCATACCGGCGTTGGTGAATAAAAGCGTGGGATCATTGCCTGGTACAAGAGAACTACTGTCCACAACTTGGTGACCATTGCTGCGGAAAAATTCGAGGAAAGCACTTCTAAGCGCTGCTGTCGTTTGATACATGAAATCGTCCTGAATTGGGTAAGCATGACCAGCTACACCATAAGGTAGCCGTATTTCTATTTGCCCAGCATTATAAGCAGACTGAAGAAAGACGACCAGCCTTGAATAGCGATATCACGCTTCGGAGTCTAATATTTTCGATGAGTTTTCATCTAATACAGGGCTTATCACAACAACCCAAGATGAAAGTGGTGAAAAAGGACTAATTCTGCGAGGGAGATGAACTGAGTTAAGAATGACAAGCACAAACTTACCAGGGCAAGTTTATATGATTACATTAGGGCGTGTTGACGTTTCGAGATTAAATTTTGTTAGTTCTGGCAAGTTCGTGCTCGCGAAACGAGGAATGATGTGTAGTTATTCTACTCAAATGACTAGTGACAAAGAGCAAAGGCTTGCCAGACGAACACTTCAGGCAGCATTTGGCTGGCTTTTATGCAAGGCAAAGTCAGTGCAGTGTAGTTATTCTACATAAACGGACGATAACGCGGCAGAAAAGCCAGCCAAACTGCTGCAAAAATAACCCTGACACGTCAACACGCCCTAGTCATCATTATCTTCCAAAGGATCATAATCTAAGGCATAGGTGACTTGTTCGTAATTAAAGCCTTGGCTCAGTAAAAACCGTACTCGTTTGGCTTTTTCTTTTGCAATTTGCTCGCGGGAGAGTGAGCCTTTTACTTCAAGCACTTTAGGGACCGTATACTTTTTGATGGCTTTCGCTTTTGCCAACTCAAACCAATCATGCTCATTTGCAGATAAGGCAGCTTCGATACAATCTTTAGTCAGCCCCTTTTGAGCAATAGCTTGACGAATGCGTATTGGTCCATGACCACGGGCAATGTGGCTTCGAACGAGAAGCTCGGCATAGCGCTTATCATTGATAAATCCTGACGCTTCACAATCATCAAGCACAGGATCGATATCAGCGACCTCAAAGCCTTTTTCGAGCAGTTTTGTGCGGATTTCTTGGCGGGAATAATCGCGGCGCGCTAACAGCGCGACCGCAATTTGACGGGCAGACTGGCTCAGAATACTTCGCCTGTTTCTAAATCAATATTCCCCTCGATATTATCATCATCGGATGCTGATGATGCCAGTGCACTTGGGTTACTCAATAATAACTCACGCAATGTCTTATCGATTTCAGCGGCAATGGCTGGGTTTTCAGTCAAATATTTACCCGCATTGGCACGGCCTTGACCAATTTTATCGCCCTTGTAGCTATACCAAGCACCAGCTTTCTCAATCAGTTTATGGGCTACCCCTAAATCGACTAACTCGCCAGTACGGTTGATACCTTGACCGTAAAGGATTTGAAACTCAGCTTGCTTAAATGGTGCAGCCACTTTGTTTTTAACCACTTTGACACGAGTCTCGTTACCAACCACTTCATCGCCTTCTTTGATAGCACCAGTACGGCGAATATCTAACTCAATTTCTGCCTTGGGTGTTAATGCCGCGACCGAGTCAACGATGATCACATCTACCGCGCCAGAACGGGTTAACGCATCACAGATCTCAAGAGCTTGTTCACCGGTATCGGGTTGTGAACACAATAAGTTATCAATATCTACGCCTAACTTTTTCGCGTAGATAGGATCGAGAGCGTGCGCGCTGAGCAGCTGCAATCACTTCTAATGTCAGAGTTGTCTTACCTGATGATTCAGGGCCATAAATCTCAACAATACGGCCCATTGGTAGGCCGCCCGCACCGAGGGCAACGTCAAGGGAAAGTGAGCCAGTAGAAATGGTCTCGACATCCATAGAGCGGTCTTCGCCCAGCTTTTGGCTCAATACCGCAGCAAGTGCTTTCTCTTTGTTTGGATCGACCTTCATTCCTGTTCCCTCATCTAGACAGCATCAGTACTGTCAAAAGTGATATTCAATTTAATAAAGCGGGTGATCAAAAAGCGAGGCTCTTTGTCGTAATCTGCTGACTAGTATACTGTACAATCATACAGTATCAATACCTGTGAATGAATTATTTTTATACCTGAAAATTTTCCCGTTTAGACAAGCTTTTACCCACCCATCCTGCAGATTTATCAAGATATCAGTGAATATCCACGCTTTGAGGATCAATTTTCTGTAAATTGTTGCTAAGATTGGCGCCAATTGATTTTAGACAGTAATAGTGCAAATCAACTGATTTTATCTCCCATTACTGTATGACTTTATTCCCTATTTCAGGGCCGGCATAGCGGACGATAACGATTTAATGAATCCTATAGATACCGATGATTTAGAAAAACATACCCCGATGATGCGTCAATATTTGACCATGAAAGCAGAGCATCACGACATGCTGCTGTTTTATCGTATGGGTGACTTCTATGAACTCTTCTATGATGACGCCAAACGAGCCTCTGAATTATTGGGCATTTCCCTTACGGCCCGAGGCAAAAGTGGTGGCGACCCGATCCCGATGGCGGGTATCCCTTACCATGCAGTTGAAGGCTATCTCGCAAAATTGGTTCAAATTGGCCAATCGGTTGCGATTTGTGAACAAATTGGCGATCCTGCCACCTCAAAAGGTCCGGTTGAGCGTAAAGTCGTACGCATTGTCACCCCAGGAACCTTAACCGATGAAGCGCTATTGCAGGAGCGGCAAGACAATCTGTTGGCCGCGGTTTATCAAGGCAAAGTGGGCTTTGGCTATGCGACTCTTGATGTGTCTTCTGGCCGTTTCGTGATTGCCGAATTAGAAACGAAGGAGTCTCTCGAAGCCGAATTGCAACGTACGAATCCGGTCGAAATTCTTTATAGCGAAGATTTTGGTGCACTGGAGTTATTGCATCATTTTAAAGGCAAACGTCGCCGCCCTGAGTGGGAATTTGATTACGATACCAGTATCAAACTGCTGTTGGCCCAGTTTGGCACTAAGGATTTACACGGTTTCGGCATAACCGATGCTCGCCTATCGCTGCAAGCGGCAGGCTGCTTGATGCAGTACGTAAAAGACACCCAGCGCACCGCCCTGCCCCATATCAATGCTATTACCCGTTTTAATCAAACCGATACGATTGTCTTGGATGCGGCAACGCGCCGCAACCTCGAGCTGACACAAAATTTGAGTGGTGGTCGGGATAACACCCTAGCAGCCGTGCTCGACAATACTGCCACAGCCATGGGCAGCCGTATGTTACAACGCTGGATCCATCAGCCGTTGAGGGACCATGCACAGATTTTTGCTCGCCAAACTGCGGTCAATGAGTTGCTCGCGACCGCGGCCCATGAGTCATTGCATGAGCAGCTTAAAGCCCTAGGTGATATCGAACGTATCATGGCAAGACTGGCGCTTCGTACCGCTCGTCCACGGGATTTTGCCCGCCTACGCCAAGCATTAAACCTATTGCCTCAATTACAGCAATCATTAGCACAGTTAAGTGCCCCCCATACGGTGAAACTAGGTCAACTCTTAGGCGAGTTTCCCGAAGAGCAACAACTGCTTGAGCGCGCTATTGTCGATAACCCGCCCATGCTTATCCGTGATGGCGGCGTAATCCGTGAAGGCTACAATGCCGAATTAGACGAATGGCGTGGCTTAAGTGAAGGTGCCAGCGATTATCTAGTACAACTCGAAGCGCGGGAAAAAGAACGCACCGGCATTGCCACGCTGAAGGTAGGCTACAACCGAGTCCATGGTTACTATATTGAAGTCAGCCGTCTGCAATCACAGCAAGTGCCATTAAATTACCAACGCCGTCAAACCCTTAAGAATATGGAGCGTTATATCACGCCCGAGCTTAAGGAATATGAAGAAAAAGTGCTGTCGAGCCAAGGTAAGGCGCTCGCTCTTGAAAAACAACTGTGGGACGAATTGTTTGATTTAATCCTCCCCAAATTGCATGAGCTACAAGCCTTTGCCAGAGCAGCCGCCGAACTCGATGTGCTCAGTAACTTTGCCGAACGAGCCGAAACCTTAGGCTATACCTGCCCAGAACTGAGCAGCGAAATCGGAGTAAAAATTGAGGCGGGTCGTCACCCTGTGGTTGAGCGTGTGAGTCAAACACCTTTCATTGCAAACCCTGTCACTCTGCACAATCAACGCCGGATGTTGATTGTTACAGGTCCAAACATGGGCGGTAAATCGACCTATATGCGTCAAGTTGCACTGATCACCCTAATGGCACACATTGGCAGCTTTGTACCCGCAGATCGCGCCATTATTGGTCCTATCGATCGAATTTTTACCCGTATTGGTGCCTCAGACGATCTCGCCTCAGGCCGTTCAACCTTTATGGTGGAAATGACTGAAACGGCCAATATTCTCCATAATGCCACTGCGCAGAGTTTAGTCTTGATGGATGAAATTGGTCGCGGCACATCAACCTACGATGGCCTGTCATTAGCCTGGTCTGCGGCTGAGTATTTAGCACAGCAAGTCGGCGCGATGACGCTGTTTGCGACCCATTATTTCGAGTTAACACAGTTACCGGAACTCATGGCTGGGGTCTATAACGTGCACCTCGATGCGATTGAGCACGAAGACACCATCGCCTTTATGCACGCGGTGCAAGAAGGTGCGGCCAGTAAGAGTTACGGTTTACAAGTTGCGGCCCTTGCTGGTGTACCAGCTCGGGTGATTAAGGCGGCAAAACATAAACTACATCAGCTTGAGAGTCGCGACCATCAAGTGGAGGGCACAAAGGCACCGATTCAAACCTTGTTAGCCCTGCCGGAGCCAGTGGAGAATCCGGCCATAAGCAAGTTAAAAGCCATCAATCCAGATAACCTGACCCCAAAACAGGCACTGGATTTACTCTATGAGCTTAAACGCTTGAGTTAAATAGCTTTGTTCATCGTAACTTAATAATAAAAACGCCCACAAAATGGGCGTTTTTTATGGGTTGATTAAACAACCTTAAGCATTAGTTTCTAAATAAAGCCTCTACAGATAGCCCTTGCGCCCCCAGCAAATCGCGCATGCGTTTTAAGGCTTCCACTTGGATTTGGCGCACACGTTCACGGGTGAGACCAATTTCAGCGCCAACATCTTCAAGAGTTGATGGCTCGTAACCCAATAACCCAAAGCGTCGCGCTAACACTTCTCTTTGCTTGGTATTAAGTTCATTTAACCACTTCACAACTGAGTTAGAGATGTCTTCGTCTTGTACTTTAAAGTCTGGACCTACGTTATCGTCATCAGCAAGCACATCGAGTAACGCCTTGTCGTTATCGCCACCTAAGGGAATATCGACAGAAGTGATCTTCTCGTTGAGCTTCAGCATACGGCTGACGTCAACACTGGAGACTTGCAATTTTTCGGCAATTTCCTCTGCCGTAGGTTCATGGTCAAGTTTTTGCGCTAATTCCCGAGCCGTACGTAAATATACGTTAAGCTCTTTTACTACATGGATAGGCAAGCGAATTGTGCGAGTTTGGTTCATGATTGCACGTTCGATGGTTTGTCTGATCCACCAAGTCGCATAGGTTGAGAAACGGAAACCTCTTTCTGGGTCGAATTTCTCGACAGCACGTATCAAACCAAGATTACCCTCTTCGATTAAATCCAGCAGCGCAAGACCACGATTATTGTAACGACGGGCAATTTTAACCACGAGTCGCAGGTTGCTTTCGATCATGCGGTTACGGGATTTTTCGCAGCCTTTTAAGGCTTTACGGGAAAAGTAAACTTCTTCTTCTGCACTAAGCAGTGGGGAAAACCCTATTTCACCTAAATAGAGTTGTGTGGCATCAAGATTTTTTTGCAGGTCATCTTGAACCTGTTGTTCGAGTCCTAATTCTTGAACTAAATCAGCGGCGATATCCTCTTTATCGAGATCAAACTCTGCGGCATCAACGGAAAAATCTACTAGTTCTTCTACGGCAGTGCTATTTATGCGGCTCATGATCGAATCTCCCAAACCTAATTTAACTGCTTGTATTACTGCAATTTATTATCCTCCATGCCAAAACAAGGCCCTAAACAATCATTGCTTAGGTAAGTAGTTGAGTGGGTTAACAGACTGACCATGGTAACGAATTTCAAAACGTAACATTACTTGATTAGTACCTGTACTACCCATTTTAGCAATCGTCTGTCCAGCGAGGACATGTTGCTTTTCGTCGACTAAGATCTGATCCGCATGAGCATAAGCACTAAGGTAATCGTCACTATGCTTAATAATGACTAAATTACCATAACCCCTAAGCGCACTACCTGCGTATACCACCCGCCCATCTGCTGCAGCTTTGATGATATCTCCACGTTTTCCTGCGATCTTAATACCTTTATTTCCCTGCTCATTGGCAGAGTATGTTCCTATCAATTTACCTCTTACAGGCCATTGCCACTGGCTTACACTATCGGGTAGTGTCGATGTCGGAGCAATAATTGAAGGGTTAATATTTTGTTGGGAACTTGTTGCAGAATACGCAGGCTTTGCTTTCTGATCAAGTGTTTTTTTCTGTGTTTCACTAGATACAGAATTCTGAGAAAAATCATCACTAACTGATTGTTTTTTATTTTTATTATGCTGATATCCACCTTTATTTACCGAATTAATTCCACCTAAAGTCGTAGAAGGTTTACTATTTTGATTATGGTCATATGTTAAATACAAAACCTGACCAGGATAGATGGTATACGATTTATCTAATTGATTAATTTTAGCAATTTCGGCGTAATCTTTGCCTGCAGCCCAAGAAATAGAGTAAAGAGTGTCGCCTTTCTTAACTTTATATGAATTGGATTTAATATTGCCTTTGTTGTGCTTTGAATAATTGTGGGAAAGACTTTCGACAGGTGCGGGGCGACTCGCCTGAAAGCTACAGCCCGCAAGCAACAACAGTAAACTGAGGTTTAAAAGTAAACCCGCATTCAACAATAAAAACTCCTTTTTGGGGCTATCTTACTGTTTTAGTAATTTATAAATCGATAAACGCGCTATGCAAGCTCACCATTTACTAAAGGAACAAATTTGACTGTCTCTATCACTTCAGAACTAAAACTATCCAAGTGACGCGTAATCCGCATCAATTGCTGCGTTTCTTCACCCACAGGGATAATTAATACACCGCCTTCGGCTAACTGGGATAATAACGCTTCAGGAACCTTTGCGGCAGCTGCGGTGACCATAATGCCATTATAGGGACTACGATTCTGCCAGCCCTGCCAGCCATCGCCATACTTAAAGGAAACATTATGCAGATCGAGCCGCTTTAATCTTTGCCTTGCTTGGATCTGTAACGTCTTTATACGTTCCACAGTGCAAAGCTCTGGTACTAATTGGGCGAGAATCGCCGCTTGATAACCTGAGCCCGTTCCAACTTCAAGCACCTTATGTGGCTGATGCTGCAGCAGTAACTCAGTCATTCGCGCGACGATATAAGGCTGAGAAATGGTTTGCCCTTGACCAATAGGTAAGGCTGTATTCTCATAGGCTTTATGGGCTAACGCATTATCAAGAAACAATTCGCGTGGTGTATAGGATATTGCCTTAAGCACGGCTGGATTGCGGATCCCCGCATCCTGAAGCTTTTTCGCTAAATTCACCGCCGATGTTAAGGCAACTCGAGTCATATTTTATCTACCCAATTTTGCAATATCGATAATTGTTTATACGCGGTCAAGTCTACGGTTAACGGAGTGATCGACACATAACCATGAGCAATGGCATGGAAATCGGTACCTTCACTCGCATCTTGTTCAACACCCGGTGGGCCGAGCCAAAAAATTTCTCGTCCTGCGGGATCTTGCGTACGCACAATGCCTTCAGCTTTATGCCGCGCTCCAAGGCGCGTCACTCTTATGCCTTTAATCTCATCCAACGGTAAATCCGGCACATTGATATTGAGGATCTGATCACTGGCAATCGGGTGCGCTAATAGCCCCTGCACGATTCGCCGCGCGTAAACGGCGGCAGTGTGATAATGCTTAAAGGCTTTGCCATTAAGCGAAATCGCTACCGCGGGGAAGCCTAAAAAACGCCCTTCCATTGCCGCCGCGACCGTACCCGAATATAAAGTATCATCCCCCATATTCGCGCCAGCATTGATGCCCGATACCACCATATCCGGCTCACCATCACAGAGCTCCCGTATGGCTAAGTGGACGCAATCTGTTGGTGTACCGTACACCGAAATATAACCATTATCTAACCTATTAATTCTTAATGGATTAGTCAAGGTTAAAGAGTTACTTGCACCGGAACAATTACGATCAGGTGCGACCGTCATCACAGTGGCGATTTCGGCAAGCGCCTCCGTTAAGGCTTTTATTCCCGGCGCATTCACCCCATCATCATTGCTGACAAGGATGCGGATCATAAAGTGGACTCGCCATTATCGATTAGATTGACCTCTGCAACATCGCTTTCAGTTGCAGTATTTGCCTCAGGAGCATTCGCATCCGGCGTAACTGTTGCTTGCCATTGCAGCTCTTTGACATCTTGATAATCAACCAGCTCTCTTAACAGCGATGTCGCAAAGCTACCCGCAGGTAAAATAAACTCGAGTACCAATCCATCCGCGGTTTGCTCGTATTTAAGTCCTTGAGGTTCCAGTAGCAATGGGCGGCGTTCCTGCTCAAGACCTGCGTGCTCAAGGCCGTAGCAATCGTCGCTCAGCTCAGCCATGGCTTGGGTTTCAACCTCAGCGGCTTCGCCCTGCGGCAGCATTTTTCCGCGACCCCAAAGTGGGGCAGAAAGCTGAATATCTTTCTCAATCAAGCGTTTTAATACCACTAAATCCCATTCAGGCGTAACGAAAAAGCTTTTGCTGCCCGCCAGCATCACACAATCCCCCGCTAAGGGTTTAGTGCCATAATTCGCTAAACGATAGGAGACAACGGTATTGAATAGATTGGAGCGCACCGCAGACAGATACATGCTGCGTTTATTACGGTCTTTCACCTTTTTGCCCGCTAGCATTTGCCGACCAAGCACCAGGTTTTTACCATCATGCCCAAAACGCTGCTCACCAAAATAATTGGGCACACCTATTTGGCTGACTTTCTCGATGCGGCTGATAATGTCTTCCACGTTTGTGACATTGCGCAGGGTAAGGATAAAACGGTTGCCCAAGAGCGCGCCAATACGTAATTTTTTGCTGTGGCGACTACTGGATAATATGGTTAAACGCTCGCTGTTTAGCTCGCTCCACGCAGGGGTTTCTTTACCTGGGATACGAATGCCAAACCACTGTTCTGTGATGGCATTTTTATCTTTTTGTCCTGCATAGGTCACTTCTTTGGGATGAACCTTAGCGAACTTCGCCAGCATTTCAGCCACTTGTACCGTGTTCAATCCATCCTTACGAATGTGGACTAAATGATGTTCGCCCTCGCCCGACGGGCTAAAAGGCAAAATCTCTTTGACGATAAAGTCGCTGTTAACGGTTCTTAAATCTGCGGTGCCCGTCGGTTTGCCGTACAGGTAATGTAGTTCGCTCATGGGTCTTTCTTATCTCTTAAAGTTGCAGGCTATTGGCGGCTGAGTAATACGACGGCTTCGACCGCGATGCCTTCTTTACGGCCGGTAAATCCGAGTTTTTCTGTGGTAGTGGCCTTGACGTTGATATCTGCAATATCAGCATTAAGATCGGCTGCCAGCACGTGGCGCATATCCTCGATATGCGGCGCCATCTTAGGCGCCTGGGCAATAATAGTGACATCCAGATTACCCAGCTCAAATCCCTTCGCCCGCGCTAAGGCATAACAATGGCGCAGCAAGACGCGACTATCGGCGCCCTTATAGGCGGCATCGGTATCGGGGAAATGTTTACCTATATCCCCAAGGGCCATCGCCCCTAAAATGGCATCGGAGATGGCATGCAGCACTACATCACCATCGGAATGAGCTACCAGTCCAGTTTCGTAGGGTACTTCGACCCCGCATAAAATTAACGGGCGCGGTTCACCAAATTTATGAACATCAAAACCATGGCCGATACGGATTTTCATGACTTATTTCCTAACGTATTTAATAAATTGCGCAATTCACTCAGCTTGCCTTCAAGCCTTAGCACGCAGTAAAAAAAGTTCTGCTAACTCCAAATCATCGGGATGGGTTACTTTAATGTTATCCGCCCGCCCAGCGACTAATCCAGGGGAAATCCCCGCCCATTCCATCGCCGAGGCTTCATCGGTCACAACGGCCCCTGCGGCAAGCGCGGCTTTTAAATGCAATCGCAACAAGGAGGTTGGGAATAACTGCGGCGTCAAGGCATGCCAGAGATTATCGCGGCAAACGGTCGAGCTGATTTCACCTAAGCTATTGGCGCGCTTCATGGTATCGCGGACTGGCATCGCCAAAATGGCACCTTGGGGAAAGTGCACCCGCGAAGCCAGCAATTTATCTATGTCTTGCGCCGTTAAGCAGGGTCTAGCCGCATCGTGTACTAAAGCCCAACCATTGTCGGGCGCCTTATCGAGTGCCGCCAGCACTGAGTCGGCGCGCTCAGAGCCGCCAATAACAGTCACCAGCTTGGGATGCTTGGCCTGGGGCAACGCGGCAAACTCGGTATCCTCAGGATGCAGCGCGACAATCACTTGGTTAATTTGCGGATGGGACAATAACTTGTCTAAGGTATGAGCCAGAATGCTTTGTCCCAACAAAGTTAAATATTGCTTGGGTTTACCCGCGCCCATGCGGCTGCCAATCCCTGCGGCTGGCACAATCGCAACCACATTAGGTGAGAAAGGATCCAGCTGAATAGCGACTTCTGTTTCAGTCTGTGGCGCGGCTTCTAAGACGATATCCATTTGTGCTCCGTTACTGCGAGGGACTCGATACTGCACGGTCACCGCCCACCACGCGATAGAAGGTTTCGCCCTCTTTCACCATGCCAAGCTCGTTACGCGCCCGCTCTTCAATCGCTTCGGTACCACTCTTAAGATCGATAATTTCTTCTTTAAGCACTTGGTTACGCTCATTGAGTTTTGCATTACCATCTTGCTGAGCCGCAATCTGTTTTTGCAGAACAAAGTATTCGGGCAGACTGTTATCGCCCGACCACAGCCGATATTGCAGTAAACCGAGTAGCACTATGAGTGCAATGACAAAAAATTTCATGGAGGAATTAGCGTCAATGTCTTGGATTAAAAAAAGATACTGCAGATAGTACAACAAAAAAGGCCACCAAGTGGTGGCCTTTTTACATCGGTCGGCTAAATTACGCCTGACCTTTGATTTCCTTCAAACCGCGATACGGTGCTTTTTCACCTAATTGCTCTTCGATACGTAGCAATTGGTTGTATTTAGCCACACGGTCAGAACGGCACAGTGAACCGGTCTTGATTTGGCCAGCCGCAGTACCTACCGCTAAATCAGCGATAGTAGCGTCTTCAGTTTCACCGCTACGGTGTGAAATCACCGCAGTGTAACCCGCCGCTTTTGCCATACGGATAGCCGCTAAGGTTTCAGTTAATGAACCGATTTGGTTGAACTTGATCAGGATTGAGTTTGCAATGCCGTTCTCGATACCACGGGTTAAAATCTTAGTGTTGGTTACGAATAAATCGTCGCCCACTAATTGGATCTTGTCGCCCATGATCTTAGTTTGGTATGCCCAACCATCCCAATCTGACTCGTCCAGACCGTCTTCGATAGAGACAATTGGATATTGTTCAGTCAGTGACTTCAGGAAGTCAGAGAAACCGTTTGAATCGAATACTTTGCCTTCGCCAGACAGGTTATATTTACCGTCTTTGTAGAACTCAGAAGCCGCACAGTCTAATGCCAGAGTCACGTCAGTACCCAGCTTGTAACCCGCTAATTCAACCGCTTCTTTGATTACCGCTAATGCATCGGCGTTAGAAGACAGGTTAGGTGCGAAACCACCTTCGTCACCTACAGAAGTGCTCAGGCCTTTACCGTGCAGTACTTTCTTCAGGGTGTGGAAAATCTCAGCGCCCATACGTAAAGCTTCGCGGAAGTTTTTCGCGCCAACAGGTTGCACCATGAATTCTTGGATATCAACGTTGTTATCCGCGTGCTCACCACCGTTGAGGATGTTCATCATCGGTACTGGCATAGCGTATTGGCCAGGTGTGCCGTTTAATTCCGCAATGTGAGCGTATAAAGGCATGCCTTTAAATGCCGCAGCCGCTTTAGCCGCCGCTAAAGACACAGCGAGAATCGCGTTAGCGCCTAACTTGTCTTTGTTTTCAGTACCGTCTAAGTCGATCATGATTTGATCAAGTTCGGCTTGGGCAGTCGCATCTTTACCGATTAACGCAGCACGGATAGGACCGTTTACGTTAGCCACAGCAGTTAATACACCTTTACCTAAATAACGGCTCTTGTCGCCATCACGCAGTTCCAGCGCTTCGCGGCTACCGGTAGAAGCACCAGATGGCGCAGCCGCCATACCGATAAAACCACCTTCTAAATGCACTTCGGCTTCAACTGTTGGGTTACCACGAGAATCCATAATCTCGCGACCAATCACGTTAATAATCTTAGCCATATTACCCTCGATTTAAGTTTAAAAGAGAAAAGAAAAAACCAATACCAATGGGAATTAACAGATGTAGAGTACGACCAAAATCTTTAAATTCCGTTTACTATTTCCGTCTATACGCATGTCGTTTATACACATGGGTATGAGTTTTGACTCATGTTTACGCGGCCTGAGTGTAACAAAAGGCCGGGCCCACTGTCGCGGGTCCGGCCTTAAAATTTATTTCTTCAGATCACGTTTTTGATGTGCACTCGCGGCAGCAACGAAACCTTCGAACAATGGATGACCATCGCGTGGGGTCGAAGTAAATTCAGGGTGGAATTGACCCGCTACAAACCAAGGATGATCTTTGAGCTCAATCATCTCAACCAGTTTACGGTCAGAAGATAAACCACTAAATACCAGACCCGCTTGTTCTAAACGTTCTCTGTACTTGTTGTTCACTTCGTAACGGTGACGGTGACGCTCAACACAAGTGTTACCTTTGTACGCTTGCGCCGCTTTTGAGCCTTCCAGCAGATGACATAACTGCGCACCTAAACGCATAGTGCCACCTAAGTCAGAGGCTTCATGGCGCTGTTCAACATTACCTTCTTCGTCAACCCATTCAGTGATTAAGCCAACCACTGGGAATGGCGTTGCTTTATTGAATTCGGTTGAGTGAGCATCGGCCATGCCTGCAACGTTACGGGCAAATTCAATCAGTGCCACTTGCATACCTAAACAGATACCGAAGTATGGCAGGTTGTTTTCACGGGCAAATTTAGCCGCCAGAATCTTACCTTCCACACCGCGCTCACCGAAGCCCCCTGGGACTAAGATACCGTCTAAACCTTGTAAAACTTCATCGCCTTTGGCTTCAACGGTTTGTGAGTCGATATACTTGATAGTCACAGATACGCGGTTTTTCAGGCCTGCGTGTTTTAACGCTTCGTTGACTGATTTATAGGCGTCTGGCAGTTCGATGTATTTACCCACCATACCAATCACGACTTCGCCGTTTGGATTGGCTTCTTGGTAAATGACGTTTTCCCACTCAGACAAGTCAGCTTCACGGCATTCTAAGCCAAAACGCTTAACCACTAAGTCATCTAAGCCCTGTGAGCGCAGCAGCGCAGGGATCTTGTAGATGCTGTCGACGTCTTTTAATGAAATAACCGCACGTTCTTCAACGTTACAGAATAACGAAATCTTCGCACGCTCGTTGGCAGGAATCGCACGGTCGCCACGGCAGATCAGCACATCTGGTGCAATACCGATAGAACGCAACTCTTTCACTGAATGTTGAGTCGGTTTCGTTTTCACTTCGCCCGCAGCACCAAGGAATGGCACTAAGGTTAAATGCATAAACAGGGTACGATCACGGCCCAGTTCAACGCCTAATTGGCGAATAGACTCAAGGAATGGCAGTGATTCGATATCACCCACAGTACCGCCGATTTCAACGATAGCCACATCGTGACCTTCGCCACCAGCTAATACTTTTTCTTTGATCGCGTTAGTGATATGCGGGATCACCTGAATTGTCGCGCCTAAATAGTCACCGCGACGCTCTTTACGTAATACTTCTTCGTAAATACGGCCTGTGGTGAAGTTATTGCGACGGTTCATCTTAGTACGGATGAAACGCTCATAGTGGCCTAGGTCGAGGTCTGTTTCTGCGCCGTCCTCAGTCACAAACACTTCACCATGTTGCGTTGGGCTCATGGTACCTGGATCAACGTTAATGTATGGGTCCAGTTTCATGATGGTTACATTGAGACCACGGGCCTCTAAAATTGCGGCTAATGAAGCGGCTGCAATGCCTTTACCTAGTGATGAAACCACACCACCAGTAACGAAGATATACCTTGTAGTCATGCTGAACCTGAGAAAATGAGTTTGAAAATACGTGCTTGTAAGGAAGCACTAGGACGGGGCAGTAGTATACCAAAGGTGTTGCCATTCGACAAACACCAATCCGGATAATTTGCCCTTTATCTTGGCTCGCCCTGTTTAACCTTATCCCAGTAGGCATCTAACTCTTCTAAGCTATGTTCTTCTAATACTTTATTATTTTGTCTTGCAAATGCCTCTACACCTTTAAAACGGCGCTCAAATTTAACATTGGCTTGGCGCAGCGCTTGTTCTGGGTCCACCTTTAAATGGCGCGCCAAATTCACCACCGCAAAAAATAAGTCACCCATTTCGGCCTGCACTTTGGCTTGGTCGAGCGTTGGCTGGTTCACCTCCGCCAGCACTTCCTCAATTTCCTCATGGATTTTTGCCACAACTGGCTCAAGCTCAGGCCAATCGAACCCAACGCGCGCGACCCGCTGCTGAATTTTGATAGAACGGGATAACGCTGGCTGTGCGCGCGGAATATCATCCAGCACAGAAACCTCGCTTGGTGAAGTCACCCCAGCCGCTAATGCCTTTTGTTCACGCTCGCTGGCTTTGATTGCTTCCCAATTGGCCTTCATCTGCTGACTACTGGCATCGGCCTCAAACGCGGCTTCACCAAATACATGGGGATGACGGCGGGTGAGTTTGTCGGTGATTTTATTGACGACAGTGCTGAAATCGAACCTGCCCTGCTCTTTACCTAGCTGGCAATAAAATACCACTTGGAATAATAAATCGCCGAGTTCATCGGGTAATTCGTCTAGGGCTAAACGTTCAATCGTGTCGGCCACTTCATAGGCCTCTTCGAGGGTAAAAGGCACTATGGTTTGAAAGGTCTGCGCCTTATCCCAAGGACAACCCGTTTGCGGATCGCGCAGCTTCGCCATAATCTTCAGTAGCGGCGCAACATCGGTTGCAGAAAGTGCTGTTGCGGGAAGCTCGTTTGGTGATGGCACTTTTGAAGAAGGTTCTTTGGTTGATAGCTCTGTTGCTGAAAGCTCAGTAGTAGAAGGCGTGGTATGGGAAGTCATGCAGATATCCTTTCAAGAGAGTCGACACAGGTGCAGGATGCGTAAACAGGAATACACTCAAGCTGAGTCGCAACTAAGGCTGTAATAAGGGCAATAAAGCGCTAATGATAAAGTAGCCAAGCTCAAAGTGCTATTTTGCGTCTGAGATTAGGTTTTAGTGAAGAAGATATGCCCATCCGAACTTTCAAAAACCAGCCAATACGCCTACCAAGATAGTGATGTGATGGACGCCTCAGCTTGCTGTATTATGCTAAGCTTGAAGCTAACAAATAGTTCAGGAGGTTTCCATCACATCACTATAGAATCTTGACTGGTTAACATCTGGTTAATCCACCCTGTTGTCATCTGCATGTCACTTAAGCTTCATCATTCAGTCAAAGCCCGTCACTAATCTCTAAGGCAGTCAACAGCCGCATAGGGTGAATATGAGATGACTGGAGCTAATTACAGGGGACTTGATCGCACGCTTATCGACGCACTTAAGACTCCCCGCAACTCTTCCCGTAACACTCCTTCCAACTCTTCCGACAATGCTCCATCCAGTGTTTACGACACTTCCTTCTCAACCCCACATATTGCCAACGCCAGCAACGCCGCAAATAACCAAACCATCACAGTCAACGCCCTTTGGCTATCGGATATCCATCTCGGTTGTAAGGATTGCAAAGCCGACTATCTGTTAAGCCTATTAAATACAGTGCGTTGTCAGCACTTGTATCTGGTCGGCGATATTGTGGATTTATGGGCGCTCAAACGCCGCCTGCACTGGCCCGAGAGCCACAATAAGGTATTGCAAAAGCTGATTGAACTGGCACAAAACGGCACTCAGGTGATGTATCTGCCGGGTAACCATGATGAGCTAATCAAGCCCTATGCAGAGCTTACGCTACTAAACATCAAGATTGCTCGCCAACATATTCATCAGGGAATTGGCGGCCACAAACTATTAATGCTGCATGGCGATCAGTTCGATGCCGATGTTTGCGTTGGCCGCTTCTACGCCATCTTGGGCGATCATCTCTACGACTTGTTGCTATTCCTCAACCGCAATCTCCATCGCCTGCGAGAGCGTTTAGGCTACCCGTATTGGTCACTCGCCAGCTATATCAAATCCCGCGTTGGCAAGGCGCAGACGGCTATCGCCCGTTTTCGCCAGGCCGTAGTGAATTATGCGCAGCACTATGATGTGGACGGCGTGATCTGCGGCCATATCCACCAGCCAGAGCTATCGATTCACGCTCGAGATAACCAATACAGTACGCCGGATAAACGCCAGATAGTCTATGCCAATGATGGTGACTGGGTAGAAAACTGTAGCCTGATCACCGAAACCTTAAACGGGGAATTACAGCTCTGCCGCTGGAATGAGCAACACTTAAACCTCGATATTCTGAGCAGTATTGTGCTGGCGAAAACGCCGCCCAAAGCGCCCATTCGAATGCCTACTCAAGCCTCAAAACCTATTCCCCCAACGGCCACAAACAGCCCCAAACAAACAGAAATCCAACCAAGGGATGTCGCCTAATCATGAATCAATTAACTCCTCATACCCCAAACACTGAATCATTAAGTCCTAACACATTAAGCGCCAACGCTTTAACTCAGAGCACGGCCAGCGGATCAGCAGCCATGCTAATGCCTACCTTAAAAGCCAGTACGATGATCTTTACCGTCGATAATGTGGTGGAGCAAAACCTGCCCGCCCTCAAGGACAAACCCTGGTTAGCCAAGCCGACTAAGGCCATGCTGCGTTACCTGTTGAATGAAAAACAATGTAACGAGATAGCCAATCAGTTTGCCTATCTGCAAGGGGTCGATTTTGTCGAGCAAGTGCTCGCCAGCTTCGATTTTAGCTTTACAGTGCCCGCCAACGAGGTCGAAAATATTCCCTGCGAGGGCCGCGTGGTGATCTTCGCCAATCATCCGATTGGCTCCCTCGATGCCCTCGCCCTGATTAAACTCATCAGCGAAATTCGCCCCGATATCAAGGTTGTAGCGAACGAGCTCCTGATGGCGCTCGAGCCTTTGCATTCGATCCTGCTGCCAGTGCGTAATATGACGGGCGGCACACCGAAACAGCACCTCGAAAAAATCCATCAGCATCTGCGCAATGAAGGCGCGGTACTGATTTTCCCGTCGGGGGAAGTCTCTCGACTGCGTCCGAGCGGCGTGCGCGATACCCAGTGGTACTCGGGCTTTTTAAAGATGGCGATTTCCTGTAATGCGCCGCTGCTGCCAATCTTTTTGGATGCCAAAAATTCTGCCACCTTCTACGGCGCCTCGATGATTTACAAACCCTTAGCCACACTGCTACTGGTCAAGGAGATGTTTAAACAGGCCAAACGTAATATGCCCATTCGTATCGGCGAGCTTATTCCGAATGAAGCTGTGCGCTCGATGGATTTTCCGCTAAAAACCAAGATAAAACTGCTTAAAAATCATCTGTATCGCATCGGTAAAGATAAAGACCCGCTGTTTATCACCCAAAGCGCCATCGCCCACCCGGAGTCGCGCCGAGAGTTGCAGGCCGCGCTGCAACAATGTGAACTCCTCGGTGAAACCCAAGATAACAAGCTGATTTATTTGTATCAGCATCAGGACAGCAACCCCATCATGCGCGAAATTGGCCGCCTGCGGGAAATTGCCTTTCGCGCCGTCGGCGAAGGCACGGGCAAGCGCCGCGATATCGATAAATACGATTCCTACTACCAACATCTGGTGCTGTGGGATAAAGAACAGTTTGAAATTGTCGGCGCCTATCGTTTCGCCAGCGGCGAGCAAGTGCTAAATCGCTACGGCGACAACGCCCTCTACAGCCAATCCCTGTTCCAATATGCCGATGGTTTTATGCCCTTTGTTAAACAAGGCTTAGAACTTGGCCGCAGTTTTGTGCAGCCCAAATATTGGGGCAAACGCAGTCTCGACTACCTCTGGTTTGGCATTGGCGCCTTCCTCGCTAAACACCCTGAATACCGCTACCTGTTTGGCCCAGTGTCCATCAGCAATCAACTGCCTGGGAGCGCGCGGGAGATGCTAGTGCATTTCTACTCCAAGGAGTTTGCGCCAGCAGAGCAGCTCGCGGTATCCATGTCGCCCTTTGGACTATCCAAGCAGCGCAAATTGCAGTTGGATGAAATCTATTCGGGCGAGGATTACCAAAGCCACTTTAAGCAGCTAAAACAAATGCTGGCGAGTATGGGCGCCGCGGTGCCAACCCTGTACAAGCAGTATGGCGAGCTGTGTAAGCAGGATGGGGTGAAGTTTCTCGCCTTTGGTATCGATGCCGATTTTGGCGACTGTGTCGATGGTTTGGTTCTGGTCGATACCCATAAACTCAAGAGGAAAAAGTATCAACGTTATATCGGTGCTCATTTACCTGAAGACTTACGCAATCCTTTGATGGCTGAAGATGGATCAGACGAGCAGGATTAAGCATAATCCTGTTTAAGGTATTGGCTAAATAAACATCGGTCTGTTATAAGTATCTGTAATACAGTGCATTAAGGATACATATCCTTGTAAGGGTTTATCATGCCGATCATTATCGCCGATATTATGCGTACCCGAGTCGTCACAGTCGAAATGGACGATCGTTTAACCGTGGCGAAGGAGATTTTCGAGCAGGCAAACTTCCACCATCTGCTGGTGGTGGATGAATATAAACTCGAAGGCGTGTTGTCGGAGCGCGACTTGTTGCGTGCTATCAGTCCGAATCTGGGCAGCAGCGCCGAAACCTCGAAAGATCTCGAAACCCTACAAAAACGCGTCCATCAAGTAATGACCCGCAATCCGGTGACCGTAGCGCCACATGTGTCGCTCGATGTCGCCAGCCGTACCTTGCTGGAACACAATATTGGTTGTTTACCCGTACTGGAAAACGGCGATCTGGTGGGGATAGTGACCTGGAAGGATTTACTACGTGCCTATTGTGAACACAATGAGGTGAATGAAAGCGAGTGCTAACGGCACTCGCTTTCGACTTTATAAACTAGATTGCCCAGCCGCCCATATAGAAGGCAACAAGGCCCAGCGTAATGGCGAGTACGCCTAACTTAAGTTGACGAATTTCACCGCTAAAAATACGGCCAACCACTAAAGTCACAAACCCGAGCATAATACCGGTCACAATGTTACAGCTGAGGATGATGAACACAGCGCAGGTTAAGCCCGCCATCGCATCGACCTTGTCATTAAAGTCCAGCTTAGTCACATTGCTGAGCATCAATAGCCCCACATACATCAGCGCAGGCGCAGTGGCATAAGCCGGCACCAAATAGCTGAGCGGAGCAAGGAATACCATTAGCAGGAATAATCCGCCCACTATGGTCGCGGTTAAACCCGTCTTACCGCCCGCCGCCGTACCCGCTGCCGATTCGATATACACGGCCGCAGGTGCGCCGCCAACGATACCCGCAAACATGCTGCTGACAGAATCCGAAGTTAATGCCTTGCCACCGCCAACGATATTATCGTCTTTATCCAGCAGATTAGCTTGACCCGCTACCGCACGGATGGTGCCGGTGGCATCAAAAATCGCCGTCATCACCAGTGCGAGTACAATCGGTAATACCACCGGATTCAAGGCGCCCATAATATCCATTTGGCCAATCAGCGAGTGCTCAGAGGTAAAATCAGGCACGGCGAATAAACCTTGGAATTTCACGCTTGGATCAAACACTAACCCGAACAGGGATAGGCCGATAATCACCAGTAAAATCCCGCCGGGTACGCCGCGACGCTCTAAACCAATCGTCGCCGCTAAACCCAGCACGGTCGCGATAACGGGCAGGCTGTTAATGTCGCCTAACTTCACGGGCAGACCCGCGTCATTGGCCACAATCAACTGCACACTGTTAGTGGCAATTAAGAGTAAAAACAAGCCAATACCTATGCCTGTACCATGGGCAATCCCCTTGGGTAGGTTAGCCAGCACCCATTGACGCACACCCGTAACGCTCACGATGGTAAAAATCACGCCCATCCAAAAGATGGCGCCTAAGGTGACAGGGATACTCATGCCCTGACCTAACACCAAGCCGAAGGCGGTAAAGGCGGTGAGTGAAATCGCACAACCAATGGCCATGGGCAGATTCGCCCAGAGTCCCATCAGCAGCGAGCCAAAGGAGGCAATTAAACAGGTAGCGACGAACACGGCACCAGGGTCGAATCCGGCTTTGCCTAACATATTGGGTACCACAATCACTGAGTACACCATAGCGAGGAAGGTGGTTAACCCTGCAATCACTTCTTGGCGAACTGTGCTACCACGTTGTTGAATTGAAAAAAAACGGTTCAGAAACGAACCAGAGGGTACGGCTGTTGAACTCAATTGCTCAGACATATCTTGTTATACCTTGTGATCTCTTAAAATAGGGTCGATACCAATTGGTTTTACCATTGGCGACGCCGGCTGCGGCAGATTAGAGCCCCAAATCCAATGACTTGGGTGAGAGATCCACATCATTCTCCTACATCGGGAAAAATCCATGATCTGCAAGCAGTGACGCTTTGCCCAGTTAAAATCACTTTAACCATGCAAACGCAGCCTTTGTTGGCCGCGGATAATACTGTAAACGCCGCCAGATAGCTAAGACCTCGCCTGCACTTCAGTAAATAATTAGCCAAAAAAGTCAAAATCAGTGTTTAAAAAAACACCTAAACTGCATATCAAACTGCCGATAGCGATCACAGAAATAAGATTAACGCTCTGTCAGTAAAACAAAAAATGATGGGATTTTTAAAATTTTCATAATTTTTCATATATTGTCAAAGCCCATTCATCCCAACAGGCAAGTCCATTCACATCTCCCCTTTATAGTGCTCCCATCAAAAATCGCTTTCGAACGGAGCTCTTCCCAATGACAAAGCCCACCATGCAAACATCGGATAAGTCCTCACGCAGCAATGAGTTAAAGGCGCTGGGATTCATCATTTTCATACTCTTTCCCGCACTGACTATCGCGGGGATCAGTCTCTACGGTTTCATCATTTGGATGATCCAAGCCTTCGGCGGCGTTGTCGGCCACTAATTCACTGATACTTTGAGGACGCTATTATGAAGTGGTTAATCAACCTCTGGCGCACACTAAACAAACCCACAAAAGCTCTCACCTTAGGCGCTGTCAGCATCAGTGCTTTTATCATGGGCATCATCTTCTGGGGCGGATTTAACACCGCATTGGAAGCCACCAACACCGAAGCCTTCTGTATTAGCTGCCACAGTATGGAAAGCAAGCCTTACCAAGAGTTACAGGAAACTGTGCATTGGTCGAATCATTCAGGTGTGCGCGCCACCTGCCCCGACTGCCACGTGCCCCACAACTGGAGCCGTAAGATTGCCCGTAAGATGGAAGCTTCCCACGATGTTTGGGGCTGGTTATTCAATACGGTCAACACCCCTGAAAAATTTGAAGCTAAGCGCCTAGAAATGGCGAGCCGCGAATGGAAACGTTTCGATCGCGACAATTCTCTGGCCTGTAAAAACTGCCACAACTACAACTCGATGAAGTGGGAAAGCATGTCACCACTGGCGCAAAAACAAATGAAACGTGCCGCCGAAATCGACCAAAGCTGTATCGATTGCCACAAAGGCATTGCCCACCATTTACCTGAAATGGGCACGGCCCGCGCACCCGAACTCATCGCCGAAGTGGGCGCAGGTGTCAGCTCAGTCGAAACCAACCAAACCTACTACAGCGCCCTGACTAAGCCACTGTTCTTTAGTGAAAAAGGTGACGTTGAAGCCGGTACCTTAAACGTAGCCACTAAAGTCAAAGTGCTCGAAACCCAAGGTAAGCGTATCAAAATTGGTATCGATGGCTGGCGTAAGAAAATCGGCGCAGGCCGCGTGATCTACATGGACTTTGGCGTGAACATTCTGTCGGCGCAGTTAAGTAAAGATGCAGCAGAAACCGAAGGTGTTATCCAAACCTTTGAAGAGAAAGAAGACCCCATGACAGGCCTGAAATGGCAACGGGTTGAAGCCCAAATCTGGACCGATAAGGATTACCTGCTCACCGAGCTGCAACCACTCTGGGGATATGCCCGCGATACGTTCCGCTCAAGCTGTAGTGTGTGCCACACCCAGCCAGATGAAGCGCATTTCGATGCCAATACCTGGCCTGGCATGTTCCAAGGCATGTTGGCCTTCGTGAACATGGACCAAGACACCCAAGCGCTGGTGCAGAAATATCTGCAGGAACATTCGTCAACCTTCGTGAAAAAAGAGCACTAATTCGGGAGTAATACCATGAACAGAAGAGACTTTTTAAAAGGCTTAGCCTCAACCTCTTTCGTTGCTTTAGGTGGCAGCTCAGTGTTAGCGCCCTTAAATGCGCTGGCCAGTACAGGCTTAAATGAAGACGAATGGCTGACCACGGGCTCACACTTTGGCGCCTTTAAAATCAAACGTAAAAACGGTGTGATTGCCGAGGTCAAAGCCTTCGATTTAGATAAATATCCAACGGATATGATTAACGGTATCCGCGGTATGGTCTATAACCCATCCCGTGTGCGTTACCCTATGGTTCGTTTAGACTTTTTACTAAAAGGCCATAAGAGCAATACTCAGCAACGGGGAGATTTCCGCTTCGTTCGCGTGACCTGGGATAAAGCATTAAAGCTGTTTAAACACTCACTCGATGAAATCCAAACCAAGTATGGTCCATCGGGCTTACACGCGGGGCAAACCGGCTGGCGCGCAACCGGGCAACTGCATTCCAGCACCAGCCATATGCAACGTGCGGTGGGAATGCACGGCAACTATGTGAAGAAAATCGGTGACTACTCCACCGGTGCAGGCCAAACCATTCTGCCATATGTATTAGGCTCAACCGAAGTGTATGCCCAAGGCACCTCTTGGCCGCTGATCTTAGAAAACAGCAACACTATCGTGCTCTGGTCAAACGATCCTTACAAAAACCTGCAAGTGGGTTGGAACGCTGAAACCCATGAGGCCTTCGCTTACCTCGCGCAGCTAAAAGAGAAGGTAAAACAGGGCAAGATCCGCGTAATAAGTATCGACCCTGTGGTCACCAAAACTCAGGCTTACCTTGGCTGTGAGCAGTTGTATGTGAACCCACAGACTGACGTGACGCTGATGCTGGCCATCGCCCATGAGATGATCACCCAAAAGCTTTACGACGATAAATTCATCCAAGGCTACAGCTTAGGCTTCGAAGAGTTTGTGCCTTACGTGATGGGCACTAAAGATGGTATCGCCAAAACTCCTGAGTGGGCAGCGCCAATCTGTGGGGTTGAGCCACACATCATTCGCGATCTGGCGAAAACCTTAGTTAAGGGCCGCACCCAAATCATGATGGGTTGGTGTATTCAGCGCCAACAACACGGTGAGCAACCTTACTGGATGGCCGCCGTCCTCGCGACCATGATAGGTCAAATTGGTCTGCCCGGCGGTGGCATCAGCTATGGTCACCACTACTCCAGTATTGGTGTGCCTGCAACAAATGCAGCGGCGCCCGGCGCCTTCCCGCGTAACTTAGACGAGAACCAAAAACCCCTGTTCGACAGCACCGACTTTAAAGGCGCGAGTAGCACCATTCCCGTCGCCCGTTGGATTGATGCGATCCTCGAGCCCGGCAAAACCATTGATGCCAACGGTTCGAAAGTAGTGTATCCCGATATTAAGATGATGATTTTCTCGGGTAATAACCCATGGAATCACCATCAAGACCGTAACCGCATGAAGCAAGCCTTCCAAAAGCTTGAATGCGTGGTCACTATCGATGTGAACTGGACGGCGACTTGCCGCTTCTCCGACATAGTGCTGCCCGCCTGCACCACCTATGAGCGCAACGATATCGACGTATACGGCGCCTATGCTAACCGCGGTATTTTGGCGATGCAGAAGATGGTCGAGCCGCTGTTTGAAAGTTTGTCAGACTTTGAAATCTTCACTCGCTTTGCCGCGCTGATGGGTAAAGAGAAAGAATACACCCGCAATATGAGCGAAATGGAGTGGATAGAAACCCTCTATAACGAGTGTAAAGCCGCGAACGCAGGTAAGTATGAGATGCCAGATTTTGCCACCTTCTGGAAGCAAGGTTATGTGCACTTTGGTGATGGCGAGCTGTGGACACGCCACGCCGACTTTAGAAACGATCCTGAAATCAACCCACTAGGCACGCCTTCTGGCTTGATTGAAATCTTCAGCCGTAAGATTGAACAGTTCGGTTATGACGACTGCCAAGGCCACCCCATTTGGATGGAAAAAGCCGAGCGTAGCCATGGTGGCCCGGGTTCAGACAAATATCCTGTGTGGCTACAATCTTGCCATCCGGATAAACGTCTGCACTCACAGATGTGTGAATCGAAGGAATACCGCGAAACTTACACAGTCAACGGCCGCGAACCCATCTATATCAGCCCTGTGGATGCCAAAGCGCGCGGCATTAAAGATGGCGATATAGTGCGCGTCTTTAACGACCGTGGCCAACTGTTAGCAGGCGCCGTGGTATCGGAACGCTTCCCTAAAGGCGTTGTGCGAATTCATGAAGGCGCATGGTATGGCCCAGTGGGTAAAGATGGCAGCGTCGAAGGTGGCGCCGAAATCGGTGCCCTGTGTAGCTATGGCGATCCAAATACTCTGACCTTAGACATTGGCACCTCGAAGTTGGCTCAAGCCTGCTCAGCCTATACTTGTCTGGTCGAGTTTGAGAAATACCAAGGCAAAGTCCCTAAGGTTAGCTCCTTCGATGGTCCTATCGAAGTCGAAATCTAACCGAGCCCACAAGGCGATGCGCCTAGTTAACTAGACGCATGCCACTGTTAATCTTGAGGAATATGCAATGAGCAACGTCGATATCAATCATGCCAGAGCCTTAGTGTATCAGCTGCTGTCTTCTCTGTTTGCCCGTGAAATTGATGAGCAGCGCCTTAAGCAACTCACCAGTGAGCAAGCGCAGCAATTCTGGACGCAACTGGGCTATGCACCCGAGTTTAGTGCGCCGGTGGCCAGCATACAAAAGGTGCTGAATGGCTTAACGAGCGATGAAGCCTTGCTCGAACTTGCCGCCGATTATTGCGGTTTATTCCTCGTAGGCACAAAGCACAGCGCCTCGCCCTATGCCAGCTTGTACTTGAGTCGCGAGGAAGAACCCTTGCTATTTGGGCAGCAGCATCAACAAATGAGCGAGTTTTTACACCAGAGTAAACTGCAAGTGCAGAGTCACTTCCCTGAACCTGCCGACCACTTAGCCGTAATGCTTGCCTATATGGGACACTTAACTTGTCACAGTGAAGATGCTGCCCAGTTAAGCTTCCTAAACGCTTGTATAGACTCTTGGTTATCAAAGTTTGTCGCTAAGGTCGTTGAGTGCGATAGCAAGCACCGCAATGGCTTTTACAGCGCTCTCGCCACGCTGACGCTGGCTTGGGTGCAGCAAGATAAACAGCAGTTAGAACAGGGAATGCATTAATCGCCATAAGCATAAAGCCCGATTAGCGTTACACCTGAGTCGCGTTAAACCTGAGTCGCATTAAGACTCAAAGTAATAACTCATGTCTCGTCCTGGAATAAGTTAACGAAATGCGGCTCCCATGGGAGCCGCTTTTTTATCACTCGATTTGCATAGATTAGGCAAAATACATGCAGTTAAAAACGACTCACTAATAGAGTTAACGTCTTGTCGCGAATCCTTTGCTGCTAATCCAGTGTTGCGAGCCACTGCTCAAGCGCTGTTATCGACGCCTGCCAGCAGGTGGTTAATTCAGCCACGGCTTTGCTATCCAATACATTTTCCCCTGTGGTGTTTAGTGCTTTCTCCCACTGCTGACAACACTGGGTCAGTGCTTTTAGCCCCATACTGGCACTGCCGCCCTTAAGCGCGTGCAATAGTTTTGCGCCCTCGCTGATATGCGCCACATAGCTTAGCGCCGAGAGTTGCTCCATTTGCTCAGTACTGGATGTTCGATAGAGCGTCAACATATCACTCACGGCTTTCACGCCTAAGACCTCAAGATCTTGCTGTAACTGTTTAAGATCTAACAAGGTTTCAGCTTGATGGTTATGGCAGGCCGGCTCAGCCTTATTTACCGATTGAAGCGATTGTGCCGAGTGCGGCGATGACTCACTTGGTGAAGCTGGTAGTGAAGCTGGCACACGCGCAACACCTAACCATTCTGTCAGGGTTTGCAGGCTCAAGGGTTTAGCTAACACAGTATCAAACCCAGCCTCCCGATAGAGGCTAAGATCCTCTGTCTGCATCTGCGCGGTAAAGGCGGCAAACTTCACCTTGTCATTGGCGAATAACGCCTTTAACTGGGGTAATAGGGTGAGTCCAGAGCCATCACTCAGCTGAATATCCAGCATCACGGCATCGAATGTCTTATCGCCACTTACATGCGCTAGCGCCTGCTGGCAACTGACGGCCAAACTGGAACTGTGGCCTAAATGCGCCAAAAATCCCTGCGCGACCATGGCATTGACCTTGTTGTCTTCAATCACTAACACCCGCTGGGGATTAACACGCTTTTGCACCTGAGTTTGCGTATCTAATGCCTTATCACATTGGGTAAAGCTCAGCTCAAAACCAAACTCACTGCCCTTGCCAGGTTCGCTCTTGACCCAAATTCCCAGCCCCTCGGCATCCATCAGTTCAACTAACTGTTTGCAGATGGCAAGCCCCAAACCTGTCCCACGGCTGCGCCCCTGATTAGGCAATACGCAGTAAGGCATAAATAATTGCTCGCGCACCTCGGGCGCAATCCCCACGCCGGTATCGGCCACCACAAAGGCCAACTTATCGCCTCGAACGCTGACATTCAGACTCACGCCGCCTTCGGGGGTGAATTTAATGCCGTTACCAATCAAGTTAAACAGCACTTGCCTCAGCTTAGGGCCATCGATATGAATACACGCGGGTAACTGGGGACGATTCAGCCTTAGGCTCAATCCTGCCAAATTAGCGCCCGCCACCATGATCGCCAGCACTTCATCAAGCAAGGCGTTAATATCCGTTGGCCGCGGTTCATTGGTTAGATTGCCCTGCTCGAGGCGGGAGAAATCGAGAATATCGTTGAGCACAGTTTGCAGCAGCGTGCCGCTGTATTGCGACAGCGCGAGCATCTGTTGCTGCGCTGGCGGTAGCTGGCTATGGCCGAGCAAGGTAAGAGTCCCGAGTAAGCCGTTGAGCGGAGTGCGAATCTCATGGCTCATGGTCGCGAGAAATTGTGATTTTGCCTGACTCGCCTCCTCGGCAACGATTCTTGCCTTAGCGTGGCCTTTGGCCTCTGCATCGAGTCGCAGGTTGGCTTCGGCCAATTCCTGCGTGCGCGTGGCCACGGTTTGTTCGAGGGCCTTTTTATGCTCGGTCAGCTCATCGGCGACCTGACGCAAATCCGTCTGTAATTTCAGGTTATGGGCGGTTTTTCGCTTAAATGCCTCGATGGCATTGGCCATGGCGGTCAACTCATCGTCACCGTGGGCATCGAGGCTCACATTGGTGTCCCCTAAACTTAAGCGCGACATGGCCTCGGTTGCCTGATTTAACCTCAAGGCAATGCCGCGATAGATCACCCGGTAAACCACCACACCGATGATCACCAACATTAAGATGCCCGTGCCCCACAGCCCCAAGCGGGCGTAAGACAACTGCATTAAATAATCACTACGCGCCAGCTCCGCCCGCTGTTGCTGTTGATTAAGCGCACTATCCACCAGCGTATTGAGGCTATAGAGTTTTTCCGCTAACTCCTGCTGCTGCCGCTGTTGCCGCTGCAAACTTTGACTCAGTTCTCGCTGTAATTTAATAATTTTGGGGGTATGGAGAAGAACAGCCAGTTCCGCCTTTAGCGCATTGAGCCTGCCGGGATCGCGTATCAGCTCAGAAACTGTCGTTAGCGCCATTAAATCGATACCCACCTCTGCCGCAGGCGAATCTGTGTTTGCGCTTGATGCCTGATCGATAGCCGTCCCTTGTTTTGGATGATTCTGCGCCATGGGGTGCGATGATGCAGTGCTGGCAAAGGTTGCCAATAAACGGGGAACACTCAATTGCAGCTCGGACTGTAATTCAGATGCCTCAAATAACTGACTGAGCAGCGCAATTTGATGCACTAACTTGAGCGCGCGATTGAGCTGTTCTTGGATATCGAGCTCACGTTCAATCACATCATCAAGCAGTTGCCCACTGCGTTTATTCCCCGCCATATCCGGGTAGGCTTGGCTGAGTTTTGCTAAAATCGCCGAGTCGACTACCGCCAATTCGGATTGCAATAACTCAGAGGCATGGGCTGCGGCAAGTGATAACTCACGGGCCCTAAGCTGCAACTCATCGCCCAAGGTAATGCGCTGGCCCACACTCTTACCCAATAAGGTTAATTGCTCGATGATTTGCCCAGCTAATACGGATAAATGATTATCTTCGTTCACATCAAGTGTTAGTAACACTTTGATGCTATTTAACATTGTGGCGCTTTCAAGGCTGAGCTTACGGCCGATAAATTCCCGCTGCCGCTCATCCTCCACTTGGCCTAACTGGGTCACGCCATCGGATAAGGCATTAGAGGCCTGCACTAATTGGCGCGCGGCTTGAGAGGCGGGTAAGGATTCTTCATACAGATAACTGTCAGCCTGCTTGAGCCAATGTAAACTCAGGCTACCTAAGCTAACCAGTAGCAACAGCAATACCCCAAGCACACCGAAGGCGAGCATGAGTCTGCCGGTTAAACTACTTCGCGATAAAGATAAAGGCGCCACACTTGTTCCTTCTGTTACAATGCCTTCGAAATGTTCACTGTGGATGATACGAGACAATGGGAAAATTTTGGCAAGCTTTGCTCACACTCACCACTTTTGGCCTGTTATGTTTATCGCCTGCCAATGCCAACAGCCAAACTTGGCCATTAGAGCAACGCCATCCCTTTAATGCCAAAATTCAGCAGGCGCAGGCGCTTGATTATCATCCTCTCACTAAAGCTCAACAAGCTTGGCGTCTATGTGTCCTCGTCCCTCACCTGAAGGACGCTTATTGGATTGGCATCGATTATGGCCTAATCCAACATGCCAAATTCCTTGGCGTATCTTTAGATCTGTTCGAAGCGGGCAGCTACTACCATCAGGATAAGCAACTCGAACAGTTACGCACCTGCATGAGCGGTGACTACGACGCAATTTTACTCGGCGCAGTGAGCCCCAATCTGCTCGAACAGTTTTCCGAGCCGCTAACCAAACCCGTGCTCGCCTTAGTGAATAAACTTAATTCAGAACAAGTGCAGACCCATATCGGCGTTAACTGGTATCAAATGGGGCTAAGCGCGGGCCATTTTATTAAGGCGGATGCCAAGGCACATACGCCAACCCAGCCGACCACTTTGGCTCTCTTAGCCGGCCCCGAAAACCTCGGCGGCACCGATTTAGTAGAGCAAGGGATTCGTCATGCGCTTGAAGGTAGCAATGTTAGCATCAGTGCGATTCAGCACGCCGATAACAATCGCAATCTCTACCGCGATCAACTACAGATACTGCTAAAAGCCCAGCAGCCTAACTATATTCTAGGTAGTGCGGTGGCGATAGAAGCCGCCGTTAGCACCCTCAAACAAAAACAGCTGACACAAGATATCAAGCTGGTGAGCAGTTACTTATCCCCCGCGATTCTGCGCGGCTTGATGCGGCAAAAAGTGGTCTACAGCAATGATGATTTGGTCGTGTTGCAGGGCAAACTCGCCATTGATGTTACGGTAAAACAGCTCGAAGGCGCCGCGCCTTTTGGCGATATAGGTCCAGCTATCGTTGAGCGCACCACCTCAAAAAATACCCTGTCGGCACTTGGCTTTAGCCTTGCCGAAGCGGATTTTTATCCCTTGTATCAAGTGCGCCCTTGAGCGCTTAACACAAGATCTAAGTTAGAGATCAGTCATCCACCTTAGCGGCAAATAAATACCCCTCACCATGGACAGTGACAAAGAGCTCGGGATTGAGCTTATTACGTAGACGGCGGATAATAACATCTATGGTTCTGTCATTCACATCATGATTGCGATGACTGGTTTGCTGCATTAAGCGCTCGCGAGAAAGTACCTGCTGCGGATGCAAAGCAAAGGCGGTTAATAACTCAAATTCGGCCTTAGTGAGCTTGATAAGCTCCTCCCCTTGCCGCAGCTTACGACTATTTAATTCAAGCTGATAGCCTTCAAAACTTATCAAATCATCGGGCTGTGATAATTCCTGCACTAGCGCCTGTTCGGCTTGTTTTACCAAAGAAATCCGCCAAAGCAGATTTTTTACCCTCACCAATAGTTCCCGCAGTTCGAAGGGCTTAGTCACATAATCATCGGCGCCCATCTCCAGGCCAACGATTTTATCAATCGATTCATCACGGCCAGAGACTAAGATAATCCCCACATGGGAGCGGCTGCGTAACTCGCGGGTTAAACTTAAGCCATCGACCCCAGGCAGGTTAATATCTAACATAATTAAATCGATATGTTGACGATTAAACTCGTACCACATTTGCTCGCCATCGGCAGCCTCAATCACACGATAACCTTCCTTTTCAAAGTATCCCTTCAATCGCGCACGAATAACCGCTTCATCATCGACAACGAGCACACTATAGGCCATGTTCAACTTCTCTTATTTTGCTTAACTGAATTATTCATACTTTTTCATATTTGCATATGAAGGAAAGGTAAAATATGCGATCTACATTACTTTATTGCACAAAAATCTGCCGAGCTTTTACACTCTCCTCAATATGACATATGCTTAGGCATATTGATTGGTGTGGGCGCTAACAAACTATGAAAGATAAAGAATTAGTGATTGATGAAAGACGACATTTTTCACGGATCCTCTTTGCCGCAAGTGCGTCAATACACCAAGGCGAAAAGCAATGGCAAACCTCAATATTGGATCTCAGCCTAAATGGCGCTTTAGTGGAAGAACCCGCAGGATTTAGCCATTCAGATGAGCCTATCATCCTTAACTTTACTCTGCAGGGCTCGGATATTGAGCTGCAAATGGAAACTGAGTTGGTGCATCAACGTAATCACCAACTAGGGCTTAAATGTAACATTATCGATGTCGACAGCATCAGCCACCTCAAACGCATCGTTGAGCTTAACTTAGGCGATGCCTCAATTCTGAACCGTGAATTGGCGCTCTTTGTCGAAAAACATCATTCCGCCGATTAAACACCACGGATAGTGATTGCACGGATAGTGATTGGGTACGGGCTTGACTCCCGAGAAAAAACAAACAGCGCTTAAGGCGCTGTTTGTTTTTTAGATTAGATTGCTTCAAGGGCTTCTGATAGCTTGGAAACGCCCACCACTTCCATTCCCACTGGCGGTTTTTTCGGCACGTTCGCTCGAGGTACTATTGCTCGTTTAAAACCATGCTTAGCGGCTTCGACTAAACGTTCTTGCCCATTTGGCACAGGTCGAATTTCGCCAGATAAGCCCACTTCACCAAACACCACTAAATCACTCGGTAAAATATCGCCACGAAAACTCGATACCATAGCCAGTAGCAGGGTTAAGTCGGCACTGGTTTCGGTTACTTTAACCCCGCCGACCACGTTCACAAACACGTCCTGATCCGACATTTGTAAGCCACCGTGGCGATGCATCACCGCAAGCAACATGGCCAAACGGTTTGCATCCATCCCCACTGCCACGCGGCGCGGATTGGACATGGCAGAATTATCCACCAGCACTTGCAGTTCAACCAGTAACGGGCGCGTACCTTCCCACACCACCATGACCAAGGAGCCCGAGGATTCTTCCTCGCCGCGGGAGAGGAAAATTGCTGATGGGTTAGCCACTTCCTTCAAGCCACGTTCCGTCATGGCAAATACGCCCAGCTCGTTGATCGCCCCGAAGCGGTTCTTGTGGGAGCGCAAAGTACGATAACGGCTGTCGCTATCCCCTTCAAACATCACCGAGCAATCGATACAGTGCTCGAGCACTTTTGGCCCGGCGAGGCTGCCATCTTTGGTGACATGACCCACCATAATAACAGCAATGCCATTTTGCTTGGCGAAACGGGTTAGATAGGAGGCTGATTCACGTACCTGCGACACGCTGCCGGGACTCGACGCTACATCGCTCATATGCATAACTTGAATAGAGTCGACAACGATGACTTTTGGCGATTCTTTCAGGGCGACTTCGCAGATCAGCTCCACACTGGTTTCGGATAACATCCTCAGTTTATTGGTCGGTAAGCCAAGACGATGGGCCCGCATCGCCACCTGTTGGAGCGATTCTTCCCCAGTAACATAAAGCGCGGGCATTTGCTCGGCTAAATGACATAGGGTCTGAAGCAGCAAAGTACTCTTACCAGCTCCGGGATGGCCGCCAATCAAAATCGCCGATCCAGGCACAATGCCGCCTCCAAGTACCCGGTCGAGTTCACCAAAGTGGCTCACTATACGTGGCAAGGCATTGAGATCAATTTGGTCTAAGGTTTTGACTTCGCTACTGCCTGCACCAGCGTAACCGGCAAACTGAGTCCCCCGTCCGGGCGAGGCAGCACCTAAGCGCACTTCAGTTATCGTATTCCACTCGTGACAAGCACTGCATTGCCCTTGCCAACGGGGAAAATCCTGTCCACACTCATTGCACACGTACGCGGTTTTATTCTTTGCCATAACTTATTAAAATCTGTATAAAATCAATTTAAGTAACTGTGAATACTGCCGACATTAGACTAACACAGCACACATAAAATCAGCATTAGAAAAGACCACTACATGAGTTTAGATAACCATAGTGCACTCATAGAACAACTCAAGCCGCTGCTCATGGAACCTAACTTCCAGGAGATTTTCCAGCAGCTGACTGTCGATGAAAACAATTCCACCCGTTTTTTATTAAAAATGGAGTTGAATCGTTTAGCTTCGCCCTGCACGCGGATTATTGACCTTAGGGATAAGTCAGAGTTGCCCTGTAGTGAAGTCATGCTGGGTCAGCAGCGCCATTTTCTCGACGAGCCAGCTAAACATAGCCTGCAAGAGGCCATGTCCTTATACCGTAACAAATACACTTTAGGCGTATATGAATACGTCATCGCCGCCCATCAACTTCGGCGACAAAAATTACGCCAGGTGACACAACAAAGCGATACCGCCGAACTCGAACCCTTTATGGTGCCAGGCGTTGTGCTCGGCAGTTATTTTAATCGCACTGAAGAGCGAATGAATTACAGTATCCGCATTGCCGTTTCCCAACCAGGCAGACCTGAAATGCCGGGGATCACCGTCGATTTATCCATTGGTGGTGCGCGCATTCGCTTGGCGGCGAATCATCCTTTTGACCTCGATAAACCGCTAAAGGTAAAGCTTCTCGAGCTAAGTGAAGAATATTATTACCCCGATCTACAACTTGGAGTCGATTACCACATTGTTGATAGCCAAACTAATGGTGAATTTATTTGGTTAAGATTGAAGCGTATTGGTGGCACTGATGCGCTAGGCGAGATGCTGGGCAATTTGATTCGAGGCTATAAACTCCGTTATAAACTCGATGTTAATGACGTATTAGTAACCGCATCCGGCCTTGGATTCGAGCGTCATTATCTGCCGCATTTGCCACATTTACCGTTATTTTTGAATCAACAAACCCAATCAATTAGCCATATGCTGCTGAGTCGAGATAATCAGCAGATAGTGCATTATTTTCAAGATGAGAACGATATCAGTCAGTTACCAGCAATGCTGACATCAGCACGGCTTTCTGCGCTACTTAGCCATCCCGAAAATCCTGACTATGGGTTATTTTTTACGTTTACCTACAACGCCCAAGGCTGCTTGTATTTTTATTCGGCTACCTTAGCCGAATTAAAAGCTAAAGGCTTGGTATCATTGTTTTTAGGTTTTGCTTCAACCAAACCAAGCTGGCGTATTTTCAAACTGGTTCCAGATAAAATTTACCATGCTAAAGGCTATCGCCGAGCGACATTACCGGGAGATGATGCTAAATACAGCCCGCTGGTGGAGCAACAATTAGCCCAGTTCAGCCATATGCTACAACTTATCGATCTGACCAACGAGGATGAAAGAGCGACCTATAAAGCCTGGCAAGACGATAGTAATGCGAATGCGCTAAAAGCTTTCGGCCAGCAACGGCTCAGCACCCACCAAATCAAACCGATTGCAATGCAATTTAGTGAGCGGCGGCAGGAAGCACGCTTCGCCTTTAAAACCTTAGTCAATGTCTCGCAGGGAGGCCTAAAAGCAACAGGAATAACCTTAGATATCTCAGGTCGTGGCATGCAGCTCACACTCGACAATCCCACGGCGTTTGTAACCAATAAACCCTTAATGATCAGTTTACCTAAACTGCAAACCATTGCCGGCAAAACTCAACTCGAGAATTTACCCTACCGCTTAGTTCGAACCCGTAAGAATGGCGTCACGTTACATTTAGCCGCTGTCATGGGCCATACGCCCCATGTCGGTGTCGAGTTTTTAAACAAATTAATCGCCCACAATAAAGAAAAGCTAGAACAACTCACTGAAAATAATAGTGAAGCAAACGAGCTTGCTGATGGACTTAAAAATATCCTATTACGCGAACTCCATTCTGTGCCCTACTTTGTTGAAAAAACGACTAAATCAGCACAAGTGGCTTGCTTAGGCGTCAGTACTGAACATGATGAAATTAGTGATATTTTTGCCGCAGGTTCTTCAGATACGTTGCAATATAACCTCGCTCCGCTGCTCAAGGATGGTTTTTTTAAACGGGATATTCTCGAGCCCATCCGCCAAATGAAACCCCAGCAGGATATGGATTTTATTGAAGTCTTTATTCAACTGACGCGTCAGTCTCGCGGCCGATTCCATTTAAAATGTATACCCGCTATTGAAGTCGGTGATGCTCAAGCTAAAGTCGCATTTATCACCCAAAGTAAATTGGCTGGACGCTTTATGGCGCTACGAATTTATCGAGGTGCCACCGAAAAACCGGATATGGGGTATCTGCGCCGCGAATTGGAATATATCAATATCCATGCAAATCACAGGGCAAAACAACTTGAAGATCAGCTCTGGCGCATTATCGGTGTAGGTGAATTGCTGGATATCACCCAAGAAGTGGAATTAAGATACCCAGTGTTACATAAACAGGCCTAACTTATTCCTCGTCTTTTAATACCGCGAGTTCAAAGCCTAAATACCAATCGCGGATCAGCGGAAAATGGTCACTCATCGCATCCAGATGAGTCAGCATATCCGCATGGCCATAGTCGTGTTTAAAGCCGTTCGCCTTTGAGAGCAAAGTGAATTTCACTTGGCGAAAGCCACACTCAGAGATCATATCGGCGACATCTTCAGGATGCCCAAGCACAGTATCGTTTTGCCCCGCTATAAACCAAGCGACGGGCCAGTTGGCTACCTTCGCCGCCTTGGCATAATCAAAACCGTCATCGTGATCGCGCCACTCACCTCGCACCCAATCGATACTTTGATTCAATGACGCCCGGCTCTCGTTATCCATACCGACACGCAGTTTATCGGCGGCGAGATATCCCTGCCCAACCGCTAAACTTGGGGCAAGGCGATTCCAAAACACATCGACCATCAACCATTTTTTGAAAGATTTGACGCGAATAGTGCGTTTACTGCCGAAGGTGAGTAGTGAACGCACACTTTGCTGCAGTTCAGGGTAACGCGCTAAGGCGCTCGCCATCAACACGCCACCCCAGGAATGGGCGCACCAATGCACACGTGAGGGGGATATTTTCCCCTGTTTCTGACAGGCCTGATTATGAATATTCAAAATATACTGCTGTACTAATGGCAATTGCTCACGGATCACCTCACCTTGTCCTAAGGTAAAATCTCGACTGATTTTTGGTAAACTTAATCCTCGTCCAGCGGTATCGAGCACATAAACCACAAAACCCGCCTTAGCAAGAAAACATCCCAAACCACGACCGCTCTGGCTGTAAAAAACTCGGCCATTTGACATAGCGCCATGCAACATCAGGATCGGCGGTTTAGAAAAATCAGCAGTAGTTGGCAACAACTGGCGCAGGTGTAACTGTCCATCCCGATAAGGAAGATAGAGGGAGGTTTGTGAAAGTGTTTGAGCAGAATGCTCATCTGGAGTTGAAGTCAAAGTCAGTCACTGGTAGTCCATTAATGAACACTAAACTACCAGTTAAGCCTCAAAAAACAAGAGTCATTACTCTAATGTCACCACATAGTCGACTGAGTCACTTATTAAAACTGCAACAGATAAGGCAATACTCTAAGGTCCAAACTACGGATCCGAGCATCTGCTGCGGCGGCAAGTTTGGGCTTGGCATGGAAGGCAATCCCAAAGTCAGCCGCCTGCACCATAGGAATATCGTTAGCACCATCACCGATCGCCACACGTTGCCCCACTGGGATTTGCCATTCTTGGCTACAACGGTTGACCACATCGGCCTTAAACTGGGCATCGACGACTTTTCCGGTGACGGCTCCCGCCAGCTTACCGTCCGTTATGACTAATTCATTGGCAAAGGCCGCATCTAAATTCAGCAGCTGTTTTAAGTGACCAACAAACGGCGTGAAGCCTCCTGAAGCCACAATGAGGCGCCAATGATGCGACTTAAGCTCGGTCAACATGGCCTCAAGACCCGGCATCAATGGCAAAGTGTCACACAAGGTTTGAATAATCTTGGCATCGGCGCCCTGAAGCTGGGCAACCCTTTGGCGCAGACTCTGCTCAAAATCGAGCTCCCCCTGCATCGCGCGCTCAGTGATCGCCGCCACTTGCTCGCCGACCCCAGCCATCGCGGCAAGTTCATCGATACATTCAATTTGGATCGCGGTAGAATCCATGTCCATCACCAGTAAACCGGGCTCGCTCAGTTTAGGTAATGGGCCATGAATTAAATGTAACTCTACCTGAGATGGACAGGTTGCTAACAATTCGGCACTGGGTTCTACAGGAAGCGCTAATTCGACGCAATGCAGTGCCACTTGACGACGAATAGGTGCAATGGAGAGCATGGTTAATTTGAGACTTTCAGCCAGAGAAACAATCCAAGTCGCAAGAGAGTCTTCGAGACTTAAATCTTCGTAAATCAGACGCATAGCAAATCCACTTTGGGATGGCCGCGTAGACGATTCCTGATAAGCCTCGAAACTGAGCCCCTGATATTCAAAACGAGGTAAAGGGTTAGCTGCTAACCATACAAACAGCGGATTTTGGTTCAAGCTTTCCATAGGACTCGTGTTCTCCAGCTATCGGGCTCACGCAGAATCAATTATGATTAGGCAAGCGCTCTCATTATTAAGGGTCAAAGTGTTATATCTTAAAGGGCTAAAGAAAAGCCATAAAATCAGTAGACTGCTCCAAATCGCCATCGCCTTGACCTTGATGGTCGGCTTAGTGCAATTGTGGCAAACAAGCCTACTACAAGGTCAGCTGCTTCTAAAGTCCCAAACGCAAAAGATGGCCAGATTACTAGTGCAGCAAACAGCCTATAGCGCCGCGCCCGCCCTACAATTACAAAATGATGAGCAACTCCAGTGGCTCGCCAGCGCCCTAGTTGAAGATCCTAAGGTGATGTCGGCTGCAATATTTAGCGATCAAGGAATACGCTTAGCCTTTGCTCAAAGCCTGACTAAAGATGCCTTAGATCCCGAATCAGAAGAAATGAGTCTGCTACTGAGCAAATATCCGCCCTATGTTGAACCCGTGACTCAGGATGGCAAGAATTTAGGTTATGTCGAGGTTAGGCTCGATACCAAACTATTTTTTAATGAAATCAAAGAAGCGCATAACCTGAATATGGAGCAGCAACAAATAATGCTGCTGGTTGCAGGCCTAATAGGCATGTTGTTATCCCGCGCTTTATCTTTTAAACGCGCCGATTTTGACCGTCGCCGCACCCGCGCCAAATTGCGTAAAAACCCTAAAAAGAATAAAGCGATAAAAGCCCCTGAAGCGGCTGAGGAATCGAAGTCTGCGGGTCATCAGGATGAGCAGTTGGATGAAGTCATCGCGAGTGATACAGAGGCCGCTCAAAAGCCGACAGAAAATAAAGAAACCGAAGAAAATAAACAAACTACAGATACTTTGCCTTTAGGAAAAATCACAGAAAACGCTAAAGTGCCGGATGAAAACAGTAATCAAGCCAGTATTCAGCCTAAAGTGAAGAAGGCCAAAGCCATTACAGAAACAAAAACTGAGTCTGAGCAAATGCCAGAGCAAGTGTCTGATCTGAAAACTGAGTTAAAACCAGAGATAGCTCCTGAGATGGGAGCAAAGGATGAATCATCATCCAACACTATGCCTCAGTCTAAAACGCAGTCGACGCAAGCTGTTGCGTCGGCCACAGAGCCACAAACCTCAGTATCCACACCGAATAAACCTAAGGTTAAATCGGTCCGCCGCGTGAAGACCAATACCTCGAAATCCTCTGCGGAGAAAGTCCCTGTTCAACCGAGCGATTTAGACACAGACTCAACGGGTTAATTGAAGCGTCTCAGGTCAAACTGAGGCATCTTTGGTCTGCGCCGCATTACAGGATTTTATCCATCGAACATTTGGCAGCACGGTTTAGCAGGCTAATCTAAAAGAAGACAGGGTAATAAAAAGGGTTCGCAATGCGAACCCTTTTCTTATGACTGCATTAGCAACACATTACAGCGTAATTGCAGCGTCTAATGTCATCACGATCATATCGTTGAACGTGGTTTGACGCTCTTCAGAAGTGGTTTTTTCGCCAGTACGGATATGGTCAGATACCGTTACCACACACAATGCACGGGCACCGAATTCATGGGCAACACCGTATAAACCAGCGGCTTCCATTTCTACGCCTAACACGCCCATTTTTTCCATCACGTCAAACATTTGTGGATCAGGAGTGTAGAACAGGTCGGCAGAGAAAACGTTACCAACACGGATCTTAGTGCCTTTCACTTTGGCAGATTCGATCACGGCATTCATCAGCTCGTAGTTCGCGATAGCAGCGAAATCTTGGCCTTTGAAACGTAAACGGTTAACTTGAGAATCGGTACAAGCACCCATGCCGATGATCACATCGCGCACTTTAACGTCAGTGCTGATCGCGCCACAAGTACCCACGCGGATCAGGTTCTTAACGCCGTAGTCTTTAATTAATTCGGTTGCATAGATTGAGCATGAAGGAATACCCATGCCTGAACCCATAACAGAAATACGTTTACCTTTGTAAGTACCAGTAAAACCTAGCATGTTTCGAACGTCAGTCACTTGCTCAACATTTTCTAAGAATGTTTCAGCGATATATTTTGCACGTAATGGATCGCCTGGAAACAGAACTGTCTCAGCGAATGCGCCCTCTACAGCATTAATGTGTGGTGTTGCCATCGAAATAACCCCTGTTTATTTTATTAAGACTTAAGTCTTTGTTTACTGGCGGCCCAATGTTGGCCGCCAAATCGAGATCTTGCACGTTTACTTAGATAAACGACTCACCGTATTCCATCGGCTCAAGCTTGAAGTAGCTTGCGATAGATTGGCCGATATCGGCGAAACTGTTACGGCGACCGAGTGAACCGGCTTTCAGCCCTGCGCCATAGGCCAATACAGGCACATATTCACGAGTATGGTCCGTACCTTGCCATGTTGGGTCGCAACCATGGTCAGCGGTGAGGATTAACAGATCGTCCTCATCCAGCAGCGCCAGCATTTCAGGTAAACGCGAGTCGAAATACTCCAGCCCTTTAGCATAACCTGCCACATCACGGCGGTGGCCATAGTGGGAGTCAAAATCAACAAAGTTAGTGAATACGATAGTATTTTCACCCGCTGATTTCACTTCGGCTAACGTTGCATCAAATAACGCTTCTAAACCGTTTGCCTTCACCTTTTTGGTGATGCCACAGTAAGCGTAAATGTCGGCAATCTTGCCCACACTCACCACTTCACCACCGGCGGCTTTTAACTTATCTAACACTGTCTTCGCTGGCGGCTCGAGGGAGTAATCCTTACGGTTACCAGTACGAGCAAAGTCGCTTGGGCCAGTACCATCGAATGGACGCGCAATCACGCGGCCAATGTTATAAGGTTCTAACTCTTCACGAGCGATTTCGCAAAGACGATATAAATTTTCTAAGCCAAATGTGCCTTCATGGCAGGCAATCTGGAATACAGAATCTGCCGAGGTGTAAAAAATTGGCTTGCCAGAGCGCATATGCTCTTCGCCTAATTCTTCCAGAATAGTAGTACCAGAAGCATGGCAGTTACCTAAAAAGCCATCGAGTCCCGCACGGGCCAAAATCTTATCGGTCAGCTCTTTAGGGAATGAGTTTTGGTGCTCGCTAAAATAGCCCCATTCGAATAATACGGGTACTCCCGCCATTTCCCAGTGACCGCTCGGGGTATCTTTACCCGAACTTAATTCCTGAGCGTGGCCATAGGCACCAATCAGCTCAACATTGTCCGCAAAGCCTGGTGCAAACGCCCCAGTACTCTCCATCGCGGCATGGGCTAACCCTAAACGGGCCAAGTTTGGCAGAGCTAATGGGCCTTTACGACCAGTATCCGCTTTACCTTCGGCGCAGGCTTTGGCGATATGGCCAAATGTGTCAGAACCTAGATCCCCAAACTTGGCAGCGTCACCAGCAGCGCCCACGCCAAAGGAATCCAACATCATTATAACTGTACGTTTCATAATTCTTCCTTAAAGATCCGAAGCTCGAATATAAGCATAGATCTCAGGTGTTTTTTCTGGAGCGACTTCATCGATATGAATCGCTTTTTTCACCGCTTCTTCTGCCTGCGCAAAGGCTTCTTCAGATTGCGCGTGGATCACAGCAATCGGCGTAGAAGCATCAATTTTATCGCCAAGGGCACAGACTTGCGTCAAACCAACACTGTAGTCGAGTGCATCACCAGGTTTGCGACGACCACCACCTAAGGTAACCACGGCTAAACCGAGTTCGCGGGTATCCATGCTGTAGGCATAACCTTGGGTATCCGCAAAGACAGGGCGAATAATTTGCGATTGCGGTAAGTACTTACTGTAGTTTTCGACAAAATCGACGGGGCCACCGAGGCCTGAAACCATCTTGCCAAAGATCTCGGCAGCACGGCCATTATCGAGTACACGGTTTAACTTGGCACGGGCATCCGCTTCATCAGTCGCTAAGCCACCAAGGAGTAACATCTCGGCGCAAAGACCCATAGTCACAGCGTACAGACGAGGATTACGGTAAGCACCGGTTAAGAAGTCGATGGCTTCTTTCACTTCAACCGCATTACCCGCACATGAGGCTAATACTTGGTTCATGTCGGTGAGTAAGGCCGTCGTTTTAGTACCTGCGCCATTGGCTACCGCTGCAATGCTGCGAGCAAGCTCTTCAGAGGCTTCGTAAGTTGGCATAAATGCGCCGCTACCGACTTTAACGTCCATCGCCAATGCATCGAGACTACAAGCTAATTTCTTAGAGAGAATAGAGGCGGTAATGAGGGAGATGGATTCGACGGTCGCAGTGTTGTCACGGATGGAGTAGAAACGTTTATCGGCGGGGACCAGATCGCCAGTTTGGCCAATAATCGCCACACCAACGTCTTTAACCACTTTGCGGAACAATTCACTCGAAGGTTCGGTTTGATAACCGGGAATAGCGTCGAACTTATCGAGCGTACCGCCTGTATGTCCGAGTCCGCGACCCGAAATCATCGGCACATAACCACCGCAGGCAGCAGCCATGGGACCGAGCATAAGACTAATCACATCACCGACACCACCTGTACTGTGTTTATCGATGACTGGGCCATTAAGACCAAGTGATTGCCAATTGAGTACAGTGCCAGAATCGCGCATTGCCGTAGTCAAAGCGATTCTTTCATCCATATTCATGTCATTAAAATACACTGCCATGCCTAATGCGGCGATCTGACCTTCCGACACTGCATTAGTGGTTATGCCCTTAACGAAGAACTGGATCTCTTCGGCACTTAAGGCTAACCCATTGCGTTTCTTACGTATAATTTCTTGAGCTAGAAACATGATACTGCCTCCAAGCTAAATACTAATACAACATATCCGTTATTTAGCTTTGCAATGAAACATCAAAACTGTAGCAATATTACAATTACATGCTATCGAAGTTTTGATGTTTCCAACTAGATTTAGGTCACACTTAATTAGTTTCGATATACGATTTTGGTATTAATCGAGATGCAATGTTCGATTAATAGCCTTGAGTCGGCTTAGGCGCATCGGCTAATTCTAACGTGTGTAACAAGCTATTGAGTAAGCTTGAAGCACCAAATCTAAAGGTACGTGGAGAGACCCAATCCGCACCAAGAATACGCTCAGCCACACCTAAAAACTCTGCAGCTTGAGCAGCATCACGTACGCCGCCAGCAGGCTTAAAGCCTACTTTGGTGTTCTTCTCACTGATCACAGTCAGCATGATTTCAGCCGCTTCAAGGGTTGCGTTGACAGGCACTTTACCGGTAGACGTCTTAATAAAATCAGCTCCGGCATCGATAGACAGTTCAGAGGCGCGGCGAATAAGCGCAGGATCGGCTAATACACCCGATTCAATGATGACTTTCAGCAATACTTCGCCACAGGCTTCTTTACAGGCTTTGACTAACTCATAGCCGACTGTTTCGTTGCCTTCCATCAGCGCGCGGTATGGAAATACCACATCCACTTCATCGGCGCCATAGGCAACCGCTGCACGGGTTTCTAATACCGCAATAGCGATATCGTCGTTACCGTGTGGGAAGTTGGTTACTGTCGCGATTTGAATGTCTTCGGCGCCCAATTCATCGAGGGTCTTACGTGCGATAGGAATGAAGCGAGGATAGATACAGATGGCAGCAGTATTACCCGCTGGCGTCACAGCTTTGTGACACAGGTCGATCACCTTCTGATCGGTATCGTCATCATTTAAGGTGGTTAAATCCATAAGTTCGATGGCGCGTTGTGCTGCTTTTTTTAAATCAGTCATAATAGCTCTCCAAAAGAAAAAACAAATAAATAGAAATCAGTCGCTTATAAGCAACGCTTAGAGGTGGCATTATTTTGATTATTTTTATATGGCCGGGCCTTCAGGCGATGCCGAGTAATTTGTGTAGGGCAAATTACATATTTATTAGGTATTCAATCTTGCCTATACATAACTAGGCATCCTGACACTTAAATTGACTATAAGTGATCACGACTTGAATCCTTGAAGACCGGAAGAGAGGAGACGAATAATATCTTGTTCCTACTTTTCCGCGAAAAATCCGTTTTAGCGCGAGAAAAACACAAACCTTTATATAAACGCACTGCTCAAATTATAAATGGGTTTAGATAAAGATTCATGACACATAAAAGATGGAGCCGCCATCGCGGCTCCAACAAGTCTTACAAGCAATTAGAACTTGTAAGTTGCAGTGAAGTAGTGAGCGAAACCTTTAGTTTCTAAACCAAATGTTCCTTCATCCTTCAGCAAATAAACATCGCTATAGGCTTTCAGGCCATAACCAAGAGCATAGTTATCAGAATGCCAGTGCAGACCAAAGTATGCTGCACCACCGTGTGAGGTGAATGTAGTATTGATAAATTGACCATTATCGTCATACGCATTCACTTCGTCAGCACCGAATTGGTAATCAACATAACCCTGGAATGAAATAAAGCTCTTATTGTCAAAGAAATAGAAAGGCTTAAACCAGTTCATAGAGAATTGGTAACCATTCCAATCTTTAGCATTAATATCATAAGTAGCATACAGGTTCATGCCAGTCTTACCTAGCCAAGGCACCATAACATCAGCACCAACACCCCAAAATGACATATTTACGTCACCTGAGCCATCTTTATTAAATGCACCACCGCCCCAGTTAAACAGAGTAGAGAAGTAAACTTCTTGTACTGGGCCGAAAGATAAATCTTTGCCAGTAATAGCATCTAAAGAGAAACGTGGCGCAAACTTCATAAACATCTTGCTGTCGCCGCCAGTTTTATCGCCTGAGCTACTGTTAGCTAAATTGAAGACGTCTACATAACCATATAAATCAACGATGCCTTTACGACCACCAAATTCCATTTCTAAGTAATCATGGCCGCCATCATCAGCATCACCACGTGGCAATTCATTAACAGCATACATAGCATTAAACTGCATCCACTTGTAATCAGTGGCATAAATATCAGAACGGTCTGCAGCAAATGCGTTACCAGAGATTGCAGCTACTGCTGTAGCGGCTAAAGCTAAAGTTTTAACGTTTTTCATCATCAACCCCATTATTTTGGTTGCTACCGTCTAGGGTAGCGTTCTTTTTGTGGCGCTCGCATTTTACCTCGATTAAAAAAAATCTCAATAATCTTGCGTAAAATCACGAACACAAAATTCTTAATTGTGAACAAAGTCGCGACTTATTGTTTACGACTAATTAACTTAACCGTACGTCACGACCGTAAGACAGCATCACAGCTAAAGTTTAGTTGTAATCTGACCTATACAATCGGAGAAACTATTCACTACAGGAATCACTACTGGAAAATGGTTGAATTAACTTAGGTCCTGCCCTGCATGGTCAGGACCTAGTTAGTGGGGAATCTCTCCCCAACGTTTCTGTGCTTAGATAGCTAAGAACAGACCCGCAATTGTTGCACTCATTAAGTTAGCTAACGAGCCTGCGATAACCGCACGAATACCCATTTTAGCTAAATCGTGACGACGGTTAGGAGCCATAGCACCTAAACCACCCAGCAGAATTGCGATAGAAGACAAGTTCGCAAAACCACACAGTGCAAACGAAACAATCGCTTTGGTTCTGTCGGTCATAGCTAAACCAGTTTCAGCCACAACCATACCGCCATCAGCGATGTCTTTTAAGTATGGAGCAAAGTTCAGGTAAGCTACGAATTCGTTAACAATGATCTTTTGACCAATGAAAGAACCAGCAACTAATGCTTCATTCCAAGGCACACCGATAAGGAATGCTAAAGGCATGAACACATAGCCAAGGATCAGTTCCAGTGTTAAACCTTCAACACCAAACCAACCACCTACACCACCGATGATGCCGTTGATCATAGCGATCAAGCCAACGAAGGCTAACAGCATTGCACCTACGTTCAGCGCTAAATGCATACCAGATGAAGCACCCGCAGCAGCAGCGTCTAATACGTTAGCTGGCTTATCAGGATCTTCTGGTAATTCATCCATGTCGTTTTTAGCAACTTCAGTTTCTGGATGCATCAGTTTAGCCATTAATAGACCACCTGGTGCCGCCATGAATGACGCAGCAACTAAGTACTCAATAGGCACGCCCATTTGCGCGTAACCAGCCAATACTGAACCTGCGATAGAAGCTAAACCACCCACCATGATCGCAAACAGTTCTGATTGAGTCATGGTAGGAATGAATGGACGAACAACTAACGGCGCTTCAGTTTGACCAACGAAGATGTTAGCAGTCGCAGACATAGATTCAGTACGGCTTGTGCCTAATGCTTTTTGCAGACCACCACCGATGATACGGATGATCCACTGCATTACGCCTAAATAGTACAGAACGGCGATTAGAGAAGAGAAGAACACAATAACTGGCAACACGTTTACCGCGAAGATAAAGCCAAGTTTGAAGTTAGCTAAATCACCGAACAGGAAACCGATACCATTTTGTGCATAACCGATAACGCTAGATACGGCGTCAGATACACCTTTCAGGATATCTTTACCGACAGGAACGTACAGTACAAAACCACCGAAGGCGGCTTGGATGGCTAATGCCCCACCCACAGTACGCAAGTTAATTGCTTTTTTGTTATTCGATAGGAGGAAACCTATCGCAAGTAGGACGACCACCCCTACTAAGCTCATCAATATATTCATTAACCATCACCCTATTGTTAACACTTTTTAATTATGTTGTTAATCAACCTATTTCCGAGTCAGATTATACCCGAGAGAAAGTCGAAAATCGTCGTTTTGATCAAAATTTTGGAGTTTAATTTCAATCGCTTAGAGCAAAATGCTATTGCGACATACACCTGTTTAACCAAAAACAACTAAAGGTCAAACAGTTGCATTGCATTCGACACCAAGTGTTCTGATATTAGAACACTAGATTTTTTTTGCAAAGTTGCAATTTTGTCTATAAAAAGTACAGCGTTAGCGGGTTGATTGCGTTTTTCGGTAACATTTAGCGGAGTCATAGCAGGAGAATCAGTCTCAAGTAGGAAACTTTCTAAGGGCAATTCACTGACAGTTTTGAGCAGTTTTTTCGCATTCGGATTCATCACTAAACCACCAATGCCTAGTTTAAAACCTAACTTAGTGTATTCGAGTGCAATATCAGGACTGCCAGAAAAGGCGTGTATTACGCCCGCTTTTGGGAGTTTATGGTGCTTTAAATGGAATAGCACCTCTTGATGTGCCTTTACCGCATGGACGATAACGGGCAAATTCTGCTCATAAGCAAGCGACAACTGAGCGTCAAAAAATGCTAACTGGTTGCTCCAATTGTCAGCATAAAGTTTGTCTAACCCACACTCACCAATGGCAACAAATCGGGGACATTCTCGTAACTGAGCAACCTGTAATGTTAATTCTGTGATGGCCTTATCAACATCTCCCGGGCAAAACCAAGGGTGGATCCCTAAGGCAAAATAACACTGGTATTGCTCAGCAATGGCCAATTGTTTAGTCCAGTGTTGTGGTGAGACTCCTGGGATAATCAGATTATCGATGCCCGCATGATGCATACGCTGTATGACTTGATCGCGGTCACTATCAAACTCGACAAAATCGAGGTGCGCGTGAGTATCTAGCATCATCAATCTGTCACTCCGTTTTTGTGTCTCCATTCGATGATTGCGCTTTTATTCGACAATCAGCTTTAGTTCGAATTAGTGGCGGATCTTCTAATCTTGGCATGCAACAACGACGATTCTCGGGCGTGAGTCCCATCTTGTCACACCAACGGATATAAGCCTGCCACGCCCGAGTTATCCAACTTATCATCAATCACCCCACAAATTTTAGATACAAAAAAGGCGGTGAATCACCGCCTTTAACCCTAGAGTCACTTACCTGTTAGTGTTCGCGCGTTTTAGCGAACTCGATATCAGGGTATCTTTCCATTGAAAGATTTAAGTTAACCATAGTTGGCGCAATGTAAGTTAAGTTATCACCACCGTCGAGCGCCAAGTTTTGGCTACACTTACGGCGGAACTCTTCTAGCTTACGCTCATCTTTACAATAAACCCAGCGCGCAGTTGAAACGCTAATACCTTCGTAAATCGCCTCAACGTTGTACTCGCTCTTTAAGCGGCCTACAACCACTTCAAACTGGAGTACACCCACGGCACCGACGATCAAGTCATTGGTATCTAAGGGACGAAACACCTGCACAGCCCCTTCTTCAGATAGCTGAACTAAGCCCTTAAGTAATTGCTTTTGCTTGAGCGGATCGCGCAGACGAATACGGCGGAACATTTCAGGCGCAAAGTTAGGTACACCGGTAAAGCGGAACTTTTCACCTTGAGTGAACGTATCGCCGATACGAATGGTTCCGTGGTTATGTAAACCAATAATATCACCAGGATACGCCACTTCAGCGCGCTCACGGTCGCCCGCCATAAAGGTCAACGCATCGCTGACGTTAACATCTTTGCCGATGCGTACATGGTGCATCTTCATACCTTGCTCATAGCGACCAGAGCAAACACGCATAAAGGCAACGCGGTCACGGTGTTTAGGATCCATGTTTGCTTGAATTTTAAACACAAAACCGGTGAATTTTTCTTCGTCAGGCATGATCATCCGCACATCGCTTTCACGAGGTAGCGGTTTAGGCGCCCACTCCACAATACCATCGAGGATATGATCAACACCGAAGTTACCTAATGCGGTACCGAAGAACACTGGTGTAAGCTCCCCCTTTAAGAAGGCTTGATGATCAAACTCGTTTGATGCTCCGCGAACCAGTTCCATTTCATCACGCAGATCAGCGGCATAACTGCCAATCGCTTTATCCAGATCAGGGTTATCGATACCTTCAATCACACGGCGCTCTTGAATCGTGTGTCCCAAACCGCTTTGGTATAGCACCACTTCATCGCGCAGAATATGGTAAACACCCTTAAATTCTTTACCGCTGCCAATAGGCCAAGTAATAGGCGCACAGGCGATATTAAGTACGTTCTCGACCTCATCCATCAGTTCGATAGGATCGCGAATATCACGGTCGAGTTTGTTCATAAAAGTCACGATAGGTGTATCGCGCAGACGGGTCACTTCCATCAATTTGATGGTACGATCTTCAACACCCTTTGCCGAGTCGATAACCATCAAGCAAGAGTCGACCGCCGTTAAGGTGCGGTAAGTATCTTCCGAGAAGTCTTCGTGGCCGGGGGTGTCGAGTAGGTTAACGAGCGCGCCACCATAGGGAAACTGCATGACAGACGTTGTAATCGAAATACCACGGTCTTTTTCCATTTCCATCCAGTCAGACTTAGCGTGCTGACCCGACTTTTTGCCCTTAACGGTACCCGCTTTCTGCAGCGCGTTTCCGAATAACAGCACTTTTTCGGTAATGGTGGTTTTACCCGCGTCGGGGTGCGATATAATCGCGAAGGTGCGACGTTTATCGACCTCTACTTTATTGTCTGACATTTAACCTATGCACTCGTATCGCTAAAAAAGGCGCAAATTATAGCGCCTCAGTGCGTGCTTGGCTAGGCAAAGCCCAAGATGAGCCTCAGGCGATAAGACTTATTTTGTGCCTTCGAGCAACCCTTTGACCTTTGCCAGCTCAATTCGCGCGTATCTGTGCTCAACAAAGTCATAAATATTAGTCGCAAGAGCGAGGCGGAAATAATTTGCAGCCTCTTGATATTGCTTATTGGCAATGGCCATTTTGGCAAGATAGAAATAAGCTTCACATAAACGTTCAGCATATTCTTTAGGATGAGTGAGGCCTAACTTGGCATCGGCAAATACCTGTTCACGACTCTTAACGCTCAAATAATAATCAACAATCACGGTTGACCATGCATCCGCTTCAAGCCCCTTACGGTGTTCCTGTAGCTGGCGTTTAGCCTCAACGGCATCATCCTTTGATTGGATCAAATACAACCATAATGCTCGGTAACCATCTTTATTATCGGCAGCATAGAAGGATTGCATATCTTTTAAGGCAAGATCGTTACGGTCACCATAATAAAGCGCGATACCACGATTCAAGTAGGCATAATCATAGTTTGGCGATAACTCTAATACACCATCAAACGCCTCATAGGCACTATCGTATTCCCCCTCTTGGGTATAATAAATACCAAGGAAATTATAGGCATCGGCTAAGTCTGGTTGCAATTTTAGCGCTTGCATAAAATCGATGCGCGCCATTAAACGCAAGCCCACGCTGTCGTAAATTACCCCACGATCATAATGGAAACGAGCGCGCTGCTCGTTGGTCAATTCAACAGCTGATAAAATCTCATTGAGCTTAGCAAGGGTCACCTCGACTTTATAATCAGTCATCACCGGGGCGATAACCAATTTACCTTCAACGTCATTTTGGTTGTCTAAGGGGGATTGAGTGGTCGCACATCCAGCCAACATCAAGCTGGCACCCGCCAGCACAGCAACAACAGCGGTTCTAATTTTAAGACTCATCCATTTCTACCTTTTTAGATTCCCAACTCACGCAGAAGAATGTTCATGATAGCAATCCCACAACTGGACTGCTATTGAGGAATAGCATTAAACACAACTTTATTAAACCCAAACAAACAAAAAGGAGATCAATTGATCTCCTTTTAGTCACGTCACGTCGAAACTGACACCGATAATGTCTGTTTAGACCATTATTCAGCAGCTGGCTCTTTAGTCTGTGCTTCTTTGATTGACAGTCTTACACGGCCTTGACGATCCACTTCCATCACTTTAACGGTGACTTCTTGGTTAAGTTCAAGGTGGTCAGAGACGTTAGCAACACGCTCATCGCTGATTTGCGAAATGTGCACTAAACCATCTTTACCTGGCAGAATGTTAACGAAGGCACCGAAGTCAACGATACGGATAACTTTACCGTTGTAGATACGACCCACTTCAACTTCTGAAGTGATTTCTTCGATACGACGGATAGCTTCTTTGGTGGCTTCACCATTAGAAGAAGCAATTCTTACTGTACCGTCATCTTCAAGCTCGATAGTCGTGCCAGTTTCTTCGGTCAGTGCACGAATTACCGCGCCACCTTTACCGATAACATCACGGATCTTCTCAGGGTTGATCTTGATAGTTGTGATACGTGGAGCATGGTCAGAGATATCATCACGGTGCGAACCAATCGCTTGATCCATCACGTTTAGGATATGTACACGTGCGCCATAGGCTTGTTGCAGTGCAATTTCCATGATTTCTTTGGTAATACCTTCGATCTTGATATCCATCTGCAGTGCAGTCACACCGTCACGGGTACCGGCTACTTTGAAGTCCATATCACCTAAGTGGTCTTCATCACCTAAGATGTCAGACAGAACCACAAAGTCATCGCCTTCTTTCACTAGACCCATAGCGATACCCGCTACAGAAGTCTTGATAGGTACACCCGCATCCATCAGCGCAAGAGACGTACCACAGACTGATGCCATAGAGCTTGAACCGTTAGATTCAGTGATTTCAGAAACCACACGTACACTGTATGGGAACTCTTCAGCAGAAGGCATTACTGCGTTGATACCGCGCCATGCTAACTTGCCGTGGCCGATTTCACGACGCTTAGGTGAACCCACCATACCTGTCTCACCAACAGAATAAGGAGGGAAGTTGTAGTGCAGCATGAAGCGGCTAGTGCGCTCGCCCATAATGCTATCAATCTTCTGTGCGTCACGCTCAGTACCTAAAGTACAAGTCACCAGCGCTTGGGTTTCGCCACGGGTAAACAGTGCACTACCGTGGGTACGTGGTAATACGCCTGCCAATACGCTTAATGCGCGAATCATATCTGGCTCACGACCATCGATACGCGGCTCACCACGGATGATGCGACCACGAACTACTTTCTTCTCTAAACTACCGAGCAGACCATCAACTTCACGTAAATCAATATTAGGATTGCTTGCTAATAACGCTTCTTTCGTTGCAGCTTTAACAACAGCAACTTGAGCATAACGATCTTGCTTTACTTGGATTTTATACGCATCGCCTAAACCCGCTTCAGCAAGCGCTTTGATTTGAGCAACCAGCGTTTCATCTTGTACTGGAGCAGTCCAATTCCAAGCTGGTTTACCGGCTTCTGCTTTGAATTCAGCAATCGCTTTGATAACCACTTGTTGTTGGTCGTGACCATAAACCACTGAGCCTAACATCACTTCTTCTGGTAAGGCTTGAGCTTCTGACTCAACCATCAATACCGCGCTCTCAGTACCTGCAACAACCAAGTTTAGTTGGCTGCTTTCTAACTGAGTCACTGTTGGGTTCAGTACGTATTCGCCATTGATGTAACCCACACGCGCCGCACCTAATGGACCGCTGAATGGAATACCCGAAATGGCAAGCGCCGCCGAAGTACCGATCATCGAAATAATATCCGGCTCGATTTGTGGATCGACAGATACCACAGTGATGATAACTTGAACTTCGTTGGTGAAACCATTGGGGAAAAGAGGACGAATTGGACGGTCGATCAGGCGAGCGATTAATGTCTCATCTTCTGAAGGACGGCCTTCACGCTTAAAGAAACCACCAGGAATTTTACCCGCTGCGTAGCTCTTTTCTTGATAGTTAACAGTCAGAGGAAAGAAGTCACGGCCTGCTTCAGCTTCTTTTTTACCTACAACAGTGACTAACACTGTCGTGTCACCCATACTCGCTAACACGGCTGCATCAGCTTGACGCGCTATAACGCCTGTTTCCAGGGTGACTGTATGTTGACCATACTCAAAACTCTTTACAATTGGATTCACGTGACCCATTCCTTAATTAATGACCTTGAATTACGCGCGTAAGTATACTGCAATTATGAACCATAGATAAAGAGCAGATAATGATGACAAACTGCTATCTTTTCACTAAAGTGGTTAAATCAACAAAGAGTTATGCTCTACAGTGATATAGGCAATCCCCTCTGGTGAAAAATAACAATTAAAAGGAAGATCTGAATGACGGGTCGTTTTAAATCCCTAACTTGGAAACAGACTAACCTCGTCGTTTTTACTGCGTTATTTTTTGCTATCGCTATTTTTATTGTTGAAATTGCTCTTGTGGTGGTATCCACCAAACATCAACTCACGACCACTCAACAGGAATTACTCGATTCGGTAGAACAACCCTCTGCTAATGCCGTTTGGGCACTGGATGATAATCTCGCAAGACAAACCTTAGAAGGTGCAATAAAAGTTGAGCATGTAGGCTCAGCAGTCATCGAACTCGATGATGGTTCCATGTTTGTGTCTGTGAGTAATAATCAGAAAACCAGCTCACAAACTTTTATAAGCCTCAGTAATAAACTGTTTGATGATCTTAAAGAAATTTCACGCCCACTGTATCGTCCCTTCTATTTTGAAGGCACTCAAAAACAACAGCTTATTGGCACATTGACCATTTTCTATGACACCCAGGAACTGACTAATACCCTCTTTAGCCAACTCAGGTTTAGTTTTTTTGCAACCTTAGCCCGTGCGCTTTTGCTCACCTTGGTATTATCTGTCGTCTTCCACCGCTTCTTAACCCAGCCGATAGCCCGGATAAGTGAAGCAATCGATAAAATCGCACCCGATTCGCCCGACGAAAACCTCTTGCCCATGTCCAATGCCCATAAGGATGATGAATTGGGACTGGTAACGTCGAAATTTAATCAGATCTTAATTCAATTTAGTCAAACTCAGTCAAAACTTCGAAAAATGGCAACACGAGATCCACTCACCGGATTGCCTAATCGTACTTTACTGCTCGAAACAATTGCCGTCACAATCCAGCGCTCTAGAGTACACAAACGTAGCTTTGCCCTGATGTTTATCGACCTAGATCGCTTTAAAAATATTAATGACTCCCTAGGACACGCCCTTGGCGATCAATTCCTCGCCCGTATCGCTCGCATCCTCGAACGTGTAGTGGGTGATAAAGGCACTGTATCTCGCCTAGGCGGTGATGAATTCGTTATTTTAGCTGACTCAGTCCACTCTCCAGACCAAGCTGCTGACTTTGTCGATAAACTCTTAGTGCAACTTAATGTCCCCATCCAATTGAATGAACACGCGATTCACCCTGCGGCTTCTATCGGAATATCTATCTACCCTGAGGATGGAAATAGCGCCGAAGATCTTATCCGCCATGCCGATATTGCGATGTACAGTGCAAAAGCAGCAGGTTCTAATCAATGGGCTTTCTTCAAACAGCAAATGACAGAACGAGCTGCGGTTAGACTTCGGACAGAGGCATCACTACATGATGCATTGAAAAATAATGAATTTCTGCTCTACTTCCAGCCTAAGCTTGATCTGCAAACAGGTAAAATTACCGGTTGTGAAGCCTTAATTCGTTGGCAAAAAGATGGCCGCTTAATTAGTCCCATGTCCTTTATTCCGGTGGCAGAAGAAACCGGCATTATTATCCCTATCGGTCGTTGGGTGATAGAGCAGAGTTGCCGAGTACTGCGGGAGTGGCAGAAGAAATATAACTATGCCATTCCCATCGCAATTAACGTCGCCTCACAACAATTTGCCGACGCAAGCTTAGTCTCTGATATCAAACAAATGGCGCTACGATACCAAATTCAACCAGAGTTATTAGAAATAGAGATTACTGAAACCTCATTAATGAATGATATAGAACTTGCTATCAACAAATTAGAGCAACTTAAATCGGCAGGATTTGGTATCGCGGTAGATGATTTTGGTACTGGTTATTCCTCCCTCTCTTACTTACGCCATCTGCCAATCACCACTATGAAAATTGACCGCTGCTTTGTTTCCGATCTTCCCAAGGATAGTGCAATTGCATCAACAATCTTGATGTTAGGTAAGCAATTAAACCTAACTATTGTGGCTGAAGGGATTGAGAACGAGCTGCAACTCGATTGGCTTAAGAGTAATGAGTGCCAGATAGGTCAAGGCTTTTACTTTAGCCAACCTTTACCACAGGCTGAGTTTGAGACGCTATATATTGCCAGTCAAACTGCAACCATTAGTAATATTGATGGATTACGTGGTGCCTAATGTACTGAGGATATAGTTCAACATACTGAATTTTAGGCAATAAAAAAGGAGGCTAAGCCTCCTTTTTTACGTTAATCGACGAGAGATTAACGACGTAAACCTAACTTTTGGATTAGCTCATTGTAACGTGTAGCTTCGGTACGCTTCAGGTAAGCTAATAACTTACGACGAGCGCTAACCATACGTAACAGACCACGACGTGAGTGGTGATCGTGAATGTGCTCTTTGAAGTGATCTTGCAAATGGTTGATTTGAGCAGTTAACAGCGCAACTTGAACTTCAGTTGAACCAGTGTCGTTTGCGCCACGGCCAAATTCAGCCAGGATTTTTGCTTTCGCTTCAGTACTTAGTGACATGTGTCTCTCCAAATATAAAATGTGAATCCCTAGCCGATCACTAACTCAGCCAGAGGGCGCGCTATTCTACCCATAATCTTTGGCATGCGCAATAAAAGCGGTGGAATAATATCCGAGCAAATCCATTAAGATGCTTTAGGTTCATCGTGAATAACGACTAAACGCTTCGGGGCCAGTAAGCCATCATCATTCATCTCACCGATACCAACAAAACGACGTGCAGTCCCTAAGGTAATCCGTACCAGCTTATTTGCTTCTAAGTTCGCGACTCGCACCGCTTGACCTTGCATTAAGTAAGCTGCACTCGCATCAGGGACATTGACCTCAGGAAAATCGGCAACCGCCGTATCCATAGGTAACAGTAACGAATCCAACAAACTGCTTGGATCAAGTTGTTGTTCCTGTGCTTTAGCGACTAAGGCTTCAAGCTGCTCAAGAGTGACCATTTTATCGTAGGGATAATGTGCAACTTGAGTACGGCGCAGCATGATCACATGGGCACCACAACCGAGCATTTCGCCTAAATCGTCAATGATAGTGCGAATATAAGTGCCCTTAGAGCAATGAATGTCTAAGGTTAGCTCATCGCCTTCTAGACCGATGAAGTTCAGTTCAAAGACAGTGATTGGACGCGCCTCACGCGGCACTTCAATCCCCTCACGGGCATACTTATACAAGGGTTGGCCTTGATATTTGAGCGCTGAATACATGGATGGCACTTGCAAAGTATCGCCACGGAAATGCGCTAAGGCGGACATTAACTGCGCCTCTGTAAACTCGAGCGGGCGTGTTTGTACGACTTCGCCGTCTGAGTCGCTGGTATCGGTACGTTGCCCTAGTTTTGCAGTGACCAAATAACGCTTATCCGAATCGAGCAAATGCTGGGAAAACTTAGTCGCTTCACCTAAACAGATTGGCAGCATGCCCGTCGCCAGTGGATCGAGCGCCCCCGTATGCCCTGCTTTGTTGGCATTAAAAAAGCGCTTTACTCGCTGTAATGCAAAGTTGGAACTCATGCCAGTGGCCTTGTCCAACAATACAATACCGTCAATAAAGCGGCCCTTTGAACGTCTTGCCATTACGCTTTACCTTCGGTGTCATCGCTCTCGTCAATGTCATTATCAACAACATCATCTTCAACGCTGCCAAACTGTTGTTGTTTGGCTTTATCGCTGTTGATGACTTGGCTGACGAGATTAGACATACGCATGCCTTCAACCAATGAGCTGTCGTAAACAAAGCGAATTTCTGGCATCACGCGCAATTTCATGCGGCCTGCCACTAAGGTGCGAATATAAGGAGCGGCAGCAATCAGCGCGTTCAGCTTTTCTTGCACAACCTCTTTGTCTTCTTCAAAGAAGGTGACAAAGACTTTGGCGTAACTTAAATCGCGAGAAACATCAACGTCATTGACGGTCACAAAACCAATACGGGGATCTTTCATGTCGCGTTGTAGGACAACAGCCAGCTCTTGCTGTAACTGCTGGCCTATACGACGTGTACGACTGAATTCTTTTGCCATAATAGAGTTACCATAATAGCTAATGTCATTAAATTGAAAGGGCGGCTAATGCCGCCCTCTTTATCGTTACAGTGTACGTGCCACTTCGACGGTTTCGAATACTTCGATTTGGTCACCCACGCGGACATCGTTGTAGTTCTTAACACCGATACCACATTCCATGCCATTGCGAACTTCGTTAACGTCATCTTTAAAGCGACGTAATGATTCGAGTTCACCTTCGAAGATCACCACGTTATCACGCAGAACGCGAATTGGTGCGCTACGCTTGATGGTGCCTTCAGTCACCATACAACCAGCGATTGCGCCCAGTTTTGGTGATTTGAACACGTCACGAACTTCAGCCAGACCGATAATCTGTTGTTTGAACTCAGGTGACAGCATACCTGTCATCGCCGCTTTCACTTCATCAATCAGATTATAGATAACGCTGTAGTAACGTAAGTCAACACTTTCGTTTTCGATAGTCTTACGCGCTTGCGCATCGGCACGCACGTTAAAGCCAACCATAATCGCGTTAGAAGCCGCAGCTAAAGTCGCGTCGGTTTCGGTCAGTGCACCTACACCACGAGCGATGATGTTTACTTTCACTTCGTCGGTAGACAGACCCATTAAGGAGTCGGTAATAGCTTCGAGTGAACCTTGAACGTCTGCCTTCAGAACGATGTTCAGTTCTTTCACTTCGCCTTCGGTCATGTTCGCGAACATGTTTTCCAGCTTAGACTTCTGCTGACGCGCTAATTTCACATCACGGAACTTGCCTTGACGGTACAGCGCGACTTCACGGGCTTTACGCTCGTCACGCACAACGGTTGCTTCATCACCGGCTGATGGCACACCTGACAGACCTAAAATCTCAACAGGGATTGATGGGCCAGCTTCTGTGATTGAACGGCCGTTCTCGTCTTTCATCGCACGGATTTTACCGTACTCTAAACCACATAGAACGATGTCACCTTGGCGCAGTGTACCTTCTTGAACCAGAATCGTTGCTACAGGGCCGCGACCTTTATCCAGTTGAGACTCAATAACCACACCAGCAGCCATACCATCACGAACAGCTTTGAGTTCAAGTACTTCAGCTTGGAGTAAGATACCCTCAAGCAAATCATCAACGCCTTCACCCGTCTTAGCAGATACGAAGGCAAACATGTTGTCTCCGCCCCATTCTTCAGACATCACGCCGTGCTGAGACAATTCGCTCTTCACGCGGTCGATATCGGCTTCTGGCTTGTCCATCTTGTTAACTGCAACAATTAATGGCACGTTACCCGCTTTAGCATGTTGAATCGCTTCAATGGTTTGCGGCATAACACCGTCATCGGCAGCCACAACGAGTACAACGATATCCGTCGCCTTAGCACCACGAGCACGCATTGCGGTAAACGCGGCGTGACCAGGGGTATCTAAGAAAGTGATCATGCCGTTTTCGGTCTCAACATGGTATGCACCAATGTGCTGAGTAATACCACCGGCCTCACCCGCTGCCACTTTCGCGCGGCGGATATAGTCAAGGAGCGATGTTTTACCGTGGTCAACGTGGCCCATAATGGTTACAACAGGTGCACGAGGCTCAAGCTTCACGCCGCCTTCTTCGTCACGCTCAGAAAGTACTTGTTGTTCTAATTCGTTTTCACGAATAAGTACCACTTTATGACCCATTTCTTCAGCAACTAACTGGGCGGTTTCTTGATCTAACACTTGGTTGATCGTAACCATTGAGCCCATCTTCATCATTTGCTTGATGATTTCAGTCGCTTTAACTGCCATTAAGTGAGCAAGTTCAGCAACAGTCACTGTTTCACCGATACGCACATCACGGTTAACGGCTGCAACTGGCTTATTGAAGCCATGAGCCATTGATTCTGGCGCTGTGCTGCGGTTACGCATGTGTTTTTCGCGACCATCGCGAGCATCTTTACCACCACGTTTGGTTTTGGCGGTATTTTTGTTACGCGCACGGCGGCCACGTTTTTCTTCATCCATATCCGACGAATCTTCAGCAGCGCGAGCCACTTTAGAGGTAGTGATATGGTGATCGCTATAGCGCTCAGCTTCTAAACGTTGACGCTCTTCTTCGGCCCAACGCTTAGAGTTTTCTTCTGCTAACAGACGCGCTTTTTCTGCCGCTTTGGCGGCTTCTTCGTCTTGTTTACGTTTAGTCGCAGCTTCTTGTACTGCTTTTAAACGTTCAGCTTCCAAACGAGCTGCTTCAGCTTCTGGTGACATATCTTTGGCTACTTTCACTTCCGCTGCCGCTTTCGCTTTTGCTTTCGCTTCAGCTTCTGCCTTCGCTTTCGCCTCTGCTTCCACTTTAGCCTTAGCTTCGGCTTCTGCCTTCGCTTTCGCTTCAGCTTCTGCTTTGGCCTTCGCTTCGGCTTCTGCTTTGGCTTTAGCCTCTTCTTCCGCTTTAAGCACTGCGTCACTCACATCACGTTTAACAAAAGTACGGGTTTTACGCACTTCAACTTTAACGTCTTTAGATTGACCACCATTACCGGCCACACTCAGGGTCGATACGGTTTTACGTTGCAGCGTCATTTTAGTCGGCGCATTATCGGCGCCATGTTGCTTCTTCAGATAATCCAGTAACTGCTGCTTCTCAGCTTCAGACACATTATCAGTGTGGCCTTTCTTAATTCCGGCCTGAGAGAATTGCTCAATCAGACGTTCAACACTTTTACCCACTTCCGTGGCCAATTTCTCTACGGTAGTATCTGCCATCAGTTAAATCCCCCTGTTGATCGACTTATGCTTCTTCGCCAAACCAACAGATGTTGCGGGCAGCCATGATCAGCTCACCTGCTTTTTCTTCTGTCAATTCTTCAATTTCGATCAAATCATCAATGCCTTGTTCAGCCAAATCTTCTAGAGTCACGATACCTTTGCTCGCTAAAACATAGGCTAAGTGTCTTTCAACACCTTCAAGTGCTAATAACTCTTCACTTGGCTCCACACCATCTAGTGCTTCTTCGGATGCGAGCGCTCGAGTTGAGATCGCAGCCTTAGCACGTTCACGTAATGCTTCGACGAGATCCTCATCAAAGCCATCAATTGCCAATAATTCTGACACAGGTACATAAGCCACTTCTTCGAGCGAAGTAAAACCTTCATCAGCCAGTACTTGTGCAAAATCTTCATCTACATCCAGAGATTTCATGAATAAGCTCTTCACCTTAGCGCTTTCGGCTTGGTGTTTCTTGTTCATGTCTTCCACTGTCATCACGTTCAGTTCCCAGCCTGTTAACTGAGTCGCTAAACGCACGTTTTGACCATTGCGACCAATGGCCTGAGCTAAACTTTCCGCTTCAACAGCGATATCCATTGAGTGGTTGTCTTCATCAACGATGATAGAAGCCACATCAGCTGGCGCCATGGCGTTGATCACATATTGCGCTGGGTTGTCATCCCACAATACGATATCGACACGCTCACCACCGAGTTCATTCGATACCGCTTGCACACGTGCCCCACGCATACCAACGCAAGCACCAATTGGGTCGATACGACGATCGTTCGATTTCACTGCGATCTTAGCGCGAGCACCAGGGTCACGCGCCGCGCCCATTACTTCGATCAGTTCATCGGCAATTTCCGGCACTTCAACACGGAACAGCTCAATCAGCATGTCTGGCTTAGTGCGAGTTAAAAATAACTGCGCACCACGCGCTTCAGGACGAACAGAGTAAAGCAGTGCACGAACACGGTCACCAGGACGGAAAGATTCGCGTGAAATCAAGTCTTCACGGAATAATACGCCATCAGCATTGTTGCCTAAGTCCACAACTACACTTTCGCGGGTTGCTTTCTTAACGACACCAGTGATCAGCTCACCTTCTTTGTCTTGGAACTGCTCAACCACTTGCGCACGCTCAGCTTCACGTACTTTTTGTACGATCACTTGCTTAGCGGTTTGGGTAGTAATGCGATCGAACGCCACTGATTCAATTTGGTCTTCAATAAATTCACCTGGTTGAATCTCTGGATCTTCGAAACGTGCTGCTTCCAGCGTAATCTCACGGTATGGATTTTCTAACGCAACACCGTTGTCATCGATCACCATCCAACGGCGGAAAGTTTCATAAGCGCCAGTTTTACGGTCGATAGCAACACGGACGTCGATATCACCTTCGTATTTTTTCTTGGTAGCGGTAGCCAGAGCAGTCTCCAGCGCTTCAAAAATCTTCTCGCGTGGAACGGCCTTTTCATTTGAAACCGCTTCAGCGACTAGCAGAATCTCTTTATTCATTTTGTCTTGCCTCGTTCACCTTGAAACCATCAAAACTTTGCGATGATGTTGCCTTTACGGATATTATCCAAGGCGACAACCAGCTCTTTACCATTTACTTTCACCGACAGCATTTGACCGTCAACCTGAGTAATGGCGCCTTTTAAATTACGACTGCCCGCGACAGGCATAGTCAGTTGAAGCTTGACATCCTCGCCGATATAGGACGCATATTGCTCAGCAGTGAACAGCGGTCTATCTACACCAGGCGAAGAAACCTCTAAGGTATATTCAGTAGAAATAGGGTCTTCAACATCGAGCACAGCACTGACTTGGCGACTCACGTTGGCACAATCTTCGATATTGATGCCATTCTCACCATCAATGAACACGCGCAGGACTGAATGGTTACCCGCTTGAACATATTCAATGCCCCAAAGTTGGAAACCGAGTGCTTCCACAGGCACTTTGAGCATCTCTGCCAGTCTGGATTCTAATGTTGCCAAATTTGACCCCCGAAAAAACAAAAAAGGGCTTAATAGCCCTAGTAAAACGCCGTAAACAATACGACAAATTTAAAAGTCCCAGACAACAAAAAACCCCGTAATGACGAGGTTATTAGCTTCAAGAACCTGTAAACCATAATGAATTAAACAACATTCATTACTAGGAGCTGGTTGCGGGGGCCGGATTTGAACCGACGACCTTCGGGTTATGAGCCCGACGAGCTACCAAGCTGCTCCACCCCGCGTCAACTGTGTGCAAGTATATTGACTATCGTCTTTGCTTGCAATAACTAAGTCAGTTCTTGTTTGGACTTACTTAGTTTAATTATGGTGCCGAGAGCGGGACTTGAACCCGCACGTCCGTTAGGACACAGCCACCTCAAGGCTGCGCGTCTACCAATTTCACCACCTCGGCGACACCTTTTACTAGTCAGGAATTTTGGTTTCTGACTTTTCGGTTGCTTGATCAACTGGCTGGGTAACCTGTTCATCAGCACCTAAATTTTTCCATGCATCTTCATTTTTTGCGTGGTTTGCACTTAAGTTGCCGATCAGCAGACTTAACGTGAAAAACGCAATGGCAAGAATCGCCGTTGTGCGTGTCAGGAAGTTACCTGAACCGCTTGAACCGAATAAGGTACCTGATGCACCGGCGCCAAAAGAGGCACCCATATCAGCTCCTTTACCTTGCTGGATTAAGATTAGGCCAATTAAACCTAATGCAACCAACAAGTAAACAACCACTAAAACTTCATACATATTATGCGCTCATCGCTATGGTACACAGACTTAAAAACTCGGTAGAGTTTAAACTGGCACCGCCAATCAGTCCACCATCAACATCAGGTTGGGCAAATAAATCTGCCGCATTACTCGGTGTCACACTGCCACCGTACAAAATCCTGATATTTTCTCCGATAAACGGAGACACTTCAGAGAGACGCTTGCGTATAAACGCATGTACTTCTTGTGCCTGCTCTGGTGTCGCACTCTTACCAGTCCCTACAGCCCATAATGGCTCGTAAGCGATAATGGCGTTATCAAAAGCCATAGTGCCATTTTTCTGGATCACTATGTCCAACTCTTCTGCAATCACCTCAAAGGTACGTCTTGCTTCACGTGCTGGACCTGATTCACCCACACATAAGATGGGGGTTAAACCGTGCTTTTGTGCAGCGGCAAATTTCTCCGCTACGATATTACTCGTCTCTCCGTACATACGGCGACGTTCTGAATGCCCGATAATCACATATCGGCATCCGCAATCTTTAAGCATCTGACCCGAAACTTCTCCGGTATAAGCGCCAAAGTCATGTTGACTTAAATTTTGAGCGCCCATCCTAACAAGTGAACCGTCTAACGCTTCCTTGTTTGCTTCTAGCAGTTGCCTTACGCTTTCTAGATAGATAGAAGGCGGGCATAAAACCACTTCAGCTGAATCATTTTGGAGCTTTGAGGCAAACTTCTTGAACAACTCTTGGGCTAACGCCGCACTGCCGTTCATCTTCCAATTGCCAGCTACCATAGGACGTCTGAGTGCCATCACTGTCTCCTCTGAAAGCGGCGTGAATAATAGCGAACCACTTATTAAGTTACAATAGCTAAATTCGAAATTTTTCAGATATTAGGTTGGAATGCTTACTTTTTACACGCCAAACCCTATTCCTGCTCATTAATGCAGCTAACACCTTCATTTTTAATCGGTATCAGCTGCACTCGACTAAAGATTGGTTTGATTAGCTCGCCGATTTTACCGCATCTGCAATCAAATTAGCGTGCGCTAACACAGCATTGTGATCATCACCTTCAACCATCACGCGAATTAACGGTTCAGTACCTGATTTGCGTAGCAATACGCGACCTCGAGCGCCCAGTTGTGATTCAACCTGAGCTTGAGCAGCTTTAACTTTATCTGAGCTTAATGGATCATGTTCGCCTTCAAAACGCACATTCACCAACACCTGTGGCAACATTTCCATTGGCGCAGTTAACTGCTCTAAGGTTGCATTTTGACGACGCATGGCCGCCAGCACCAAAATACCAGCAACAATACCATCACCGGTCGTGCCATGGTCGAGGTTAAGAATATGCCCCGAGTTTTCACCGCCGATACGCCAATCGAGTTCTTTGAGTAACTCCATCACATAACGGTCGCCCACTTTAGAGCGAGCAAAGGGAATATCCAACGCCTGAAGTGCTAAATCGAGGCCAAGGTTAGACATTAACGTCCCAACCACACCTCCGCGTAACACACCACGAGTCTTGGCATCACAGGCAAGGATATAAAGAATTTGATCGCCATCGATCACCTCACCTTTGCTATTGACCATCATAATTCGGTCACCATCGCCATCGAGCGCAATCCCTAAATCGGCACTTTCGGCCAAAACAGTTTCGCAAATCTTCGCCATGGACGTTGCGCCGACTTTGTCATTGATATTGACTCCGTTTGGTTTATCACCAATGGCAATCACTTCGGCGCCTAACTCGCGAAATACCGCTGGTGCGATGTGATAAGTTGCACCATGGGCACAATCGACGACAATTTTTAACCCTGTTAATGTGTGATCTGCAGGGAAATTACCTTTGCAGTATTCGATGTAACGACCGCGAGCATCTTCAATTCGTGACACTTTGCCCAACAGATGTGATTCAACACACTCTAAGGGCTTTTCTAATTCGGCTTCGATTTCAAGCTCAAGATTATCATCAAGCTTACTGCCATCAGTTGAGAAAAACTTAATGCCGTTATCATAGTAAGGGTTGTGGGAAGCACTAATTACCACACCTGCTTCGGCGCGAAAAGTACGAGTCAAATAAGCCACCGCTGGCGTTGGCATGGGCCCCATCAGCATCACATTCAAACCCGCTGCCGAAAGGCCCGCCTCTAAAGCTGATTCAAACATATACCCCGAGATACGGGTATCTTTACCAATAATCACTTTCTTAGTGCCGCTACGGGATAACACCCGTCCAGCAGCCCAACCCAACTTTAATGCCAGCTCGGGTGTCATCTGGCCTGAACCTACCTTGCCACGAATACCATCGGTTCCAAAAAATTTACGTTCGCTCATATCGCCCCACAAACTTCAATGTGTCCCTTCGATTGGGACCATAATATTAATGAAATACTTAACAAAAATAGCCTTTATAGATATGCCTGTGTCGCTTGTAACACTTTCAGCATATCGACAGTTTCAGGGACATCATGGACACGAATAATATGTGCCCCTTTCTGGGCCGCTATCATGGCGCCAGCAAGGCTCCCAGCTAAGCGCTCAGAGGTCGGCCTAGCAAGGAGGTTTCCTATCATGCTCTTACGGGATAAACCTATCAATATTGGCAGTTCAAACTGCGCAAAACGCTCTAACTTTGCTAGCAGTTCATAGTTATGTTCTAAGGTTTTACCAAAGCCAAAACCTGGGTCGATTAACAACCGTTCCCGCGGGATCCCAGCCTCCAAACAGGCTTGAATACGCTCATTGAGGAATTTAAAGACATCGGCAATAACGTCTTGATATTCGGGCGCCGATTGCATAGTACGCGGCGCGCCCTGCATGTGCATCAAACAAATGGGCACATTCAACTGCGCCGCAGTCTCTAGTGCCCCTGGCTCCAATAACGCCCGAACATCGTTGATCAAGTGCGCGCCAGCATTTACCGCCTGTCGCATCACATCTGGTTTACTAGTATCAACCGAAATCCACACATCATGGTGTTTCGCGACATATTCTACCAAAGGGATAACCCGTGCGAGTTCATCCTCAACCGTCACATCGGCCGCACCTGGCCTTGTCGACTCGCCACCGATATCGATGATGAGCGCTCCTTGAGCAACCATTTCATCGGCATGCTGGCAAGCCAGTTCAAAAGAAGAAAACTTTCCACCGTCGGAAAAAGAATCGGGAGTAACATTCAGAATGCCCATGACTACGGGCGAAGCTAAGGATAAGCGTTTGGTTCCAGCAATTAATTCAAACACGCATTGACTCCATTTGGGACAGCTTGCTAGCGCGTTTCATCCGTATTCTGCGCAGTTCACTCATGTAACTGATTTATATTGAATGACAGCGCAGTCAATTTTCTAGCAAGATAAAACAAGAAAACCCCTTAACGGGGTTCTCTTTCAATTAACAAACGTTATTTAGCGGGTGACTCATCGGCATCTTTCAGCTCTGACTCAACAGGCGCTGACTTAACCACTTCGTCGACTTTAACCGCAGGTTCACCTTTGCCATTGCCTTTGTCATTTGAACCATTGTCATCTGCTTGCCAATCAGCAGGCTGACGCACTTCACGACGGTTCATCAAATCGTCAATTTGCAGTGAATCAATGGTTTCATACTTCATCAGCGCGTCTTTCATCGAATGCAGAATATCGATGTTATCCAGCAGAATTTGCTTGGCACGGCCGTAGTTTTTGTCGATAAAGGCCTTCACTTCAGCATCGATAAGCGTCGCAGTCTCATCGGACATCGCCTTGGCTTTACCCATGCTACGACCTAAGAACACTTCACCTTCTTCCTCGGCATAGAGTAATGGACCAAGCTTGTCGGAGAAGCCCCATTGGGTCACCATATTACGGGCAATCGATGTGGCGTATTTAATGTCTTGCGAAGCGCCTGTAGACACTTTTTCGCTACCGTAGATCAGCTCTTCGGCTAAACGACCACCGTAGGCAACCGAAATCTGGCTTTCTAACTTACGACGGCTTTGGCTAATCGCATCGGCCTCAGGTAAGAAGAAGGTCACGCCGAGTGCACGACCACGTGGAATAATGGTGACCTTGTGCACAGGGTCATGCTCTGGCACTAAACAGCCCACAATCGCGTGGCCCGCTTCGTGGTATGCCGTCATTTCTTTCTCGGCTTCTGACATCACCATAGAGCGGCGCTCAGCACCCATCATGATCTTGTCTTTTGCACGCTCGAATTCTTCCATACCAACAACACGGCGGTTACCGCGCGCCGCAAACAGTGCAGCCTCGTTAACTAAGTTGGCTAAATCGGCACCGGAGAAACCTGGGGTACCACGGGCAATCACGCTCGCTTTAACATCTTCAGAAAGTGGCACTTTACGCATATGCACTTTAAGAATTTGCTCACGACCGCGAACATCTGGCAAGCCAACAACCACTTGACGGTCGAAACGACCTGGACGCAGCAGCGCAGAGTCCAATACGTCAGGGCGGTTGGTCGCCGCAATCACGATAATCCCTTCGTTACCTTCGAAGCCATCCATCTCAACCAGCATCTGGTTAAGGGTTTGCTCACGCTCATCGTGACCACCACCTAAGCCTGCGCCACGTTGGCGACCTACGGCATCGATTTCGTCGATGAAGATGATACAAGGGGCTGATTTCTTCGCTTGTTCAAACATATCACGCACACGAGATGCACCGACACCGACGAACATTTCTACGAAGTCAGAACCTGAAATGGTAAAGAAAGGTACCTTTGACTCGCCCGCAATCGCTTTAGCCAGTAAGGTTTTACCTGTACCTGGCGGGCCAACCATGAGCACGCCCGTTGGAATACGGCCACCCAGTTTTTGGAATTTGGTTGGATCACGCAGGTAATCGACCAGCTCTTTCACTTCTTCTTTGGCTTCATCACAGCCAGCAACGTCAGCAAAAGTGGTCTTGATTTGATCTTCGCTCATCAGCTTGGCTTTGCTCTTGCCAAAGGACATAGCGCCTTTGCCACCGCCGCCCTGCATTTGACGCATAAAGAAAATCCATACCCCAATCAGCAGCAACATCGGGAACCAAGAAATAAAGATCTGGGTTAAGAACCCCGATTCTTCGGCTTCTTGGCCTTTCATGGTGATGCCTTTACGGTCAAGATCATTAATTAAATCTTGGTCATACAGTGGCATGATGGTCGTGAATTTTTCGCCAGTGCGCTTAGAACCTTCGATAGTACGTTGGTCACTTTTCACTTCAACGCTGGCGACTTGTCCATCACGAACATTGTCTAGGAAAGTAGAATAATCCATCTTCTGCGATGACGAAGAAGAGGGGGAGTAACCCTGAAACACTGACATCAGCACAACGGCGATGACAACCCAGAGTATTAGATTTTTTGCCATGTCACTCAAATTACTAGACCTCATAAAGTCTTGCGATGATTAACGCTAGAGTACTACAACTTGTACCCTGTCGCCACAAGATAGACCTCACGGGAGCGTGCCCGCGACGAGTCCGGTTTACGTGTTTTTACGACTTTGAATGCCTCTTTAACCGCCTTCATATATTCGTCAAACCCCTCCCCCTGAAAGACTTTGACCGCAAAACTGCCGTTAGGTGCCAAAACTTGATGACACATATCTAACGCCAACTCGACTAAATACATGGCGCGCGGCTGATCGACACCATCTGAACCACTCATGTTGGGCGCCATATCAGACAATACAACGTCAACCTTATCCGCACCGACGCGAGTTAGCAATGCTTCGAGCACTTTCTCTTCACGAAAGTCCCCTTGCAAGAAATCCACGCCGACGATGGGATCCATAGGTAAAATATCACAGGCGATGACTTTACCTTTGTCTCCAGCTAGCTTAACAGCAACCTGTGACCAACCACCTGGAGCGGCCCCTAAGTCAACAACCGTCATACCTGGGCGGATCAATTGATCCTTTTGCTGAAGCTCTTCAAGCTTAAACGCAGCGCGAGAACGCAATCCCCGTTTCTGTGCTAGTTTGACATAATGATCATCAAAGTGTTCCAGCATCCAGCGATTGGAACTGGCCGTACGTTTTTTACCTGACATTTAAAATCCGCAACAATTGAGAGTTACACAAAGGCTATATAAGGGTAGAATAGCGGTTTTTCAACAGTAACTCAGCAAAAGTTGGTAGAAATGAACTTAACAACCAAACAAAAACAGCATTTAAAAGGTCTGGCGCATAATTTAAAGCCAGTGGTGCTGCTTGGTGCCAATGGATTGACTGAAGGTGTACTCGCTGAAATTGAAAGCGCACTCGCTTATCATGAATTGATTAAAGTGAAAGTAGCCTCTGCCGACAGAGAGCTAAAAAATGCCATCGTTGATGCCATAGTACGTGAAACTCAATCTGCAAAAGTGCAACTTATTGGTCATATTCTGGTGATTTATCGTCAATCACCAGAAATGAAAATTGCTTTGCCAAGAGCGAAATAATTTTCCAGCCTTAAACAAAACGGCCACTCAAATGAGTGGCCGTTTTGTTTTAACGTCTACGGTGTATCACTAATGGGTTTAACTTGATAGTGCTCAGGGGCTAAGCCGAGAAACTCTGGCAAGGAGGTCCCGACTGATATCGAGGAGAACGTGCCGGTTAAAATGCCGATAAACATGGCTATCGAGAACCCTTCTAGCGGCCCACCGCCCATTATCCATAGTGCTCCAACCGTCATCAGAGTGGTCCCCGAGGTCACCATAGTGCGCGAAAATGTCGCGACAATCGCTTGGTTGTTAATCTCCTGAATCGCAAGTTTGGGTTTTGCAATCAATAACTCACGAATACGATCGGCAATAATGATTGAGTCATTCAGTGAGTAGCCAAGGATAGCCAGCACCGCCGCGAGCACAGTTAGATTAAATTCCATCTGTGTCAGCGCAAAAAACGCGAGTACAAAAATGACGTCGTGTACTAACGCAAATAGCGCACCAGAGGCGAGGCGCCATTCAAAGCGATAACTCAAATAGCCTAAGATAGCTAACATAGCGACTAATAACGCGAGTCCCCCCTGCTCTGCCAGCTCTTTACCCACCTGCGGGCCGACAATACTGGTATTTAGCACTTGCACTTCGCCCAGTGGCGCTAAGGTTTGCGCAATATCCACATTGCTTTGTGCAGTGTCGGCATAACGCAATACCCAACGCCCAGGCTCACTCGCAGATATCACAGTCACTTCTTGCTGATAAGCCGCGTTCAGTAATGGCTGCAATTCGCTAGTGGTGATTCTTTTATCAAGTTGTACTTCGGTTACCACCCCGCCAGTAAAATCTAAGCCCCAATTAAAACCCTTCACGCCGATGATAGTAAGTGAGGCCAGCATTAAAAAGATCGAGATAGCGCTCGAAATATAACGCCATTTAGTCAGATTAATATTCTTCATTTTTATACCCTCACATGACGGCGCGCATCACGCCCATAAACAAGGTTAATCAAGGCTCTTGAAGCAAAAATACCGGTAAACATACTGGTCAGAAGACCTAAGCCTAAGGTCAAGGCAAAACCTTGGATCGGACCATTACCGATGGAATAGAGCACAACTGCGGTGATCATCGTAGTGAAGTTGGCGTCGAAAATGGTTGAAAATGCACTATCAAAACCAGTATCGATGGCAAGGGCAAAGCTTCGTCCTTCCTTTAACTTATCTTTTATCCGTTCGAATATCAGCACGTTAGTATCGACCGCCATGCCGACAGTCAATACTAGACCTGCAATACCAGGTAAGGTCAGTACTGCTCCAGGAATAAGCGCTAGTAGGCCAAACAGGATCACCATATTAGAAATCAGTGCCACGTTTGCCACCCAACCGAGGCGGCGATACCAGAGCGCCATAAATAGCAGCGTAATCCCCATACCTAAACCGAGTGCGGCAAAGCCGTTTTCAATATTTTCAGCACCAAGTGTTGGGCCAATCGTGCGTTCTTCAACGATTGTTACAGGCGCCGTCATTGAACCTGCACGCAGCAGCAGCGCTAATTGTTGCGCTTCTTGATAAGTCCCTGCACCAGTAATACGGAAACGATCACCTAGTTGGGATTGAATGGTCGCGACGCTAATGATCTGTTGTGTTTGCTTAGCTTTGCCCTGCTCATCCCGGCTATATTCGCTATAGGATGTTGCCATCGGCTTACCGATATTGGCGCGGGAGAACTCCGACATCTTCTGCCCGCCAATACGGTCGAGGTGAATGTTCACTTCGGCCATGCCCATTTCACCAATATTGGCACGGGCATCGACAATATGATCGCCACCTAATACGGGCGTGCGTGCCACATAAACGGGATTGCCAGATTTGTCCTTCAGCACCTGCGCGTTCACTGAACCCGATTCTTTAACCTCAAAAAAGGCCAAGCTTGCGGTCGCACCAATCACGTTTTTCGCGGCGGCGGGGTCTTGCACACCAGGCAGCTCGATGCGGATACGGTGTTCACCCTGACGCTGCACTAGAGCCTCAGTGATCCCCAACTCTTCAATACGGCTACGCATGATTTGCAGGTTTTGCTGCACCGTTAAATTACGTAACTTAATTTGCTCATCTTGAGCAAGTTTGACCACTAAGCCATTATCCCCATTGGTTAATTGCCAAGTTGGATAGCTTTGCTGGATAAACTGACGTATGGCAGCACGGGCGTTATTGTCTGATGCTGAAGCATCCGTTAATGCAACCGCTATTTGTAATCCGGCATCATCGCGCGTGTTGTCAATACGCACACTGGCGCCACGGATTTGTTGTTCGCGTAAAAATTGTCTTAAGGATTCGACTAGGGCATCTGCTTGGGCTTGGTAGACAGGTTGTACATCCACATCCAGCAAAAATTGCACCCCGCCGCGTAAATCAAGCCCGAGCTTAATCGGTTCAAAACCCATATTTTGCAGCCAACTCGGCGCAGCACTCACCAATGCCAGCGTGAGTTCTTTCGGCTCACTCACCATGGATGACACTAAGGTCTTCACTAAGGTTTGCTCGCTGTCATCATTCAGTACAATAAGGGTTTGCCCATCTTCTGAGCTATTGGCGTTGCCATGTTGGGCATGCTTAACTTCGATACGCTTCACCTCAACGCCCTGCGCTTTTAATTTATCCCGCAGTTCAATAGGGGTTAAGTTAAGCCCTGCTTTAGCGCCCACCTGCACTGCGGCGTCTTCACCATACCAAGTCGGTAAAGCGCTAAATAACATCACAATAATCGTGACAATTAGCACAACGTATTTCCAAGCTGAATAATGATTTAGCAGCTTTTTACTCTGAATTTTATCCATAGATATCACTCGCATAGTTTTGCACGCTCGGATAGTAATCAGTGGCGTATTAACGCCTTCAAACATGAGCGCACAATCACTGTATGTACGGTGAAACCTGTAAACACGAATTCAACAAAGAGTACGCTAAACGCAGCAAACTCAGTGGTGATAACCGATTCAAATCCGTCTAAACCGAATGCGTTTAATCCAATGCAATTCAGTCATATCAGCGGCTATCATTCCGCAGGCTTTGAGGCTAGGTTATCGGGTACAGGTTTCGGATGACAAAATGCAAAGTTAATCAAAGGCATCCTTAACGACCTATGGTTCAGATGACAAACTCAAACGGTATCGTTATGGATAAGCCTTGCTAACTTGCAACAGGGAGCGGTGAATTAAGCGGCTTGCTGACTAAAGCGATATTGGAGGTTGGAGACTTTCCAGCCGGAGATCCGCGCGGGTGAAGATTCGGCTAAGAGGGTCCAATCCGGGCGAGCATCGAGGCGAATATTTTCCCCTAATGCGGGCGCAGGCTCTGGTTCAAACTCAAAGGCCAACTGGTAAACAGGCTTCACTTCACGCATATCATGCTGAACAAGATTGATAAAGCGCTGGGAGTTAACCGGGGCAAAATTAAAATCGTCAGAATGACTAACGAATTCAGGCTCGGAACAATCGGAGGCTTGCACCTTATCAGAGGCAATGCAAACCGCTTGACTCTCGTCCGCAGTCGATTGTTCAGTTGAATGGCGCGATGTCGTATTTTCTTGCGCTGTGATTGACGGCGTATCGGCTGTCAGCACAGTTGTCACTACTGTTTTAGGCGCAAAATGCTGAGCGGTTAAGCTGCGCGGCGCATAGCCACTCGAATGGGCGATCAAAATGATCGACACACAGAGTAACATTAATCCTTGGCGCCAAAACTTAATCAAACTCAGATCCTAAATGGTGCACGCAGCAATTTACGTGAAAAATGTTTACAGGAAAAACAACGCTTTCTTGAATAGCTTTATTAAAAACATAGAAAGTTCCAAGCATGCAGCTTAAGTAACTGCCAACTCAGAGGCAAATTAAACTTTATCCATCTTTCTAAGTTTGCACTGCAAAGAGACTTATTGCGCAACGTGTTAAGTATCAAAAAGACATAAAAAAGCCGCTAAAAGCGGCTTTCAATGGTAAATAACCTGATGATATAAAGGCTTAGATATATTGCACCGAAATAATTTCGTAGTCGGTCAAACCACCGGGGGTCGTGATAGACACTTCATCCCCTTCATTTTTACCCACTAATCCTCGGGCGATCGGAGAGTTGACTGAAATCAGGTTTTCTTTGATGTTGGCTTCATCGTCACCTACGATTCGGTAGGTAACTTCAGCATCGGTATCGAGATTTAAGATAGTCACAGTCGCGCCAAAAATAATACGACCGTTGTTCACCATCTTAGTCACATCGATGATCTGCGCGTTAGAAAGTTTGCCTTCAATATCACGGATACGCGCTTCACAAATACCTTGCTCTTCACGGGCTGCGTGGTATTCAGCGTTTTCCTTCAGATCGCCTAATTCTCTCGCTGAGGCAATCGCTTCAGTGATTTTAGGGCGACGTTCAAACTTGAGCATATCTAACTCTTTACGCAGCTGTTCTGCACCGACAACTGTCATAGGAACCTTAGTCATAACTTCTTTCGTCTCCTTTAAACAAAAGCAACCCGTGCCGACGCTAAGGTCAACACAGTAAAATCAGGGTGGAATTGCGCTATTCTAATCGTTATGCGCGTGGGATGCATCAAGAACTGTGCACCCTTGCAGCTTACTGAAGCTAGCGCCCAGATGCTAGTAGTAAAGAATGATAGTGCGATCTTAATTACGGCAAGAGCTAAAAACAAAAATGCCCACAAACTAAGTTTGTGGGCATTAATCACTTTAGTAATAAAGTCTTAGCTTATTCAAGCCCTGCTTCGAAGGTCAAAAAGATTTCGCTTACCGTCTTATCGGCAAGAGATTTATCAGGACTTGGGCGCTCGATAGAGGCATGTAATAAATAACGGCCAGCGGCAGGTAACGTCATCGCCACTTTACCTTCTTTATCAGAGGTTAAGCTAATTTCCTCTGGCTTGTTACGGTATAGGCTACCGTCCTTCATAATGGCTACGCTGACGCCTTCAACGGGCTTTCCATCATAAACAAATTGCAGTGTTGCAGGTTCATTCTCAACAATATCAGCAGGATGCGTGATAGGTACTAATTCTAAGTATTCACCTTTAGGTGCCAGTACCTTATCGGTTGGTTTATTGCGAGTCACATAGGTTTCAACCCTCGCAACGGTTAATGAGCCTTTAAGATCATAGGCATCCTTTGGCATGACAGCTGCGGTCGCTTTTTTATCGAGACGGCTACGCACTACCTCTTCTTTTCCTTTGACTTTGTAAACCGAAAAATACCGAGGCGTAACTTCTTTCTCGAACTTATAGGTGCCGTCTTGTAATAGCTGCACATCGAAAACCGATTTACGGCCGCCAGTGTAGCTCGAACTTGGTGAACTCGACTTGCCATCGGGTAAATACACTTTCACATCGCTAGCCGTAACAGGCTTATCAACCATAAACACTTGGTTACTAGCGGAAACATCAGAAGTAATCCAAACTGCCTCATTACTTTCTGCCGACACATTGTAGTGGCTAGGTAGAATCCAGCGGTCATGGCTGCTGGCAAATGGGCTGAGGCACAGTGCGCTAACTAAGGCAACAAAACGTAATTTCATCTTCATATCCTTTTCGTTAAATACTAGGCTTAGCGAGTCATGCCGCTTAAGCGAATATCAATGACGCCAGTTTCAGTGGTGGCGGGTAATTGGGCGGTAAAATCCCCCGCCGATAAATCAAAGTTTTGTCTGACCAAATCACGGCCACCATGCTCACGCACCACTTCGATAAACACCGTGTAGGAGGCAGGAACAAGAGGTTTACCTGCATCATCTTTTAAGTCCCAATCAATTTTATAGTGGCCCGCAGGACGTGTAGCTGAGGCGATACCATCGACAAAGCTCATATCCTCACGTCCGGCTTTACGCCACCAACGACGAATATCCTTGAGCCATTTATGGCCTTCATCCCATACCCATAGGCTTATGGTTTTAACGGTTTGGCCCTTGGCATCCTCAACCCATACAGCCACATAGGGTCTGTGATACTGGCCCTCGGTAATTTCTGGCAAGGTTAAATCCACGGTCATTTTCGGTGCGGCCAATACCGCAGAACTCACAAACAACGCACCGATAGCGGTGGTGCGAATAAGATGACGCATCATCAAGCGGCTCTCCCTATGGAACAAAATAAACATAAACAAGTGCGCAGCCAGAGCTGACGATCACCATATAAAACAACGATTTTTTTAGTCTTTTGGTTTGAGGTAACAGTAAATAAGCACCCGTGAGTGAGAACAAAATAATCAACAGCGCACAAAGATCGAGTACCCAAGCCCAGACACTTCCAGTATTACGGCCCTTGTGCAGATCATTTAGCACTGCGACAACGCCATAATCTAAGGTCTCGATATAGGCTTTGCCGTCGAGCAGATCGAGGGTGACTGTGCGATAGGTACCAGGCCCCTTACTCACTAGGCTGATTTCATCCTCATCGATATCGGCAGTGGTAATATCCATATCCCATTGACTTTTAAGCCAATGCCCCGCAGCTAAACGCCACTCGGGCTCCTGCGGCGCAGTGGGAATTAAATAACTGGGAATATCAAACTGCTCGCGCAGTGGCTCTTGATCCGCCGACGAAAACCAATTGGGGTGATTTAAGGTGATCCCCGTAATCGCGAAAAATAGCATTAACAAAAGCAACGCCATTGAGACGTAGACATGGATAATGCGTGCGTAGGAAAGAGATGATTTACTGACTTTAAATTTCAACGACTGACTCTCAAAAAAGGTATTTCAGGGATTGCTGCCTAAAATCGCCAAAACACAGCAGAACTTAGTGCCTGTATGAAATAAAATTAATGGGCTGATAGTAAATGATATTTATTATCAAAAAGCACCAAGTTTACAATCTTTACATACTCAATACGGTAGCGTTAGATAAAAGCAGAGCTGGTATAACTTGAAGGGAGACAAACTCTCGAATAAAGATACTTTGCAACATTTGGAGAATTACAATTAATTCATATAGATAAAAAGCAACATTTGGACTTAAAATCACACTTAAAATTTACCCTCTTCCCCCTCTCGTTTACAGAATCACAATCGGCTACAATCCGCCGCCGGCGACTTGCTGGTACTTCCAAAGGAAATATCATCTTGGGTACAACTCTGCTCAAAAAAATGCGTTGCCTTAACATTATTTGGCTCGCATTAATGCTAAACGCCTGTGTTGCTCCACTGCTGTTAATGTCGCCTCAAGGCCAACTGATGTGGGCACTGCTAAAACCCCTCGTAGGATTAAATCCTAATGATGTCGGGCTATTCGAACAGCCTCTCATTAAAGATCGTATGAAGTCGCTACTCGGTGATAACTATGAGACCACAGTATCTCTGTTAAAAACTGCCGACAAAATTCAACAGGAAGGCCCCTTATTTTATATGGTGTCGACTTATACTCCCGTGCCTGAAATGGCCGAAAAAGCCGGATTTGTATGGAATTCAGAAACCAACCAAATGGCAGTGATGTTATTAACGGGTGGCTCGCCAAAAATTATCTCTGAGCAGTTTACCAATCAAGCAGAGAAACTCGTTCCAAGCTGGCCAAAAGAACTGGCTGACTATACGGATCCGCAAAAACTGCAGCAAAAGGCCATAGAAGCTGGCACGCAAAAACTGCAAGAACAAATTCCAGCAGCTGCGCCCCTAAAAGCGGTTGCCACAGGCGATGTAAACGCTACACAGGAAACGGTGCTTGAAAAAGCGGTGAACGAAGTCGCAGCTCCCACAGCAGTTAAAGAAGTAAAACCCGTACAATAACCACGACTCAACGCTCGGCGAGCTTTTTAGTCGCATTTCACTTTTATCAGTGTTAGCCACAGTGTTTATTGAACACTGTGGCTTTTTTATCTCTATAAACACCTATCTAAGCCAATTAAGCGCATCTTAGCCATTAGTCATTCTCATATCGCCAAAACACTCAGCAATGCCATAACACACTAACAATGGAGGAGAAGATTGAAAAATAGCGAAGTAACCAGAGGATGATTCGACAAGCATATACAAAAGACAGAAAGCAAAAAGCCCGTCAAAGGACGGGCTTTTTAACTATGGCTGGGGTACTAGGATTCGAACCTAGGTATGCCGGGATCAAAACCCGGTGCCTTACCGCTTGGCGATACCCCAATTAACTTGTCTTCAACCTTTACGGTTGCATTTTTATGGTACGGGAAGAGAGACTTGAACTCTCACACCTCGCGGCACCAGAACCTAAATCTGGCGTGTCTACCAATTTCACCATTCCCGCATCAAAATGTACCAGATTTGCTCATACAAACATCTCTGGATTTTTACCAGATAAATCAATTGATTTACGTGGATTTAAATATGGTAGCAATGGCGGGACTTGAACCTGCGACCCCAGCATTATGAGTGCTGTGCTCTAACCAGCTGAGCTACATTGCCATGGCTGGGGTACTAGGATTCGAACCTAGGTATGCCGGGATCAAAACCCGGTGCCTTACCGCTTGGCGATACCCCAAAAACTGAGAAACATGAAATGATGGCTGGGGTACTAGGATTCGAACCTAGGTATGCCGGGATCAAAACCCGGTGCCTTACCGCTTGGCGATACCCCAACTAAAACTTGTTTCATCACCCGCTAACGCAGATGTTTAAAATAATGGTACGGGAAGAGAGACTTGAACTCTCACACCTTGCGGCACCAGAACCTAAATCTGGCGTGTCTACCAATTTCACCATTCCCGCACAGTTTCAATTTTACATCCTGAAGCGATGCTAGCAAAAGCTAGTATAACGAAATGGTAGCAATGGCGGGACTTGAACCTGCGACCCCAGCATTATGAGTGCTGTGCTCTAACCAGCTGAGCTACATTGCCACTTCGTTATTGCGCGCCCCTCGTAGCGAGGAACGGGGCGTATTATGCTTATTCGAGGTATCGAGGTCAACAGCTTTTTTTCGCTATTTTCCTTGATACAAACCGTTCGGCTATTACTTCACCAAACTGAGCAACAGATACACTAAATCAGCCTCTGTTGCCCGTATTTTGCCTAACTTTCTACAGCTTAGCCCAATAATGGCTAACTTATACGTTAAACAGGAAGTGCATCACATCGCCATCTTGAACGATATAAGTCTTGCCTTCTACACGTAATTTACCCGCCTCTTTGGCGCCAGCTTCACCTTTATAGGCAATAAAGTCGTCAAATGCCACCACTTGCGCACGGATAAACCCACGTTCGAAGTCGGTATGGATAACGCCCGCCGCCTGTGGTGCAGTCGCGCCTACAGAAACGGTCCAAGCACGCACTTCTTTTACGCCCGCAGTGAAGTAAGTTTGCAGGTTCAATAACTGGTAACCCGCACGGATCACGCGATCTAACCCAGGCTCTTCTAACCCAAGGTCTGCCATAAACTCATCGCGTTCTTCAACATCCATTTCAGCTAGTTCAGATTCAATTGCAGCGCACACTGAAACCACAATGGCGTTTTCTTTTTCAGCAATGGCACGCACTGCATCTAAGTGTGGGTTATTGTCAAACCCATCTTCAGCCACGTTGGCAATGTACATGGTTGGCTTTAAGGTTAAGAAGTTTAAGTAAGCAACAGCTTCTAATTCTTCCTTAGAAAGATCCATTGAGCGCAGCATTTTGGCTTCATCGAGCACTGGACGCATTTTCTCAAGGACTTCTACCTCAAACTTAGCGTCTTTATCGCCACCCTTAGCACGTTTTTGCTGACGAATAACGGCGCGCTCTAAGCTATCTAAGTCGGCAAGCGCCAACTCGGTATTGATCACTTCGATATCACGAGCAGGATCCACTTTGTTTGCAACGTGAACGATGTTGTCATCGTCAAAACAACGTACCACATGACCAATCGCATCGGTTTCACGGATGTTAGCAAGGAACTTGTTTCCTAAACCTTCACCTTTAGAAGCACCTGCAACTAGGCCTGCGATATCCACGAACTCCATGGTGGTTGGCAGTATACGTTGAGGATTAACAATTGCCGCCAGCGCATCTAAACGAGGATCCGGCACAGGCACTACACCAGTGTTTGGCTCAATGGTACAAAACGGGAAGTTTGCCGCTTCGATGCCAGCCTTAGTTAACGCATTAAAAAGCGTTGATTTACCTACGTTAGGAAGACCAACAATGCCGCATTTAAAACCCATATTCTTACCTTTCTCTCGATGATTGGCTGGCAAGTCACACTCACCAGCAAGTTTTAGTCGCACTGCCCCTTGGCAGCACATTGATAAATCGTCTTGACGTTTGAATAGCGACCTATAACAAAGCGCCTACCCAAATATTACTCCGCTTTAAAGGAGTGTAATCGAGTCATGGCTTTCACCATGTCCTCTTTAAATAAAATTTCAGTTGAGCGAACGGCTTCGTCTACGGCAGCATTGATCAGCTCTTGCTCTTTCGCGGGAGCCTTACCCAGTACGTAACCACTGACTTTATTTTTATCGCCGGGATGACCAATCCCAATCCGTAAACGATAGAAGTTTTTATCATTGGCTAATTTGGCAATAATGTCTTTTAAACCGTTATGACCACCATGGCCGCCACCGAGTTTAAATTTAGCCACGCCCGGTGGCATATCCAGCTCATCGTGGGCCACCAGAATTTCTTCAGGTGTAATACGAAAGAAATTAGCTAAAGCACCTACGGCTTTACCACTTAAGTTCATATAGGTAGTCGGTATGAGTAAACGCACATCTTTACCGTGTAATACGGCTCTGGCTGTCAGGCCAAAATACTTGCTATCGGCGACTAAGCTCACACCACAAATACGGGCTAATTCTTCCACATACCAAGCACCCGCATTATGGCGAGTCTGGGCATATTCAGCGCCCGGATTGGCAAGGCCTACGATTAATTTAATTTCGCTCATGACACTCACTAATGGCACTCAATACTGGGTTAATTGGTCGATGGCAAAGCACACAGGTCGACCATATTGAGCTAATAATGCCGCTTATACTCGTTAAAAACGCGGCATTTTAGCACTCAATGCGTAAGTCAACAAATGCCGAGTGAGCAAGTGCTCACAACGAGGAACTAATTGAGCCCCATCGCGTACTTAAGTACAGTTTGTTTGATGGGAGAATTGATATTGGCCAATTTTAATGCGCCATTGCGAAGTAATTTAAGCGGCAAAATATCATTACTAAAGCTAGCGTAAAACACATCCATGGTGGTCATCATCAGCTGATTATCAAGGTAACGTTTTGCTTGATATTGGCTTAACACCTCGGTTGACCACCATGGTTTATCCTCAGTTAATGCCGTCTTGATGGCTGTCAACAAAGCTCCAACATCTTTAAATCCAAGGTTAACCCCTTGACCAGCAAGCGGATTAATGGTGTGCGCTGCATCCCCTAAAATCACCACATTTGGCTTAAAATAAGCCTGAGCATGCCGGCGCGTGAGCGCAAAGCTGCCCTTTGCCTCAACCGTAAAATCACTGTCTAAACGAGATGGAAAATGCTGGCGAATTTGGTCGGCCAACTGTTTATTGTTCAGTTGCATTAACTGTTTGATGCGATTGGCATCATCATACCAAACTAACGAGGCATGATTACCGGGTAAAGGTAACAAGGAACGTGGGCCGCTAGGTGTAAATTGCTGCCAAGTCACATCTTGTTGACCTTGGGCGGTTTGGATATTAATCAGCATGGCCGATTGAGCATAGTCCCAACCCGAAATCCCAATGCCCGCCCATTGGCGTACTTGAGAATTCGCACCGTCAGCGCCAACCAACAGCTTAGCCTCGAGTGAATAACCAGATTGTAAGTGCACGCTTACCGTATCAACACCACGCGCAAAGTAGGCAACGCGCTCAGGGCAAAAGAGTTGAATATTTTCCCATTGCTGCATTTGCTCCCACAGGGCGAGCTGCACTAAACGGTTTTCAACGATATGGCCTAAATGGCTAGCGCCGATTTGTGAACTATGGAATTGAGTAATACAGCCATCAAGCTCCCAAGTCTCTAAGCCGAGATAAGGCACATTACGCATCTTAAGTAAGCTGTCTAATGCGCCTAACTGCTCAAGTAAATGTTCAGAGGCAACGCTTATTGCCGAAACGCGTACATCTAATGCCTGCTCTGGAGAATAAGCCTCGGGCGTAAAGGACTCAACTACAGCAACGTTAAGTCCTTGCTGTGCAAGACCAATCGCCGTTGCCGCACCCACCATGCCGCCACCGACTAAAACCACATCAAAGGATTGCGTCTCTGATGTTATCGGTGCAGATTGCTGTGTTTGGCTCATTGTTCGGCTCATCTTAATTACCACTCATATTGTTGTTTAGACTTGTCAAATGCACCTTGTCACACCATCGCCATTCGCAACAGCTGCGCTGTAAATAATGCATAGGCTGCCACACCAACCATGTAAACGTTACCGTCAGTTACCGCAACAGGCTCGATTATGCCCTATATCATGACACCACGGAAATGTTGAACGTATTTCGACTCTAAATCCGTGAAGACATTGGCATTTGCTCCAGCAATAGCTTGTTGCCAATGGCAAATGTCGCACTAAGTCACCAAGAATAAATCACCTAAAACCCATCAATAGCGATAAACCTAGCTTCTTTGTGGGTATCATAATCCGATAGGATTAGCGAGTAAAAATGTGGACAACGCTGGTCAGCAGCCACAACTGCGGGTAAAATGTCGCGCTATTTTGACTGGGCGGTCTGTTGGTCTTTTTACAAGGCAACGACGGCTCGGGACTCTTTTTACAGGGCAGCGTAGGGCAACACAACTGATGAGCAAAAAACTCCATATTAAAACTTGGGGCTGTCAAATGAATGAGTACGACTCATCTAAGATGGCGGATCTTTTAGGCGAATACCAAGGTTACACCTTAACTGAAGAAGCAGAAGAAGCAGATATTCTGCTGCTGAACACTTGTTCTATCCGTGAAAAAGCACAGGAAAAAGTGTTCCATCAGTTAGGTCGTTGGAAAACACTCAAAGATAAAAATCCTGACCTGATTATTGGTGTGGGTGGCTGTGTTGCATCTCAAGAAGGTAAAGCGATTAAAGACCGAGCTCATTGTGTTGACATCATCTTTGGCCCACAGACGCTTCACCGTCTACCGGAGATGATCGAACAAGTACGCCGCGGCGATAAAGCTGTGATCGACGTGAGTTTTCCTGAGATCGAAAAATTTGACCGTCTTCCCGAACCACGCGCCGAAGGCCCAACGGCGTTTGTGTCAATTATGGAAGGTTGTAGCAAATACTGTTCATTCTGCGTGGTACCTTATACCCGTGGTGAAGAAGTCAGCCGCCCATCGGACGACATCATTCTTGAAATTGCCCAACTGGCAGAACAAGGTGTGCGCGAAGTCAATCTGCTCGGTCAAAACGTCAATGCTTACCGTGGCGCAACCCACGATGGCGGGATCTGTACCTTTGCCGAGCTATTACGCTATGTTGCCGCTATTGACGGCATCGACCGTATTCGCTTCACCACCAGTCACCCGATTGAATTTACCCAGGATATCATCGACGTTTACGAAGATACGCCTGAATTAGTCAGCTTCCTGCACTTACCCGTGCAGTCAGGTTCTGACCGCATTCTCACCGCAATGAAACGTGGCCATATGGCGATTGAGTACAAATCTATCATCCGCCGCCTGCGTAAAGCTCGTCCAGATATCCAAATCAGCTCCGACTTTATTATTGGTTTCCCTGGCGAAACGAAAGAAGACTTCGCCGATACCATGAAGCTGATTGAAGATGTAGGTTTTGACCACAGCTTTAGCTTTATCTACAGTGCGCGCCCAGGCACGCCAGCGGCAGATTTACCCGATGACGTTGATATGGAAGAGAAAAAACAACGTCTGGCCATTCTACAAGACCGCATCACTCAACAGGCCATGCGTTACAGCCGCCATATGATGGGCACAGTGCAACGCATTCTGGTTGAAGGCCCCTCGGTGAAAAACCCGATGGAACTGCGCGGTCGCACCGAAAACAACCGTGTGGTGAACTTTGAAGGCTTACCAAAACACATTGGTACCTTTGTGGATGTCGAGATTGTCGACGTTTACACTAACTCACTACGCGGTAAATTTATCCGCGGTGAAGATGAAATGGATCTGCGCCGTAACCTGCGCCCATCGGATATTCTGGCGAAGCATAAGCAAGATGATGATCTCGGTGTCACTCAATTTAAACCTTAAGGGTTTAAATCTTGGGTGAGTGTACCTATATAAAGAGGGCGACAATGTCGCCCTCTTATTTTATGGCCTTAACAACTGCTGTAATTGATGATTTTCCGTTAGCAATTATGATGGATGGCTCGTAAACTGAGATTATCTTCTGAATAGAGGCTGCGATAGTTGACTGACATCGCACTTAGCTTTCACTCGGCACTTTGCTTGGTATTTGACAATAGGAGTACTATTTGTCCAGTAAATTAACCACAATGAATCTGTATCTCGAACCCGCAGAAACCCGCCGTTTGGCCTCGCTGTGCGGTCCCTTCGATGACAATATCAAACAGATTGAGCGTCGCGTTGGCGTTGAGATAGTCCGTAAGAACAACCATTTTCAAATTACCGGACTGCCGCGTAACTGTTTAAGTGCCAATAACTTACTTAAGCAGCTCTATATCGAGACCCAAACGGTCAAGGGCAGCACGCCAGATCTCGATCCTGAGCAGGTGCATTTGGCAATTCAAGAAGCCATAGCCCTCGAACAGGACGACAGCGGTGACGATAAATCTTTATTTATCAAAACCCGCCGTGGTGTGATTAAACCGCGCAACCCCAACCAAAGCACCTATGTGGCCAACATTGTGCGCCATGATATTACCTTTGGTATTGGCCCTGCGGGAACGGGTAAAACCTACTTAGCAGTGGCCGCCGCCGTTGATGCATTAGAGCGTCAAGAAGTGCGCCGTATTCTGCTCACCCGCCCCGCGGTTGAAGCAGGGGAAAAACTCGGCTTCTTACCCGGTGATTTAAGCCAGAAAGTCGACCCTTACCTGCGCCCACTTTATGATGCCTTGTTTGAAATGCTCGGCTTTGAAAAGGTGGAACGCTTAATCGAGAAAAACGTCATCGAAGTAGCGCCGCTCGCCTATATGCGTGGTCGCACCCTAAACGATGCTTTTATTATTCTCGATGAAAGTCAGAACACCACCGTCGAACAGATGAAGATGTTCCTAACCCGTATTGGCTTTAACTCACGCGCGGTGATCACCGGTGACATCACCCAGACAGACTTACCCAAACATGTTAAGTCGGGTCTGCGCCACGCTATTGAAGTCCTGAGCCAAGTCGAGGAAATCAGTTTTAACTTCTTCGTGTCTCAAGACGTAGTGCGTCACCCTGTGGTTGCTCGGATTGTCGAAGCCTATGATGCTTACGATCGTAAAGAGCAAGCATTAAAGGCCGAAAAAGAGCGCCGCGACTATCAACAAGCGCACCCACAAACGCAACCGGAAGTTTTAAAGCATGAGTCTTGATTTAGCCTTAGATGTGCAATACGCCACGGCGAGTGACTATCTGCCGAGCGAAGAGCAGTTTGCCCTCTGGGTAAAAACCGCCATTGGTAACAGCATGGAACAGGCGGAGCTGACCATTCGCATCGTCGATGCCCGTGAAAGCCAAATGCTAAACAGCACTTACAGAGGGAAAGACAAGCCCACTAATGTGTTGTCGTTTCCCTTTGAAGCACCGCCAGAAATTGAACTTCCACTGCTTGGAGATCTTGTCATTTGTGCCACAGTCGTTGAAAATGAAGCGCGTGAACAAGATAAAACCCTAGAAGCCCATTGGGCACACATGGTTGTACATGGTTGCCTGCATCTGCTAGGTTATGATCACATTGAAGACGAAGAAGCCGAAGAGATGGAGTCATTAGAGACTCAACTAATTGAAAGCTTAGGTTTTACTGACCCATATAAGGAACAATAATTAACTGAGATACTCTCTATCAAGGTTAATGAGAAAACTATGAGTGACGATATCCCCCCGAGTACGAGCGCCCAAAAGAAAAGCTGGTTTGACAGAGTAAGTCAGTTATTTCAGGGCGAACCTCAAAATCGCGAAGACTTAGTTGATGTAATTGATGGCGCAGAACAGCGTGAACTGATATCTGAAGACACCCGCGAAATGATTAAAGGTGTATTGGAAGTTTCCGATATGCGTGTTCGGGATATTATGATCCCACGAGCTCAAATTGTCGCGATTCAAATCGACAATACCGTCGAAGAATTGCTCGCAACTGTTATCGGTTCAGGCCATTCTCGCTTCCCTGTGGTGAACGAAGATAAGGACCATATCGAAGGCATTTTACTGGCTAAAGATTTGATCCCTTATGGTTTCTCAAACAGTGAAGAACCCTTCTCCCTTGAGCGCGTGATCCGCCCCGCCGTCGTTGTGCCTGAGAGCAAACGCGTCGATGTGTTACTCAAAGAATTCCGCTCCCAGCGTTACCATATGGCGATTGTCGTCGACGAATACGGCGGAGTATCGGGTCTGGTAACCATTGAAGATATTCTCGAAGAAATTGTCGGTGAGATTGAAGATGAATTCGATCACGATAGCCCTGAAGACACTGAGATCCGCAAGGTCGGCAACACTGTCTACATGGTAAAAGCGTTGACGCCTATCGAGGATTTTAACGAAGAATTCAATACTCACTTCAGCGATGAAGAGTTTGATACCGTCGGTGGTTTAGTGTCCCATGCCTTTGGTCATCTACCAGAGCGTAATGAGAGCATTATGATCGAAGGAATTGAATTTAAAGTCATCAATGCCGATACCAGACGCTTAATCCAACTCAGAGTTAAACTCCCCGATCCCAATGTCGGTGAAGACGTAGAATAAGCCTCTGCGTAAGAATAACGCTCAGTGTAAGAAGAATTATCCGTGCTAACTAACATTCGGGCTTTTGCCCAACAAAAGTCCCGACTGAGCGTGTTACGGCTCGTGCTGGCGTTTATTTTAGGCGCCAGTACGGCGCTTTCCTTTGCCCCTTATTCCTTGTGGATTATCTATCCCGTCGCCATGGCCTTAGCCCTATGGCTGAGTGGCTCCCTAAGTTCTAAAGCCAGCTTCTTCCATTGGTTAAGCTTTGGTTTTGGCTGTTTTGCCGTTGGGATCAGTTGGGTGCATGTCAGTATGGACACCTTCGGTGGCCTACCCTTAGCCGCGTCAGTGGGGCTAATGGCGCTGTTAGCCCTCTATTTAGCCCTCTATCCGGCCTTAACGGGTCTCGGTTTAGCGTGGTTGACTCGCGCTAATACGCCCTCCTTATGGCGTAACCTACTCCTCTTCCCCGCGCTTTGGGTCTTAACCGAATGGGCCAGAGGCTGGGTGATGACAGGGTTTCCTTGGATCTGGGCCGGCTACTCCCAAACCCAAGGTCCATTAAAGGAACTCGCGAGTATTATTGGCGCCTTGGGACTCAGTTTCTTAATTGCGATGCTCGCTGGCGCCTTGGCTCTGTGTTTTAGCAAGCGCTACAAAAGCCTGTTGATTTTACTGCCGATCATCGCAGTCGCGGCTTGGACCGCCCCAAAGCTAACGCAAATAAAGCCAACGGGCGAGTCAGTTAAAGTTGCACTTGTTCAGGGAAACATTCCCCAAAGTATGAAATGGGAACCCGAAGCACTCTGGCCAACCCTATTGAAATACATGGATTTATCCCGCGAGCACTTTGATGCTGACATTATCGTCTGGCCAGAGGCCGCGATCCCGGCGCCAGAATCTATGGTGCAAGACTTTTTGGATAATGCTAACAAGGTTGCCAACCTTAACCACACTTCAATCATTACGGGGATTATTAGCCGTCAACATGACGAGTTTTATAACTCTTTGATTGTGCTAGGTAACCACAATCAGAAGCAGCAAGACACGCCGGATTATGAGAGCGATGGCAGCAACCAGTTTAAGAAACATCATCTACTGCCTATTGGTGAGTTTGTGCCCTTTGAAGCCTTACTGCGCCCGATTGCCCCTTTCTTTAATCTGCCAATGTCCTCCTTCGCACGGGGCGATTATCAACAGCCGAATTTGAGCGCCGTAGGCCATAAAATTGCTCCGGCAATTTGTTATGAAATTGCCTTCCCAGAGCAGCTGCGTGACAGTGTTAACCTCGGTACGGATCTGCTATTAACCGTATCGAATGATGCGTGGTTTGGCACCTCAAATGGTCCGTTGCAGCATATGGAAATAGCCCAAATGCGCGCCATCGAATTGGGCCGCCCTTTGGTTCGCGCCACCAATAATGGTGTAACAGCGGTTGTCGATGAGCATGGCAATATAACAGCTGCACTGCCACAATTTGAAACGGGCGTACTGAGCGCGACGATTCCACTGGTCACAGGCCAAACTTGGTTTGCCAAAATCGGCCAAACACCGCTGCTATTGCTGTGTGGTGCGCTGCTATTAGTCGGGTTTGTTCGTCGTCAAAAACAACAATAGAGTTAGAAATTGATTAATCAGAAACGCATTCAAGGTTTTACCTTAATCGAACTCGTCGTCGTTATCATAGTGCTCGGGATTTTAGCGGTTATTGCGGCGCCGAAATTTATCGGCATGAGTAAAGAGGCGCGGGAAAAAAGCCTGCTGCAACTCCAAGCCAGCGTTAAAACCGCGAATACCTTAGCCTATTCCAAGACCCAAATGCCGAGCTTGCAGAGCCAAGCCGTTGCTGGCCGTGACGATATTATTGACGTTGATCTTGATGGTGATGGCGTGGCCGAAACCCGACTCAAATGGGGATATCTAGACAATACCGATATCCAAAAATGGATTGAGAAAGACGATAAACTCGTTATTCAATACCAAGGGATTGATATTACGTATATTGGCTACGACTTGAATGACAACACCTTAGTCGATGACGATCAGTGTTATTTCCGCTACACCCAAGCTGCCGATGCCAGCACACCACCGCTTTACGATATCAATGTCCAAGGCTGTTGATGACGCATAAAAAACGACGCTAAGCGTCGTTTTTTATTTTTGGGAAAACTATAAGACTAAGGCGTTAACGCCTCGCGGGTAAACTCTTCATGGTCACACTCGGGACAATCTGGGATCACTCCCGGGAACTCAATACTCATTTCATGGCCACAATTAGTGCACACCATCACCCCTTGGCTAACAATATCGCCACTCTGGTAATAACCGTGATGTTTGAAGTCTTGAGCCAACTCATGCCACTCCACTTGGCTGCGGTCAGTGATTTCACTTAACCAATGCCATAGAGTATTTTCTAGGGTGATCACCGTTGGGCTATGACTTAAGCTATCGGCGTTTTGCTCACGCAAAAAGCTGGAAATATCACGCTTTAAGAATTGCTCCACTAAGGCGAGCTCATCTTCCCCCGCTTGTTCTTTGAGGCGTAAAAACTCTTTCCCTTGAGTGACAGACTTAAATAAATTCTTTGCAGTCAGCGAGTTATCTTCCGCAAATTGCGCTTTCACTTCGTTAATTAAGGCTTGATACAGTCCTAGTAGCGCACTACTTCTATCATTCATAACCAATACTCCTTCATAGAACCTTTTTAATGCATCGCTTCTAGTTTATTCTATGCAGATCTTATTCGCGTCGATATGGCGTTAGATCAAATAAATAGGCGGCACTGCCGGAAATAGCGTGATGCAAGAGCAATATAATCCCTCAGAAATTGAAGCCTTAGTGCAAAAGCACTGGCACGACAACAAAACCTTTGAAGTTACTGAAGATGCGAACAAAGAAAAGTTTTATTGCCTTTCGATGTTCCCCTATCCTTCAGGTCGACTCCACATGGGACACGTTCGCAACTATACCATAGGCGATGTGGTTGCCCGCTTCCAGCGTCTTCAAGGCAAAAACGTGCTACAACCTATCGGTTGGGACTCTTTCGGTTTGCCTGCAGAAAACGCCGCAATCAACAACAAAACCGCACCAGCACCATGGACTTATCAAAATATTGAGTACATGAAGAATCAGCTAAAACTGTTAGGTTTTGGCTATGACTGGAGCCGTGAAATCGCCACTTGTACCCCAGAATACTACCGCTGGGAACAATGGTTCTTCACTAAACTGTACGAAAAAGGCTTAGTTTACAAGAAAACAGCTTCTGTTAACTGGTGCCCTAACGATGAAACCGTACTGGCAAACGAGCAAGTACAAGACGGTTGCTGCTGGCGTTGTGATACCCCTGTAGAACAAAAAGAGATTCCACAGTGGTTCATTAAGATCACCGCCTATGCCGAAGAACTGTTAAACGATATCGACACCTTAGACGGCTGGCCTGAGCAAGTTAAGACCATGCAGCGCAACTGGATTGGTCGCAGCGAAGGCGTGGAAATGACCTTTGGTGTTGCTGGTAGCGACAAGTCATTCGACATCTACACTACCCGTCCAGATACCCTGATGGGCGTAACCTATGTGGCGATTGCCGCGGGTCACCCATTAGCAGAATTAGCAGCGCAATCTAACCCTGAGCTTGCTGCCTTTATCGATGAGTGCAAAAACAGCACAACGTCTGAAGCCGATTTAGCCACCATGGAAAAGCGTGGTGTCGCGACTGGTCTATACGCTATTCACCCTATCACTGGCAAACAAGTGCCCATTTGGGCGGCTAACTTTGTACTGATGAACTACGGCACTGGTGCCGTGATGTCCGTTCCTGGTCACGACCAACGCGATTACGAATTTGCGAAAAAGTACAATCTGCCCATCGAAGCGGTTATCAAACCTGTTGACGGCGAGTTAGACATCAGCGAAGCGGCTTACACCGAAAAAGGCGTGCTGTTTAACTCTGGCGAGTTAGACGGTTTAGACTTTGACGGCGCCTTCAATGCCATCGCCGACAAATTAGTGGCTGAAGGTAAAGGCAAACGCCAAGTAAACTACCGTCTGCGTGACTGGGGTGTTTCACGCCAGCGTTACTGGGGCGCACCTATCCCTATGGTGACCTTAGCCGACGGTACTGTTATCCCAACGCCTGAAGATCAACTGCCAGTTATTCTGCCAGAAGATGTGGTGATGGACGGTATCCAAAGCCCAATCAAGGCCGATAAAGAATGGGCAAAAACCCAAGTTAACGGTCAAGACGCGCTGCGCGAAACCGATACCTTCGATACCTTTATGGAATCTTCTTGGTATTACGCCCGTTACTGCAGCCCACAGGCTGACCAAATGTTAGACCCAACCAAGGCTAACTACTGGTTGCCCGTAGATCAGTACATTGGTGGTATCGAACACGCCTGTATGCACTTGTTGTACTTCCGTTTCTTCCACAAGTTGCTGCGTGACGCGGGCCTAGTCAACACTAACGAGCCAGCAAAACAGCTGCTGACTCAGGGTATGGTTCTGGCCGATGCCTTCTACTACACCAACGACAAAGGTGCCCGTGTATGGGTGTCGCCACTGGATGTAGTGACTACCGAAAAAGACGACAAGGGCCGAGTGACTAAAGCTATCGATAAAGACGGCAACGAACTGGTTTATACCGGTATGAGCAAGATGTCTAAGTCGAAAAACAACGGTATCGATCCTCAGGTGATGGTAGAGAAATACGGCGCCGACACAGTTCGTCTGTTTATGATGTTCGCCTCTCCACCAGAATTAACCCTGGAATGGCAAGAGTCTGGCGTTGAAGGCGCGCACCGCTTTATCAAACGTCTGTGGAAACTGGCCAGCGATTATGTGGCGCAGGACAACAGCGAAGCCTTAGACGTGAGCAAATTAACTAGCGAGCAAAAAGCGCTGCGCCGTGAAGTGCACAAGACCATCGCTAAGGTGACCGATGATATCGGCCGTCGTCAGATGTTCAATACTGCGGTTGCCGCCGTGATGGAACTGATGAACCATCTGCAAAAAGCGCCGCAAACCACAGGCCAAGACAGAGCCATTATCGGCGAAGCCTTAACTGCGGTAGTGCGTTTACTGTACCCAATCATCCCACACGTAAGCTTTACCCTGTGGAACGAACTGGGCAACACCAACAGCATCGAAGACAGCCAATGGCCTGTTGTCGATGAATCTGCACTGGTAGAAGACAGCAAACTCATCGTGGTACAAGTGAACGGTAAAGTGCGCGCTAAGATCACAGTCGCAGCCGATGCTGACCAAGCGTCTGTTGAAGCGCTGGGTATGGCGGACGAGCAAGTCATCAAGTACTTAGATGGTGTTACGGTTCGTAAAGTTATCTATGTACCCGGTAAACTGCTCAGCATCGTTGCCAACTAACATCGTTGCTGTGATAAACGGATGCTGTCCACAAGACAAACAGGAAACCGCGAAAACTTATGCTAATTAAACGCTTAGCTTTCGCAATCATGGCGCTGGTTCTTATGACCAGCGCAGGTTGCGGTTTTAAGCTTCAACGTAGCTACCAAATCCCCGAGCAGCTCAATCAACTCAGTTTGAGCAGCTCGGACGAATACAGCGAACTCACCCGTTTGGTGCGTGAGCGGTTACGTTTGAACAACGTCAAGATTGTCGATGCTGCCAATGATGTGCCAGTGTTAAGGCTCATCACCGACTCCTTAGAGCGTTCGACCCTGTCGCTTTACCCTACGGGCAATGTGGCCGAGTATGAGCTTATCTATTTCGTCGAGTTTGCCGTGGCCTTGCCGGGTAAAGAGGCGCAGCCTTTCAAGATTGAAATTCGCCGCGATTACTTAGACGATCCTCGCACTGCACTGGCTAAAAGCCGTGAGATGGAACTGTTAGTCAAAGAAATGCGTATCCAGGCGGCCGACCGGATCCTGCAATCCATGGCCAGCACAGAGGTGAATTAATGCAGGGTCCAAATTAATGTGGCACTGCAACAAAATGTGGAGAGTGATTTAAATGCGTGTTTATCCTGATCAACTCTCCCGCCATCTCAATCCGCTTCACGCTTGCTACCTGATTTTTGGTGATGATCCTTGGTTGCTCGAAACCGCCAAGGATCAGATCCGCCAAGCGGCCAAACGCCAAGGGTTTGAAGAGCGCGTTCAGTTAATCCAGGAAACGGGTTTTAACTGGGGTGACTTGACCCAAGAATGGCAATCCATGAGCCTGTTTTCCAGCAGGCGCATTATTGAGCTAACACTACCCAACGCAAAACCCGGTGCTGATGGTTCGGCGGCGCTACAAGCGTTACTGCAAACGCCGAATCCCGATGTACTGCTGATCCTCGAAGGCCCAAAACTCGCCAGCGAGCAAACCAATAGCAAGTGGTTAAAAACCTTAGATAGCTTAGGGATTTATTTGCCCTGCACCACGCCAGAGGGCGACCAATTCAGACGTTGGCTCGACTCACGCATTGCGCACTTTAAGCTTAATTTACAACCCGATGCGCGCGCTATGCTCTACACCCTGTACGAAGGGAATTTACTCGCCGCCGATCAGGCCATGCAGTTGCTACAACTGTTAAGCCCAAGCCAACCCATCGGTGCCGACGAATTAAGCCATTACTTTGAAGATCAATCCCGCTTTACCGTGTTTCAACTCACCGATGCGCTGCTGAATAATCGCCAAGACAGTGCTCAGCATATGCTGGCCCAGCTCAACGGTGAAGGCACGGCCATGCCGATTTTACTCTGGGCTTTGTTTAAAGAGCTGCAGTTACTGCTCAGCCTCAAGAGTGAACAGGCCCAAGGCGCGCCCTTAAATAGTCTCTTTGGTAAACATCGAATTTGGGATAAACGCAAACCCTTGTACCAAACCGCATTGCAGCGCTTAAGCCTCACCCAAATCGAACATATGCTTGCCTTCGCGTCTAAGCTGGAGCTGAACCTAAAGCAATTAGGCCATGAAGATTGGACAGGGCTCAGCCACCTGTGCTTATTGTTCGATCCCAAGGCCCACGGCCATTTGGCCCATATCAGCTTAGATTAAGGCACTGACTGAATGCGTATCGGTATTTTAGGCGGCACCTTCGACCCCATACATTACGGCCATATTCGCCCCGCGATGGAAGTCAAAGCCAGTCTCAAGCTGGATAAAATCCTGCTGATGCCCAACCATATTCCGCCGCATAAGAACACCACTCACTCGACCACAGCGCAGCGGCTCGAAATGGTCGCGCAGGTATGTGCGAGTTTACCCGGCTTCGAGCTCTGTGATATCGAAGCTAAACGCGACAGCCCATCCTATACCGTTGTCACCCTTAAGCAGTTAAGTCTGCTTTATCCCGAGGACGAACTGTTTTTTATCATGGGGATGGATTCGTTTATTCATCTGCAAAGCTGGCATAAATGGCAGCAACTGTTTGAATTAGCCAATATTGTGGTATGTCAGCGCCCGGGTTGGCATTTAGCCGAAGGGCATCCAATGCTGCATGAACTAAGCGCCCGTCAGGCAACGCTTGAAACCTTCAGTCACTCAAGCGCGCCGCAACATGGACGCATCTTTACCGTCGATATAAGCCCACAGGATATTTCGTCCACCCAAATTCGCTCACAACTGGCCATGGGGGAAATTCCACAGGATGCCCTCCTGCCCATCACTTTAAATTACATTCAAAAACAACGGCTTTATTTTTCCTAGGCCCAAAATCCCGCGCCAATAATACAAACTCGGCCGCTAAGATAATGTATTCCACAGCGCAAGACTGATATACTAGCGCGCTATTTAAAATAAATGAGGTACATCAGCGTGCAGAGCGCCGAATTAAAGCAGTTTGTTGTCGATAAAATCGACGATTTAAAAGCCCGTGACGTCGTGGTTATCGATGTCAGCAACCAATCTAACATTACCGATTACATGGTGATTTGTTCAGGTACATCTAAAACTCACGTGAAAGCGATCGCCGAAAACCTCGTGCTCGAAGCGAAAGCGGCCGGCATTCCACCAATTGGTATCGAAGGCCGCGACAGCAGCGAATGGGTATTGGTGGATATGGGCAACGTGATCCTGCATGTTATGCAAGACCAAACCCGCGATTTCTACCAGCTTGAAAAGCTCTGGTCAGAAAAGCAAGCCTAATGAAGTTGCAACTCATCGCAGTAGGGACACGGATGCCCGATTGGGTCACCCGCGGCTTTGAAGAGTACCAACGCCGCTTCCCCCGAGATATGGCGCTGGAACTGATTGAAATCCCTGCCGGCAAGCGCGGAAAAAACGCTGATATCGTTCGTATCCTGCAAAAGGAAGGCGAGCAAATGTTAGCGGCTATCCCTAAGGGCAATCACATTGTCACCTTAGATCTTCCCGGCAAAAACTGGACTACGCCAGAATTGGCGACCGCCATGAACAAATGGCAACTCGATGGTCGTGATGTGAGCTTACTGGTTGGCGGCCCCGAAGGCTTAGCGCCCGCCTGTAAGGAAGCCGCCCATCAGAGTTGGTGCCTGTCGGCATTAACCCTGCCCCATCCTTTGGTGCGGATTGTGGTTGCCGAAAGCTTATACCGCGCGTGGAGCGTGAACACCAATCACCCTTATCACAGAGAATAGCGGGATCTTGATGTTAACGAGTGTCAACCACCCGGATGGGATCAGCTGGAGATAGCCTAAGTGTCGCCAAAAAAGCGGATAACCATGCACGACCACGCCGCCGAGGCGTCACTGTTTAAGCGCCGTGCGCTGTTCACTTTTTTTTGTGTTGTCGCCCTCTTGAGCGTGTTGGTGACCAATCTTTATCACCTTCAAGTTGAATCCTATAAAGATTACGAAACGCGCTCTAATGACAACCGTATTCGCGTCGTGCCCATCGCCCCAAGCCGTGGCCTGATTTACGACAGAAACGGCGTACTCCTCGCCGAAAACCAACCCTTTTACTCCCTCGATCTGGTTCCAGAGAAAATTGCCAATATGTCCGAGACTTTGGACGAGCTAGGCAAGTTAATCGAGATCACCCCAGATGAGCGCGAAACCTTTACCGACGCCTTAAAGTTTCACCGCCGCTTTAAGCCGCTCACCCTTAAAAATCAGCTGACTGAAGAGCAAGTGGCGATTTTTAGCGTGAACCAGCATCGCTTTCCTGGGATTTCCGTCGAGGCGGGTTTAAAGCGTAACTACCCCTATGCGAGCCAGCTCACCCATGTGCTGGGCTATGTGGGCAAAATCAACACCCGCGATCGCGCCCAATTGGAGCGTAACGATCAATGGAAGAACTATGCCGCCACCAAGGATATTGGTAAGCAAGGCATTGAAAAGTTTTATGAATCTCTGCTACACGGCACGCCGGGTCATCTCGAAGAAGAAGTGAACAACCGCGGCCGAACTATCCGTACCCTTAAAATCGTACCACCGGAGCCGGGGCAAGATATTTACTTAACCCTCGATTTGCAATTGCAGCAAAAGGCCGTGGAATTACTCCAAGGTCACCGTGGCTCGATTGTCGCTATTGATCCGAGAGACGGTGGTATCTTGGCCCTAGTCTCGAGCCCAAGTTACGATCCCAACCAGTTCGTCCAAGGGATTAACAGCAAAGATTACAGCGATTTATTGAACGATAAATCCCGCCCGCTGATTAACCGCGCCACCCAAGGCCAATATGCACCAGCCTCGACGGTCAAACCCATTATCGCCCTGCTGGGATTGGATGAAAAAGCCGTCACCGAGCACACCCGTATTTGGGACCCTGGCTTTTGGCAAATCCCCGGCGTTGAGCGTAAATACCGCGACTGGAAACGTTGGGGCCACGGCTGGGTGAACGTCTACAGCGCCATCGTCGAATCCTGCGATACCTACTTCTATGAATTGGCTTATAAAATCGGTGTCGACCCTATCGCCCGCTTTATGGAACAATTCGGCTTTGGACAGAATACCGGGGTCGATATTTTCGAAGAGTCGGCAGGCAATATGCCCTCAAAAGAATGGAAGCGCTTAAAATACAATCAGGCTTGGTATATTGGCGACACGATTTCTGTCGGTATCGGTCAAGGCTACTGGACAGCAACGCCATTGCAATTAGCCAGCGCCACCGCCATTCTCGCCAATGATGGTCGCCGCTTCCCGCCACATTTGTTAAAGTCGATTAAAGATAATACGGCCAAAATTGACTCGCCAATTAACGAGTTACCACCGATTGAGCTTAAAAATCCGCGCAACTGGAAAATCATCAACGAAGCCATGCGCCAGACTGCTCATAAGTCACGTTTTACCGACGCCAGTTACACGGCCGCGATGAAAACCGGTACGGCGCAGGTCATTGGCGTAGCCGAAAACACTAAGTACGATGCCAACAAGATTGCCGAGCATTTCCGCGATAACGCCCTCGTCGTCGCCTACGCGCCCTTTGAAGATCCGAAAATCGTCCTCGCAGTGGTGATGGAAAACGCCGGCTGGGGTGGCGCAAACGCAGGCCCTGTCGCCCGCGCTATGCTCGATGAATACATGCTAAGAGACACTTGGAAACCAACGCCATGAGTGCCCAACCACGTCAAAATATCTGGCAACGAATGCATATCGACTTGCCCTTACTGCTCGGCCTATTTGCCGTCATGGGCTTTGGCCTGTTTGTTATCTACTCCGCCAGCGGTGAAGATCTTGGCATGATGGAGCGCCAGCTGTTTAGGATGTTTTTATCCCTAGGCATTATGTTTACCATGGCGCAGATCAATCCCGAGGCACTCAAACGCTGGGCCCTGCCAATTTATCTTGCGGGGATTGTGCTGCTGCTTGGGGTACATTTTTTTGGGGAAATCAATAAAGGTGCGCAGCGCTGGCTGAACTTAGGCTTTATGGAGTTCCAGCCATCGGAACTGATTAAGCTCGCCTTCCCCATCACTATGGCATGGTATATCAGTAAGTTCCCTCTGCCGCCAAAGAAACGCTATCTAGCAGGGGCAGGCGTTATCCTGCTAATACCAACTCTATTAATCGCTAAACAACCTGACTTAGGCACCTCGATTTTGGTGGCAGCATCGGGCATTTTTGTACTGTTTTTATCGGGCATGAGCTGGGCAATTGTGGGCGGATTTATTGCCGCCGTATTAGCCTTCTTACCGATCCTTTGGTACTTCCTGATGCACGATTACCAAAGAACCCGCGTATTGACCCTGCTCGATCCTGAACAGGATCCGCTAGGCGCCGGTTACCACATCATTCAATCGAAAATCGCCATTGGCTCCGGCGGTCTCTGGGGTAAAGGTTGGCTCGATGGCACCCAATCCCAATTAGAATTTATCCCCGAACGTCACACCGACTTTATCTTTGCGGTGATCGGTGAAGAGTTTGGCCTGATAGGCAGTATTATCCTGCTCCTGATGTATCTCTACATCATCGGACGCGGCTTAGTCATCGCCTCTCGGGCGCAAACCAGCTTTGCCAGACTCCTTGCCGGCAGTATCACATTGACTTTCTTCGTTTATGTTTTTGTGAATATTGGTATGGTTTCAGGTATCCTGCCTGTGGTGGGTGTACCTTTACCCCTTGTCAGTTATGGTGGCACTTCCATGCTGACATTGATGACAGGGTTTGGCATTCTTATGAGCATTCATACCCATAGACGTTTTGTAGATAGATAATTTTTAGGGACTTCTTAATGCCTATTCTTCGAGCTTGTTTGGCTCCACTGGCAGTGCTTTGCCTCAGTTCATACCTCATTGGCTGCTCGACCGCGAACGAGCAAGCAACAACGACACCGCCACCAAGCGCGGCCGTCACCACACAGGCGCCAACACCTGTATTGCCCGAGGCCTTAAAGGCAGAGTTTATAAAAACCCAAATGGCACAAGGCTTTACCCAAGCCGAAGTGGAAAATTTCTTGGCCAAAGCCAATTACAACCAAGCGGTTATCGATGCGATTTCTCGCCCTTGGGAAGCTAAGCCTTGGCACCAGTATTATCCGATTTTCCTCACCGAGAAACGCCTCAACGCGGGTCTAGCCTTCTGGAAAAAACACGAGGCAACGATTGCCAAGGCCGCGACAAAGTACCAAGTCGAGCCACAAATTATTGTTGCCATTATTGGTATCGAAACCTTCTATGGTCAGTACACGGGCAATTATCCGGTAATCGACGCGCTCTATACCTTAGGGTTTTATTACGAGCCAAGAGCCACATTCTTTCGCAAGGAATTTGGCGAGCTGATGAAGCTGGTAAAAGAAGAACACTTAGATATCAATAGCCTCAAGGGTTCTTACGCTGGCGCCATGGGCTTTGGTCAGTTTATTCCGTCAAGCTACCGCCACTATGCCGTGGATTTTGATGGCAGCGGCAACCGTGATTTACTCCAGAGTCCAGAGGACGCCATTGGCAGTGTTGCCAATTATTTCCATGAACACGGCTGGCAATTGCACGCGCCCGTTGCGCTCCCCTTAGTGAACAGCAGTCCTAATGCGCCTAAAGCCAAAGTGTGGGCCGGCGAGAAGTTGCAGTACAAGGTTTCTGATATTCTCAGCCCAAGTTTATCGCTGGCCACCGCCCGCGATTTAAATGCCTCGCAAAAGGCCATGCTTATCGAGCTGGAACAAGTGGATAGCAAGGACTACTGGTTAGGACTCAATAACTTTTATGTGATCACCCGTTATAACCGTAGCCCTTTGTATTCCATGGCCGTTTATCAATTTAGCCAACAACTGAAGCAACAACATGACGCTAAAAAATAACCTTTTACCGCTCTTGATGCTCGGCTGCTGTTTTGCGCTTGCGGCCTGCTCGAGTTCTAATTCTGGCTCGGCCAGCGAGAAGAACAAGAACATGGATCCCAACAAGGGCCGCTATGCGCTAAAAAACGACAAGATGCCCATCAATCCACCCAATGTGGACCATGTGCCAAACGCGACCCCAAAATACGAGCCTTACAGCCGTCGCGGTAATAAACCTTACACGGTTTATGGTGAGTCCTATACAGTATTAGACTCGGGTGAAGGATTCTCCGAAACAGGCCGAGCCTCATGGTATGGTGAAAAATTCCACGGCTATGAGACATCCAATGGTGAACCCTACGATATGTTCGGCATGTCTGGAGCCCATAAGACCCTCCCCCTACCAAGCTACGCTCGCATCACCAATTTAGATAACAATAAGCAGGTGATTATTCGGATTAACGATCGCGGCCCTTTCCACTCCGACCGGATTTTAGACTTATCCTATGCCGCCGCTTATAAGCTGGGCATGTTAGGTACAGGTACCGCGCGCATTAAGCTGGATGTGATTTATGTGGGCAATAAGGCTGCGACTCAGTCAGCCATCGCCAGCATCCAATCTTCAGGTAATCACTACATACAATTGGTCGCCTCGAAAGATCAGCATAAGCTAAACAAAATGGCGAAGGATCTGGAGAAGAAATATCAAGTCAAGACCCGTGTACAACCGGCAAACAATATGTTTAGACTACAGCTCGGTCCAATCGGCCAAGCAGAGCTTGCTGACCGATTACTCAATAAAGTGAAACAAGACGGTTATCCCGAAGGCTATATGGTTTTAGAGTAGTGACCGCTCACTATAAGATGTCGATTTAGCTTAAAAATACCCCAGATGAAGGAACCTTCACTGAAAACCTTTGTCGAAGGGTGGTATACTCGCGAAACTATTTTGCCTTTTCTTTCAATACAACCAAAAAGACGTGCTAAGTTAATGATGAATTTTGTAAAAAGTCCCATTAAAACATTGCTGCTAATTTCGAGTGTTTCTCTTCCTGTTTATGCTGCGCAGCCGATTGTTACCCCTGATGCACCTACAGTTGCCGCCAAGGCTTACGTCTTGATGGATTATTACTCGGGCCAAATCATTGCCGAAGAAAATGCCTACGAAAGCTTAAACCCAGCCAGCTTAACTAAGATGATGACCAGTTATGTGATTGGTCAAGAAATCAAAGCCGGTAACGTATCCCCAGATGATGATGTGACCATCAGTAAAAATGCCTGGTCGAAGAACTTCTCTGACTCATCAAAAATGTTCATCGAAGTGGGTAAAACCGTTAAGGTTTCCGACTTAAACCGCGGCATCATCATCCAGTCGGGTAACGATGCCTGTGTAGCCATGGCCGAACACATTGCCGGCACCGAAGGCGCCTTCGTCGACATGATGAACTCATGGGCCAAGCAGCTTGGCATGCGTGACAGCTACTTCGAAAACTCCCACGGTTTAGACTCTGAAAACCACAAATCCACTGCCTACGATATGGCGTTATTAGGTGCCGCACTGATCCGTGACGTGCCTGAAGAATACCGTGTCTACAGCGAAAAATACTATACCTTCAACGGTATCAAGCAATATAACCGCAACGGCCTGCTGTGGGATAACAGCATGAATGTAGACGGTATCAAAACCGGCCACACCTCTGGCGCGGGTTATAACTTAGTCGCATCTGCTACCAAAGACGGCATGCGTTTAATTTCAGTGGTCATGGGCACCCAGAGTGAAGCCGCCCGTAAAGCCGAAAGTAAAAAGCTGCTGACCTATGGCTTCCGCTTCTTCGAAACCGTCACCCCTTACAAGGCGGGCGACAGCTTCGTGACCCAACAAATTTGGTACGGCGATAAGAGCACTGTCGATTTAGGTGTTGCTACTGATACCCCAATCACCATCAGCCGTGGCCGCGCGAAAGACTTAAAAGCCAACTTCGAACTGACTAAGCCACTGGACGCACCACTGAAAAAAGGTGAAACCGTTGGCCGCTTATACTTCCAGTTAGATGGCAAAGATATTGCGCAATTCCCACTGGTTACCCTGCAAGAAGTCAACGAAGGCAGCTGGTTCAGCAAATTAGTTGATTACTTTAAGCAACTGTTTTCTGGTTGGTTTAGCTAATCCGAATCACAAAACTCAGCCACCTTCGGGTGGCTTAGTTGTTTTTGAGGGAGTATCGCCCTTGAATCGGGTATAATCGTCACCATATAGTTCCCATTAAAATGGTTATAGAGCACGACTATGTTAAACACGAAATTTGATGAACTCATGGAGTTCCCCTGCGCCTTCCCCTTCAAAGTGGTTGGCGATGCCCACGAAACCTTAACGGATAGAGTGGTTGCGGTAGTGCAAAAACACGCTCCAGGTGATTATTCACCAACAGTTAAAGCCTCGAGCAAAGGGAGCTACTATTCAGTCACTATCCGTGTCACTGTGACCAGCAAAGATCATATCGAAATACTGTACACTGAGCTTGCCGGTATCGAAGGCGTTCGCCGCGTACTATAAGTATTCCTCAAGGCTATAAAATGTGATCTATCTTACATTTATGGCCAAGAGGCGTATAATAGCGCCACTCAATTATAGGGGAGAGGTTGCCCTTGCAAGACACCACTTTGCATATTCGGCATCTGGGACAGCAGGATTATGAGTCTGTGTGGCATGCAATGCAGCATTACACCGACACTCGCAACAGCGACAGTCCAGACGAACTGTGGATCGTTGAACATCCACCCGTATTTACCCAAGGCCAAGCCGGTAAAAGCGAACATATTTTGAATCCGGGCGATATTCCCGTGATCCAAGTGGATCGTGGTGGTCAAGTCACTTACCACGGACCAGGGCAATTAGTTGTCTACCCTCTCCTCGATATTAAACGCAGTAAAGTGGGTGTCCGCCAGCTTGTTACCCATATCGAGCAAAGCATTATCGATATGCTTGCAAAGTACGCTATCACTGCCTACGCCAAGGCCGATGCACCGGGGGTGTATGTGGATGAGCGCAAAATTGCCTCTTTAGGTCTAAGGATCCGTAAAGGCTGTTCATTCCATGGCTTAGCACTGAATGTGGATATGGATTTGGCACCATTTCGACGCATTAATCCCTGTGGTTATGCAGGGCTTGAGATGGTGCAATGTAAAGAACTTGGCGGCCCACAAACCGTGATTGAAGCAGGCGAGCAACTCATTATTACCTTTAGCCAACTACTGGGCTACCAACATCTAGTTCATCATCAAGGATTAGCAGCGTCATGAATAGGCCTGAACGTTTACAACCCGGAGTCAAATTAAGAGATGCCGATAAAGTCTCGCGCATTCCGGTTAAAATCGTGCCCTCTGAGCGCGAAACCATGTTACGCAAACCCGATTGGTTAAGGGTTAAACTGCCCGCGTCTAACCAACGCATTCTCGATATTAAGCAAGCGTTACGCGCTAACGGCCTGCACTCGGTCTGTGAAGAAGCTTCTTGTCCTAACTTGGCAGAATGTTTTAACCACGGCACTGCGACCTTTATGATTTTGGGCGCAATTTGTACTCGCCGCTGCCCATTCTGCGACGTGGCCCATGGTCGTCCACTCAAGCCCGATGCGGAAGAGCCTGTTAAATTGGCGCAAACCATCCGTGATATGAAGCTAAAATACGTGGTAATCACCTCGGTTGACCGCGATGATTTGCGTGATGGCGGTGCCCAGCACTTTGCCGACTGTATCCGTGAGATCCGTAAGCTCAATCCCGAGATTAAGATTGAGATCTTAGTGCCCGATTTCCGTGGCCGTATCGACGCCGCCCTCGACATTCTGTCGACCGAGCCGCCTGATGTGTTCAACCACAACCTCGAAACTGCGCCTATGCATTATCGCAAAGCGCGTCCGGGTGCGAACTATCAATGGTCACTCGACCTACTGAAGCGCTTTAAAGAGCGTCATCCCAACGTGCCGACAAAATCGGGACTGATGATGGGGCTAGGCGAAACCAACGAAGAAATCGCCCAAGTGCTGCGTGACCTACGTGAGCACAAGGTTGAAATGTTGACCTTAGGCCAATATCTGCAACCGTCTAAGTTCCACCTGCCAGTTGAGCGTTACGTCTCACCAGCTGAGTTTGATGAGCTTAAAGCCCTTGCCGATGAGCTAGGCTTTACCCACGCAGCCTGTGGTCCATTAGTGCGTTCAAGCTACCATGCAGACTTGCAAGCTCAAGGTAAAGAAGTGAAGTAACCTTCGCTTTATTAACCCCATAAAAAACAGCGCTAAGGTGCTGTTTTTTTATCTTCTTCTAAAATCTTAAGCCGTTTCGCTTAAGGCTAAATCCATCAAAATCGCATCTTCTTTGCCCTCTTCCAAAGGGTAATAGCCTTTGCGCCGACCGGTTTCGACAAAGCCCCGCTTCTGATAGAGTGCGCGCGCGGCAAGATTTGATTCGCGAACCTCCAGCATCAGCACCACGGCATTGGCAGCCTTAGCGACGTCGATAACCGCCGTGAGTAGCAGATGCCCATATCCTCGCCCTTGTTGTTCTGGCGGCAAACAAATATCTAGCAGCGTTGCCTCATCGACAATCTGCTGCACAATCGCGAAACCGAGCAACTCATCACGTTGCATTAACCCAATAACGCGGTACAAGTGGCCAAAACAATCGGCAAGGTTATTCTCACTCATAGGATGGGAATGAGCACTCGCTTCAATGCGCGCCATTTGACTGACATCGGTTGGCGTCAGAAGCACGATTTGCAATGATTCGTTAAGGGTATTAAGGACTTGATGACTCACGGGAAAATCCAAATTAAAAGGTAACTCACGATAATGTGTACTGGACACGACTAGGCCGTTAATTGCTGCTCACTCCACAGGCAAATCTGCCCCCACAAGGCGCGCTTTGCCTCACTGCGTGACAGCAAGTCCGCAAGGGGATCCGACACTAACCAAGCCACTCTGGGCCTAACCCTGTGGCGGCGTAAATCCCAGACGATGGGTTTACCCTTATGTGGCTCAGTGTTGAACTCACAGTCATCCTTACTGATCCCAATTAAACCAAGGACAGTATCAATCAGTGGCTCAGCGGCAGACGACATATCATCAACATCCCAAACCACTTGATAAGGTCGCACTTTAGTATCGCGAAGCTGCCAAGGAGTTATCTCCATCGCGGCTAAATAGGCAGATTTATTCATGGGGTTATTGGGGTTTCATTAAGCACTGACACCACATAAGGATACCAGCTAAATGGGCCGAATGTTATTGCCAAAAACAGTTCATGACTCAAGCCAAACGTTTACTTACGCTTTAATCTGCAAAATCGATTTGTGGAATCTATTTTAACCGCTTTAGATGTTTAGCTTATTTGATAAGCTATCTCCATTGAGTAGGACAATAGGAGGAATTTCCATGATTAACATCGGCATCAACCAAGCTCATAGAGAAGAAATCGCCGCAGGGTTAAATCAGTTATTGGCCGACAGCTACAGCCTTTACCTTAAGACCCACAGCTTTCACTGGAACGTCACAGGCCCCATGTTCACTAGCTTGCACTTATTGTTTGAACAGCAATATACCGAGCTTGCCTTAGCGGTCGATTTAATCGCCGAGCGGGTACGAGCATTGGGCGCAAGGGCATTAGGTTCCTATTCGGACTATGCCAAGTTGACCGAAATCCGTGAAGATCAAGGTGTCACTAAAGCTGAAACCATGATCCGTGAACTGTTAAGCGACCAAGAAGTAGTGATTAGAAATGCCCGTGCGCTCTATCCCTTGGTTAGCCAAGCCAACGACGAGGCCACGGCAGATTTACTCACCCAGCGCATTCAACTCCATGAGAAAAATGCGTGGATGTTACGTAGCTTATTAAGCGAATAACCTTTTCATCATCCCCAAGCCAAATGGCCGAGCAGTCACGCGCTCGGCTATTTTTATTGGGCATTGTTTTAGGGTAAAGCTAATTTAGAGATACTTAAGCCAAGCCTGCGGACTCTGTCCTTTGTAACGGCTAAACCAGCGCACGGGATAATAGAGCAAAGGAATTAAGACTAAGCTTATCAGCCATACCCACCCCATATGCGCTACGCCAAACAGCTCACCATGGTTGGCGCCAAATATCCCTTTAGCCAGCGAATACAGCAACAGCAGCACATATAAGTGCAAGATATAGAAGAACATAGGTACAGAGCCAAACACTGCTAACCTCTGCCCCATCCAACCTAATACTCTGCCTGTAGCAAAATAGCGCTCAAACACCACTAAGCCGTAGAACATCCCGCACAAGGTCACCAACAAAAAACTCAGTGATGGCGGATACTTAGTTAGATTAAATACCGACATTAAGGTTTGACCTAGAGTATCGCCAAACTGCCAAGGCAACGTCTCGCCGTAGAGATTGAATCCGCGCAGCAAGCCAAACAGCAGAGCGCAGCCAAGTCCTAACAGTATTAATTTTTGCTGACGCAGCCCCGCATCACTCCCTCTGCCAAATAAGGGGCCAGCCACATAGCCCAATAAAATCACGCCAATCCAAGGTAGCGCTGGGTAACTTATTTTCAGCTTAAGCTCGCCCTCGGCAATCAAATAACCTCGGTCATGCAGTATCGTCCACAGACTATAGCCCCACTCGTCTGGCGTAAAATGAATAGGCGACAATAGGTTATGGCCAAAGATAATCAATAGTCCGAGTAATGCCATCCACAACCTCGGGAGGTTGATTAATGCCGCAAGGGCCAACATGCTCAGCCCTATCACCCAAATCACCTGTAACCACAGGGTGTGATAATTGCCCATCCATGAGAAATTAATCACCAGCACCTCGAGGGCGATTAAGAATAATCCGCGCTTCATTAAAAACTCGCGCGCAGAGCGCGGCTCGCCATAGCCACGATTGGCGTAAAGCCAGGCCGAGACTCCAGTTAAAAAGACGAACACTGGCGCACAAAAGTGCGCCGCAAAACGGCTGACAAACAGCGCCCAGTTTGTTGTGCTTAAATCCATTGGGTCGCTCACCTGCATATGCAGGAAAAACCGCTCCCGCACATGGTCGAGCAACATAATCAGCATCACTAAGCCACGCATCATGTCGATGCTATTGATCCGCTGACGCCCTTGCTGCTTAGGCGTCTCAGACGAAGCGGCGGGTGTCACAGTGGCATTAAAATTCATAGCTAACACTCACTTTAACGTTACGTGGCTCACCCGGCACGGCCCACAGCGCCGAATAACTGCTGGCGATATAGTGCTCATCCAGCAGGTTATCGACATTGAGCGCGAGACTTAAGTTGTCAGCAAGTCGAGTCGTGAAAAACATTCCAAGTAACTGATAACTCGGTAATTGAAAACTCGGATCGGCCGAATCGCCCAAGCGTGAGTCCACATAACGCCAACTCAGCCCTAAATGACCATCGATAGAAAGATCATTTAAGTCCTGTTTGATAATGATACTGCCCGTGTGTTTCGGCACATTGACCAGCGGACTGCCCGCCGGAATTAACACGCCCCAATCCAGATTCAGGCTGTCGTTCGCCGTGCGGGTATTCAGGTAGGCATAGGACAAAGTCGCTTGTAAGCTCTCGGTCAACTCGGTCGCGACATCCAATTCAATCCCCGTGCTCTTAGCTTCACCAAGGGTTGCCGAAAAGCCGACATTGACGGGATCTGAGGTCAAGATATTGCTCTTTTGCGCATCAAACCAAGCCAAGCTGCCATTAACGGGTAACTCAAACCAAGTGCTATTGAACTTAATCCCCAACTCGACGGATTTACTCTCCTCGGGCTCGAAGGGATTACCCGCATAATCAGTGCCAGAAAGCGGTAAAAATCCTTCCGAATAGGAGCCGTAAACACTTAACGCCTCAGACCATTGATACACTAATCCGACTTTCGGGCTGACTCTTTGGTCGCTTTGATCCGACAGACTCGCGTTGACCTGCTCTGCAATTTCTTGGGAATAACGGTCAAACCTTAACCCTAAATGCAGTTTCCAGTGCTCGGTTAACTCCAATTGATCCTGTAAATAGGCGCCCCAGGCATCTTGAGTCTCTCGGTTTTCATACAGCAGACTGACCTCAGGCTGAGCCGCGCCATATTGGGGCGTAAAGATATCGATAGCATAGGCACCCTTCTGGCCTCGATAGCGGTAGAGTCCCGTTTTCAGTCGATAATGATAGGCATCCGTCCCGAGCAGCAGATTGTGTCTTATGCTGCCAGTATCAAACTGGCCGCTGAGTTCGGCCCGCACTGAATGATCTTCAGAAGCGTAATCTCGATAGCGATGTTGCCGCGTCAGAGTACGGCCATCGTCATATAAGGATTGACGTCCCTTTGCTAATTCGGCATCCGATGAGTAACCATTCAGACTCGAATCGCGATAGTTATAACCCGCGGTAAGCGACCAATCCTCATTTAATTCATACTCATAGGTAAGCTGATGCCCAGTCGCATCCACTTTAGTTGGCCCATCGTTGGGCTCGCCCAAGTAACGCGAACGGGGCACGGTATTAAAGTCGTTATTGAGCACTACTACGCCACGGTCAAATAACTGTTCTTGCTTAAGATATTCAACCTCATACAGGAGCGATGACTTATCGGACAGTTGCCAGCGCAGCGATGGCGTGACGATTGTTTTATCGCTAAACACGTAATCGCGAAAACTGTCATGCTCCTGCCAAGCTCCATTGATCCTAAAGGCCAAGGTATCGGTCAGCCCAGAGGTAAAATCCCCCTCCAACCGATATTGATCGAAACTCCCTGCGGAGGCTTTTAAATAGCCTTGCGCCTCGTACTGCGGCTTTTTGGTCACAATATTCACTGTGCCGCCCGGCTCCGAGCGTCCATAAAGTGCCGAACCCGGGCCTTTGAGGATTTCCACATAGGCCACATTCGATAGGTCTCTATGACCACTAAAGCCTCGACCACCATTAAAACCATTGATTAAATAGCCCGATGGCATGTTTTCATTCCCAGGAAAGCCCCGTAATGAAAAACTATCCCACAGCCCACCACCGTTATTTTGCCGCGCGACACTGGCGGAATAATCCAATAAGTCTTGAAAACGCGTCAGTCCAGTATCTTTAATCAGTTGCTCATCCAGCACAGTAATCGCTTGGGGTAACTCAGTCGCCGACACATTGCCGCGGTAGGCCTGACGATAATGAATGCTTAAACGCTCGATATCGTCGTCATTAAGTGCCGCGGTATCAGTTTGCACCGCCTCGGCGGCCAATAGGGGAACACTCGCATCCAACGCCAATAACGCCACGCCCAGCAGTAATACCGAGCGCTTGTGGCTCATATAAATAGCCATTTTTACTCCAAAAATAAACAGCATCGGGCACCTTAGTTAAGCCAAGGCGCTCGAAGAATAAGAGAAATAGATAAAAAAGCAGGAGTTATGCTGTAAGCGGCGGCGCGCGGCTATGGAAGTGGCGCCTAAATGGCGTCTTAAAAGAAATAACATCAAACTCAACCGAGATAACACCCTGTTGAGCAACTTGAAAATCTAAAGGAGAGTATGAGATCGCATGCTGCAATTGGTGCTGATGCAAACACAGCGCACAGTGGGCCTTGGTATCATCATTGAGGTGGGAAACACTGTGCACCGCAAACGCAACAGACAGCAACACTAAGATGGCGGCAAGCCATAGTGCTAATCTGCGCCTTGTTTGTATCACAGAGCTCAAACCATACATCCTCAAACCAAAGGGATTGCGATTGTATGTTAGACATAACGAAAGTTGCAAATACCTTTACTTAACAAATGTAAGCAAATGCACTGCGAAATTTTATGACGGCTAAAATAAAACGGCTCGCATATTGCTATGCAAGCCGTTGTTTTATTTGGCAGGGGTGGCAGGACTCGAACCCGCAACCATCGGTTTTGGAGACCGCTGTTCTACCAATTGGAACTACACCCCTGTTGACGTGGGGCATTATGCTAAAAGCACTCTCAAAGGTAAAGGACTTTTTATGACAAACTTAATTAACTGAGGAATTTTCAAACAAGTTTTGCATCTACTGTTGATTTAATTGGCATAAAGCTGAAAAAGTCGTCATGTAAGCTCATTGCAGAATGTTCAAAACCCGCTGGCAACAGCGTAAACGGTGAAACCTGATGCTCTGTCTATGCCCCAGAAACTCACAAAAGAGTCGTGAAAACGCCTTAAAGGATAAATTTAAGCGCTGTGCGTACCAAGCACTCACTAATTAATCCCATCGCTGAAAGTTAATCATCAAGGGTTGAGATAAAAATTCGCCGCAAATCATTGTCCCAAAGCTGGATAATCTTGCGGGTCTTATCCTTATTCCAAAAACACTTGCCAAACAGGATAAGCCCTGCGCCCTCTAAATCTCGTTTATCTTCGATATTAAAGCGCTTAAACAGTTTGGTTTTGACCGCCTCGATTGGAATGCCTATGTCTTTACTGTCGGCAGGATTGAGCCAAGATAACGTCGGGTCGCTATGGGAGATAGTGCCCCAGTACATATGGGGTTTATTATCCGTCGGATCCGCATCGGCAAAATTCACAAACAAATTCTTCGCCCGCCAGCGGTACTTACGCTCATCATCGGTGTAAACCCAAAGATCCGAAGTCGCCAGATCGGAGCCTCGCAGCAGGCTATGGAGTAACTTTTCTAGCCCTTGGCTCGGAGTACGCTTTGCCGTGATGGCTATTTCTGGCTTATCGGCCGCTACCTGATAGTCAGCTTTTGGCTCCTGTACTGACTCTAATTGCTCGGTATCATTTTCAATTTCACTTTTGGCTACAACCTCTTGCTCTTGGGGAGCATTGATTTTGTGCGCTGAGTTAGATGGTCTCTTATTACTGGGATTAAGCGAAAAATCGATGACCAAAGCATCGGCGTCGAGCAATTGTTGCTGCACTTCGAGGGCATCTTGTTCTTCACGGGACTTTTGCGCCGACGGATTAAATTCGATGCAATCTAACTCATGATAACGGGAGCCAAAACAGGCGGCCTTTCCATCCTTAGATGCTTTACGAAAATAGGCTTTGCCGTAGCAGGCGGGGCAATATAAATGCTGGCGCAAACGCTCAATCTCAGCCTCGGGTAACTGCTGAAACTTGAACACACTGTAGGTGACGCCAGCCTGAGCATGAGGATTGAGTCGTAATGGTGACGAAGCCTGCTCTGCAGCAGCCTCGGTTGTGAGTACACAAATCGCATCCAACATCTCTTGCTCCCTAATCCTTATCTTCGCGACCTTATCTCAAGTCTTAAGCTGGAAGAAAATAGCTCGCGAGTCGTGCTGCTAAACTCGGCGGCAATAAGGGTTTATTAGCGACTGTCGTTTTGCCATAAAAACCTTGCAGCTTGTCGATTAACTGCCAAAAACATTGGTTCGCTGCCAATGCATCGAGGGCGGCGTACTGAACTTGCGCTTGAGATAAAGGCACCTGTTGCCAATTCGAGAGAGTCATTTTTTTAGGTTTATCGATGCGTTTATGCAGTAATGCCGCCACCAATTGCCGCGTGCCCATCTCCTTCCCAGCCCCGAGCTGCGCCATCGCCCAATTCAAATCGAGTCGAGGGGAGACCTGAATATCCCAATCCCGTTTCAGTGCTTGGCCATCGCCCCTTAATCCAATCCCCACTTTGAGGATCTGCTCATTTTCGAGCAAAGGTTTAAGCTCGGCGAGCCTCTCACCCAATACCGCCTGTTGAAATAAATAACAGGTATCGGAGGTCGCCAATTGCACTAAGCTCAAGGGATGTTGAACACCCGGCTCAAAGCTTGCCCGCGTTTCGGTATCAAACCCCAGCACGGATTCACTGCTAAGTTGTTGTAAGGCGGCGGTAAGCGTATCGGGCGTGACTAATTCCACCCGTATTTCAACACGCATGTCGTCCCGCATATCCACCAGCGACAGTGGCGCAAGGTTTGCCAGCTCGGCATCTGTTAAGCGCGTGGTTAAGGCAAGCTTTTGTTGAAACCATGCAAACTTGAGTTGCGAATCGCCTGCCGATAAATCCCCCGCTTGGAGCTCGGTTAACTCCGCCAGATAGTTGCTGCCCGCCGCATCCATCGCCGCCAGCAGTTTGTCGGTATGTTCGCCTAATTCCTCACGCAGCCAAGCCAACTTATTGGGGGAAAGGCAATAACGCATTAATTGCATAATTCGTCCTTGAGCGCTGAAATAATCGCGGCGAGCACCTTTGCACTCGCACAGCTCGGATTAGCTGACGCTATAATCGCCAGCAATAAAAGGATGAAAACGGATCAGCTACGCAGCTTTTGGAATCCGGTCATCACCAATACCGCTAGGGCGCCCGCCGCAATACCAAAGAGCGCATTAAGCACACTCGGCGTCAGTAAACCAAGCATGGGGCCGACTAGGGCAAAGGTTTCCACAAATTGCTCGGCATGGTGAATTTGCTCGCCGACCCAATGTAAACCATGAGTCAGAATGCCGCCCCCCACCATAAACATGGCGGCGGTCCCGATAATGGTTAGGCTCTTCATCAACACGGGCGCCGCGCTGAGTAAGCCAAACCCCAACTTACGATTAAAGCGAGTGAAGCCCGACTCGCCCTGACGCTGGCTAAGATAAAGGCCCGCATCGTCCATTTTGACAATGGCTGCCACCAAACCATAAACGCCTATGGTCATCACGATACCAATAATGGCGAGGGTAAAAAATTGCGTTGAGAGCGACTTATCCGCAACTATGCCTAAGGTGATGGCGATAATCTCAGCCGAGAGAACAAAGTCGGTGCGGATAGCACCCTTCACTTTTTCCTTTTCATAGGCCGCAAGATCGCTTATCTCGGGTATGTCAGATTCGGCCTGCTCCGCGTGTTTGTCTTTGCGGTGGCTATAGCTGTGGTGTAATTTCTCAAAGCCTTCAAAACATAAAAACAAGCCGCCGAACATCAATAAGGGGGTCACCGCCCAAGGAATAAAGGCGCTGATCAACATGGCTGCAGGCACTAAAATCAATTTATTGCGAAACGAGCCTAAGGCGACCGCCCAGACCACAGGTAATTCGCGGTCGGCACTCACGCCCGTGACTTGCTGGGCGTTTAAGGCCAAATCGTCCCCTAACACCCCAGCGGTTTTCTTGGCCGCGACCTTACTCATCACTGCCACGTCATCCAAAATGGATGCAATATCGTCGAGTAAGGTTAATAAACTTGCCCCTGCCATACACACTCCCTTAAACCAATGTTTTATTTTGCCGATTCTGCTTTGGTAATAGTAACTTAGTTAGATTAAGCCCGCATAGAGCATTGTCTCTATCCAGATGTACTTTATCTTAAAGCACTTCCCTTTATACACAGATTAAATCAGTGCGGGCTGTAAGCAAGATCACAGCCATAGTGCAATAGCACCACACTATTTGGCGGAAAAGAGTATACTAAGCCCAGAATTTTTTACTCATTTGCCATTACAGGATGTCAACATGACTCAAGATGAAATGAAAAAAGCCGCAGGCTGGGCTGCACTCAAATACGTTGAGAAGGACAGCATTGTAGGTGTGGGCACAGGCTCAACCGTTAACCACTTTATCGATGCTTTGGCGACCATGAAGGCCGATATTGAAGGTGCGGTATCAAGCTCAGAAGCCTCTACCCAAAAGATGAAAGCCCTTGGCATCCCAGTTTATGACTTAAACAGCGTCGATAAATTATCCGTGTATGTTGATGGTGCCGATGAAATTAACGGCCATATGGACATGATCAAAGGCGGCGGCGCGGCATTAACCCGCGAGAAAATCGTTGCGGCTGTGGCTGAAAAGTTTATCTGTATCGTGGATAACACTAAACAAGTGGATATTTTGGGTGAATTCCCGCTGCCCGTTGAAGTGATCCCAATGGCGCGCTCTTACGTGGCCCGTGAACTCGTCAAACTCGGCGGCGACCCAGTGTACCGTGAAGGCGTTGTGACTGATAACGGCAACGTGATCCTCGACGTTTACAACCTTAAGATCATCAATCCTAAGGAATTAGAAGAGAAGATCAACGCCATCGTCGGCGTAGTGACCAACGGTCTATTCGCAAAACGCGGCGCCGATGTGTTACTGGTTGGCACCCCTGAAGGCGTGAAAACCTTTACCGCTTAAGGCAAGGTGAGTAGAAAGACTCCCATGCGAGAAACAAAAATGCCGCTGCAACTGCACCGGCATTTTTTTATAACGTTGACACAATCAAACGATTACCACACTCGAGCCACTAAGCCCTTAAGGTAAAATCCTTCGGGAAAGGCACTACCAATCGGATGATCACTCGCTTGGCTTAAACGTTCAATAAATTGGATCTCACGTTTGGCATCCAGTGCCGCATCGGCAACGATTTTTTGGAACAGATCCGCAGGCATTAATCCCGAGCAAGAGAAGGTCAACAGCACCCCGCCCGGATTTAATAATTGCAGCGCAATCATATTGATATCTTTATAGCCGCGACAAGCGCCATTGAGCTGCGACTTATTGTCGGCAAACTTTGGCGGGTCGAGTACGATTACATCGAAGGTTTTCCCCTCATCACGGTACTGGCGTAACAGCTTAAACACATCGGCTTCGTTGTAATGCACATTATCATCACTTAAGCCATTGACTCGCATGTTCAAACGCGCAGTATCGAGGGCAAGTGATGATACATCGACGTTCTCAATGCTGGCCGCGCCCGCCTTAGCAGCATAGAGGCCAAAGGTGCCGGTGTAGCAAAAACAGTTCAGTACCGATTTGCCCTTCACAAAACGGGCGGCGATGGCGCGGTTATCGCGCTGGTCGAGGTAGAAACCCGTTTTATGACCCTTAATCACATCAACGGCGATTTTGATACCGTTTTCTTCAATAATGACGGGCATTTCAGGCAGCGTGCCATGGAGTAAACCCATGGTAGAGGCCAAGCCTTCTTTCTTACGGGAATCGACGTCTGAGCGCTCATAAATCGCGCAATCTGGGTACAGCTCGGCGAGCACATCGACAATAGTGTCACGCCATACATCGGCGCCCATGCTCAGCAATTGGCACACCAATACATTGGCATATTTATCAATAGTGATACCGGGTAAGCCGTCGGACTCGGCGGCAATTAAGCGGTAGCCGGTTAAGCCTTGCTCACGAATAAGATCATCGCGTCCCGCTTTGGCACGCAGAATACGACGCTTAAAAAACTCACGGTCAATTTCTTCTTCGCGATCGAATGTCCAAACCCGCACTTGGATTTGAGACTCAGGAGACCAGGCACCACGGCCCAACCAATGGCCATCGTGGGCAACCACATCGACTGTCTGCCCCGGTTCAGGCTTACCTTTAACGTTGTGGATCCCGTTGGAAAAGACCCAAGGATGACGACGCTCAAGGGACTTTTCGCGACCGGGTTTAAGTTTGATTCTGATAGCCATAGTACCGCCTTTGATAATTGTACCGCCTGTGTGTTGTACCACCGTAATCAATAGTACCGCTCGAACACTAGGCGCCGCCCTCTAAAAATGGAAGCGGATAATATACCTAATAGGGTTCAAGTGCGAGCCATCTGTCCAAAACATCAGCTCTCCATTCCCATGGTCTGCGATCATACTCCAGTTTCGCGGGTAAAACCCTGGGCCGAGGGCGTGTTAACGCTTCAAGATGAGATGTTGTTCTTGATGGCATCCTCGACAGTTATTTTACTTGCTAACGCCGCAGCGCCAATTCCACCCATACCGGTGCATGGTCGGTACTGTAAGCATCGCGCTCATATTCGGGCCTGACTAAGTGTCTATCGCAGGTTTGATAATCCACCACCTGAGCCAAACTGCGACTATCACTGGCATCAAACTCATTGGAAAGCAAAATATAATCGAGTACCGAACCTTTAGGGCCGTAGTAATGGGTTGCAGCTCGATGCTCCCGAGAATGGACTAGGTTATCGGGCATATTCGCCGCAATAAATAACTCGTAAGCATCTTGCAGTCGATATTGGGCAAACACAGCCGAACGTGCAGTATCAGACAAATGCCCAAGTCCCGCGGCCTTAATATCATTGCTGTGAAGATGCTCGCCTTGGAGCGTTAATGCATCCAACGCCCCCATGGACAAACTATCGTTAAAATCACCCATCAGGATCACCGGATATCTTATGCTTTGCCGCCGCGCGAGAATAGCATGGAACAACAATGCCGCCTCTGCGCCCCGCTGCATGGTCGATGCCCAGCGACCTAGGGCTTGCTCAGTTAATAACTTAGTCTCAGAGTGCAACGCAAGCGTGGGCGGCGCACTTAAGGTTAAGCCTAAGGGATGTGGCTCTAACGCAAGTCCCGGGCGCTTAGATTTAAAATGCACCACATAGCAATCACAAGCGCCAATTTGCGGTATATCCACCGTCGCCCGCAGCACTTTACGACTAAAGGTAAATTGGCTCGATAACCCCATCGCTGCCACTAAATGTGCATCGGGTTCAATCGCATGCACCTCAAGGATAGGAAAGCGCGACGCTAGCGCAACCACAGGGCTTTGATAAATGTAATCACTGACCAAAGTGGCGCTATCAACTATGGCAAAATGTGTTAACCCTTGCTGCGCCGCAAGTTGTTTTAATGGCTCAGGGCTAAACACTTCCTGAAACCCGACAATATCCGGATGATATTGGTTTAAAAGCTCGCCAAACCACTGACACTTCTTTTGCCATTGGCCATGGCTATAGATATTTTCAAAATCGTAAAAGGCTAAAGGTGGTTCAATAAAATTAAATAGATTGATAGTCGCAATACGAATATTCGAGTAGCAGTTTTCAGCCGAAATGGACTGCTGTTGGGAAGCAAATGTCACAGGTGATTCCTCTTTAGCCAAACCGTTGTGCTAATTAAACTCGGTTTTTAACTGATTGCGATAAATCGATTTTATCATTAAATACATCCATTAACTGGCGCAGAACAACAGCAATTAATAAATATCAAATCTTATAAAAATACAATCCGATACCCTAAGGCAACCTGCCAAACACAAAAATGCAACACAGCAAAAACCTAAAACAAAAATTAACTCAAGAATAAAAGCAAAATTGAAACATAAACATAGGTAATAGCCTATTGGGTTGACTTTCATTGTCAGCGGTTTAGAATCTAGCCGATTTTACCATTAGGAGACCCACTGTGGGCACACACATAAGCGACAGTAGATGCCCTGTCCAAAAGACAGGATTTAACGCCTAGCACTAGCCCGCAATATTTTGCTGCTACCTGCTAAGCAGGGTAGTAGCGTGACACATCTCACCCCACTCCCGTACATTCAATTTCAGACCTTAATATTAGCCAGTCATGCTAGCGTTAGCGCTCGCCTATTGGTTTTTTCCGGCATTGAGCCGGAGAATAAGTGCTGCCTATTGAATACATCTTCACGCCTATTTTGCCCCAGTTGGCTCCCCACACTCAGGGAGTTAAACCATGGCGTACACAAACAAGCCATTCACCTTTGCTTTTCAGTCTTGGGCATTTTTTGGGCTATGTATTAGCGTCGCAACACATGCCTCTCAACTCGATGTGGATGATCCCAGCATCGCCGAACACTGCGAGTTACAGCTAGGTTGGCAACAGCCGAGATCCGATCATAGCGCAAAACAGATAAATGGCAGTGGCACCTGCAACCCAGGTCAATGGGAATGGCACTTAGGCATTGAACAACAAAGCAATAATGCTATCAATGAGCAGCAAACCGAGCTGGGGTTCAAATTGCCATTAAATGCAGACTATGCCCCTTGGCAAAGTGCGCTGGCTGTTAATTTGCAAAAAAATCATCAAGGCAGCCACCCTCTAACAACGCAAATTGTGGGGATTTTGGGATATGACTTGCCAGCTCAGAATTTACGCCTCTATAGCAACCTAGGTATCGATCAGTATGGCGCTCAATCGCCCCAGCTTATTGCAGGAGTTGCTATCGCCTTCGAATACGACACTGAGCAGCAATGGATAGCCGAATTTTATCGCCATGAGTCCCATGAACGAGCCTACAAACTCGCATATCAATATTTACTTAAAAGACAGTTACAACTTCAACTAAGCCTAGGCAACAGCCTAAAAGGAAACACACAACAGCTGGGCGCTGACTTTACCTTTTTCTTTAATTAATAGATCGTTGGGAGAATGAACTATGAACATGAACAACAACCAAAAAAATACTAAGCAAATCGTCGTAGCTATCCAAAATATTTTAGAGCAGCGCGATACAGCAGGCATTACGGCTTTAGCGAAAGAGCGTCACCCCGCAGATATTGCCGCTGTAGTTGGTAGCTTTACTCAGCTACAGCAATTACGGTTTTTGCAACTTGCGCCCGCCAAAATTGCGGCGGATTTATTTCGTTATTTACGTGATGAATTACAAACAGAATTAGTGCAGCAGTTAGATAAAACCACGCTGTCATCGCTGTTGTTCACTATGGCAGCGGACGAGCGCGCCGATCTTTATAACCTGCTCGAACCTGAACAACAAAAACGATTATTGCCCGTGTTAGCGCAGGCTAAACGGGAAGATCTGCGCACCTTGGCCGCCTACGATAAAACCAAGGTCGGTGCGGCGATGACATCGGATTATACCTTGCTCAATAGTCGACATACCGCCGCACAAGCGATTGATATGCTGCGCACGGAAACCGCCGATAAAGAGACGATTTATCAAGCCTATGTGGTCGATATGTTAGGCCGTTTAATTGGAACGGTATCACTTAGACAATTACTTTTAGCGCAGCCAGAAGAGCGAGTGGTCGACTTTATGAAACCCAACCCCATCGCCTTAGATGCCAACGCCCTTTGCCAAGAGGCAGTACAGATGATCGCCCATTACGATTTGTTGGCTCTCCCCATCATCAATGGCAAGGGACAGTTAGTCGGTATTGTCACCTATGACGATGCGATGGACATTGCCAGTTCACAGGTTGATCTTGAATTTACTAAAACTGCGGCCATCGGCAATATTGATCACAATTTAAAGACCGCCAGCATAGGCTTGCTCTATCGTAAACGAGTCGTTTGGTTGGTCATTTTGGTGTTTGGTAATATTTTCTCTGGCGCTGGCATCGCCTTTTTTGAAGATACCATTGCCAGTTATGTTTCTTTGGTGTTCTTTCTTCCACTGCTCATCGATAGCGGCGGTAATGCGGGTTCGCAATCAGCCACCTTAATGGTGCGAGCCTTAGCCACTGGCGAAGTGATACTCAAGGATTGGCTCTCATTGCTGGGGCGTGAATTAGGGGTAGCAGGATTACTCGGTGCCAGCATGGCCTTGGCAGTATCACTACTTGGGTTTTGGCGTGGTGGTCCTGAGATTGCTCTAGTTGTCGCGCTGACCATGCAGATCGTAGTGATCATTGGCAGCCTGATTGGCATGTCACTGCCCTTTTTACTCAGCAAGTTAAAAATGGATCCGGCTTCAGCCAGCGCGCCACTTATCACCTCAATCGCCGATATCATTGGTGTGCTCGTTTACTTTAGTATTGCTACAATGATTTTAGATTTACCTGTGGCTTAAAAGAGTTACAACGCTTTTGCTGCCATGCCGATGAAAGGCAGACCAAAGCGTTAACACTCAAACTAGCAAGCTCAATTAAGGTTGAATCGCAATTTGTAGAAATACAGTACGAGATATTCACTTGTTATCCAAAATGGACTTGGGCAATTTATTTGCTCAAGTTCATAAATTCATTGTTATTCAATAAAAAAGTAAGATTATGGCATTGATATACGTTAATATTTTCTTACCACACTTTCCTACTTACCCTAATACCGCAGGGATTGCACCTTAGACGTTATTAATTCAGTGGCCATAACAATATCAATAAAAGTTTAGAGGTTTTTATGTGGTTTAATTCAAGACTCAAAGCAGAAAACGAAGCGCTGAAGCAAAAGCTCATTGATCAACAAGATAGATACGAAGTTGAAATCGAAGAGCTAAAAAATATGGCCCGCGAAAATGAAGCCATGCAACAACAGTCCCGCCAAAATACCGATCATTATAGTGCAGTGATTGCCTGCCAAAATCAGGGCGGCGAGATGTTAAATGCAGTGAGAGATGGCCTTGCCAGCAGTGCAGAGCTACTCACTGAAGAAAAAGAAGCACTGTCCGAATTAGATAAGATTTTTGATCAAACGCGGGTAGCCATTATTAATTTAGGTAATAGAGCAACCTATATTAATGAACAAGCCACCAGTAGCATGACTGCTGTAACCGAGCTCGATAGTACCACTTCTTCTATTAACCAGTTTGTTGCCGCCATTCAAGGGATCTCTGAGCAAACCAACCTACTCGCCCTCAACGCAGCAATTGAAGCCGCCCGAGCGGGCGAAGCTGGACGAGGTTTTGCGGTTGTTGCCGATGAAGTCAGACAATTAGCCAGTAAAGCTCACGAAGCAAGCAGCCAAATTGAAAAACTAGTAAAACAGATTGTCACACAAGCCTCTAATATTAAAGAGATTGTCCATAATAACCAAAACAGCGCTCTTGATGTTGCCTCATCTTCAACACAAATAGGGCAAGTCGTTGAAGATGTGCTGCAACGCTCTAATAAAATGCAGCAGGTAATTCATAATGCCGCGACAGCCTCATTCTTAAATACCACTAAACTCGACCACGCCGTTTGGAAGAGTAATGTGTATCAACTTATTGAAAGGAATCAGCACAGCCATGGTGTGAACTCCCATACTGAATGCCGTTTAGGCCAATGGTATTTTAAAGGCTTTGGTGCTGAAAATTATCAACATTTGAGTAACTTTAAGGCCTTGGATGCTCCCCACAAAGCGGTACACGATGCAGGTAAAGCAGCACTCGCGGCAAGGCAACAGGGCAATTTACCCGAAATGGTTAGGCAACTACGTTTAATGGAAGACTCAAGTATGCGGGTCGTCAATTGTCTCGATAATCTACTACGTGATGTTTATCGCCAGTAACGGCAACATATTCCCATGAATAGCGCGCTTTTTAAGTGACCTATTCATGGGCCATCAATTAGCAACCTCACTCATCTAAAGCTCACTAAAACTGATATAGCGCATCGGCAGCCTCCTTTGCACAACAAGGAGGCAACTCTCTCTTGCCTCCATTACCAATATGATTTATCAATAATTTTCTAACCCAAGAGTACAGATCACAAAATAACCCTAAAGTGGCTTGCGAGCTTAAGAGTTGTCATCTTTAATTCAATATGAGCACGCCGTGAGACTCGCATATAACATTCTAATTCCTAGGGTTATTAATGACATTTTTTACCCATTTAGTGCGCGTTATGCTTCTCTGCGTTATCCCGCACACAGCTCAGGCCACACTCAATATTTATACAGAAGAATGGGCTCCGATTAGCTTTTCGGTTGATGGCCAACCCGATGGATTAGCTGTACAAGTCGTGCAAGAAATCCAAAAACGTATCGATAACCAAGATCCTATCAAGATTGTGCCCTGGGCTCGTGGCTGGAAAATTATCACCGAACAACCCAACACGGTGTTATTCACAATGACACGTACCGCAGAGCGGGAGCGTATGTTTAGTTTGATAGGTCCTGTCGCGGTTGGCACAACAAACTTTTATGCCCTAAAAAGTAGCAAGCTTAACATTGACTCAATTGAGGGTGCTAAGCAGGCAAAAGCGATTGGGGTGTATCGTTCCTCAGTCGAAGAAAAATTATTAATGGATCATGGGTTTACAAATCTCGCGCCCTCATCGACACCACTACTAAGCGCAAAGCAGTTAATGAAGCAGCGAATCGATCTATGGTGCAACGCTAATCTCACGGCGCCAAGTATTCTTGCAGAAGCCGGAGCCAGTATTGATGATGTAAAATCCCTCTACACCATCAGCGCGAATCATCTCTATATTGCGTTTTCTCAAGGCACACCAACGGAGGAAGTTGATAAATGGAAAGAGGCACTAGTCAGCATCAAGGCCGATGGCACCTTTGCACAAATTTATCACCGCTGGCTGCCCAATGATGCGCCGCCAATGGAAACCGAGCGTATCGGTTTATAAACCTTTTACCCCTTAAAAACAAAGGCCGGATAACAACGTTATCCGGCCTTTTGATTGCAGAGGCTTATGGCTTATTTAGCCAATACGCGCTGATGCAGCTCTTGCACTGACGTCACGTTAGTGCGGTCGTCCGCAGCGTGTGCCATGCAAGTGGCGAATGCCGCGTTCATGGTCGTGGTGTAGTTCACTTTGTAACGCAGTGCACCGCGACGTAATTGACGCGAGTCTTCAATCGCTTGACGGCCTTCGGTGGTGTTCACAATGTAGGTGTACTCACCGTTCTTGATGCGGTCAAGAATGTGTGGACGGCCTTCGTGTACCTTGTTCACTAAGCGTGGGTTGATACCCGCTTCACCTAGGATAACCGCTGTACCGTGGGTGGCATCGATTTGATAACCCAGCTCAATCAACTTAGCGGCTAAGTCGGCAACACGTTTCTTATCGCTGTTACGCACAGACAAGAGTGCACGACCAGACTTAGGCACTTCAGAAGTCGCACCTAACTGCGCCTTAGCATAGGCTTCGGCGAAGGTATCGCCCACGCCCATTACCTCACCCGTTGAGCGCATTTCTGGGCCTAACAGTGGGTCAACGCCAGGGAACTTGTTAAATGGCAGTACCACTTCTTTCACAGAGTAGAAAGGTGGGATGACTTCTTGAGTGAAGTTTTGCGCTTTTAAGCTTTGACCTGCCATCACACGGGCGGCAATCTTCGCTAACGGCACACCAGTGGCTTTCGACACAAATGGCACGGTACGCGCTGCACGTGGGTTAACTTCAATCATGTAGATTTCGTTATTCTTCACGGCAAACTGCACGTTCATCAGACCGACAACACCCAGCTCCATCGCCAACTTGCCGACTTGTACGCGCATGCGATCTTGGATTTCTTGGCTTAGGGTGTAAGGAGGCAGCGAACAACCTGAGTCACCTGAGTGAACACCCGCCTGCTCGATATGCTCCATAATCGCGCCGATAACTACGGTTTCACCGTCACATACTGCGTCGATATCCACTTCGATAGCATCGTCTAGGAAGTGGTCTAGCAGTACTGGTGAAGCGTTAGATACGCTTACCGCTTCGTTGAAGTAGCGCAGTAAATCCTGTTGGTCGTAAACGATTTCCATCGCGCGGCCGCCCAGTACGTAGGATGGACGCACCACTAACGGATAACCGATACGCTCGGCGGCAATCACAGCACCTTCAACCGTAGTGACGGTATCGTTTTCAGGCTGCTTCATTTCCAGGCGTTGAATCGCTTGCTGGAAACGCTCACGGTCTTCTGCACGGTCAATCGCATCTGGGCTAGTACCGATAATCGGCACACCCGCTGCCTCAAGGGCGCGAGCAAGTTTCAACGGTGTTTGGCCACCGTACTGCACGATAACGCCCTTTGGCTTCTCGATACGGACGATTTCTAACACATCTTCTAGGGTAACAGGCTCGAAGTACAGACGATCTGAAGTGTCGTAGTCGGTAGAAACGGTTTCAGGGTTACAGTTCACCATGATGGTTTCATAACCGTCTTCACGCAATGCTAATGCCGCGTGCACACAGCAGTAATCGAATTCAATACCTTGACCGATACGGTTTGGACCACCACCTAACACCATGATTTTGTCACGGTTAGATGGATTCGCTTCACACTCTTCCTCATAGGTTGAGTACATGTAAGCGGTGTCGGTGGCAAATTCAGCCGCGCAGGTATCCACACGCTTGTAGACGGGGTGAATGTCGAAACGGTCACGTAGTTTACGCACTTCAGTCTCGTTTACGCCAAGGACCGCCGCCAGACGCGCATCGGCAAAGCCTTTACGCTTAAGCTTACGCAGCAGTTCTTCGTTAAGACCGGCTAAACCGCCTTCGGCCACTTGGCCTTCCAGCTTAATCAGCTCTTCAATCTGGACTAAGAACCATGAGTCGATGTTGGTTAAACGGAAGATTTCATCCAAGGTTAAACCCGCACGCATAGCGTCGGCAATGTACCAAATACGGTCACAGCCTGGCTCTTTCAGCTCGAGGCGGATACGGGCTAACGCATCAGGCTTAGACATGTCAGTAATCGGGTCTAAACCGTGACGGCTTACTTCTAAACCGCGCAGGGCTTTTTGTAGTGACTCTTGGAAAGTACGGCCAATCGCCATCACTTCACCCACTGACTTCATCTGCGTGGTTAAGCGATCATTTGAGCCGGCAAACTTTTCAAAGTTAAAGCGAGGGACTTTAGTCACAACGTAATCGATTGCAGGTTCAAACGAGGCTGGCGTGCGACCACCAGTAATGTCGTTCATCAGCTCATCGAGGGTGAAACCCACCGCTAACTTGGCGGCGATTTTCGCAATCGGGAAGCCCGTTGCTTTAGATGCCAGTGCCGATGAACGCGATACCCGTGGGTTCATCTCGATGATAACCATACGGCCATCTTTCGGGTTGATACCAAACTGTACGTTCGAACCACCGGTTTCAACACCAATCTCACGTAGTACGGCCATAGAGGCGTTACGCATCAGTTGGTATTCTTTGTCAGTCAGGGTTTGTGCGGGTGCTACGGTAATAGAGTCACCGGTGTGCACGCCCATTGGGTCGAAGTTTTCGATAGAACAGACGATGATGCAGTTGTCGTTACGGTCACGAACCACTTCCATCTCGTATTCTTTCCAACCGATTAAGCTCTCGTCGATGAGTAGCTCTTTGGTTGGCGATAAATCTAAGCCTTGAGAACAGATTTCTTCGAACTCTTCCTTGTTATAGGCGATACCACCGCCCGAGCCACCCATAGTGAACGATGGGCGGATAATACAAGGGAAACCCACTTGCTCAAGCACGCCATAGGCTTCTTCCATACTGTGGGCGATGCCCGCACGTGGACATTCTAAGCCAATGCTCTTCATGGCTTTGTCAAAGCGGCTACGGTCTTCTGCTTTATCAATCGCGTCGGCGGTCGCACCGATCATTTCAACGTTAAATTCAGCCAGTACCCCTTTAGCCTCAAGCTCAAGCGCGCAGTTCAGCGCGGTTTGACCGCCCATGGTAGGCAGAATCGCATCTGGGCGTTCTTTGGCGATAATGTTACGTACCACTTCCCATTGGATTGGCTCGATGTAAGTGGCATCGGCCATTTCAGGGTCGGTCATAATGGTGGCAGGGTTAGAGTTCACCAGAATGACGCGGTAACCTTCTTCACGCAGGGCTTTACAGGCTTGAGCGCCTGAATAGTCAAATTCACACGCCTGACCAATCACAATTGGGCCTGCACCTAGGATAAGAATACTCTTTATATCTGTACGTTTTGGCATTGCTTCTCTCTTCTCCTAGCTTGCGTATTACTTAGCGTTCTGACTTTTCGTTACAAGACGATAGTGTTCAATAAGCTCGATAAAGTGATCGAACAGTGGGGCCGCATCGTTAGGACCTGGGCTCGCTTCAGGGTGACCTTGGAAGCTGAACGCAGGTTTGTCCGTCAGATGGATACCTTGCAATGAACCATCGAACAGTGACTTGTGGGTCACTTTGATATTGGCTGGTAATGTGGCTTCATCGGCAGCAAAACCGTGGTTTTGGCTGGTGATCATCACGTTACCTTTTTCGATATTGCTCACTGGGTGGTTAGCACCGTGGTGACCAAACTTCATCTTTAAGGTTTTCGCGCCTGATGCCAATGCCAGTAATTGGTGGCCTAAACAGATACCGAAAATCGGCGTATCGGTTTTCAGGATTTGTTGAATCGCTTCAATCGCGTAGTCGCATGGCTCTGGGTCACCGGGACCATTAGAGAGGAACACACCGTCTGGGTTCATCGCTAACACGTCAGCAGCGGGTGTTTTTGCAGGAACAACCGTCACATCACAGCCACGGTCAACCAACATACGCAGGATGTTTTGCTTAACGCCGTAGTCGTAGGCAACCACTTTGTATTTAAGCGCTTCTGCTGGAGTATCTTCAGGCAAACCACCCACTAAACGCCAGCTACCTTTACGCCATTGGTAGGCTTTGTCAGTAGTGACTTCTTTCGCTAAATCCATGCCCTTTAAACCAGGGAAGGCTTTAGCAGCTGCAAGCGCTTTGGCTTCATCCAAGTCAGCACCCGCCATGATGCAACCCGCTTGGGCACCTTTTTCACGGAGGATTCGAGTTAATTTACGAGTATCGATATCTGCGATGCCAACAACATTGTTTGCTTTGAGATAATCGCTAAGGGTTTGTTGATTACGGAAACTACTTGCTATGAGCGGAAGATCGCGAATGATTAAACCACAAGCATGAACCCCATTGGATTCGACATCTTCATTATTGGTACCAGTATTACCAATGTGGGGGTAGGTTAAAGTTACTATCTGGCGTGAATAAGAGGGATCAGTTAAAATTTCTTGGTATCCCGTCATCGAAGTGTTAAAAACAACTTCACCAACTGAGAGACCATCGGCACCTATTGCTGTGCCAGTGAATACGGTTCCATCTTCGAGTACGAGTAAGGCAGACTTTGTCAACGCGACCTCCATAAAGAGCCAAGCCACTGAAATATAATGTTTTTATGTTATGTTAAGATACCAATTTCCGCTGATTTACGAAATTTTGACAAATTCCAGCGAGTTTACAGGATAAACTCAAACTCGTCTATACATTGGTATCTGAGTGCAAAAAAAAACGCCAAATGGCGTTTTTTAATTTTAATGTAAACCTAATACCTGCTGCATATCATACAGACCCGGTTTCTGCTCCACCAACCAATGAGCGGCACGCATAGCGCCGTTGGCAAAGGTCATACGACTCGAGGCTTTATGGGTGATCTCTAAACGCTCACCGATATCGGCAAACATGGCGGTATGCTCACCGACTAAATCACCCGCGCGCACAGTCGCAAAACCGATGGTTTCACGGTCACGCTCGCCAGTGATCCCTTCGCGGCCATAGACGGCGCATTTTTCAAGATCACGACCTAAGGTCTTGGCAATCACTTCACCCATTTTTAGTGCCGTGCCAGATGGCGCGTCTTTCTTATATCTGTGGTGACCTTCGATAATCTCGATATCAGTGTAATCGCCCATGACCTCAGCGGCCAACTCAAGCAATTTCCACATCAGATTGACACCCACAGACATATTCGGCGCCATCACCACCGGCGTTTGCTCGGCAAAGGCATTGATTTGTTCTTTTTGAGCATGATTGAAACCAGTTGTGCCGATCACCATGGCTTTCTTATGGCGTACGCACCAATCTAAATGGACAATACTGGCCTCTGGCGCAGTAAAATCAATCAGCACATCAAAGTCATCGGTCGCATAGTCGAGCGAATCCATGATAATGACATTTAACTTACCCACACCGACAAGCTCGCCCGCATCCACGCCAATTAAGCTTGAACCTGAACGCTCAATCGCCGCGCCTAAGCGAATGTGCTCTTGATGATAAGCCGATTCAATAAGAGTCCGTCCCATGCGTCCACCCGCACCGACAATTGCAACTCTCACTTGTCCACTCATTTCAATCTCCTCAATCTTTTTTGTCTTCCATACAAAAACGCCTAAGACTGGCTTAGGCGTTTCAATCACATTAGACGATGTCTAATAACTCGACTTCAAACACTAAGGTTGAGTATGGAGGAATAGAAGCACCCGCACCACGCTCACCGTAAGCTAAGTGATGTGGAACGAATAATTTTAACTTAGTGCCTACTGGCATCAGTTGCAGTGCTTCAGTCCAGCCAGCGATAACGCCAGATACTGGGAATTCAGCAGGTTGACCACGAACAACAGAGCTGTCGAACACGTCACCATTGATGAAAGAACCATGGTAGTGAGTACGAACAGTATCTTCGTAGGTTGGTTTTGCACCGCTACCTTGAACTAATACTTCGTATTGCAGACCAGAGTCAGTCACGATCACGCCTGCACGTTTAGCGTTTTCCACTAAAAACGCTTCACCTTCAGCAGAAGCCGCAGCAGCTGCTTGCTCTTGAGCCGCTTGAATACGACGGCTGATCTCAGTGAATGCAACTTGCATATCTTGCATAGATACAGCGCTTTCAACGCCAGCAAACGCATCGGCTAAGCCTGCTTGAACGGCAGCAATATCTACACCGTCAAAAGAATTGGCAGCCAGTTGCTCGCCCATTTGACGACCAACACCATAGCTTGCTTGCTGTTCAACAGTACTGAATTTATCAGACATAATTAACGACTCTCAATGTTCAATGGAATTTTGCGCGCCAGTTTACCATAGTTCCACGCCCTATGCTGATAAACTGACTGCTTATTTAACTTTGGCGGCGATTTTACGTAACCGATGCGTATTTATCCAGCAATAGCGCCTAATTGTGGCAAGATAAGGCCTGCATCTAAACGATCGCCACGCTCTGAATGACTATTTAGGCAACACGCATTGGTTTTTGATACTCGCCTTTGCGCTCTGATACAAAGGCTGCATTTGCCCCTGTAATTGCTCGAGTTGGGCGATGCGATTGCTGTTGGATGGATGCGTTGATAACAGCTCTGGCCCTTGGCTACCACCCGCTTTCGACATATTGTGCCACAGCACCACACTCTGGGCGGGGTCGAACCCTGCACGTGCCATCAGCTCCAGCCCCATCACATCCGCCTCACTCTCCTGAGCGCGGCCAAAGGGTAAAATCACCCCGACCTGCGCGCCCAGTCCTAAAGCCGACATATATAAGTCACGGTTTGAAACGCCGCTCGCGCCAAGGGCGGCATCGGCGATTTGCATCCCCATCCCCGTCATCTGCGCCCGTGAGACCTGCTCATTACCATGCTGGGCTAATACGTGGGCCACTTCATGGCCTAAGACGGTCGCGAGTTGATCCGGCGTGCTCGCGACTTTTAATAATCCGGTATACACGCCAATGTGTCCGCCAGGCAGCGCAAAGGCGTTAACTTGCTCGGAGTTGAATAACACGACATCCCACTTCTGGCTTTGATCGGGCAACACAGCAGTCACCCGATTCGCCACACAATTTACGTACTGGGTGAGTTTTTTATTGCTGCTAATCTTTTGCTGCTTTTTCATTTCTTCAAAAGAAGCATCCCCCATTTGCTGCATTTGCGATGCCGAATACAGCAAGGTTTGGCCACGCCCCGTAGGCGATTTAGTGGTCGCGCAGCCCGATAATCCTAACGTGAGTCCAACCGCCACTAAGGCGAGTGTTATTGATTTCATAGGGAACTCCTTAATCCGAACGAGGCTGAAGCTAGCAGACTCAACTAATCATGATTAAGATTTTACTGAGATAGCAAGCAGAAGCCAAACGAGATTCAGAATCTTGTCTGGTAGCACGAGTGAGCCTAGCGCCATTAACGTGCAATATAGTCTTCCCTTAACATGGCATAGAGATACTCATCGCCCCATGCGCCCTTAAAGAAGATGTTTTTGACATAATGGGCTTCGCGCCGAAAGCCGAGTTTTTCGAGTAATCTACAGCAGGCAAGATTGTCTACATCGGTTATTGCAATAACACGATGCTTATCTAATTCCACAAAGAGATAACCCAGCAATGCGCTGACGGCCTCAAACGCAACCTGCTGGCCTTGATACTCAGGCGCAATCGTAAAGCCGATTTCCATTTGCTGCTCATCGATAAAATGCAGCGCCAAATCGCCCACTAAGGTGGCAGGCGTCACAAGCGATGCCGTAGTGACAATCGCCAATTGAAACCAAGTGTCTGCCGCGCCAAATTGTGCGTAATCCATGTTCTCGAATAACGCGACAGCATCGCTATAAGAGTAATCCGTCCAGCTTTGATATTTGGCGATCTTAGGCTTGGCTCGATAAGCGGCAAAAGCTTCAAGATCCGCTCGCTGAAATGGCCGAAGCGTAAAACGTTGGGTGGCTAAACCGTGAGTTACCATATGGTGAAGTGCGTTACCTATCGCCAATGTCGACGCCATGCCTGATCCTGTAAATGTAGTAATCCACGTTCCGAGATTAACTATATAGTTCACCCAGCTGAAACAGGTAAACAGTTACCAATAAGTGCTAGCTGTTTAGGGGAATCAGCGCAGCCTCACTCTCAACGCTTACCTTTAAATGCCTTGACGCTGTGCTTACTAATACTGCGACGATTCGCCTGTTTATCCCGAGGTGGGCGCTTAGGCGCAACGTTATGCTCAGCACCATCCTCTCTGGATCTTTCGCTCTGTTTATCGGTCACCGGAAAGTCCGCCAATGATGCTAACGGTAACTCACGCGCCGTCAAGTTGCGGATCGCGGTTAAGCTTGGCATCTCACCATGGCACACCAAAGAGATAGCGAGCCCTTTGGCGCCCGCCCTTGCGGTGCGGCCAATACGGTGCACATATACAGGCGCACTGGTGGGTAAATCTAAATTGATCATCACTGGTAAGGCATCAACATGAATCCCTCGGGCCATTAAATCCGTCGCCACCACCACTTGAATACGATTGGCTTTAAAGTCGGCCAAGGTTTGGCTGCGCACGGTTTGATCTTTTTCACCGTGCAGCGCAGCAGCATTTATCCCCGCCTTAACGAGTCGTTTCGCTATCGCATCGGCATCATCGCGGGCACTGATAAACACTAGCACTTGCGGCCATTGATATTGTTTGAGTAACGCAATCAAAGCCTGCGCCTTACTGCCCTTATTGACTAAATACAGTCGCTCTTCGATTTCGGCGGCGACAGCATTGCGTGTACTGGCCTCAACCCGCAGGGGATCATTGCTCAGCAATTTACCCGCCAAGGAATCCAACGCCTCTGGCAAGGTGGCTGAAAACAGTAAGGTTTGCTTACGCTTAGGCATCATTGCCATCAGCTTTTGCACATCGGGCCAAAATCCCATTTCCAGTAAGCGGTCGGCTTCGTCTAGCACTAGATATTTTATCGAGTCGAGACTGATATAGGACTGCGTGCATAAATCCAATAAGCGCCCAGGGGTTGCCACCACAAACTGCGGATTAGCGGCAAGTTCGGCTAATTGCTCTTCCTGCGCGATACCGCCACAGAGGAGCTGAATATTCAAAGAAGACGATAACTTACTCGCCAGCGCGTGCAGCGCTTCGCTCACCTGCTGCGCTAACTCACGCGTTGGCACCAACACTAATGCCAGTGGATTAGCCGCAGGCACGGATTTAGCCATCGTTTGCTCAGCAATTTGTTGCCAGAGGATTTGCAGCAAAGGTAAACCGAAAGCCAAGGTCTTACCGCTACCGGTTTTCGACAGCGCTAACGCATCCCGCCCCGCAAGAATCGCAGGAATCGCTAATTGCTGTACCCGTGTCGGATACTTGAGCGCGGCAGGCAATACCGAACATAACGCCGCATTGACGCCAAGCTCGGCAAAGGTAAACGACTCAGGGGAAGACTCTGTGGAAGGAGAAGGCTTAGGAATGGTCATCGCAACACCGATAAAAACATGGGAGCGAAAGTTTACGCAGAGTTGGCTGCTAATACCAATGTTGTTTCGGCTTTGACTAAAGCCTTGGGATAGTTGTTTTCATTATTTGCATTCGTGCAATGGTTTGCTCTCTTTCGGCTGAGAATAATTCAATGTCCAAGCTTCGTTTGGATTTTCAAATCAAAATCAAAGTCAAAGTCGTGGGGCTTCACCCCACACCCGACCAAGGAGGACTGCTCGTCCTATCCTCCTTGGATGCTCCAAGACGCCCCTAGCGAAGTTACATGCATTAGAGACTGGCCTTGGTCTTATGGATAAATTGCTATCGCTTCCGAAGGATGCGTCCCTGCACCTGCGAAAGCTAGCCGGTCATATATGGACCCATCCGGTTTGCAAGACATTCGATAACGATTTTGAGAAGAGTTCATTGCACCCATATATCCGGCCTGTTATTGAGGGATCCCTCTGGCCCTGATGGATATCTGCTTCTACAGT
>NZ_BMOP01000005.1 GCF_014647135.1 Shewanella xiamenensis
TGGAATTAACGAGGAAATAATCCGTAGATACGTTAGGCATCAAGAGAAAGTAGAGCGGCAAGAGCAGGGTCAACTTGCTCTTGAATAAAGGCCCCCTTTTAGGGGGTTAAAACAAAGCCACCTTCTTTAGAAGGTGGATTCTTTACTACACCGTATGACATTTGCGTTATATCGATTACTATGAACGTGCACTCTACAACCATATCCTCTCGTCCCAGCAAGCGAGCTCAATCACGCTGATCCCCTTATTTCGTCTGCATGACAGCCGCTATACCTTGTATTTTGGCCAGAGCGCTCCCGATGAATGGCAGCAGAAACAGCAAGCGTTAGCTCAAAAAGCCCAGATGGAAGCCAAGCTGATGGCGCAAACCTTAGATAGTGTGCAGCCCGGTGAGCAACAACCTGAGTCGGATCATTTCTTTAAGGCATCAAAGAGTGAAGCGGGCCTTAATGGTAATCGCCATTGGCGCCATGCCGAGGATTGGTTTAGCTATCAACTCGATGCCAAAGGTGAACCGCAACCCATATTGCGCTTAACTTACTTTGGTTTGGATGCAGGGCGACGTTTTGACATTTTGATCAACGATAAACGCCTTGCCGAAGTCACTCTGCCTGCCGATAAGGGGCCAACATTTTTAGTGTCGACTACCCTATTCCCGCCGATATGCTTTTGGATAGCACTGTACCCTTCAGGGTGAAATTTGTGGCAAAACCGGGCTCGATTGCTGGCGGTTTATATGAGGTGCGCCTACTAAAAAGTGAGCCAAGCTCGACTCAGTAAGCGAGCATCCCGAGCGCATGTAGGCACTCGGGCTTAAAACACTGATTCAGATAAGGGAAAGTGAAACGCTTTCCCTTGTTTTAATCCCCTAACTCAGAGTTTCTGCGCTTGGCACTACCTAATGTTTGCTGCTGGCCCTATGCGACTCGCCGTAAATAACAACCACTACCCATCAATATTTCAGTCAGCATTTCAGTCAATATTGAGTGGGACCTCGTCGGTAATAGACGAAATAAGCCAATTGAATTGAAAATTTTTGTAGGCAATATCTACCGCCATTGCTGATAAAAACAAGCAACCATCTCTTTGTCATTACAATTTTGAACAAAATAATCGATATCAGCATCGCTTTGATCGCCAAACCAGACGGAGAACAATATTGCCTGCGGGTTTAGCGGGCGCATAGCTTTAACCTCATTGAGCGCCCTGACTAATATGGCGTACAAGGCTTTGAGGTAAGCATCGTATGCCTCTTCGGACTCTAGCGCTTCAGCGTCCTCTTGTAGCAATTGCAGTTTGTCGTTAATCGCCTCACAAATATCTTCATTTTCATCGTGATGTGGAGAGTCGCAGGCCGACCAACGCAGCGTTTGCTTAAGCTCTGCGAGGGATTTATGTCGAAAACGATGATCGTTTTGATATTGCTCTGCGACGGCCATAAGACCTTCCTCAGTGAAAAGCGTGACGCCTAAATATTCCACTAAGGGCGTGCTGTATAGGCAAAAACCGTATACGGTTTCCGCCGGATAGTGTGACACCCACCAATCGTAATATTCTCCTAGTGCCAGAGCGAGTTCCTGAGCTAAGTCTTCCAATCCAGCTTCAATATCCACACTAAGCTTGTCCTTGTTTATCGCCATATCCCTACTCCTCGATCTTGGCAAAATCATCATCACTGAAATTCACTCCCACACTCAGGCAGGACTCCTACCCACAATGTGAATGCTCGGGCAGCAATATAACATCTTTAGGTTCAAAGATTGAATCGCTTAAGTGATTGAAATAGCGATTGGAATAGCTTGTTTTGCGTGCGAGCCTAAACAATCGCGCTTCACCTAAGCAGCAATAGCGCTTCAGTCAGGCATAAAAAAGCGGGGCTGCTGAAGCATGCCCCGCGGTTATCGAATCATTTGTGGTGGTAAATGAATTAGTAGAGGTTGAACAAGGGGCGCCCGCTCTCATCAAATGTCACCACTAACATCCGAGCATGGCGATTGGGATCATAGAGTGGATCTTTAATAATTTGCGCTAATGGACGGGTATCTGTCTTTGGCACCACGCTAGGATCGCCCACTGCATGTTCGTAATCACGGGCATGGTAGACACAGATGGGCGTTACGCCATCTTCTGCCACGGTGAAACTGTTATGACCAGGGCCGAAGATTTGCTTGTCGACATCAGTGCACAGCACTGGCTGGCGGGTTTTCTTCCATGAGTTACGATCGAGCAAATCAGCATGCTCATCGGCCTCCATATAACCCATGCAATAACAAGCACCTGTCGCGCTGGCCGAGAAAGTAATGAAGATTTTCCCCTGATGTTTAAGCACTGCAGGCCCTTCATTAACCCAAAAATCGACTCGTTCCCAATCGTAATCTGGGGTGGTGAGCATAAATTGCGCCGTCTTTAACTTGATGGGCGATGCCATTTCCGCTAAATACAGGTTGGATGCCGCAAATTGACCGCCGGTTTTCTCCGCCCAGCAGAAGTAACGCTTACCGTTGTTTTCAAAAATGGTCGCATCTAAGGAAAAGTCGATAAATGACTTATTATCACCATCTGCCGCCTGCATCATGCCAAGTTCAATCCATTCATCATTCAAGGGATCTTGCCCTTGGCACTCAAGCACATAGGGGCGTAAGGCCCAAATATTTTCTTCTTCGCTGGCCGCAAAGTAGATGTACCATTTGCCGTCGAGATAATGGATCTCGGGCGCCCACACGTGGCGGCTCATCGGGCCGCTTTGGTGTTTAAACCAGATATCGAAGGTTTGGGCGTCTTTCAAGCCGTCTAAGGTCTTGGATTTACGCAGTTCAATCCGATCGTAGGTCGGAACAGAGCCCGTAAAGTAGTAATAACCGTCGCTATGTCGATACACAAAGGGATCGGCGCGCTGCTCGACTAGGGGGCTGTTTGTTGCTCTTATCATGGAAAACCTGTCTATTCGATTAGTTAAGTGTGCAATTTTTCGTGTCTGTTAAACGCATTTCGCTTATTCGCGGGACTGCGTGTCTTGCCGATGCAGGGTTTGGCTATCACTCTGCTGATTATCAAATACTGGGAAACCGTCCGCCGACCAGCGAATGGCGCGGTAGTAAGTGTGTCTATTACCGTCGGTCAATGGTGTCCCCTGCAGCTCAAGGTAATTACGAGCATGGTAAAACATCAGCTCGGTTTTACCATCCTCTGCCAGCACAAAACTATTATGGCCAGGACCAAAACGATTCAAGCTAGGCTCAGTGGTAAAGACTGGACTTGGCGATTTATGCCAACTCTTAGGATCGAGTAAATCGGCATTATCATCGGCCCATAACAGTCCCATGGCATAACGGTCATCCGTGGCACTGGCGGAATAGGTCACGAAGACTTTACCGTTTTTAACCAACACCGCAGCGCCCTCGTTGACTTTAAAGCCTAAACGCTCCCAATCCAATAAGGGCTCGCTGATAATGGTTTCGTTATCAGAGAGTTGAGTTGGTGATAACATTTTGGCAATCACTAAGCCGGTGTTGTAACGCTTGGTTTTGTCCTGCTGCGCCCAAATAAAATAACGCTCGCCCTTGAGGCTAAAGCTGGTCGCATCGAGGGAAAAGGCATCCTGCGCCGACTGTAATTTACCTAGCTCTTGCCATTGGCCCGTCATCGGCGAGTCACCCTCAAGGCCTAAGACAAACATGCGGTTATGAAAACGCACATCCTTATTGCTGGCCGCAAAATAGATATACCAGCGACCATCGATTTTGTGCAGCTCTGGCGCCCAAATATCGATACTCATGGGGCCAGTTTCATGCTTGCGCCACAGGGTTTTAGGCGTTGCTTGGCGTAAACCATCTATGGTTTTGGCGTGGCGAAGTTCGATGCGGTCAAACTCAGGCACAGAGGCAATAAAGTAGTAACTGCCGTCATCATCGCGGATCACCCAAGGATCCGCCCTTCTCTCGATAAAGGGCGCCTTCGCATCGAGGGCTTGCGCCGTGGCGCTGTGGGATTGTGCGCGGCTAATCTCAAGCACAGGCACGGCTTGCGCTAATGGCAGTGCCAATGCGGCGAGTAAGCCACAGGTCAAAGGCAAGCGCCGAAAGACCGACAGGTTAGGTTGACGATTATCCATGTTGTTTTTTGCGTCCATTCAAGAGTTTCTGTAATAGGATGAAAAAGAACAATAAGAGTCCGATAACAATCTTGGTCCACCAACTGCTTAAGCTGCCATCGAAGGTGATATAAGTTTGGATCACCCCCATCAAAATCACTCCAAGTACAGTGCCGAGCACAAATCCACTGCCGCCCGTCAGTAACGTGCCGCCAATGACCACGGCCGCAATGGCATCCAGTTCGACGCCAATGGCGCCAAGCGCATAGCCAGAGAAGGTGTAAAAGGTAAAGACAATGCCCGCCAGCGTTGCCAGAAAGCTACTGATGGCGTAAATACTGATAGTGGTTTTAGCGATGGAAATCCCCATTAGTTCAGCAGAATGTTGATTGCCACCAATGGCATACACATTGGTGCCGAAACGGCTGTAATGCATCACAATGGCGATAATCACAAAAAACAGAATAAAGATCAGTGAGCTTAAATCGAGCGCAGCATTGCCTGGTAGTGCAATGCTTATCTCGGCCACCGCATCGTAAAATGGATGGTCAATGGCAATCGACTCTTCACTGAGCGTCGTCGCTAAGCCCCGCGCAAGGAACATGCCCGCAAGCGTCACGATAAAAGGCTGCAACTTATACACATGGATAATGCTGCCCATGAGTGCGCCAAACAGCGTGCCAAGGGGCAAGATAACCGTAAAGGCCAACAATGGATGCCACTGGTACTCAGTGATCAATAAACTGCTGACAACCCCACTTAAGGCGATGACGGCGCCAACTGAAAGATCAATGCCCCCGGAGATAATCACTAAGGTCATGCCTAATGCGGTGATAAGTAAAAAAGCATTATCACGCAACAGGTTGGTGACTACTCGGCCGCTGGCAAAACCGTCAAACTGAAAGGTGCCGACCAGAAACATCGTCAGCAGCAATGAGGCGGTGATCCACAGCGGGATAAAACGTCTTGCTATCATGGTTTTTCTCCTGTCGCTGTGCTGACTTTTGCACTTGTGCCCTTTTCTGCTGGTTTTGCATCCGCTTGGCGCTTGGATTTGAATAGCGCCGACAATTGGCGCCTAAATTTAGCCGATTGCAACAGCAGCACGGTCAGGATAACGATGGCCTTGATCAGCAAGTTAAATTTAGCGGGTAAACCGCTGACGATAATGGTGGTCGCTAAGGTTTGGATGATCAGCGCGCCGACGACCGACAGAATCAAGGAGAAACGCCCGCCCGTGAGTGCGGCGCCGCCAATAACCACTGCTAATATGGCATCGAGCTCAAGCCACAGTCCGGCATTATTCGCATCTGAACCTTGGATATCGGCGGTGCTGATCATGCCGGCCAATGCCGCGCACAGACCCGCAATGGCATAGGCAAACAGTTTGATGGATTTATCGTTGATCCCAAGGTAACGACTCGCCTTGGCATTACAGCCCACCGCTTCGATAAACAGCCCTAAGGCGGTTTTACGTAGCAGTAATTGGCTAAAGATCAGCATCCCAATCACAATCCACACGGGCATCGGCAGGCCTAAAAACTGGCCCACGCCAATAGCGGCAAAGCCTGGGTGCTGGAAGGTGATAATTTGCCCTTGGTTGATAAGCTGAGCAACACCGCGCCCTGCCACCATCAAAAGCAAGGTTGCGACAATCGGTTGAATGCCTAAGAAACTCACCAGACCGCCATTAATACAACCGGCTAAGAGCCCAATACTCAGGCCTGCAGCAATGACGATGACTAAGCTTAAATCCGGCACTAACAGTAGATTCGCGCAAACGGCGCCCGCAATCGCCATCACGGCACCAACCGACAGGTCAATACCGCCAGTGGCAATCACGAGACTCATACCAATGGAGAGCAGCGCCACGGGTGCACTGCGATTTAAAATATCAATCAAAGAGCCATAGAGTCTGTCGTCTTGATAGCTGATATTAAAGAAACTGCTGTCAATAAACAGATTGGCAAGTAACAGAATACCTAAAGCCAAGAGTGGCCAGAGGTATCGACCAATGGAGGTCGACTTGCCCGCTTGGTAACGGGCATTTTTTTCTTGAACCATGGTTTTGTGGCTTTCCTGCATCCGTTGTCGCTCAGATGAGTTCGACTCAGGCGAAAATGATTCGGTCGATAGGGTTTGGACAGAGTTTTTCATTTATCCCTCCGCAATCGCTTGCATTACGTGTTGCGAGGTTAATTCCGCTCCTGAAAGTTCACGTACTGCGTATCTGTCGCGTAATACCACGACTTTATTTGAAAAGGCCACGAGCTCATCGAGTTCAGACGATGCAACCAGCAACGACATGCCTTCATCACACAAAGTTCTGATAAGCTTGACGATTTCAGCGTGGGCGCCAATATCGATGCCGCGGGTCGGCTCATCTAGCACAAGCAAAATGGGCTCGATGGCTAACCAACGCGCGAGGATCACCTTCTGTTGATTACCGCCACTCAATTGCTCTATGGGTTTATCTGCGTCCGGTGTTGCAATCTGTAATTTATCGATAAAGAACTGGGCAATTTCCTGCTGCCGAGCTTTAGATAAATACCGCCACCACCCGATACGCGCCTGCAGCGCGAGTATGATGTTTTCGCGAATCGATAAAGGGCCGATAATCCCGTCAATCTTGCGATCTTCGGGGCACAGGGCGATCCCAGCGCTGATCGCATCCACGGGTTGTGACAGATTCAATTTCTGCCCCGCCAAATGGATACTGCCGCTATCGACCAAGTCCAGCCCAAATACGGCGTTGCACACTTCGCTGCGCCCAGAGCCTAACAGCCCCGCAAGTCCAACTGCCTGCCCCTTTGGCACGGTGAGATTCATCGATTGGATTGAACCTTTTACCGACACATCTTTGAGGGACAAGAGCACAGCCTCAGCGCGGGTGACGGTGCGCTCCTTTTCCTGTTTATCAACCAATTGCTCCTGCAGAGAACGCCCGAGCATGGCTTCAATCAACTTAGGTTGTGGCAGTTCTGCCGTCAGATATTCGCCGATAAACTGCCCGTTACGTAACACGGTAATGCGATCGCTTATCTGATAAACCTGATCGAGGAAGTGAGTGATAAATACGATAGCCACGCCCTTGGCTTTGAGCTGGTTTAAGATCCCAAACAGCACTTGCACTTCTTTGGCATCTAAGCTCGCGGTAGGCTCATCGAGCACTAATACCTTGGCTGACATGGCTACGCCACGGGCGATGGCGATCAGTTGCTGCACCGCGATGGAATAGTCCGACAGCGGTGCGCTAACATCGATATCCAGCTTGAACTGGGTTAACACGGCCCGCGCGTCGTCATCCATTTTTTTAAAATGGATCAGTCCAAGGCGGCGCGGTTCGTAACCGAGGAACAGGTTTTGTGCCACGGTCAGGTTAGGCACTAAGTTCACCTCTTGGTAAACCGTGCTGATCCCCGCCTTTTGCGCATCCATTGGTGTGTTGAAGTGTTGCGGCTCACCGAGGAAAAGGATGTCGCCCATGTCTTTCGACTGGGCGCCTGTCATCACTTTCACCAGCGTCGATTTACCCGCACCGTTTTCGCCCAATAGGGCGTGAACTTCCCCTGCAAATAACCGTAAGCTCACATCCTCAAGGGCTTTAACGCCCGGATAATGCTTACTGATCTGCTTGAGTTCTAAAATAAGGCTCATAGCGCTATTCCCCAAGAAAGCGTCAATGGGATTATTGCTGGCGGCGCTTTTCGTACTCTGCGGCAGCGGTTTCTTGGGTAAATACATTACCCGTGGTGCTAATTAGCTTGGCTTGATCCTTATTGCCCTTCAGGTACGCATCGATAGCATCGAACGCTGGGCCGCCTAAGTATGGGCTAAGCTCAACCGTGGCATTAACATCGCCATCGGCCATGGCCTTAAAGTAATCGGGAACACCGTCCACTGAGACAATCAGAATATCTTTGCCCGGTTTTAAACCCGCTTCTTTAATGGCTTGTACGGCGCCAAGGGCCATTTCATCGTTATGCGACCACACGGCGCACAGTGGCTGACCGTTTTGCGCCTTAAGGAAACCTTCCATCACTTCTTTACCCTTAGCGCGGGTAAATTCGCCGGTTTGGCTGCGAACGATCTTGGCATTGGGATAATTGGCAATCACTTGGTTAAAACCGGCGGCGCGATCAATCGCTGCGGTTGCACCTACCGTGCCCTGCAACTCGGCGATATCGCAGTTGCCTTGGGTTTTATCCATTAGCCATTGGCCAATCTTGCGGCCTTCTTCGGTAAAGTCGGAGGCGATACGGGTAAGGAATAAGGAGTCATCATCGACCTTGATATTACGGTCAACAATCACCACAGGAATGTGGGCACGTTTGGCTTCTTTGAGTACGGGTTTCCAGCCTGTTTCCACTACGGGCGCGATAATAATGGCATCCACGCCTTGGGCGATAAAGCTACGCACGGCTTTGATTTGGTTCTCTTGTTTTTGCTGAGCGTCGGCAAATTTTAAATCGATGCCACGCTGTTTAGCTTCGGCCTTGACCGCTTCGCTAAAGCTGGTACGCCAACCACTCTCGGAGCCAACCTGTGAAAAGCCCACCGTGGTGGCGTAGGCACAAGTTGCACTGACAGCCCATAATCCCAATGCGGTAATGATTTTATTATGTTTCATTATTATTCCCTTTATAATTTTAGGTAACAGAGATCCCCTAGCCTGCTGTTAACAGCAGGCCAACTCGTACAAATAAATGTTATTTCGCCTTGATTGAATTAAATATTCTTAAACTTATGTACCGTAATTTGTTGATATTGAGTATTTGCCTCAAGCATGACACTCGGGAAATGGTCAATGTTTACCGCATTCGGATAACCGTGGGTTTCTAAACACAGGCCATGGAATTGATTAATGCTATAACCTTCATCATCAATATGGCTGCCATCGAGAAAGTTTCCACTATAAAATTGCACGCCGACTTCAGTGGTACTAATTTCGAGTTCTCGGCCAGAAAGCGGATCTTTTAACACCGCAATAGTCTGCAAACTGTTTTTATTGTCAGGATTTCTATCCATCACAAAATAATGATCATAACCATTAGTTAATTGCTTAATATCCGTGGCAATTAGCTTCGGTTGTTTGAAATCGTAAGCGCCATCGTCGACTAAGGTTAATTCGCCTGTTGGGATCTGTTCATTATCGAGCGCCAGGAAATGGCTGGCTTGAATGGAGAGTTCGTGCCCTAAAATGCCTTGCTGTTTGTTGGAGGCAAGATTCCAGTAAGCATGATTGGTTAAACAGACGGGGGTGGTTTGATCGCAAACGGCTTGATAGTTCAGGGTTAATTCATTGTTTTCATTGAGGCGATACTCGAGCTTAATCGCAAGATTACCCGGAAATCCTTGATCGCCATCGGGGCTGATAATGCTGAAAACCGCCGCCACACTGTCATTGTCCTGCAGTGTCTCAACCTGCCAAGTGCAATGGCTTAATCCTTTAGGTCCGCCGTGAAGTTGATTATTGCCTTCATTGGCGACTAATTGAATTGTTTTACCTGCTAAGGGGAATTGTGCTTTACCAATGCGATTTGCGACACGGCCGGCGGTAATACCAAAATAATACGGATTAGTCGCCCAATCTTTAATATCTTGATAGCCAAGACTTAATGAAATAGGTTGCTCATCTTTGCCATAAAGTTTTACCGACCAAATGCTAGCGCCGTAATTTGATAGAACCACTTCAAGCCCATGGCTATTGGTGAGGGTGACTAATTGTAATTCATCCGCAAATGCGGCATGTTCTACATTTTTTTTAGAGACGGAGAGTTGCATGGTGAGTGCTTTACCTTTTATTTAAAAATAAACTCAGCACTCACCTCATTATTCAATGAACTGAAATTTTATTGTGATATTTAAATCCAACCACCATCGACAATAAAATTTTGTGCGGTGCAGAGTTTGCTATCATCTGCTGCTAAAAATAACGCCATAGCAGCAATATCTTCGGGCATTACATATTCTTTAATACATTGGTTATTTTCGATATGTTTTGCCGTATCTTTATCTACCCAATGTGTGAGTTGACGTTTTGTCATCACCCAACCCGGCGTTAAGGTATTAATCCGGATTTTATCTTTGCCTAAATCGGCGGCTAAGCCTCGAGTTAAGCCCATGACGCCTGCTTTTGAGGCTGTATATCCCGCCATTCCCGCTTGACGATTGTGCCAACTCATCGAGCCAAAATTGATAACAGAACCCCCGCCGAGCCGCTGCATTTGCGGCCTTACCGCTTGTACGGCAAAAAAGTAGTGCCGCAAATTGGTATTTAAGCATTGGTCCCAATATTCTGGCGTGACTTCATCTATGCTATGCCTTTCATCGCACGCGGCATTGTTAATCAATACTGAGATAGGGCCTAAATCGTCTTCAACCTGAGCAATGACGCTTTTAAGCGCAACTACATCGACAAGATCACAGTGATAAAATTTCACACTGGCGTCAGGCTGAGTCTGCTTAAGGCCTGTGACAAGTTGAGTCGACTCCTCAACTAAAATGTCGACAAATGCCACCTTAGCGCCCTGCTCTAAAAAAGACCGTACTAAGCAAGCCCCAATACCCGTACCACCGCCACTGATAAAAATGGTCTTACCTTGTAAACTCGGGTATTGATTAGTCAACTTCATAACTCAACCTTTTATTAAAATAATTATTTGGTTTCATTATAAAAGAAAACGAGTTCATATTTAATGGGAATGTGCGGGTATCTCTGCACCTCGACATCCCACGAGAAAATCAAAATCACATCCCTCATCCGCTTGGAGCACATGGTCTTTAAAGAGCGAGAGATAACCACCATTGATTGGAATGGATTTCACTGTCGCGAGTTTTGCTAGGCGCGCCTGTAACTCTTGGTCACTGATCTCCAGCTGTAACTTTCCTGCAAAAGTATCCAGTTCAATCATGTCACCATTTTGTACTGCGGCGAGCGGCCCAAGGGCTTGTGCTTCTGGCGCAACATGGAGAACAACGGTACCAAAGGCGGTGCCACTCATGCGTGCATCGGAAATCCTTACCATATCTTTAATTCCTTTTTTCAACAGCTTAGGTGGCAATCCCATATTGCCAACCTCAGCCATGCCCGGATATCCTTTAGGGCCACAGTTTTTAAGCACCATAATGCTGTTCTCATCAATATCCAGTTCAGGATCGCCAATGCGGGCGTTGTAATCGTCAAAACTTTCAAACACAACCGCTTTGCCACGGTGTTGCATCAAGAGCGCGCTGGCGGCGGAGGGCTTGATTACTGCGCCGCGAGGCGCGAGATTGCCGCGCAGTACGCGAATGCCACCATTTTCGACCAAGGGATTTTCAAGTGACATAATCACCTCTTGGTTATAACAAGGCGCCTCTTTGACATTGTCCCAGAGGCTAGCAGCATTGACGGTGAGCGTGTTTTTGCTCAGTAAATCATGCTCAAACAGCTGCCTTAATACTGCTGGCAGTCCACCTGCGTAGTAAAAGTCTTCCATTAAGTACTGACCCGAAGGCTTAAGATTCACTATGGTCGGTACTGCGTAACCATGGCGCCAGTCATCGAGTGACAGCTCAACTCCTATCCTGCCGGCAATGGCCTTTAAATGGATAACGGCGTTAGTTGAACCACCAATGGCAGCATTGACTTTGATGGCATTGATAAAAGCATCACGGCTTAAAATTTTACTTAAGGTCAAATCCTCTTTGACCATATCAACAATTCGCATTCCCGACATATGGGCCAACACTTGTCGGCGAGAATCCACCGCAGGAATGGCGGCATTGTGTGGCAAACTCACGCCGAGGGTTTCCACCATACAGGCCATAGTCGATGCAGTACCCATAGTGTTACAGGTGCCCGTTGAGCGTGACATATCCGCTTCGGCATTCATAAATGCGGCGAGGCTGATGTTGCCTGCTTTATATTCTTGATGCAGTTCCCACACGAGTGTGCCCGAACCGACATCCTTGCCCTTATGCTTACCATTGAGCATGGGCCCACCCGTGACGACTATCGTCGGTAAATCACAACTGGCCGCGCCCATCAATAAAGCCGGAGTCGTTTTATCGCAGCCTACTAACAGGACAACACCGTCGATGGGATTGCCACGAATGGCTTCTTCCGTGTCCATAGCCGCAAGGTTACGCGTTAACATGGCGCTAGGGCGCAAATTGGACTCGCCATTTGAAAACACGGGGAACTCCACCGGAATGCCACCCGCTTCCCGAATACCATTCTTTACTCTTTGCGCCAGTTCCCGCAGGTGACCATTGCAGGGAGTCAATTCTGACCAGGTATTGCAAATACCAATCACAGGCTTATTTTGAAAGTGATGCTCTGGTATGCCTTGGTTTTTCATCCAACTGCGGTACATAAAACCATTTTTATCATCACTACCAAACCAACTAGCCGAACGAAGTGTTTTCGGTTTTTTATTATTCATATGACACCTTCGTTTTCCAAGGCACATGCCCTGCCCGACATATTCAATTAGCCGCATTACAGTCGACTATCAGAGAGTTGGTGCACCTTTATGCCCTGAGTTAACAATTTGTACTTTAATATTGCTAGCACGTAAAAGTATTGGTATTACTATAATACTAAAATATCAAAAAACAATAGAGGAAGTATGAAAAAGGCATTTTCTAGTATTTGTGTGAGTGCTTGTTTGGCATTGATCACCACGGCCAGTACAGCGGCAATTGCTGCTAACCCTTTGTTTACGGATGTATTCACCGCCGATCCTGCCGCTATAGTGCACCAAGATACTGTCTATCTTTATACTGGCCATGATGTTGCAAAGGACAATCGTACCTTCTTTGAAATGCATGATTGGCTCGTTTTTAGCTCTAAGGATATGCACAATTGGACGGCCCATGGCAGCAAGTTATCGGTGAAAGACTTCAGCTGGGCCAAAGGAGATGCATGGGCCAGCCATGTGATCGAAAAAGAAGGTAAGTTTTACTGGTATGTAACGGCAAGACACAACAAAATCAATGGTTTTGCTATTGGTGTCGCGGTTGCCGATAGTCCACTCGGCCCCTTCAAGGATGCCCGCGGCAACGCCCTTATCACTAATGATATGACCACAGATACCGAGATTGATTGGGATGATATCGATCCTGCTGTCTTTATCGATGATGACAAGCAAGCCTATCTGTTTTGGGGCAACACTAAGCCAAGATTTGCCAAGTTAAAAGCCAACATGATTGAACTCGATGGCCCAATTCACTCGATTGATATTCCAAACTTTACCGAAGCACTCTGGGTACATAAAAAAGATAAAACCTATTATCTTTCATACGCTTCAGGCTTCCCTGAAAAAATTGCCTATGCGACCAGTGATAGCATTCAGGGGCCGTGGAAGTACCAAGGTATCTTAAATGAAGTGGCGGGTAACTCGCCGACAAACCATCAAGCAATCATTGAATTTAAAGGTAAATCCTACTTTATCTATCATACCGGCGCCTCGCAGGATGGCGGCGGTGAGTTTAGACGTTCCGTCGCAATTGACCCGCTGCATTACAATGCCGATGGCACCCTACAGCGTATTCATATGACAAGCGAAGGCATCAACGAGCCACAGTAATCCTATTTTTTACTTTAGAGCGAGTAAAAAAGGTGAACCTAAGTTCACCTTTTATATTTGCAGTAAAGCGGCGTTAAAAATTGAAGCAAGCCGTTATTTACGCACGATATTTTTATGCACAGTATCTTGAGACGTCGAGAGTAATTTATTCATCTCGGCTTTCGCGCCTTCACTGTCACCTGCGGCAATCGCAGTATAAATGGCCTTGTGGCCAGGAAGGGATTGGATAAAGTCATCCTGAATTGTGCTACTGAGTCTAAAGATTTCGAGCAGCGCAGATTGAATCGACACGCCGAGAGACACCATAAACTCGTTATTGGTCGCATCTAAAATCGCCATATGGAAATCGATATCCGAGGTATACACTTCATCCGTACCTAATTCGGCCGCTTCCATCTTGGCATAAGCAGCCGCAATCACCTCAAGCTGCTCTGGGGTGCGTTTCTTGGCAGCCAGTTCCGCCGCAGCAGGTTCAAATACGGCACGAATTTCATAGAGCGAAGTATAAAACTCGGGTGAAGGTTTCGATTGGGAAAACCAGTTTAAGATCACCGGATCAAACATATTCCAGTGGCGACGCTCACGAATTCGAGTGCCAAGCTTAGGGCGAGACTCGATAAGCCCTTTTGCTGTGAGCACCTTAAAGGCTTCCCTTAAGGAGGTGCGTGATACTTCCAGCTCTTCACAGATAGCATTTTCATTAGGGATATATTCACCTGGCGCATAAAAGCCGCCCACAATGCGGGAACCTAATTCGCTTGCCACCCAGTTATGGATATTCTGCGGACGGTTATTTGCCTGATTTGCCATAGTGCCCTCTTTAACTCTCTATCTCTGTGCTCAATCCAATCAGCTGGATAAGGTACATAACGCTGATAAACAAATGTTATGATACTACCTTTCATGATAAAGGTAATAAAAATTTTGTTAACGTTAAGAATTTATGGGAATTTCCTTAAACTCATTGTCCCTACCTTACCCCAAACTTTTACATTGTAAAGCCTAATTTTGCGTTTTAGCCAGTGATTGGACAAGCTCGCAACGGCTATTGAGCGCTTAGAAAATAGTCATTTTCAATCTGTAATTCAGCATGCACATCGACCACAAACATCCCCGCCGCTTCGGCGGCTTGGATGCCCGCCTTCGCATCTTCAAATACGATGCAGCGCTCTGGCGCTATGCCCATCAGCTCGGCGCAGCGTAAAAAAGTATCAGGCGCAGGTTTGGGTGACGCGACTTGGTCAGCCCCCACCACATAATCGACTAATTCCAGTAACCCACACAGGGTTAAGATTTGAATGGCTTCCTCTGTGTAGGCGCCTGTGCCGACCGCCATTGGGCGTTTGCCCTGATTCTGCTTGGCAAATTCGGCTAATGCCGTCGGTTTGACATATAAATGCATAGTGTCACGCACTAGGGCTTCTTTATACTCGTTCATGGCTTCGCAACTGGCCGTTGGTGTGACGCCAAAATGCGCAATCAGGATCTCTAAGGTGCCTATGGTGGGCACGCCCGCCAACGAGCGCATCAAGGCTGGCTCAATCGGGATCCCAAAGTGATTCAAGGTTTGTCGCCATGCTTGCTCATGCAACTGACCGCTGTCGACTAAGGTGCCATCCATATCGAAAATAATGCCGTCAAATTCTGTATACATCTGTGTTAACCCTATGAAATGAATGGTTCCAGAAAAATGAAAGCCGCCCGAAGGCGGCTTTGTTCCTGCGCAACAATTATAACCCTCTTGCTAAACCGTAATAAACGGAATTTTGGCGAAGCTCATTCTTAAACTCGCGGATCTTAGTGTCGCCATCGATGATAACCAGTTCAGCACCGGCCATTTCAGCAAAGTCGACAATCTGATCCGTCGTGATGGCTTGGCTATAAGCTGAGTGGTGAGCACCACCGGCGTGGATCCAAGCTGCGGCGGCAACCGCTAAATTCGGACGAGGCTCCCACAGCGCAGACGCGACAGGCAGATTTGGCAGATCCTGTGGTGGTGTCACTGTATCTAACTCATTGAGAATGATACGGAAACGGTTGCCTAAATCGATAGTCGATACGTTGATTGCTTGGCCCGCTTTACCAGTGAATAACAGACGTGGCACGTCACAACGCACACCAATGGTATGGCGGTGAACTTCTAAACGCGGTTTTGCCGCGGCAATCGAGGGGCAGACTTCTAACATGTGGGCGCCAAGAACTTGATCAGTCGCCCCAAAGTTATAGGTGTAGTCTTCCATAAATGAAGTACCACCGGCACGGCCTTGACCCATGACCTTCATAATGCGCACCATGGCAGCCGTTTTCCAGTCACCTTCGCCGCCGTAACCGAAACCGTTCGCCATCAGACGTTGGGTAGCGAGTCCCGGTAATCCTGTCATACCGGTGAGGTTTTCGAAGCAGTTGGTGAAGGCACCAAATCCACCTTGGGTTAAGAATTGGGTTAAGCCGAGTTCAATCTTGGCTTCTTTTCTTAAACGGTCTAATTGGTATTCATCGCCAAATAGCTCGTTACCCACTTGGTATTCGCTGGCGTAACGATCGAGCTGTGCGGTTACATCGCCTTCGGCAATGGCTGCAATCGCTTCATTAAGTTCACCTAAGCTATAGGCGTGCACTTCGTAACCGAATTGAATTTGTGCGGCAACTTTGTCGCCTTCAGTCACTGCCACTTGACGCATGTTGTCGCCAAAGCGGGCGATACGCAGGTTTTGGCTCTCGTGCCAACCCGCTGCTGCGCGGCACCAATCATCGATTTGTGCCTGTACATCGCTCGATTGCCAGTGACCCACAACCACTTTGCGCTCTTTACGCATACGAGTGCCGATAAAACCAAATTCGCGGCAACCGTGGGCACTTTGGTGGGTGTTCATATAGTTCATATTGATTTCGCTCCAAGGGAGCTCGGCATTGAACTGGGTATGTAAATGCATGAATGGCTTGCTTAATTCATTCAGGCCAGCAATCCACATCTTGGCGGGAGAGAAAGTGTGCATCCACAGAATAACGCCAACACAGTTTTCATCGCTGTTGGCCGCTTGGCATACGGCATGAATTTCCCGTGGGGATTTTACGGTTGGCTTATACACCACGTCGATTGAAATGGCGGATGATTCATTAAAGCCATGAACAATTTGCTCACTGTTTTTAGCGACTTGCTCTAATACTTTCGGGCCGTATAAATCCTGCGAACCCGTGATAAACCACACTTGTTTTTGTTTGAAGGCTTTCATATTACTCTCTCTAGTTTGAAATAAGACCCGACTGGCAATTACTTGCTTTGGCCGTAATAAGCGTCTTTTCCATGCTTACGCAAATAATGCTTATCAATAAGCTCTTGTTTTAACTGACTGATACCTGGTGATAAGGTTTTGGTGAGATACGCCATCCGAGCGATTTCTTCGAGCAACACGGCGTGGTACACAGATTTAGCCGCATTCGCGCCCCAAGTGAACGGCGCGTGGCCTGCCACTATCACCATGGGCGACTCGTTGGGATCTCGGTCGGCAAAACAATCGAGGATCTGCACGCCGGTTTCTTCTTCGTAGTCGCGGCTTATCTGATCATTGCGCATCACTGCTGTGCATGGAATTTCACCGTACACATAATCGGCCTGTGTCGTGCCTAAGCAGGGAATCGCGATCTGCGCCTGCGCCCACGCGGTGGCATAGGTTGAATGGGTATGGGTAATGCCACCAATACTCTGCCACTGACGATACAAATAGGTGTGCGTCTTAGTATCCGATGAAGGACGCATGCTCCCTTCGACGATTTGATTCTCAAGGTCAACAATCACAATGTCTTCAACCTTCAAATCTTCATAGGGCACGCCGCTGGGCTTGATACCAATAACGCCGAGTTGGCGGTCAATTTGTGAAACGTTGCCAAAGGTGTAAGTCACCAGTTTGCGTTTCTCAAGCTCCATGTTGGCTTCGTAGACTTCGCGTTTTAGCTCTAAAAAAGACATCTTATTTTGCTCCATCAACATAGTGGCCAAGGGCTAAGTACGCTTGATAAAGCGCTTGATATTTCTGTGCGTTTTCAGGATTCGGTTGATAGGTTTTCGCAACGCTTGAGGCCATCGCGGCTTGGGCACTCAACACATCGGGATAAACCCCGGCTGCGGTTGCGGCATAAATGGCGGCGCCGAGGGCACAGCTTTGCTCGCTCTCGAGTACGTCGATGTTGCAATTCCACACATCGGCGCAGGTTTGCATAATGAAGTCGGATTTTTTCGAGATCCCACCAATGGTGACCACATGGTCAATGCAAACGCCTTCTTGTTTGAAGCGCTCGATAATGGCCCGTGCGCCATAGGCGCTGGCTTCCACTAAGGCTTTGAAGACTTGCGGTGCTTGGCTGCCCATGGTTAAGCCTGTGATAGCCATGGAAACAGATTGGTCGGCATCGGGCGTGCGACGTCCATTAATCCAATCCAGCGCGACAATACCCGTCTCGCCAACGGGGAGTTTCGCGGCCGCATTGCCCAGCACGGTTAAGGTTTCGGACTCTAATTGCAGAATAAGTTTGGCTCTGGTGTCGTCACCAAACAGCGCTGAAGTGTCGAGCTGTTGCATTGGCCATGCGGTGAGATCCCTAAACCAAGCGTAGAGATCGCCAAAGGCGGACTGACCCGCTTCAAGGCCAATCATGCCGGGCAATACCGAACCATCGACCTGACCGCAAATCCCTTTGATACAACGCTCTCCAATATCTTCATAACTGGCGACGGTAATGTCGCAGGTAGAGGTGCCCATCACCTTGGTTAAGACGCCGGGCTTAACATTGGCACCAACGGCGCCCGCATGGCAGTCGAATGAGCCAAATGAGACGATAACCTCGGTCGATAGTCCTAAATGCTGCGCCCACTCTGGTGTTAGCTGGCCACAAACCGTGTCGGATGTGCAGGTTTCAAGGGGTAATTTGTCTCTTAAACCATCGAGTAAGGGGTCGATGCCAACGAAAAAGTCATTAGGTGGATAACCATTCCATGACTCGTGCCACATCACTTTATGGCCGGCGGCGCAGCGCCCTGCTTTAAAGACTTTTGGATGTGTGGTGCCCGTCATTAAGGCGGTGATCCAATCACAGTGCTCGACCCAGCTATAGGCGGCTTGTCTGACTTCTGTGTCGTGGCGCAGTACGAATAGCGCTTTGGCCCAAAACCATTCGGAGGAGTAAATTCCCCCTTCATATTTCAGGTAATTTTCGCTTGCATTGTTTGCTGCAGCGGTAATTTGCTGAGCTTCGAGGATGGCGCTGTGATCTTTCCAAAGCAAAAACATGGCATTGGGGTTATTCGCAAACTCTGGTTTTAAGGCTAAGGCAACGCCAGATTCGTCGACGGCAATGGGAGTTGAACCTGTGGTATCAACACTCAACCCGCAGACTCTTTGCGCGGCGCCACTGGGGGCTTTTGCCCATAATCCTTGCACTACCTCGATAAGACTTTCGATGTAATCGAGGGGATGTTGTCTAAATTGATTCTTCGCGGGCTCACAAAACAGCCCCTTCTTCCAACGTGGGTAGTACACCACATTGGTTGCTACTTCTGCGCCCGTTTGGGTATCCACCAATAACGCGCGTACTGAATCAGAGCCGTAATCAAGCCCTAACGCGTAAGCCCCTAAAACATTCGACATTTGCATCCCCATTCATTTTGTCTGCGTCCTATTCGGTTTACGCAGGTAGAGTGAATATCATTTCATACTACAATATTACTACGAGTTAATAGTAATACAATATGATTTTAGTTGTTGGGTGATAAAATTTTTAACATTAAGGCTGAGCATGTAACGATTAGGTGAGGAAGAGTGTGGAAAACTAAGCTGCGCTTAGCTTGACTCAAACGGTAAGAAGTCGAATAATGGCGCCAGGTTGCAGAGACACCTATCCGCAGAAGATGACATCACTCTGACTCATATCTCGATGTACGCATCACATGTATGACACAACAATTGATTAGGTTTGGCTTAGCGGAGATGCCAATAAAACTTAGGAGAATTGTTTGTGATACAACAAATTACCCCAGCACCACGCGCCTTAACCGAAGTCAAAATCCACGCTAAAAAGCGCCTTAAAGCCTGCCACGCTGGTGATGCAATGGCGCTGGATAAATTCGCCCCCTTGATGAATAAGCAAGGTTTTACGCAGCAGGATATTCAGCTTAAACATTGCCAAAGCCTATTGGCTCGTGAAATCGGTTTTACTGATTTTAATCACTGTCAAAGAGTGTTATCTGGGCAAGCACACATCGGTGAAGACTTAGGTACCCTATTCCATAGCAGGCGCTGCGATACCTTGCTCAATCACTGGTTCAGCGGTTTTGATGAGGCACTGGCTTTTTTACAGCAATCACCACAGATGGTGTTGTTGCCCTACAAAAAGCAGTTCTTTGTGGTCAACGGCCCTGACTATCTTGACGCTCAGGGGCTTAAATTGAGTGACCCCGCCTGCATCTACAGTACATGGGTGGGGAATGAAACGGTTCCTGCCTATGAAGCTTTTGCGCTAAGTCTTATCAGGCATAAACTCACTTAGCCTAGCCTTACTTAACCTAAGCTGCTTTGCTATTTGAAAATCCTAGCTAATGGGAAATTAAATCTATTGCGAAAGAAAAAGGCCGCTAAGTCATCAGCGGCCTTTTTGACTGAATTTGGTGGTGGAACTGCGGTTAGCGTTAGGAACCCTAGGGTTCAACTCCCGAAATTCCAAAAATAAAAAAGCCATCATTGCTGATGGCTTTTCCGTAGAATATGGCGGAGGAGCAGGGATTTGAACCCTGGGTGGGCTATAAACCCACGCCGGTTTTCAAGACCGGTGCATTAAACCACTCTGCCACCCCTCCGAACGATGCGCATAATATAAGTTAGTTTACTGACTGTAAAGCACTAACTGATAATTTTGCGCTAACTGCTCGTATTACATTCAATCTGCTTGATTTTGCTTCTTATCCACATTGATCCCAAGGCGAGCTGGATCCGGCGCAGTAAAGTGTTTGGCAAAATCGGCCCATGTTTGTTCGGTTTTTAACAGGTAACCCAAGATCACCACTAATGAACAGCTCAAAATGGCCCAACCTATGGCAACTTCTCCTGAGCTTGCCCAGAGCGCGACTAAGCTTGAGGCGCCAAAGGCGATAGTGATTTGCAAAAAGTTCTGTAATCCTGCCGCTTTAGCCGCATTTTGGGTAAATTGTTGCAAGGCGCTGTTCACGACGATGGGATAAATCGCCCCGTTCGCCGCTGCAAGTATCGAGAACGAAATCAGCAGTGGGAAAATAGTTTCCATCTTCATTAATAAGGTGAAAAATACAATTGAGATAACACAGAGTCCAAACATGGCCAGTAATACGTTGAGTGTACGGTCGGCACCAATACGTTTTATCAATAACTTACTCGCGTATCCGCCCACAATAAACATGATGGTTTGCGGAATAAAGCTAAGGCCAATTTCGGTTGCTTGATAGCCATGCTGCTCCATCACAATCGGCCATACCGTCAAGTAGGCAAAGAACGCACCTGAACACGCACCAAAAATCACTACGTTACCTAAATAACGGGTATTTTTCAAAATCTGCTTGTAGGAAACTGCGCTTGGCTTAGCATCCTGATGCGCTGCATGGCTCGGCACGAAGTATAAGGTCATCAGCACCAATAAAAAGGCAATCACACACAATGAGATAAAGATTGCACGCCATCCAAAATCGTTCAGAATATAAGCACCAAGGATTGGGGCTAATGCGGGTGACAATGCTACTAACGGCATAATATTGCTGAAGATCCCCTGAGCTTTTTCGGCATCATACTGTTCGACCACAATCGCTTGCCAAATAACGCCAGCACTACAGGCGCCAATGGCTTGGAAGAATCGAGCGATGTTCAACATCAGTATCGAGTCGCTATTGGCAATTGCAACACTGGACGCGGCAAAAATGCCAAGGCCGAGGATCAGGGCATAACGTTTGCCGAGTTTACTGACCAAAGGGCCATAAATCAGCTGCCCTAAGGCTAAACCAGCCAAGAAACAGGTGAGCGACATCGCCACTTGTGAAGGTGAAGAATTGAACGAACTTTCAATTGCTTTGAAAGCAGGTAAATACATGTCTGTGGCAATAAAGCCTAACATGCTTAACAAGGCCAAATAGAATAAGAATATAAAAAACTTCATATTTACAAAGATATTACTAGATGTTTTCATAAAATAATCATGTCAAAAGACTTAAGGCGTGCAGTCTAAATACTTGTTAATTTGATTGGAAACGTTTATTTTTGACAGATGCTATCAATTATTTTCATCACAATGGATGTCAGCTATGCTCTCGGAACAAGCGTTAGAACTCATTGATATCGTGGCCCGGGTGGGGAGTTTTACGGCGGCAGCCAATCGACTGCACAAGGTCCCTTCAGCGGTCAGTTATGCCGTTAAGCAAATCGAAGAAGAACTCGGTGTTGTGTTATTTGAGCGCCACCACCGCAGCGTGACCTTAACCCCTGCGGGAGAGCATTTTGTTAAGCAAGCCAGAAACTTGCTGACTCAAATGGATGAGATGAAACGTGGCACTCAACGTGTGGCAAATGGTTGGCAACCCACACTGTCTATCGCCTTAGATAACATAGTCCGCGCCGACAGAATTAGCGTATTAATCGCCGACTTTTACCGTCATTTCCACGATATTGAGCTTATCATCCGCATAGAGGTCTTTAACGGGGTGTGGGAGGCGCTTGCGACCGGTCGAAGTGATATCGCCATTGGTGCAACCACCGCCATTCCCGTAGGTGGCGTATACCAATATAAAGACATGGGCGATATTCAATGGGCGTTTTTGGTGAGTAAAAACCATCCCTTAGCCAATATTGACCGACCTTTAACCGACGATGAATTGCGCCCCTTCCCCTCCATCTGTTTGGAAGATACTTCGCGGGAAATTCCGAAACGCATGACCTGGTTATTGGAGAATCAGCGCAGACTCGTGGTGCCGGATTGGATCCGCGCGATTAACTGTTTTAGAGAGGGCCTCGGCATTGGCTATATGCCAGTTCATTTGGCCAGCGTCTTTATCAAAGCTGGCGCCTTGGTCGAAAAACAGCTTGAAAATCCTAAGCTGACCAGCCCCTGCTGTCTGGCTTGGAATGCCGACAAAATGTCGCCCGCCCTGGCCTGGGTGCTGGATTATTTAGGCGATACCGATAAATTACACCGTGAATGGCTGGCGTAATATTGCCGTATGATCACAGGATTAAGCTTGTTTTAAAGTCTTTGTGTTGCACTGTTGTAACGAAATACGGCTGAATCATCAGACAACACAGAAAAATCAGCCTTTACAACTTGTTATTTGTGGCGTGAATCCTTTAAGCCAAGCGCTGTTTTAGTTACTATGCAAACAGGATTACTGGATTTGCGAGATTAATGGGAACTCTCGTGCCCGTTAAAAATCAAAATGATCAGTTTGGATTCAAAAGCTAATGGAGAAAGATATGACTCAGCAAACCCTGTACTCAACGAGTGCATCCACCTTAGAAGTGAATAAACTTCTTAAAAACACTTATCTGTTACTGGCCATGACCCTCGCCTTTTCTGCATTGTGTGCAGGCTTAGCGATGGCGCTCAACATCAGCCCACTGATGTCACTCGGTTTATCTATCGGCGGTTTAGTACTGCTATTTGTAACCTTACGAAAAGCCGATTCAGCGGCAGGCATCTTCTGGGTTTTTGCCTTTACTGGTATGGAAGGCGCCTCATTAGGTTACATGCTTAACCACTATGCTGGTATGACGAATGGCTCTGAGCTTATCATGCAAGCTCTTGGTTTAACGTCAGTTATCTTTATTGCGCTCTCTGCCTATGCGGTAACGACTAAGAAAGATTTCTCTTTCCTACGTGGGTTCTTGTTCGCAGGATTGATTGTGGTGATCGCTGCTGCGCTGATTAACATTTTCGTGGGTAACAGCGTGGCCTTTATGGCAATTAACGCGGGTCTTGCGCTGTTAATGACCGGCTTTATCCTGTTCGATACTAGCCGTATCGTGAATGGTGGCGAGACTAACTATATCCGCGCCACTATCTCCTTGTATCTGGACTTTTTAAACCTATTCATTGCCATTTTGCATTTGCTTGGCATTGGTAACGATGATTAATCCCCTTTTCGGGAAACTTACGCTAAAATGGCCCTACTTTTAGGGCCATTTTTTTTATGATGAGCAAATTTATTATCCAAGTAAACGGGCCAGCCTATGGCACGTCGGCAAGTGTGAATGCCCTACGTTTCACCCAAGCCTCCCTGCAAAGCGGACATGAGATTGTCTGCGTGTTTTTCTATCAGGATGGCGTGTATAACTCCACGGACTTTAACTTACCCGCATCCGATGAATATGATGTGGTTAAAGGCTGGAAACAACTGGCGGCCGAGCATCAAGTCTCGTTAGTGAACTGTGTCTCAGCGGCATTACGGCGCGGCATAGTCTCGCAGCAAGAGGCGCAGGAAAACGGGCTAAGCCACTGGAATGTGGAACGTTCTTTTATTATGGGTGGACTGGGTGAACTGGTCACGGGAATTGAATCAGCCGATCGTTTGATCTGCTTTTAAGCTTCGGAAATGTTATGAAAAAAATCTGTATATTGTTCCGAAGCGCGCCCCATGGCACTACTAAAGGCCGCGAAGCCTTAGACTTTGCCCTGTTAAGTGCCAGTTTTGAGCAAGAAGTGAGTTTAGTGTTTGTCGATGAAGGCGTGCTTCATCTGCTTAAAGACCAACAACCCGAACTTATCGGTGGTAAAGATTACCTCGCGGCGTTAAAAGCGCTCCCGCTGTACGACATCGAATCGGTGTTCGCCTGCAAACAATCTTTAGGTGACTACGGCTTAAGCCATGGTTTGCTGTCGATTCCGGTGACAATCTTAAACGATGAAGCGATTTCAGCTCACTTAAAAGCTGTCGATGAGGTCTTAGTATTCTAATGATTTTACATCATATTCAAACCTCGCCCAGCCGAGACAATGCCCTCAAACTTTGCCTGCGTTATGCTTGCAAAGAGGATGCGATTTTACTCTCGAGTGATGGCGTAAATGCATTATTACTGCGCCAATGGGCCATGGCGCTATCACCCTTTAAGGTAATGGTGCTGAAAGACGATGTTATCGCCCGCGGCTTAACGGAACGTCTTAATAACATTAGTCAAATTGATTACAACGAGTTTGTCACTCAAGCTCTACAGCACTATAAGGTGATCACGTGGTAAATCCGCTTATTTTTAACGGCGTCGAAATTGAACGCGACCATCAAGGCTATTTGAAGAATATCGCCGACTGGCACCCGGATATGGCGCCGCTGCTCGCTCATGAAGAACAAATTGAACTGACCAGTGCTCACTGGGAAGTGGTCAATTTTGTTCGGGATTTTTATCTGGAATATAAAACCAGCCCTGCGATTAGGGTGTTAGTTAAAGCGATTGGCCAAACCTTGGGCCCAGATAAAGGCAATTCCAAATACCTCTATACGCTGTTTCCCGTTGGCCCAGCTAAACAGGCGACAAAAATCGCAGGATTGCCTAAACCTGCTAAATGCATCTGATGACGAAAGGCATATAGCATATATGCCTTCAATCATTACCCCTTAAGTACCCGCTTTTTGTAGCTTTTGCTTGATATCGGCGTATCTACATTTTTCCAAACGTCCGAAGCCTTGGAGTTTGCGAGCTTGCAAACGAGTCAAGATAGGTTGAGTCAGGCCTGCTAAAAACTGGCATTGGGTATCTAAGGACAAAGGTGCTAAGCCTTTGGCTTCTGCTGCGAGTTTTAACTCGTTTAAATCGGCACAAATTTGCGTATCATCAGGCCATATTGGCTCTTCAGAATAGGTCAATTTAGCCACTCGGCCACGACAAACACTGCAATGACCACAGGATTTGGGTGCTGCATTATCGTCAAAATAGCGAGCTAAATTGTAATTTAAGCAAGTCGTTAGCTCAAAAAATCGTACTAACTGTGCAATGCGAGCAATTTCTTTTACTTCTTTATCAGCAAAGTATTGATAGAGCTGCTCTGCTCGGTTTTCCAGTACTAAGCCTTGTTCATCGACTTGATAGACATCGGTGACTTGCTTTGCTTCTAATTCAATGAGTTGCTGACTCGCAAGATATTCTAACGCAGCCATTACTCTAGTCCGTTCAGCCCCCGTAGCCTGATACAGTGAAGAAAAATCCAAACTGCCCCAAATGCGCTTCATTTGGGTGTGGGCGAAAATATCGGTTAAAAATGCCTGCCGTTCGGGTGAAAACTGATGCAAAAATTGCTCTTGCGGCACAATAAAACGGTAACGAATATCGGCGTAATAGGCATAAAGTGGTTTGATGATGCCTTGCATTTCAAGCTGCACGAGTAACGTTTTCAGAGGGAGTTGTCTAATATTACTCACAGTTGACAGTTGATGAAGTTGCAGTTCCCAACGTCCATTGTGGGTTTCTTCGCGAATGTGATTAATTACAGCCTTAATACTTGCCAGTTCAGGCGTATCGCCATAAACAAAGTTTTCGACAGTGTTGATCCCATCCAAATTGGCTAAAGTGACGCAATGGGAAAGTTGTCCATCACGCCCTGCGCGGCCAATTTCTTGGCAGTAATTTTCAATAGATTTTGGTAAGTCATAGTGGATCACAAAACGAATATTGCTTTTATCAATCCCCATTCCAAAGGCGATGGTCGCAACAACGATGTTGATATTGCCCTGCATAAAGTCCTGCTGAATTTGCTGGCGTTTCTCATCCTCAAACCCAGCATGATAGGCGCTTGCTTCAAATCCCATACGGCAAAGTTCAGCGGCCACCTCCTCAGCCGTATGCTGTAAAGTCACATAGACAATTCCTGCACCGATAACATGTTGTAACTGCTGTTGTAGTGCGGCCAACTTGTGTTGACTTGCTACAGGTAGTACTGTCAAGTCGAGGTTAGCACGATAAAAGCCTGTTTGAACAATGTGTTGTGGCTTAATATCAAAACGCGCCGCCATATCAAGCTTTACTTTACGTGTTGCAGTGGCCGTGAGTAACAGCACCAATGGAATCGCTAATTCGCGCCGATAATCGGGGAGTTTTAAATAATCGGGGCGAAAATTATGTCCCCATTCTGAGATACAGTGTGCTTCATCAACAACTAGCATAGAGATCGGAATTGATTGAATAAATTGCCTAAATCGCTCATTTTTAAATCGCTCCACCGAAACCATTAGCAATTTTAACTCGCCTGAGCGAGCCTCACGCATCACCTGTTGAGTCATTTCTGGTGTTAAGGTCGAATCAATACTCGCCGCTTTAATGCCTTTCTGTTGTAAAAAACTTAATTGATCTTTAATCAAAGCCAACAATGGCGAAACCACTAAGGTTAAATGGGGAAGTTGTAGCGCGGTAAATTGATAGCAGAGCGATTTTCCTGAGCCAGTAGGAAAAATCGCCAGGCTCGACTGGCCAGCTAATAGCTGAGAGATAACCTCACCTTGACCCTGTCTAAATCCTGCAAAGCCAAATTGTTGCTGTAATAGTGGTATCAAGGTTGATACATCATCGGGTTGAGGTGCTGAATAAGACATTGAAAAATCCTTGTACCCTATCATATAGACAGGGTCTGCGACTGAAGAAATGCTGAGAACGATTAGACCTTGTCGCTATGACTTTCTGGCTAAATATAAATTGATAAATGCGGTGAGCTTATCGTTAAAGACCTCTTCAAATGTATCGAGATCTTGACCTAATGTATTGAAGTATTGGGAAACTTGAGAACGTGATAAATTTTTATGATCAACCGTGTATTCCATTTCTGGCATGGTTTTATCGTAACGAGGCACTAAGGTCCACGTCACTAAATCAACAGCAAAATGCTTCATGGCCTGCTGTGCTAAGGTACAAAAAGCTTCAATATGTTCGCGGCCATCTGGCCCGAGACAACCAGGTTCAACTCGGCAAAGTACTGATAGCTTTTTGGGCATATTATTTCCTTATGTCACACACTTCTGCTAGAAGCATTGTCCAACGTTGTACGATTAACGCCAGCGTCATCGCTAACTTAAGTTTAGTTTACGTCACTAAACCAAAAAGTCACGTATTGAAGATGGTAAACATAGCCGTTGGTTGATATGAACATTATTTAAAAGGTTTCTTCTTCATTTGCGGCAGAAACAGTAGCGGCATGTTCTGATAATAACGTATCGAGTGCTTGATCAAAACTATCTAAACGCTCAAGTTCCATATAACGCTTTAAGCGTAAGATAATATCCTTGCTAACTTCGATGTGGGACTTTTTCTGACGCTTTTTTATCTGGGAAAGTTCTTTGCGAACCATGCGCCATCCTAAATCACTAAAATATTGATTCAGCATTCGATTCACTTGCTGTAATTGAACATCTACCGTTTGATTTTTCTTACGTAATTGAACCAGTATATTTATGTTAGCGATTAACTCAGTATAACTTGCAGGTGAATGCATCAATAAGTTAAACCATCCTGCCTTTTCCCCGACCACATCTGGATGAACCATACGATAAATTAACGGTAAGGCAAATACTAATTCTGCTTTATCCAATAACCGTAATTTTCGCCCCGAGGTTGGTGCTTCTTGATGATATTCCCAAAAATAGGCTGTCGTCATTTATGCAAAACGTGTTGTTAACGGATAAGCCCATGATAACGATAAACACCATAAAATAAAAGAATGGTTACACCATTTTATCGATCGTTTTTGCTATAACCTTCTTCTCGCTTAAAAGCTGTACGGTTAAGGCGGAGGTTCATCTTGGTAATCATGGCTAATATTATGTTTTTAAAAGACTAAATTTTAACCAGCTCAGCCCCAGCAATCATTCTGTCTTAAATTTAGTCAACATTAATCATCAATAAAATGGTGTAACCATATTTAAATATTTTAATTAATCCTCACTACTTTATGGCAAGCATTTAATATCAAATAGAGTGTTTTATCGCCAACAGTAAGTTCAACGCCATTTATGGAATAATATTTAAGCAATAATGTGAATCACGGTAAATGATGGTTGAATTTTCATATAAAAATAAATTTCACTCTATTTTGCCCTAGCCCTCTCTAAACTGTTTTATTTATAACCTATTTGTGCATTTTAACCTCATATAACTCGACTACCAGTGATAATGACGATTATCACTGGTAGTAATAGCAAAGATTTACGTATAATTGCGCCAGTTTTATCGGCAGTGAAAATCGCTCTAATGTCAAAAACGAATCGATTTTATCCAATAGATGTTAATCAGCAACCCGTAGGGGTAAACACTCATTTAACAAAGAAACTTACACAAGCTGATAATGCATTTTTTGAAGAAAGTGCACTTCCCCAATCTGTGCATAATGACTTTTATAATGCAGCAGCCGAAACAGAATTTGAAATATCCAGCAATACTCGCCGTGTATACCAAACGAGCTTCAGTCTATTTGCACAATATTGCTTAGAACACAGATTACAATCATTACCGACTGATCCAAGAAGCGTTATTTCTTTTATTGGTCATCAAAAAGAATTGCTAATGGCCGACACTGGGATGCAGCTTTCTAAGCAAACCTTAACCACTCGGTTAGCCGCGATTCGTTACTATCACATACAAGCGGGTTTTCCGTCACCCACTGAGCACCCGCTGGTGCTCAGAGTCATGCGCGGTTTGAGTCGTAATCACAATCGCCGAGTGCAAGATTATGATCAACAACCGATAATGTACGATGAAGTAGAGTTACTGCTCCAAGCGGTTGAGCAACAACCTCATCCTCTGCTGCGTTCAAGGGATAAGGCTATTATTCAACTCGGTTTACAAGGAGGATTTCGCCGTTCTGAGTTGGCGAATTTGAAGGTGCAATATTTAAGTTTTATGCGGGATAAATTAAAAGTACGCCTGCCATTTTCTAAAAGTAATCAGCAAGGATTAAGAGAATGGAAAAATTTACCTGATTCTGAACCTTTCGCCGCTTATCATGCAGTAAAAGCATGGTTACATGAAAGTCAGATTAGTGATGGGCATTTATTTCGCTCTATCTCTCGTGATGGAAAAACCTTAAGACCTTATCAAGTGAAAGATAATAACAAGTCCAATACCACATTTAACCGAAATAGTGGATTCTTAAATGGAGACGATATTTATCGAATTATCAAACAATATTGCGTAAAAGCAGGATTACCCGCTCAATACTACGGCGCACATAGTTTACGCAGCGGATGCGTAACACAACTACATGAAAACAATAAGGATACACTATATATCATGGCACGAACTGGTCATACGGATCCGCGTTCATTGCGCCATTATCTAAAACCGAAAGAAGATTAACCATTTTATTAGTCCATAATTCACAATACTGTATTTGAAATATTTTTAAGTTAAGTCTTGCAAATGTTTATGGTTAGTCATTGCAGTATTCCTGTAATATAAATGCCGTTTTGGTGTCATATAAGTACTTTAGGCTAAGTCACGAAATTAATTATCCGTACTAGCTGGAGTAAAATATGAGCAAGGCTACCTTTGATCCTACACGCTATAATAAAAGTAATAACGAACCTTTTAACCAAGTGTTGGATAAACATTTATCTCGTCGTAATTTTGTCAAAAGTGGATTAGGTCTTGGGGCAATGACCGCTTTTACTGGCATGGGTTTAGTGGGATGTGGTTCTGACAATTCCTCCTCCCCCACCCCAGTTGATCCCGTGCCACCATTACCACCTAGCAAAAGTAGCGCTAAGCTTAACTTTACCTCAGTCAAAGGCGCACGTTTAGATGCTGTAGTCGTACCTGAGGGGTATACCGCCCAAGTCCTTGCACCTTGGGGGACACCATTAAATTCTAAAGCTGCACCTTGGAAAGCGGATGGCAGTAATACCGCAGATGACCAAGCCAATGCTGTCGGTATGCACCATGACGGAATGCATTTTTTCCCATTGAATGACGCTGGTGATGATGGTTTATTGTGTATTAACCATGAATATATTGATGAAATAGCCCTACATCCCAATGGTCCAACGGTCGATGCAACAACGGGATTACGAACCATTGTCGATGAAGTTCGCAAGGAAATTAATGCCCATGGAGTGTCAGTGGTTAGAATCAAATTGACGAATAATCAATGGGAAGTAATTTATAACGATCGTCATAATCGCCGTTTTACCGGCGCGACAGTAATGGATATCGCCGGCCCTCTAGCTTATTCTTCACTGCTTGAAACCCGATACTCCCCCGATGGTAGCCAAGCTCGTGGTACTTTAAATAACTGTGGTAATGGTTATACCCCTTGGGGAACTTACCTCACATGTGAGGAAAATTGGCCTGAATATTTTGTTAACCGTGGCTCTCTCACTCCAGATCAAATTCGCATTGGGATCAGTAAAACCTCCAGTCGTTATGGCTGGGATGATCTTGCCGGCCAAGATGAAGAACGCCTTGATGAATTTAGCCGCTTTGATGTGACCCCAAAGGGAACGAGCGCGCAGGACGATTATCGCAATGAAGCCAATGGCCATGGCTATATCGTCGAAATAGATCCATACAATCCCACATCCCGCGCAATTAAGCGCACTGCCTTAGGGCGTTTTCGTCACGAAGGTTGTACTTTTGGTAAGTTGAGCGAAGGTAAACCCGTGGTATTTTATTCTGGTCATGATGCGCGTTTTGAGTACCTCTATAAATTCGTGTCGGCAGCACCTTGGGACCCACAAGATGCCAACAGCAGCAATCGCCTTGAAGTTGGCGATAAATATATGAATGAAGGCACATTATATGCGGCTAAGTTTAGTGAAAATGGCGTTGGTGTGTGGCTACCGTTGACCTTAGCTAGCCAAACGACTGATGGCAAAACCTTAGGTGACACCTTTGCAAGTCTGGCTGAGATTATTCTCAATACCGCTGGAGCAGCAGACTTACTGGGCGCAACGCCGATGGATCGTCCAGAGTGGTGCGCAGTCGATCCTTTCACAGGTTCAGCCTATTTAACACTAACAAATAACTCGAAACGTACCGAAGCCAACCCCGCAAATCCAAGATTGAAAAATAACTTTGGACATATTATTCGTTGGGATGAAGCTGAGAAAGAGACTGAATTTACCTGGGATATTTTTGTCTTTGGCTCACCAAGTGATGGTAATGCCGAGACTAATTTATCTGGCTTAACGGATCTAAACCAATTTGCCAGCCCAGACGGCCTAGCCTTTGATAAACGCGGTATTTTATGGGTACAAACTGATAATGGTGCTAAAGAAGTCGCAGAAGAGACTAACGATCAAATGCTGGCGATTGTCCCTTCGACGCTGCTTGATAGTGCCAATAAGCAAGCGAGTTTAACGAGCAATAACCAAATGGAGTTAAAACGCTTTTTTGTAGGTCCCAACGATTGTGAAGTCACAGGTTTTGCTATAAGCCCTGATTATACCTCGGTATTTGCCAACATCCAGCATCCGGGAAACTGGCCTTATTCAAACAACGCTGCTGAAGTCACGCCAACAGGTGTCGTGCTTCGCCCTCGCGCGGCCACTGTGGTGATCCGTAAACTCGATGGCAAAGAAGTCGCCGTTTAATTTATCGACTAAAGCATCAGATAAAGCACATCAATCCCCTCACTCGAGGGGATTTTCTGTAAATTACAACTCCAACGTCGCAGCGCGATACGCCACTTCAAAGGCATCGGTAAACTCGCTGATCGGTAGAATATCTTCACGGCAGCGACGATTGCGCCCAAGTAAAGATGACTCGACAAAAAGATCGAACCAAGCGGTTAATGCTTTACCATTTGCCTCTTCACCCATCGCAGCCAATGCCAGTGAAGCAACTTCTGCCGTCCCCAATTGAAAATCGTGACTGCCCTTACGTAGTGCGTAAGTCGCTAACGTATTAGGATCAAAAGACAAGATAGGTAAATCTTGCAGATAAGCGCTTTTACGAAACATTTTAATGGCTTCTCGCCAACTGCCATCGAGCATAATCAATAAAGGGCGTTTACCGTTCGCCAGCGTAGCCATGGGTACTTGGCTTAATACGGTTTGGCCTGGGTTAGCATATTGGGCGGGAAACACTAAAAACGGCTGATAATGCTCATTGCTTAACAGTGCTAGCATCTCAGCTGCTGGCTCGGTGCGCGACCACAGAAACGCATAGGTATCCGGGATCAGATCCGCAATTAAGCGGCCACTATTGGTTGGCTTGATGACCTCGTCGTTATACATGATCAGCAGAAAGCTAGCCTGAGTGGTTAACTGCCTGCGCAGCGAACAAGTACAAAATTGCGCACCTAATAAACACAAAGGACAACGGATGAGTTTTTTGCCGCGAGCGCCAAAAGGCTTAGTTGAAATGGATTTGCGATATTCATATAAGCGATGTACAGCGTGTGGGGCAAGAGCCATAGCAACCAATTCTCAATCAAACTCGTTTTAAAAGGCAGTACACAAGGTGTGCCATTATGCCGCGGAGGCGCAGTGTATCCTTTGGCCGATAAAGGTGCAATTGTGGAAGAGTAATAAAGTCTCATACTCAGGCAACTCGCTTTAGGACATTAAAGCGCGTTAGATTTAATGCACTAAAGGTGAGTCATAGCATTATCAAACTTATCAACCTGATTAGATTCGTTGGCTGATATCCACTAACATAGGCTTGCCATGGTGTTCACTCACCGACACGCAGCAAGTCCATCCGTGGATGCTCGACCGCCCCGTCCATGGGGCGGACGGCCGTCTCGCTAATCACCATAGCTAGCCTTTTTAGCATTAGCGTAATCTGTAAGTTTTAAATAAATACGAAACACGCTTTGGGACAAAACCTTGCTAGAGTTTTTACCCTAATTCATTGGTTTCGGATTAATATTTGTAAGGCGATTATTGAGCGTTAGTATTAAGCCCGATAAACAAGCCATCCATTTTCGTTGCATGAACTTAAGCGAATGATCTCCAAAAACTCATTTGGTCAAAACTCATAGCCGACTGAGCAGCACAAAACAGCAGAAGCGATCACTTGTGAACAGCGGAAGCGATCACTTGTGAACAGCGGAAGCGATCAATTGCGCCAGTGCCGCCAATTTGGTGGTGCTGCACCCAATCGCGCTCTCGGCTGTTAGAGACTGAACCCTTCTACTGGTCACGACTGCCCAGGCTGCTGGTAGAATTGCCCAATTGCAGGCAAGAAAAAAGCCCCAAGGACATGGGACTGATTGATAAAAAGAGTTATGCCAGTTCTATCTCTCCACTATCTTTTTTGGTCCTATCTTTTTTTTATCGATAAATGTTTTTATTTTTGTAAACGTTCATCATGCAACCATTTAGTGACTTTCGTAACCGTACCTGCAGAAATCCCAATTACCCCTGTTAAATCAGAATCATACAACCCTTTAACTTGAACGTATTCACCTTTGAGATCCCGTAGTGATTTCTTTTGAGTTTCTGATAGTTCAAGCTCAACCGCATAAACTGACATTCGGCGTTCATATTTCTCATGATCTAGGTAGAGTCGATATGTATCTTCAAATTCATCATATACACCGCTAACAACTATTATTTTTTTGTTAAAATCATCAGGCTTGGCTATTAAATGTATTATTGAGACTATACAGGTAGTCGGCTCGTCTGATGAACAAATGCTTGCATAGCTGTTTGAACTAAAAATAAGTAACAACATTGTAATATATATTAGATTTTTCATTTATTTATTCCCAAGTCGAAATGTCGCTTTTTATTGTGGTCTCTTCTCTCTTTGTGCCTGTATTCCATTTGTGTAAATTCCCCATTGGAGTTGCTACATATATCGCGCTCAACGATTTTCTAAATGCAAAATCGTAGTCACCATCAGAAAATTTATCTGCCCCAGGTGTATATCTAGAATGAGTGTGAACGACGGCCTCTCTTGAAAGACCTGAACGTATTGTCTCATTTCCTTTAGTATCGTAAGTGTCGCTAGTTATCCGATTAGAGACGTAATCAGTTACTGGATCCGAAAGATACACCGCACCTGTCTGAGTATTAACAAATATATTGGCACCAATTTCAATGTTATACTTCATAGATATTGGATTCATTGCGTCTGCAAACTTCTCTGCTGCCAAATCCATGGCTCCTTCGCCAGAGAAAACAGCATCTAGCCCAGAATTTTCATATGCTTTAACGATTTCCCGATTAATTGCTTTTTTCGTGAAATCAGTCATTTTTGACCAGTTTTTTGTTTTATCAACCCCGACCGTAGTTTCCTTCATTGTCGATGAGCCAACACTCCCTCCACTCTTCGAAGCTGTCTGTTTCAGACTTCCCATATCAGACAGGTTATCAGTATTGCTCATGACACTCTGAATCCCTTGATGGGCACTCGCACCATTGCCTTTGGTAATGTACATGTTGCCCTGACTGTCCTTACCAACAGTACCGACGGTTTTGCCATCTTTATCAGTAATATCCTGCGTTGTGCCACTTTCTATACTGTCCGCACAATCCTGAACTTTATCTGTGGTTGCACAGTACCCCGTCGGATCTGTCCCTGCCAGCGGGTTGTTCATGATATATGAGTAGGGATTCACGCTCTGGGTCGAGGTGGGGCTCTGAATAAATGGATCAACACTCATAAACCGACCAAGGTTATAGTCGTAAATCCGCCCGTTCATATGAATTAACTGCTGCTCATTCAGATGCTCGTGGTCGGTAAAACCACGGCGGTTTTTATTGGTGACCGCTAAATCCTGTAGTTGAGAAAGTGTCGTGTTTTTATTTTGGATATCCAGCTTATGGTTGATACCCAAATCGGTGGTTCGCCCAAAGGGGTCAAAATAGCGCTGGCTAACAATATTGCCATTTTGGTCCGCTAGGGTGGTTGCACTGCCGAGGCGGTCCTTGAGAGTAAATTGCAGCAAATGACCACGCTGTGAGGTATAACTGAGTACAGCGATATCATCAAGGTAGGCACGCCAACTGCCATCACTGTCGGCTTCATAGTACTTATCGACATAATAAGTGGTTGTCGTTGCGCTGCCGACCGTACGGCTTTGCTTGGCGCGCATATTATCGCTGCCATAGACAAAACTGGTGGTGGCACCACGGCCAGAGACACTCAGTGGCTTATCCATGGCGTTGTAGGTCATGGTCAGGCCATCACCCACACGCAAATTACCGCGCTTATCATATTGAAAACTCACCGTGGTGCCATTGAGTTTAGTGAGCTGACATACCGCATTGGGGCCGGCATTATTGCCTGCGGCACAGCTGGCGCTGCCACCATAACGGTAGGCAGTGCTGCTATTGGCACTGTAGTCGGTCTTTTTAAGGAAGTTACCGACTTTATCGTAGCCGTAGTTGACCGTGGCGCTAAAGGTCGGATTGGTATTGCTAAAACTGTAGCTTTCCAGTCGATTCAGGCTGTCGTAGTGGTAGCTTTTCGTCAGCCCAGTGACGCCATCACGTTCACTGGTGAGATTCATAAACTCATCATAGCCATCATAGTAGTGCGCATGAATACGCCCCAGCGGGCCATCCACTTCGACACTCGCCATGGTGCCTTCACTGTAATAAACCCGTGATTCAGACATCACCCGGTTAGCAAGGTCGGCGCCTGTGATATGGCCCGCTTCATCCATGGCGGTGATGCGCCGATACTGATAGCCCGAGGCGGCGTTGCTGGTCTGCTCGAGGTAACCATAATCGTTATAAGCATATTTAAGAGTCAAACCGTTCGGGTATTCGAGTGCCTTAGGACGACCATAAAAGCCATCGTACTGATGCTTAACCGTGCGGCTCACACCATCAACGGTCACTGTGGTTTGCGCCAATTGCAGTGCAGTTGTGTAAGCATAAGTACGAGCGACGCCGTTTTCAGTTTCAGAAGTGAGTAAGCCTTGTTTGAGCGTGTCCCACACAAAGGTTGCTGTACCTGGCGCACTGCCGCCCGTGGTGGTTTTACTGGTAACGCGCCCTAGCACATCGAGTACATAGGTTTGTACTACGCCATTGGCATCGGTTTGCTTATCCAGTTCGCCTACGCTGTTGTAACCGAAGACTGTGGTGCCTTGATTAGGGTCGATAACTTGGGTTTTATGGCCAAAGCCGTTGTAAGTCGCTTTGATATCATTATTGTTTGCATCGCGGATAACTAACGGTCTACCCGCACTATCATAGGCAAAGCGGTTGGTGCCATTTTGCGCATCCACGGTTTCATATAACCAGCCTTGACTGCCATAGGTGCGCGACATCAAGCGTCCTTCGACATTGATATCCGTGGTTAACCCATTATAGGAGTAAAGTGACTCTAGCCCACCGGAGCGCCCATTAGGAATGGTGCGTCTGCCGGGTCTATCGAGTGCATCAAAATCACTGAACTCGGTATAGTCTGCCGCCGTACCATTACCGTAGGGCGTCGATTCTCGGGTTAAGCGTCCAAGCGCATCATAATGCTTATCCTGATATTGATAGCCCCCATCAAAGCCTTGGGTTGCCGTACGCAGTAAGCGACCTTGGCCGTCAAAATATTGCTCCGTTTCGGGGATACCAGCACCACTGGTGCGGGTCATCACCGCAGGAATATTGTCGTTGTCCTGGGGCGGATTATTACCCTCATTGGCGAGTAAATAGCGCAAATAGCGAGTCGGGCTACCCGTCTGTTTGACCTGCACCGGACGACCGATACCATCGTACTCGGTTTGAGTCACGATATTATTAGGCGCTATCACCTTGGAGGGGAGTCCTAGCCCCATGTCGTATTCGGTGGTGGTGATATGCCCTTTGGCATTGGTAACCTTGTAAGGCAGATAGCCATCATCGGCCTGAGTTGTGCCATCTTTGGTGTAGGTAAAACTGGTTTGCCTTGCCGCCATTAAATAAATCCAGCCACCCAATATAAATCAATAACATAATGCACTTTATGTTTGCCAACAACTTGTCCGAATTAAAATGGTTTAAATAGGGACAATCAACAATCGCGGGGACAGCATCTAGGGCAATAAATTGCGCTAATTCCTTCAAAAATTAGGTATTTCAGACGAAGTAAATTGGCCCATAGTGCTTGGGATGTGTTCTGGGTGAGGCTTTTGAAGTGATATAAGCAGTTGTCAGTTACTGTTAAAGTGCTGGCAGCTTGACGCAAAGTGCCGTCGTCGCTTTTCGAGATGTTCGCAGTAATCTGTCAGTTCTTGCAGCGTGCCCACCGGACCATGAAATAGTTTGCCAAACTCGGTGGTCAGTTTGAGCCAGTTCTCATGGGGGATATTTAATCTTGTCAGTAACTTGGCGCTACTTTCACTGATGCATCCACGTTTATCGTTGCGAATAATTCGGCCTGTATCTTCCACCAATTGAAGGTAATCCGTTAATGAAAACCCAATGCCATTGGGTTGGTTGTCGCACTCGTGACCAATAAATGGCAGGAGATTGCTCGGCTGCTCACCTCTTAATACGGCACGAATACGTAGTTGAATACTGGTATGGTCGGATTGTTCTGGTGTATCAGTTAGTTGTGCTCTGATGGGATTCAAATCGACGTAAGTCATACAGGCTAATACCGCGGCTTCATCGAGTAGGGCCTGAGATTTGAACCGACCTTCCCAAAAACGACCTGTGCAGTTATCTTCTTGATTTGCTTGCCTTGCAATCGGCTCATTCAAACAGCGCATAAACCATGAAATATCACACAAACGACTGCGATAAAGGGCGATGGAATGCTTTAATCTGTTGACCTCATAGGCTTCAACTAACTCACCTTTAACGAATTTTTGCGTTAACTCATCGCCTTTAAACAACTTATGCCACTGCTCAAGCACTTCGCGGTCAGTCCAGCGATTAGCACTGTCGATATCGACCCGCAGCACCACATGCAGATGATTCGACATTACCGCAAATGCTGCGATATCGATGGCAAAAACTGCTTCAAGTTCAAACAATAATGACTCCACCCAAGCGCGGCGATGGTCATAGTTTTTACCCGAGTAACTATCATCGCCACATAAAAAAGCCCGCCGAACAACGCGGCTACAGCAATGGTAATAGGGTGTGTCTTCAAGGCTTATCTGGGTTCTGCGAGGGCGCGGCATACAAACCTCCTTGTTTAATGCTTAACCAAAGCATAGTCGGAGGTTAGCTACCGCGCTATTAAGGCTGGGTGTCCAACTTTAGGGGAGGCCGATAAACGCGCAAACTAATGAGTGTAAAACACTCAAAAGCATCTAAATTTAAATACGACTGTATACCCATACATTGTTAGTCGCTTTACGCTTGGGCCAAACATTAGGTAAATAGATGAGATTTTGTAGGGCAACTCATTCGTCAGTTTTCGATTCACTAAACAAGTGCTAAGAAGCTTTGGGGCAAAAAGCTTTTAGCCAATGAACAGTTCAATGATCGTAAAGATTGCCATTGTTGCAACTGTGATCGTTGGCGGCATGGATGCCGCCGTCGAGCCCTCAGGGATGAGTTTATGGCGTGTCACAGGGGAAACAATGGCAATTCATCCTACACACCNTAAACATTGTAGAAAAGGCTGCGTACCGAAAAGAACGCTGCCATAGGCCAACTAATTGGTTACGCTTTGCTAAACGATCGCCGAAGATCAAAACAGCTTAGGCTAAATTTGTAGCCAATCTGATTTAAATCGTGCTAAATCTTTCATTCATCAATCTATGTTGAATCAGTGCCATTTGCAGGCCCCAACAAAAATGCAAGGAATTATATGCCCACGTCTATCTTGCAAGCGGTAAAGCTCACCCGCTTCGCTTTGTTATCTACACCATTAAGTTCACACAACGTAGGCTCGATCATTTTTGGCGGAATATTGCTAGCAGTGACACCATTAATGGTAAATGCCGCGCCACAACGGGGCGTCAGCTTCCCTCCGAATGCCCAGGCTATAGAAGCCCTTATCGATTCTACTGTTAATCCTTTAATGAACGAATATGGGATCCCTGGGATTGCAATCGGGGTAAGTATCAATGGACAACAGTATTTCTTTTCTTATGGTGTCAGTTCAAAAAAGACAGGGGAAAAGGTGAATGAAAATACCCTATTTGAGATTGGTTCTATCAGTAAAACTTTTACCGCGACCCTCGCAACATACGCTCAACTTGAGGGTAAACTGACGCTAACAGATAAGGTAAGCCAATATCTGCCTGAATTAACCGATAGCCATTTTGACCAGATCAATCTCATTCATTTAGCCACCCATACTGCGGGAAATCTGCCCATGCAGGTCCCTGATAATATAACCAATAATGCTGAGTTAATAAGCTATTTAAAAGCCTGGCAACCAGCTTATGCCGCAGGTACTCACCGCAATTATGCCAATCCCAGCATTGGTCTTCTCGGTGTGATCGCGGCAAAGCAGCTTGGTCAAGGTTTTCCTGAGGCCGTAGAGCAAACTCTCTTTCGACAACTTGGCATGACAAACAGCTATTTTATGGTTCCAACCAATAAAATGACTGACTACGCCCAAGGCTACAATAAGCAAGATCAGCCAGTACGCCTCAATCCCGGAGTGTTCGCCGATGAGGCCTACGGAATAAAAACGACGGTTGTAGATCTGCTCCGTTTTGTTGAAACCAATATGCAGCAGCATTCGGTGCCTGCAAGGTTGCAACGTGCCATTGATGCCACCCATACGGGCTATTTTGATGTCGGCATGATGACTCAAGCGATGATTTGGGAGCAATATCCGTATCCTATTGCCCTTGATAAGCTCCTCACTGGACATACTCAAGATGTAGTGTTTGGCAGCATGCCAGTGAAAGCCATTACACCACCCCAAGCGCAACAGCAAAATGTCTGGATAAATAAGACTGGCTCAACGGGTGGTTTTGCTGCGTATGTGGCTTATATTCCAGCTAAAAAGCTGGCATTGGTGTTATTGAGCAATAAAAATTATCCCGTGCCGCCACGGGTAACCGCGGGTTACCAGATATTAACAGGCTTAGAAACACTGCAAAATTAATATCGCGTCATCATATTTCAGCCCAAACCGCGCTTGCCAAAATGGAGAGGTTTTCTCTCCATTCAATTTCTCTGCCACGAATATCTCGTTATTGATCAAAACCCATGTTAATAAAAGTGTTATATTGTTGACTTAAAAATCCACCCTTTATCAATTACAAAACCTGATTAACAAGATAAACACCAAGTGTAAGCTTAGTTTTACAGCCATAAAAGCATAGAAAAACTTATGTGTTAGATGAAAAAATATTCCTGAAAATCAAGACGATTAGCCATTGAACTACTCAATTTTGGGCGTAAGATGCGCGCCATTGTTCAACTGTGCTTTTTTACGGAATTATGATGTCAGGCGAAAAACCGTCTTTAATCTCATCAAAAGCGTCGGCTTCATCAGCAGGAAGTACCACTCGATTGCTCTTTATGCTGGTCTTTATGGTGGCCTGTGGACAAATGGCTCAAACGATTTTTGTGCCAGCACTCCCGCTGATTGCCCAAGGTTTAGCCGTCGATGCAAGCAAGCTACAAGCAGTCATGGCCTGTTATCTGCTCGCCTACGGTTTATGTCAATTTATCTATGGCCCATTATCTGACCGCTATGGGCGAAAACTCCCATTGTTGGTTGGTATTGGGATTTTTATGATCGGCGCGTTAATTGCCACACAAGCCACAAGCTTTAATCAGTTAATTTGCGCGAGTCTGCTTCAAGGCCTAGGCACAGCCAGTGCCGGCGCCCTGTGCCGCAGCATTCCTAGGGATCATTACTTTGGCGATAACTTAGTTAAATTTAATAGCTATGTGTCCATGGCGGTGGTGTTTTTACCCTTGGTGGCGCCCTTCTTAGGGAGCCTTGCTTCAGCCTACTTAGGTTGGCAAGCCGTTTACTGGGTGTTATTTGGGTTTGGCGTCTTGGTTTGGTTACTGCTTTGTTTTTGTTTTAAAGAGTCTTTACCAAAAGACAAACGAGAGCAACAACCAGTGTTCGCCTCCTATCGCCATGTGCTACGCCACCGCAGCTTTAGGGCATATCTATTTTCATTAATCGCCACCTTTGCGGGGATTGCCGCCTTTGAAGCCATTGCGGGTGTGCTCTATGGCCAATATTTGCAACTCTCATCTTTTATGGTGAGCTGTTATTTTGTGGCGCCTATCCCCGGCTATTTACTCGGTGCACTGGTAGCAGGAAGACAAAAACAAGCACAACGAACCGTATTTCAAGGTGTTGCCTTGCTCGGTGCTGGCGCATTGTTTATGTTGATCCCTGGGTTGTTTCAACTGGTTGTAGGCTGGAGTTTGTTGATAGGCTCAATTTTATTTTTCAGCGGCGCCGGCATGTTATTTCCGACATTAACCTCGGCTGCGTTAGAACCTTTTCCTCGTCAAGCGGGCATTGCGGGGGCTTTGCTCGGTGGTTTACAAAACTTTGGCGCAGGGCTGGCGGCATTAACTATGTCGCTTGTACCTATGGGAGGCCAGTTAAGTATCGGTTTACTGAGCGCGCTGATGGTGCTTTTAGTGATTGTGGCCTTACATTATGCCCGAGATCAAAACGATACCCATCAAACACTATTGCCGCAAAAAACCTGAGGTTTGCTCTATCAAAATAACAAAGCCCACTTATGTGGGCTTTAGTTTTATCTGATGCTTATCGATTACAGGATCCGTCTTAGTAAAAAGTCTGCTTTTAATCTTCTAATACGATTCATAATCTTCTTCACCGGATCGGGATAGCTTTGCAAAGTATCCACTTGGCTATAGTGATATAACCTCTGTGTATGCTCAAGAATATGCGCTTGCTCGGCCTCAAATTGCGCCTTCCAGCTACCTGTTTCATCGTGGATCAAGAGCCCATTCTCTAAATCCAACGCCCATGCTCTAGGGTTTAGATTTGAGCCTGTGATCAAATGCTTACGCCCATCGGCACTGATACCTTTGAGGTGGTAACTGTTGATCCCATGCTTCCACAGGTGAATATTGAGCTGGCCATTATCAATCGCCCACTGCTGACGTTTGGCAAATTTACGCAGCGACTGTTCATATAAATACGGCAAGGCACCGATGGTGGAAAAATCTTGCTCAGGTGGAATATAAAAGTCATTCGCCGTTTTATCGCCGACGACAATATCAATCCGTTTGCCGTTGCGCAGATGTTTAGCTAAGGCACGGACTAATATATAAGGAGGGTTAAAGTAAGGTGTGCAGATAAAGAGTCTATCTTTTGACTCCTCAACCATCGCAATAACCGCTTTATTCAATAAATTATGTTTACGGCCTAAGCCCAGTAATGGTGTTACCCGATTACCTGTCCGAGTTGCGTTAAACTCGTACTGTGCCTGTGACAAACGTAATTTAAAGCTGCGCACATCGGTTTTAGGCGGTAACACTTCCTGCTGCGCATCTTGAGTAAGCGATGTCACTGCTGGATCGGCAATGATATAACGTTGGATCATTGCGCGCATGCTGCGTGCCAGCTCTGCTGACTCAATCACATGGTAGCGGTCGAAACGGTATTTATCGTTTTGCTGTAGATAGATATTATTAAGACTTGCACCGCTATAAATCACGGCATCATCAATTACAAAGCCTTTAAGGTGTAATACACCCATAAATTCACGGGATTTGACTGGTACGCCCATAATCTCGATTGGATATTCAGCTTCAGCCATCACTTTGCGGTACATCAAATAATTACCGCTATCACCCTTATGGCCAATCAAGCCACGTCTAGCACGGTGAAAATCGACCAAAATTTTGATATCTAACGCAGGATTTTTAGCCTTCGCCGTCATCAAGGCCTGTAAAATCTCCCGCCCTGCTTCATCATCTTCTAAATAGAGTGCAGCGATGTAAATGCTGTTCTTGGCATTTTCGATGCGAGTAAGTAACTCTGCCTTAAATCGGCATGGCGTAAGCAACCACGTTAAAGCCTCGGGTTGAACGGCTATTCCACCAAGCTTATCTAGCAAGGCATCCTCCTTTAAACATGCTGACCACCCCGATAGGAAGCGCTTGGGGTCAGTGACAAAAACATCACAGCAATCTGTGTTAATTCTGGGTAGGCTTCTGTCACTGCCAGCCTGATTGTTTGTTCTACTTTAAGATGAATATCAGGGTCTACCGGAAACCAAAGCAATTCGATTTGGACAAAACGCTGATCAATTCTACCATTACGGTAACTGATGCTGGGGATCCAATCTAATGTAAAACTCTCTGCTTTACCTTTACATATAGCCGCCAAAGACTGCAGTAATGTTTGGCTAAGCTCTGCAACGACTGCCTGGGGTAAGCCGCGCATACTAATATGAGGCATGGTTTTAGTGGTTACCTAAGATCCTAAAATCGTAAGGGGTAGAAATTACCGACTTCACTGCAACTCGGCAAGACTTTTCGATGAAAAGAGCGCGGCGTAACGCCTATTTTGCTGGTAATTTGAGCTGAAACAAGTCATTGGCAATAATAAGTGTAAAATTACGTCGGTTCAGCCTAAATATATACGAGCAGACAAGCCGACTTCAACGACTAACCAAATACGCTTGCACTCTTTATCGGTTGCTCATTTTGCTTATCTACATAGGGTGCCCAAAATGGTAGTTTAATCACAAAATATGGGTTGCTCCTAATGCAAGCATGCCCGTTTTGCGTGTTTTAGCGTAAACTAAAACGTCACCAGTCAACACTCTAAAACTCTATGAATAAAAAAATCCTGTTAACCCTCGCACTGACTTTAGCTTTAGCGTGGGGCATTTTTCATTTTAAAGCGCAACTTGGATTACTCATTTTGCCACTTTTTATTGGCTTGGTTTTATTTGTTACCCTAAGGTTGTATCGTCTGATGGAAAAAGATGATGGCAGTCATGACCGCTAATTAAGAGAGTAAACATACAACAGACATGGAAACGTTCTCCCCATTATTCAATTTACAGCGTTCGGCAGGCATATTGCTAACGGTAGTAGCAACAGCCCTATTACCACATCAGCTGTGGGCTACGACTGCAGATATTCAACATGCGATCTTGAGTCAACAAATTAATGATATTGCACCACGTCACTCGCAAATTGCGCTGCTGGCACTGGATATGGCGAACAGTAAACAGCTTTATAGCCAGCAAGCTGATACCTTGTTTATCCCCGCAAGCACACAAAAGGTCCTTACTGCCGTCACAGCATTGGCCAACCTTGGGGCCGATTTTCGTTATGTGACTGAGCTGTGGAGCGATGCCCCTATTCGCCAAGGCCATATTGCGGGAAGTGTCTATCTGCGCTTTAGTGGCGATCCTACCCTCACTCAAGACGATCTTAAGGCCTTGTTTGCCCACCTACAAAAACAGGGCATCAACAGTATTGACGGGCATCTTTATCTTATCGGTGATAAACAAGAGCAATTACAAGCTCCTGGCTGGGTGTGGGACGACCTCGGCATTTGTTTTGCGGCGCCAGTGTCGAGTTACATCATCAATCAAAACTGTGTTTATGGGCAATTCGTTCCAAGCTCGAACAAGCATTCCTCTGAGGTCAAATTAAGGGTATCTAGTTTTGGGGTAAAGGTCAGCAGTGACGCGATATTCTCTCCCAAAGCTAGCCATGATTTTTGTCAGCTCGATTTAGTGCGACTTGGGCAAAATCAATATCACCTTCGGGGATGTTATCCGGGCAGTGAGGCTATTCCCCTCGCTATTGCAATAACCGATCCTGAAAAATTCGCCATGGATACGTTAACGGCCACACTCAAGGGGGAAATGTCGCTCTCGGGTAAAGTTAAAATTGGCAACGCAATACCTTCAAAGGCAAAACTTATCGCCAGTCACAGTAGTGCGCCTTTGCCGGAGTTGTTAAAGACTATGTTGCTTAAGTCGGATAATCTGATCGCCGACAGCCTGTTTAAGTTAGTCGGACAACGCTATTACCAAACCCAAGGAAACTTTACCAATGGTGCGGCGGCCATGCGCCATATCCTTAGCGATTTGGGAGTCGATTTAACCCACGCCAATATCGTCGATGGTTCAGGGCTTTCTCGTTATAACTTATTGAGCGCAAGGCAATTAGCCAATGTGCTTACACTAATTTATCAAGATGCCCGCTTTCACAGCCTGATTGACAGTTTGCCCGAGGCGGGAGTCAGCGGTACGCTAAAATATCGACTGGGTTACACTCAACCACCGCTCAAAAACCGTGTTTTTGCCAAGACAGGTTCAATGCAAGGGGTTGCCAATTTAGCTGGTTTTATTCGAATACCACAGCGGGATATCTTATTTGTGGTGCTTGAGAATGGCATTAGTCCTGAAACGAAAAAACAACGCACGCCTGCGTTTAGCGCTGACTTTTTGACTCGTCTCATAACTACAGTTGAACAACAGGCACAAACAAACCAAACATCGACTAAAGAACTCAACACGGTTAAATTAATTGACTGACAAAACTAAAAAGCACTGATAAATCAGTGCTTTTTACATCATTTATCTCACCAACCCAAACTTAGAATAATTCTGCTGGCATTGCCATAGTACTGGCATCACCCGCACGCACTTGCGCTAAATGATAATCGGCCTTAGGCAATAACTTATCAAAATAGAATTTAGCGAGGTAAGCTTTTTGCTCGGCAAAGTTTTTATCCTCTGCGCTAGGGACCTTATCCAACATGGCTAGCCAATAAAAACCATATAAGCTGTAACCAAAGGCATCTAAAAAGTCGACTGCACAAGCATTGATTAACGCAGGTTGAGTCAGTTTTTGCTCATTGATCGATTCGGCCACATGGACTAAAGCATCTAAACGAGCACAAACGGCGGCAACTTTTACACCGTCGACCTGTGTAAATTCACGCATTTGTGCTTTTAATTCGGCCACAAACTCTTTTAGCGTCGCTAAGTTGTCGCCAGTGACTTTTCGACCTAGAAAGTCAATGGCTTGAATACCATTTGTGCCTTCATAGATTTGCGCAATGCGGGTATCACGTACCAATTGCTCAATGCCTGTTTCACGAATATAACCATGTCCACCAAAGACTTGCTGCGCCATGATAGTCGCGTCTAAACCACGGTCAGTTAAAAACGCTTTAGCAACGGGAGTTAATAACCCCACATAGCGTGCAGCTTTAGCTTTAACCTCATCTTGAGCATATTTCGCCAAATCGAGCTGTTTGCCGGTAAATATGGATAAGGCACGTCCCGCTTCTGTCATCGCGCGGATTGTCAGTAGCATACGGCGCACATCGCCATGGACGATAATAGGATCAGAATCGCTCCCCGTGGGTGAGCCACCGGCAGCAACGCCTTGATTGCGCTCTTTAGCATAATCGGCGGCCATTTGATATGCGGCTTGTGCGCTGCCAAGCCCTTGAATACCAATAGCTAAACGTTCGTAGTTCATCATGGTGAACATACAAACCAAGCCACGATTAGGCTGGCCAATCAGATAACCCTTTGCTTCATCAAAATTCATCACACAGGTTGCTGAGCCTTTAAGGCCCATCTTGTGCTCGATTGACCCCACGCTAACACCGTTAGCCTCACCTAAGCTGCCATCATCATTAACCGTGATTTTGGGTACGAGGAACAGTGAAATACCTTTGCTTTCTGGTAATTTTGCCAGCACTAAGTGAATGACGTTTTCAGTGAGATCGTGATCGCCACCAGTAATAAAAATTTTGCTGCCACTAATCGCATAACTGCCGTCCTCCAATGGAATAGCGCGAGTGCGAATATTACGCAGATCAGAGCCAGCTTGTGGCTCTGTCATATCCATCGCTCCAGCCCATTCACCAGAATATAACTTGGGTAAATAAGCTTGTTTTAATGCTTCGCTACCGTGGGCATTGATACACAAAGCTGCCCCCGCGGTTAATGAGCCATAAAGCGTAAACGCGTTGCAGGCACTGTAGGCCATTTCATCCACTAATACACCAAGCATTTTGGGCATGCCCATACCACCAAACTCAGGCTCACCACATAGGCCTACCCAACCACCTTCAGAATATTGCTTATATACGGCTTTATACCCCTCGGGGGTAATCACACCATTATCTTGGTGTAAAACGCCTTGCTCATCACCAGCACGGTTTAGCGGATGGATTAATTCAGCACTGATTTTTGCCGCTTCTTCAAGGATTGCATTGGCCGTATCCATATCAACCATTTCTGCAATCTCAGGTAATTGTGACCACGTATTTGGGGCATCAAAAACCTGTTCCAGTAAGAAACGCATATCTGCTAACGGGGCTTGGTAAGGATTCATTGGGAGACTCTTAAACGTAGGATTTAAACAGTTGTTTTAATTTATACCAGTTCTATACAGAAAACAATCTCATTACAAATTCACTTTGATGCTAAGCACTAATCTACGCAACATAACAGAGTGAAGAACAGGCAATAAAAAACCCTTAAGTGACCTTAAGGGTTATAGTGTAGCGAGAAGTAAACTAGGTTGTCGTCGGCTTAGCTCACGATTAACGTATTGATTACCACATTAAATCGTCAGGGATCGCATAATCAGCATAAGGATCATCTTCGACTTCTACGACCTTGCCCGCATCCTGTTGCCACAAATAGCCGCACCATTGTGGCACCAATAGATTCACGCGTTCGGCAAGCTTGTGGGGGACGAGGTAGCTCTTATCTTCGTATCGAACAATCCCTAATTGGCCTTTAAGCAATTCGGATTGAATTTTCTCATCGATATAGACAGAGTAAATTTTATTGTCGAGCGTATAGTTGAATTTGATCTCGGCATGACTTGGGATCTTGATAGCAAATTGCGTGAACTCACTCACTAATCCACGCACTTGTCCTCGGGCCGTTGCCTCTGCAAAGCGTTGTTCATTGAGGGCTTTGTCTTTTTCAGCTTGTAAGCGTTTTTGCTCGGCAATCTCAAGTTTTAACGCGCTTGAGCCGTCGTCAACCCGCGCCTTTTTATCGCGACGCTTTTGCGTTTTTACATCACGCACTTTTTGTTTACTGGCAAGTCCAGCTTTCAGTAGCTGCTCTTGTAATGCATTCGCCATGGATTTTCACCCGATTTTCTATTAAATAAATGAGTTATAACTATTTAGTTACTGCCCTTTGCTTGCTAATTCACCTAAGGCAGTCATCGCGATACTGGCACCGCCCAGTGACCAACCTCCATCGACGGGAAGTACAACACCCGTGATATAGGATGCCAGCTCAGAGCCTAAAAATAACGCTGCGTTGGCAATATCTTGCCCTTCCCCATTGCGTTTTAACGGTACCGATTGCGCCACTTGTTGCTGTAGTGCAGCGCTCGGCGCTAAACGATTAAAGCCTTCGGTGCCTGTAATCGGGCCTGGAATAATGGAGTTAATTCGAATGCCTTCACAGCCCCATTCAATAGCTAAGGTTCGCGTCAGCATGTCAACCCCCGCTTTTGCCGCACAAACATGGGCCTGCATTGGCATCGCAATCGATGCCTGTGGCGCAGAAATTTGAATAATATTCCCCTGTGGGCGACGCAGTAAAGGATAAGCTGTTTTCAGTACTTGGAAACTGCCCAATAAATCAATATCCATTACGGCTTTAAAACCATTCGCCGAAAGCTTAGCGGCAGTTGCTGGAAAATTGCCCGCAGCGCCGCTCACCAATACATCAATAAAACCAAATTCTGAGGCGATGGTTTCAAAGCCCTGTTCTACTGCGGCTAAATCCCTTACATCAAAACTCACCCCAAGATGGATCCCATCTGGATTCGCCTGTTTGAGCTGTAACACCGCAGCATCGACTTTATCTTGGCTGCGACTCGCCACCGCCACATTGGCTCCCGCATGGGCAAACGCAATGGCAATTGCGAGGTTTATACCACTGGTACCACCGACAACGACAACATTCTTACCCTGATAATTAAACATCGTAGTATTGAGCATGGACGTTCTCCGTGAACGGTTAAAGTTTGTCGCGAATACGAACCTTAACAGCTAAATAGTGTGCTGTTCAGTATACTAAAGCAAAGATTGGTGAATCGCCTGCAGCGCAGCCAGAGGATCTGTCGCCTTAGTGATCGGACGACCAATCACTAAATAATCAGAACCGGCAGCAAGCGCCTCAGGCGGCGTCATCACACGGTGTTGGTCGCCAACCTCACTACCCACAGGGCGAATGCCGGGTGTAATAAGTTTAAAATCTTGACCTAATAAAGACTTAAGCACGCTCGCTTCTTGGGCTGAACAGACAACACCATCAAGTCCGGCCTGTTTAGTCAATTTAGCTAAACGCTGAACATGCTCAAATGCTGGCACATCAATGCCGATGAGCTTCAGATCGTCATCGCTCATAGAGGTTAATACCGTCACAGCAATCAGCATTGGCGCCTCGTTACCGTAAGGCTGCAAAGCCTTTTTCGCCGCTTCCATCATCGCTAAGCCGCCACTGGCATGGACATTCGTCATCCACACACCAAGTTCCGCTGCAGCAGCAACCGCTTTCGCAACCGTATTAGGAATATCGTGAAATTTTAAGTCGAGGAAAAGATCGAAGCCACGGTCATGGATATCTTTAACCAATTGCGGGCCGAACAGGGTAAACATTTCTTTGCCAACTTTCAGGCGACACATGTTGGGATCGAGTTGATCTATCAATTGTAAAGCGTGGTTTTTATTATCGTAATCAAGCGCTACGAGGATAGGTTTAGTCGTCATCATCTCTCCAACAGGGTTACACTAACTAGATATTTAAAAAAGTTATTCACCGTCCAAGCCTCTGATCCGTTTAATGGTGCCCCACTTTTTGCAAGAAGGACAATGCCAATATAGTGTATGGGATGGGAAACCACATTCTTTACAGCGGTAGCTTGGCCGGAATTTAATTTGTTGTTCAACAAGTTGCTCAAGCATTGTCAAACTTTGTTTAGCTTGCCCTTCTTCTGCTTGGCGTAGATGCATTTGCATTAAGTGCTGAAAACCCTTCATGGTCGGATGGCGATAAAGCGCATCGAGCACCATGTTTTCAGCAGCTTTAATCTCATCAAGGCTTATCATATGTTGGGCAAGCGCCACCACTACGGATGCGCCAGCACCTTCAGCCATAGCGCCAGCTAATAACTCTTGATAGCCCTCTTTATCTTGAGTATCGCGATATACTTCTTTAGCCGTCGGCAGTGCATCAGCAAAAAGCTCAATATCGGCCTTTTTTAATGCTATCAGCATGGATTTACACTGACTGTAATCCTTCGCATCGAGAAATTTCTTGGCAAGAGTCAATAAGGCTCGGCCACATTTGGGATCTTGTTTTAAGGCTTGTTGCAGTAGCTTGACCTTCTCAGCATCATCACTGGTTTCATCGGCAAGTTGGCAATAAAAATGCGCTGTTATCGGTTTGAGTACGAGTTGACGTTTACGGCTTAAACGTTTGGTGATATCGATGGCTTTTTGCCATTCCTTTATCACTTGGTAAATCGCAATCAGCTGAGTTTCAGACTCTTCGCTATGATCATCTTGACTCACCAAATTCAGAAAAATTTCTTCAGCACGGTCGTAAAATCCCGCGGCAAGATAGTCTTTGCCCAGCTCCATCATGGCGATATCGCGCTGCTCATTGGTGAGCGTAGGACGGGCAATTAAGTTTTGATGGATACGAATCGAGCGGTCAACCTCACCACGCTTACGGAATAAGGAACCGAGGGAAAGATGGGTGTCGATGGTTTCATCGTCTACATCAAGCATACTGATGAACAAGTCGACCGCTTTGTCCGACTCGTTAGACAATAAGTAATTTAAGCCGGTGAAGTAATCACGACTTAATTGTTTACGCTGATTGCTCTGATTTTGCCTTATGCTCCGCCGCCCCATATACCAACCGTAACCGGCAGCAATAGGAAGCAACAGGAAGAGGATCTCAAGCATATTAGGCGTCTACACCTTGAGGTTTTTTAGCAGTTTGAACCGTTAATTTCTTTTTCGTTGCCGCTAAAGCCAATTTAAGTTTAACAATATAATAGCTCGCTACCAGCCAACTAAGCATAAAGCCTGCAAAGAAAACAATCGCTAACACAACGGGTAAACGGTACTCCCCTTGTGCCACAAAGTAGCTGATTGTCACGACTTGTTCATTACGTGCGCCAAAAATCAAAGCCACTATAAATAACAGTGCCACTAGGACTGTCGCTACAAAAGATTTCACGTCGCACTCCCTTAAACGCCTTTCAATTTTCTGATTATCCAAGAAATTTACTGAGCTGACCAGCTTTGCCTTACATTAGATATAAAAAAGCCCCCTTGCGGAGGCTTTTTGCAATGCGGTCAATTAAACATTGACAGCGTCAACGCGTTCGCGCAGTTCTTTGCCTGGCTTAAAGTGCGGGACGTATTTGCCTTCCAATTCGACGGATGAACCCGTCTTTGGATTGCGGCCAGTACGCGGCGCACGATAATGAAGCGAGAAACTACCAAAGCCACGGATCTCAATACGATCACCGCTTTCTAATGTTGATGCCATTTGCTCCAACATCTCTTTGATTGCGCCTTCTACCTCTTTCGCCGACAGCTGCGACTGCCTGGTGGCGAGTTTTTCGATCAGTTCGGATTTTGTCATCCTAGCTATCCCCTATTATCAAGCCAAACACAGTCACCTAATGGGGAGAAAATCTCCCCATACAACAGGCGATTATTTGCGAGCTGCTTTAAACGCTTCAGCCATTGCATTACTAATAACAGCGTCTTCTTGTTTATTCAAGGTCGCCATTACTTCTTTTTCTTCAGCTTCGTCTTTCGCTTTGATTGACAGGCTGATAGAACGGTTCTTACGGTCAACACCCATGAACTTAGCTTCGATTGCGTCACCTACTGAGTAAACAGTAGATGCATCTTCGATGCGCTCACGGCTGATGTCAGCTACACGGATGTAACCTTCAACAGTGTCAGCCAGTTCAACAGTCACACCTTTAGCATCAACAGCAGAAACAGTACCGTGTACGATAGTACCTTTCTTCTTGTCAGCTAAGTAAGCGTTGAATGGGTCGTCTTCAGTTTGTTTAACACCTAAGCTGATACGCTCACGCTCTGGGTCAACAGACAGAACCACTGCGTGGATTTCGTCGCCTTTCTTGTACTCAGATACTGCGTCTTCACCAGTGCCGTTCCAAGAAATGTCAGACAAGTGAACTAAACCATCGATACCGCCGTCAAGACCGATGAAGATACCGAAGTCAGTGATTGACTTGATCTTACCAGAAACCTTGTCGCCTTTGTTGTAACGAGTTGCGAAGTCATCCCATGGGTTGGTCTTACATTGCTTCAGACCTAGAGAAATACGACGACGCTCTTCATCGATGTCCAGAACCAGAACTTCAACTTCATCACCTAAGTTAACCACTTTAGATGGGTGGATGTTCTTGTTAGTCCAATCCATTTCAGAAACGTGAACTAAACCTTCAACGCCTTCTTCGATTTCAACGAAACAACCGTAGTCAGTCAGGTTAGTTACGCGACCAGTTAACTTAGTGTTTTCTGGGTAGCGCTTGCTGATTTCTAACCATGGATCTTCGCCAAGTTGTTTCAGACCTAGAGACACACGAGTGCGCTCACGATCGTACTTCAGTACTTTAACGTTGATTTCGTCACCAACGTTGACGATTTCAGATGGGTGCTTAACGCGTTTCCATGCCATATCAGTGATATGTAACAGACCGTCAACGCCACCTAAATCTACGAATGCACCGTAGTCAGTCAGGTTCTTAACGATACCTTTAACTGCTTGACCTTCTTGCAGGTTTTCTAACAGTGCATCACGCTCAGCGCTGCTTTCTGATTCGATAACTGCACGACGAGAAACAACAACGTTGTTACGCTTCTGGTCTAGTTTGATAACTTTGAATTCTAATTCTTTGTACTCTAAGTGAGCGGTGTCGCGAACTGGGCGCACGTCAACTAGAGAACCTGGTAAGAAGGCACGGATACCGTTTAATTCAACAGTGAAACCGCCTTTCACTTTACCATTGATGATACCGATTACAGTTTCAGCATCTTCGTAAGCTTTTTCCAGAACGATCCAAGCTTCGTGACGTTTCGCTTTTTCGCGAGACAGTTGAGTCTCACCGAAGCCGTCTTCAACAGAGTCAAGAGCTACGTCAACTTCATCACCAACAGCGATTTCTAAAACACCTTGAGCGTTTTTGAATTGTTCAGCTGGGATTGGGCTTTCAGACTTCAGACCTGCATCAACCAGAACCATACCGTTTTCGATAGCAACTACAGTACCACGAACGATAGAGCCTGGACGGAATTCCAGAGTTTGAAGGGATTGTTCAAATAGATCAGCAAAAGATTCAGTCATGTTTAAGTTACTTTAATGTAATAAACCACAGTCAATCCTAGACGTGGAGTCAGTCAAATTATCCGTATCATCCTTAATACGAATACCTACCCGAGCAATAATTTTAGTTAGTGCTGGATAATTTTTGCTTGATAAAGTTGAGCGCAAGCTCCAGTACTTCATCAATACCTTTATCGCTTGTATCGATAACGAGCGCATCCTCGGCTGGGACCAATGGTGCCACAGGACGATTCATATCGCGGTCATCACGTTCGATAATTTCAGCTAAAAGGCGCTCGATATTAACATCGAAGCCCTTGTCCTGCAACTGATTATAGCGTCTTTGAGCCCGCTCTTGTGCAGATGCCGTTAAATATAATTTAGCCGATGCTGTTGGGAAAACTACCGTCCCCATATCGCGGCCATCGGCGATCAATCCCGGTGCCGTTCTAAAGGCTCGTTGGCGACGCAATAAGGCTTCCCTAACACGGGGAAACGCCGCCACTTTAGAGGCAGCATTTGAACATTCTTGGGTACGTATCGCTGTGGTGACGTCTTCACCTTCTAAGATCACTTGAACGGGGTCTTTCTCATTGCCCGTTAAAAATTTCACATCGAGGTGTGAAGCTAGCAAGGTGATGGACTCTTCATTTTCCAATTCTACGTCGTGATGAATGGCAGCTAGTGCAAGTACTCGATAAATTGCACCACTATCAAGCAGTTGCCAACCTAGATGCTTAGCCAATAATTGGCTAATTGTCCCTTTACCAGCACCACTTGGGCCGTCGATTGTGACTACAGGAGCCCGTTCAGACATACATTCCTCCGCAAAAAATAATCATCATCCGTGAGTTCATAAGTAGAGCCCCGAAAATGAGCGCGCCGCATTGTACAATAATATACAAATAAAATCCGTGGATTTTTTATGAAGTTTAGAAGCCGCTCAAATGCGGCTTCTTTTGTTTGATATGGTCAGAAGTCAATCTGTTAGCTGAAAACGTTAGGCCTTCAGACTGGCAAATTGAGCAAAATAGTCAGGGAAGGTTTTCGAGGTGCAGTCAGGATCGTTAATAGTGATCCCGCAATCGGCAAAGGCCAGCATGGAGAAGCACATGGCCATGCGGTGATCGTTATAAGTGTCAATCTCTGCGGTATTCAGTACTGCTGGCGGCGTGATTTGAATATAATCATGCCCCTCTTCCACTAACGCTCCCACTTTACGCAGCTCTGTGGCCATCGCAGCTAATCGGTCGGTCTCTTTAATGCGCCAGTTATAGATATTGCGAATGGTGGTCGTGCCCTTAGCAAACAAGGCCGCGGTGGCAATGGTCATTGCCGCATCGGGAATATGATTCATGTCTAAATCAACCGCGGTTAACGGCGCGCCACGCGCAATAATGTAATCATCGCCCCACTCAATATCGGCGCCCATTTTTTCCAGCACATCGGCAAATTTCACATCGCCCTGAATGCTTAAACGGCCAACGCCAGTGACTTTTACTTCACCGCCCTTAATGGCTCCCGCAGCTAAAAAGTAAGATGCAGAAGATGCATCCCCTTCCACTAACACTTTACCTGGAGACACATACTGCTGCCCGGCTGGGATTTCAAAGCGGGCATAGTCATGATTAATCACCTGAACGCCAAACTGCGCCATCAAGGCTAAGGTAATGTCGATATAAGGTTTAGAAACCAGTTCTCCCTTAACATGAATATTCACGCTACCCTTCGCAAGGGGCGCAACCATTAACAACGCCGTTAAGAATTGGCTAGACAGATCGCCGGCAATTTCCACATCACCACCATTAAGACCTGTCGCATTAATGGTTAGAGGCGGGAAACCGTCATTTTTTAAATACACAACATTGGCACCAAGTTGCCTTAAGGCATCGACTAAGTCACCGATAGGACGCTCTTCCATGCGCGGCTCGCCGGTTAAGGTAAATTCGCCTCGCCCCAAGGTCAGCGCTGCGCATAATGGCCGCATTGCCGTCCCCGCATTGCCTAAAAACAGCGTTTGCGCGCTATCTGCCGAAATCGTCCCACCTAACCCTATGAGTTCACAGACAGTGTTGTTTTGCGATAAACGGTATTCAACCCCCAATTGCTTTAAAGACGCCAACATGTGGCGAATATCATCGGAGTCGAGCAGATTGGTGAGCGTGGTGGTGCCTTTGGCTAAGGTCGCCAATAATAAAGCGCGGTTTGAAATACTTTTTGAGCCGGGAATATTGATCTCACCGCGGACTTGCACAACAGGTTCAAGACGTAATTGCTTCATGAATAAATCTTCTTTCTCTTTGGGCGTGATTGATGTCATCACGCGAACTGAATAGGCTAATGGCAACTTCACGCTACAGGACGTCAAGTTTACGTTACTAATAAAAGGAGATTGGGGACCTTGTTGGTGCTTCGTCGTTATAAATTTACCGATAGTGACGCAGGATTCAACCGTTTTTTACTAAAAAATGGCTTTTGAAACCGGAAATTTACTCAAGTCAGCCTAAAAATAACAAAAATACTAAATATAATGGGTGAAATTGTGATCTAAACGCTTTTTCGGCAGGCTTTTTTGCCAGACTAATTGGTCTCTAAACACCATTTTTACTTTAAAGTTTTCATCTATTCACGTTATCCTAGGTTTCAATCGATAAATCACGCACATCCTATGTGATTCATGCTGTCGCTTAATAACTAGAAAGGTAGATGGAGCTATGTTTAACTCACTCATCGCAATGCCTGCGGATCCGATCCTCGGCTTGTTGACCCAGTACCGCGAAGACACACATCCACAGAAAGTAGACTTAGGTGTCGGTGTTTATAAAGACCCCGCGGGAAACACCCCCATTCTCAATTGTGTAAAAAAAGCCGAGAAATTTCGTTTAGAAACGGAGACGACAAAGGTCTATATCGGTCCAACCGGTTCGCCTCAGTTTAATACCCTGATGACACAATTAGCCTTTGGCAGTGATCATAGCGCGATTATCGCTAACCGTATTCGTACAGTTTCCACACCAGGTGGTACGGGCGCCCTGCGTGTTGCGGGTGACTTTATTAAACGTTGCAATCCTAATGCGGTATTGTGGGTCAGCGATCCAACATGGGCTAACCATACCGGTTTATTCGAAGCTGCTGGGATTACAGTAAAAACTTATCCCTATTATGACTACGATAGTAAATCATTGAAATTTGATGAGATGCTTGCTGCATTATCGCAAGTGAGTCCTGATGATGTGGTGTTATTTCACGCCTGTTGCCATAACCCAAGTGGGATGGATTTAACCACTGAGCAATGGGACAAAGTGGTTGCCCTCACCAAGGAGCAAGGTTTTACCCCGCTTATCGACATGGCCTACCAAGGTTTTGGCGATGGTGTTGATATTGATGCCTACGGCGTGCGTAAAATGGCTGCAGCCGTTGATAATATGATCCTGTGTAGTTCATGCTCGAAAAACTTCGGTCTTTACCGTGAGCGTATCGGTTCATGCTCTGTGGTTGCCAAAGATGCCAATACCGCCAATATCGCGCAATCTGTACTGCTTTATGTGGTTCGCTGCCTCTACTCCATGCCGCCAGCCCACGGCGCGGCGATTGTTGAGACGATTTTAGGATCAAAAGAATTAACCCAAGAATGGCTTGATGAGCTCAAAGTGATGCGCGACCGTATCAACGGTAACCGCGCGATTTTAGTGGAAAAACTTAAGGCCAATGGCGTTGAGCGTGACTTTGGCTTTATCGCTCGCCAAAAAGGTATGTTCTCTTTCCTAGGAGTTAATCCTGAGCAAGTGGCACGTTTACAGAAAGAATTCAGCATTTATATGGTGGGTTCGAGCCGTATTAGCATTGCAGGCATTAGCGAAGACAATGTGGATTACTTAGCCAAGTCGATTGCCAAAGTGCTTTAAATACAAGCGCTTTAGTATTTTTTCTACACAGCATACTCTGCTGTATTCTCGATTTAGGATGCAGCAGAGTTGCTCTACCGCTTGTCAATATTACACTCGTCTATTTAGTTTGGATTGACGAGTCTTCCTTTTCGTTTCTCCCCAAAAAACCTCATAAGCCACGCCATCCTCACCGTTTAAGCATTTATTTTCAATCGTAAAACCCTATTTGAATGATGTTGACTCCACGGTCTTATCACAATAAACCGCACGTTGTGATCTCGGTCAGCGGATTTCCATTTTATCAATCGGGGCTACGGCAATTTTCACTTTTTAAAGCCAAAGCCGCCCAGTAGATTAATCGTCATTATTGAACTTGTGGATATTCCGCCATGTTATTACAAGATAAATTAATGCAAATCGTCACCAGTCCGCAGCTTTCACCTAAGCAAAAATCTAACTATTTAGCGTTGGAGGCGGAGGCGAGTTTGCCCTACATGCCAATATCAGATGAAGTAAAAACAGCGATGAAAGACGGCGTGATCTGCGATATGTTTGAAGGCCATACACCGTTTAAACCGCGCTATGTATTGCCAGATTATGTCCGCTATCTTGAGCAAGGCTCTGAATATTTAGAGCTTGTTCCCGCGCAAAATTTAGATGAAGCCCTCAATGCCTTAACGATTCTGTATCACCATGTGCCATCGGTGACCAATATCCCCGTGTATTTAGGTCAGTTGGACGACATTTTGATGCCTTTCGTTGAAGGAATGGATGCGGATGTCCTTTATCGTAAACTAAAGCTGTTCTGGATAATGCTCGACAGAACCCTGCCCGACGCCTTTATGCACGTCAATATTGGCCCAACAGACAATATTGTTTGCCGCACCCTACTGCGCATTGATGCCGAACTCAAACAAGTTGCCCCCAATTTGACCTTTATGTATGACCCTGCCGTCACGCCGGATGAATTATTGCAAATTGCGGCCACCAATATTTGTCAGTGCAGTAAACCGCATATCGCCAACTATCCTCTGCATGCCAGTGCATTTGACAAGCGCGGCTTTGGTATTGTGAGTTGCTACAATGCCTTACCATTAGCAGGCGGCGCTAATACCTTGGTTAGACTCAATCTGAAAGAAGTGGCATTAAAGGCCACATCAATCAATGACTTTTTTGAGCGTGTCTTGCCCTATTACTGCTCACTCACCTTCGAACTTATCGAGGCGCGCTCAGCATTTTTACATCAAGAGTCGCACTTCTTTGATAGCTTTTTAGTTAAAGAACAATTGATTGATGAATCGCGCTTTGCCCCCATGTTTGGTATTTACGGTATGGCTGAAGCGGTGAATATTCTGCAAGCTCAGATGACAAGTGAGACAGACAAATCATCTCAATCAAACAAACCCACAGGTTATGGCCATAGCATGGATGCAAACCAACTTGGCTACCGTATTTCTGCCGCCCTCGATACCATATTAAAATCCACGCCCGTCACCTATGGCTACCATGGACGAGCGCTGCTGCATTCACAGGGCGGTATTAGTCTCGATAAAAACGTGACGCCTGGCGTTCGCATTCCCTATGGCACAGAACCCAACCCCATCGCCCATATTCAAGCCCTCGCGCAGCATCACCAGTATTATACGGCGGGGATCAGCGATATTTTGACTATCGATGAAACCATCAAATCCAATCCTCAAGCCATGTTCCAACTGTGTAAAGCGGCACTGGAGTTAGGCTTTAGGGAATTTACCGCCAATGTGGCCTCTAACGATTTAATGCGCGTCACTGGCTATATGGTAAAACGCTCTGATATTGAAGCATTTAAACAATGCGGTTCGCGCCTTAATACCACGGGTTTAGGGGCTGAAGCAGCACAAAATACCGGCATATTGCAACGCCAAGCACGCGTTATTGCCCATGAGCACTCCCGCTGTGTTGTTAACTAAATCGGCCATAAATAAGCAGGCAATTGTCAGCCAACTATTGCCGTTTTCCTGCGTCGACGGGCCTGGCAGCAGGCTCGTGTTATTCTTGCAGGGCTGCAACTATCAATGTAAAAACTGCCATAACCCACATACCATCGGCTTATGCGATGGCTGTGGCGATTGCATCGCCACCTGCCCTGACAAGGCGCTGACATTGATAAACGCTAACAATAAGCATCAGATCCATTGGGATAAAGACCGTTGTAGCCAGTGCGATACTTGTCTTGCTGTGTGTCCAAAACAAGCCAATCCCAAAGTCACCCGACACACTGTGGAAGAAATCTTGGCGATTCTTCACCATCAGCGTCAATTTATTAATGGCATTACGGTGAGCGGCGGCGAAGCAAGTCTACAACTGCCATTTATTATTGAATTATTTAAAGCGATTAAGGCCTCAACGTCGTTATCACAGTTAACCTGTATGCTTGATACCAATGGCAGTTTGAGCCTCACTGGCTGGCATAAACTGCTGCCCTTTTTAGACGGCGCTATGGTGGATCTTAAAGCATGGCAACGAGATTCCCATAGATACATTACCGGGCGAGATAACCATGCGGTGTTCAAATCCATTCAACTTTTGGCGCAGCAGCAAAAACTGTATGAAGTAAGATTGCTGCATATTCCAGGTATTACGGATTTTGAACAGGAGATAGACGCGCTATCTTGCTATTTACTGACACTCGGTGCCGATACGCGGGTGAAATTAAACGCCTTTCACCACCATGGTGTGGTTGATGAGGCGTTAACATGGCCAAGTTGCACTCAAACCGATATTGAAGCCTTAGCAGCCTCCCTTGCCCAGCGAGGCTTAACAAATATCGTGTTACCGTCCATCTACCTTTAACGGCTACAAAGCAGGATCTGCTCGTACAGCCAGCGTAGCGCGGGATCCTTGATACTTTGTTTATGCCATACGAGGCTATAAGCCACTTTTCCATATTCGATGGGTAACGGTTTCACTGTTAAGCCTTTGGCTTGGCTCGCGATGGATGCCCAGCGGCGCGAGCAGGTAAACAGCAGTTCACTGTTGTGACACATTAACGCCGCGCTGCCAAAGTCTGGCACTGAAATGGGGACGGCACGTTTTTTAGATTGCTGAGCGAGTAAAATATCAAAATAAGGTGTACTCAGATCCGTATCTGTGATGCCTATATGGCTGTAGCTTAGGTAGTCATCAAAGCTGATATGCGATTGTTTGGCCAAGGGATGGGATGCATTCATTAAGCAAATCATTTCATCACTGAACAAGGTTTCCCACACTAGATCATCTTGCGAAGGATTAGGCTGACTCAAATCATGGGGTAACAGTACAAAGTCTAACGAGCCATTAATGAGTCCATCAAAACCAATATTGTCTTTGCTGTAAATATCGAGATGAATATGGGGCGCCAAACTCAAAATATGGGCGCTGAGTTTGGCGGCCAGCAGTTCAAAGGTGCTTTCACGCATTGCAAGCGAAAAACGCCCCTCATAGTTTATTGGGGTAAACGCATCTTGACTTATGATCTGATTCATATCATTGATCATTTGTTGCACGCTTGGGCCTAATCGTTTGGCTAAAGGTGTTGCAACCAGTGAATTACCATTACGGTAAAACAGTTCATCATTCAAACTGTCTCGAAGCTGACTTAAGGTTTTACTGACCGATGAAGGGCTTAAGCATAAACGTTCGGCGCTGGCGGTAACGCTCAGAGTATCGAGCATCACGTGTAAAGTGATTAAGTGCTTCATACTAATACGCGAAAGCTTGGCTAAATCCATCAGTGGTTTCCTGGTAATTTATCTTATGGTAAAAATCAAAATATCAATTTTTAATCATGATAAACAATACGATAAAACTTACCCAATAGATTGCTAAGTATATTGGTCTGTTATGCGCGCCGGCTCACAGGCTTGCTCGGTAAAAGTGCCTAACCAAATCCAGCCAACAAAAAAGCGAATGCATATGTGCATTCGCTTTTTGCGTATAACAGCTTAAAACTTATGCGCTATAGGGTGAGTGCGGACTAAATCTTGTGATGTTTAGCTGCAAACTCGTTCATAAATGTCACCAGCGCGGCAACACCTTCCAGTGGCATTGCATTGTATAGGCTTGCACGCATGCCACCAACGATTCGGTGCCCCTTTAATGCCACTAAGCCTGCGGCTTCGGCCTCTTTTAAGAAGGCGCCATCAAGGGATTCATCAGCCAGTTGAAAGGTCACATTCATCTGTGAGCGGTTTGCCGCGACCACACCATTTTTATAGAAAGGATTGGCGTCGATACAGGCATATAGCATTTGCGCTTTTTGCTGATTGATTTTCGCGATACTGGCCACACCACCTAAGGATTTGAGCCAGGCAAACACTTCAGCCGCTAAGTACCAGGCAAATGTTGGTGGCGTATTGAACATAGAATCATGCTCCACCGCTAAACGATAATCCATAATGGATGATTGAGTTAAACTCGGCAGTTTCAACATATCATCACGCACGATCACAATGGATAAGCCCGAAGGACCAATGTTTTTCTGTGCGCCAGCATAGATTAAGCCGTAACGGCTGACATCGATTTCACGAGACATAATGGTAGATGATAAGTCGGCAACAATCGGCCATGGACTGTCTAGTTCATCAAAAATTTCGATACCATCAACTGTCTCATTTGGACAGTAGTGTACATAACGGTAATCGGCATCAATCTTATGCAGATCAGGCAGCACCACTGCATTGAGTCCATTATGTTTTTCAACAATGTTAAGGCTATCAATTTGCGCGTCGCCCGCCAGCTTTTGGGCTTCGGCTAATGCTGCAGAAGACCATTGACCACTGACTAAATACAGGGCTCGGCCTTGATTGCCTAAAAAATTATTCACAACGGCAGAGAACTGACCGCGACCACCGCCGTGCATAAACAACACATGATAGTTTTGTGGAATGTGCATCAGCTCGCGTAAATCTGCCTCAGCTTGCTTGGTCAGCGCGATAAATTCCTTACCTCTGTGGCTGACTTCCATCACGGAGACACCTAGCCCATTCCAATCGAGTAATTCCTGTTGTGCTTTTTTCATTACCGCTGCGGGTAACATCGCAGGACCTGCACAGAAATTATAAATCGCGCTCACTGCCACTCTCCTTATTTACAAACCATGATATTAGAATTCATAAAATAAAACGTTGCCATGAAAAAAACGAGCGTCCAATTGGACGCTCGTTTTTATGCTTTCGAATTAGTCTTCGTCTTGCTCGTCGTCAAGCTCTTCATCTTCGTCTAATTCTTCTTCCAGTTCATCCTCTTCCTCTAAAGGCTCTTGTTGAACAGAGTCACCTTCAGCGACAACTGGGACGATTGGCATACCGTTTTCATCCAGCTCGACGTCATCTTCGTCGCCTTGGATCTCATCAATACGTTGCAGACCAACCACTTTCTCATCACTTGCGGTGCGGATAATGGTCACACCTTGCGTATTACGGCCGATGATAGACACACCGTTCGCCGGCGTACGCACTAAGGTACCTTTGTCGCTGATCAGCATGATTTCATCATTGCCGCCAACTTGTACCGCGCCAACAACTGCACCGTTACGCTCACTCACCTTGATCGATACCACACCTTTGGTCGCACGGCTCTTAGATGGGTATTCAGACAGTTCAGTACGTTTACCATAGCCGTTTTCAGTCACGGTTAAGATAGCGCCATCGCCCTTAGGTACGATGAGAGACACCACTTTTTGGCCTTCTTCAAGCTTGATACCGCGAACACCGGTCGCACCGCGGCCCATTGGACGCACGCCCTTGAAGTTGATTTGTGGATTGCCTTCTTCATCCAGCACTGGGTTGCCGTTTTCATCGAGTACGGCAACTTCTTCGCCTTCTTTAAAGCGAACCACTTTACCTTCGTTCGAGAACAGCATGATCTCATCATCACCATTGGTGATATCGACACCGATCAGTTGGTCACCATCTTTGAGGTTAACAGCGATAATGCCGTTAGCACGTGGGTTGCTGTAAGCTGTCAGCGCAGTCTTCTTCACGGTACCGTTAGAGGTCGCCATGATAATGTACTTATCTTCGGCGTATTCACGCACCGGCAGAATCGCCGTAATGCGTTCGCCATCGGCCAGCGGCAGCAAGTTAACAATCGGACGACCTCGGGAAGTGCGGCTCGCCAGCGGTAACTGATAGACCTTGAGCCAGTACATTTTACCGAAGTCTGAGAAGCACAGAATCGTATCGTGGGTGTTCGCAACCAGCAGTTTTTCAACGAAATCTTCGTCTTTCACCTTAGTGGCGGCTTTACCCTTACCACCACGGCGCTGGGCTTGGTAATCGCTAAGCGGTTGGTACTTGGCGTAACCTAAGTGTGACAGAGTCACAACTACGTCTTCTTCGTTGATTAAGTCTTCAAGACTCATATCAATTTCATTGGCGTTGATGACAGTGCGGCGCGCATCACCGTATTCAGCAAGAATTTCTTCCAGCTCTTCTTTGATCACTTCCATCAAACGCTCAGGGCTGCGCAAAATAAACAGCAGACCTGCGATGAACTCGAGCAGCTCTTCGTATTCAGCGATGATCTTATCGTGCTCAAGACCGGTTAAACGGTGTAAACGCAGCTCTAGAATCGCCTGAGCCTGTTGCTCAGTCAGATAATATAAGCCGTCACGGATACCGAATTCTGGCTCTAACCATTCAGGCCGCGCCGCATCATCCCCCGCTTTTTCAAGCATGCCCTGTACATGACCGAGCGCCCAGCCCTGCTCAACCAGTTTGACTTTAGCGTCAGCTGGGGTTGGCGAGGCTTTGATCAACGCAATAATCGGGTCGATGTTGGCCAGCGCGACCGCTAATGCCTCAAGAATATGGGCACGTTCGCGCGCTTTACGCAGTTCGAATACGGTACGGCGAGTCACCACTTCACGGCGGTGCAGGATAAAGCATTCGAGCATTTCTTTTAAGTTGAACAACTTAGGCTGACCATTGGTCAAAGCCACCATGTTGATACCAAAAGAGCATTGCATTTGTGTCTGGGCATAGAGGTTGTTCAGGACAACTTCGCCCACTTCACCACGCTTGATTTCGATAACGATGCGCATACCGTCTTTGTCAGACTCATCGCGCAGGCCGCTAATACCTTCAATCTTCTTATCTTTAACTAGCTCAGCGATTTTCTCGATGAGTTTAGCCTTGTTCACCTGATAAGGAATTTCGGTGACGATAATACGTTCACGGCCGTTATCTTCGGTTTCGACTTCAGCCAGCGCGCGCATGACTGCGCGGCCGCGGCCCGTCTTATACGCATCGATAATGCCCTTACGGCCATTGATGATCGCCGCCGTTGGGAAATCTGGGCCAGGAATATATTCCATGAGCTGTTCAATCGACAGCGCAGGATCGGCGATCAGCGCTAAACAGCCTTTAACCACTTCAGTTAAGTTGTGTGGTGGGATGTTCGTCGCCATACCCACCGCAATACCCGATGAACCGTTAATCAACAGGTTAGGTACGCGTGTCGGTAATACCGCAGGAATTTGTTCTGTGCCGTCGTAGTTTGGCACATAGTCAACGGTTTCTTTTTCAAGATCGGCGAGGAGCTGGTGCGCTAACTTATCCATCCGGATTTCGGTATAACGCATTGCCGCGGCAGAGTCACCGTCAACCGAACCGAAGTTTCCTTGACCGTCGACTAAGGTGTAACGCAGTGAGAAAGGCTGAGCCATACGCACGATAGTGTCGTATACCGCCGAGTCACCATGGGGGTGATATTTACCGATCACGTCACCGACCACACGGGCAGACTTTTTGTACGGCTTGTTCCAATCGTTCTTCAATTCACTCATGGCAAACAGCACGCGGCGATGTACAGGCTTAAGGCCATCACGCACGTCTGGTAATGCACGTCCTACGATGACGCTCATGGCGTAATCAAGGTACGAATTCTTTAGTTCGTCTTCGATATTAATTGGCGAAATAGATGATGCCAGATCAGTCATAAACTGCTCGTTCCCCTGAAAATTAGCCGACAACGCATAATCCGTATCATTGAGCGGCCCAAAAACGTGATTTGGCATTCTAACACAGTTATTTAATGTCGCCAGACCTATCCTGCGCGAATTGAGAAGGATGTGGCTTAATAGATGAAAACACTGTCAATTTGCACTTTTAAACCCGATAAAATCCGTTGTTAATGGCGAAATTGAGTCCAAGACTTGATTAATATCCGAGCAGAAAAACCGCTCCGCTTCACAAAGTATTTAAGAATTAATGATAATTGCTGAAATTTCACTCAACCACAAAGACTTAGAATCAGCCAATACTGTGTTTATCCACCATTGTCGTTATAATAGCCGCACTATTCAGCCGCTTTAGGTAATCGCATGCAACAGAATACCAACGTAGACCCACAGGAAATCGCAAAGTTTGAACGTATGGCCGAAACCTGGTGGGATCTCAATGGCGAGTTTAAACCGCTGCATCTATTAAATCCCCTTCGCTTAAACTATATCGATCAGACCGCTGGCGGGATTTTTGGTAAAAAAGTGCTCGACGTCGGCTGTGGCGGTGGCATTTTATCCGAAAGCATGGCGCGCATCGGTGCAGTGGTTGATGGTCTTGATATGGGTGAAGAACCGTTAGAAGTTGCACGCTTGCATGCGCTGGAAACCGGTGTGAGCATCAATTACGTGAAAAACACCGCCGAGGCTCATAGGGAAGATCACCGCGAATACTATGATGTGGTGACCTGCATGGAGATGCTCGAACACGTACCCAATCCCCAATCAGTGATCCAAGCCTGCTGCGATATGGTAAAACCCGGTGGTTTTGTGTTTTTTTCCACGATTAATCGCAATGTTAAATCCTTTGTCGAAACCATTATCGGTGCTGAATATCTACTGAAGATGTTACCGATTGGCACTCATGATCATAATAAGTTTATTAAACCTTCTGAATTGATTGAGTTAGTCGATAACACCGACCTCATCTGCAAAGACGCCCTTGGGATCACTTATAACCCGTTAACAGGGATTTTTAAGTACACATCTAAGGTCGATGTAAACTATATGATTGCAACGCAAAAGGCAGATTAAGATGAGTTTAGCTGAGGTTAAAGGGGTCTTATTCGACCTTGATGGTACCCTTGCCGATACCGCGCCGGATCTGGTTCAGGCCCTTAACCTCAGTTTGTCTGATGTCGGTATCCTGGCAAAACCCTTTGCAGACATGCGTAGCGCCGCCTCCCATGGCAGCTTTGCCTTAGTCGATGCGGCCATTCCTGGTGCAGATGAGGTGCTACGCACCCAAGTCCAGCAAGGACTCCTTGCCCACTATCAAAGGATCAATGGCGACCATTGCCAATTGTTTGAAGGTATTTCCCCACTGCTTGACTGGCTCGAGTTATGCCGCGTGCCATTTGGAGTCATCACCAATAAACCTGCCCGTTTTACTCGTCCCCTGTTACATAAGCTTAAGCTCAGCTCGCGTATGCCAGTGATGATCAGCGGCGATTCGACCCGTTACCCTAAGCCCCATACCGCACCTATGCTATTGGGCGCACAGCAGTTGCAGTGCAAGCCACAGCAAATCCTTTATTTAGGCGATGCCGAGCGGGATTTACTCGCAGCCCAAGCGGCGGGCATGCTCGGCGGTGTAGCGCTGTGGGGATATTTGGGCGAGGACGATACACCCGATGCATGGCCTGCCTATGCACAGTTTACGACGCCTTCGAATTTACATTCGGCACTAAGCCAAGCGTTAACAAAATAAGCACGAATCAGGATTCTTGCTGATAGCTATTAATAGAATTAACGCTATGGGTCAATCCCCGCGATCGTGATCGCTGCTTATTTTAGCGATCGATCACACTGCGGGATCGGAATAAAAATTCGCCATATCAAACGCACGCTAATCTCAATTTGAGCTACAGGGTTAGTCATTACTAACGCATTTTTTTATCCTCAAGATATCCACAAGATACCCCCTAAATTGAGACTTGCAAATAATAGCAAACCTCACTATCTTGTATCTCAGATTATTTAAAACACCATATCTTGTGTATAGGTAGCAATCAGACACACTAGAAGTTCCCCGCTAAATCGACTATTTTCACCATAGTCAACAGTATTAAGGGTTTTCAGGTTGATTGTTTTACAAGGAAACGTACGGTGACTTAGTTCACCTGAACAGATATCAGAACCAAGGCCTCTCTTCAATGAATAGCAATATGACAGTTACAAAACGCTGTGGTGCACGTGAGACAATTGATCTCGACAAAATACACCGCGTAATTACTTGGGCAGCCAAGGGATTAAAAAACGTTTCTGTTTCTGAAGTTGAACTTCGCACGCATTTACAGTTTTTCGATGGGATCCCAACCGAAGCTATCCACGAAACGATCATCAAATCTGCGGCGGATTTAATTTCCCCTGAGTCACCCGATTATCAGTTTCTGGCTGCGCGTTTAGCCGTATTCCATTTGCGTAAGAAGGCTTTTGGTCAGTTCGAGCCGCCCAAGTTATATGACCATGTCACTAAGCTGGTAGAGTTGGGTAAGTATGATATGCATATTCTGCAGGATTACACCCGCGAAGAACTCGATATTATGGATACTTATATCGACCATTGGCGCGATATGAACTTCTCTTACGCAGCCGTTAAACAGCTTGAAGGTAAATATCTGGTTCAAAACCGCGTCACCCACGAGATTTATGAGAGCGCCCAGTTCCTCTATATTCTGGTGGCGGCCTGTTTGTTTGCCCGCTATCCAAAAGCTACGCGTCTGCAATACGTCAAAGATTTTTACGATGCGGTATCGACTTTTAAGATTTCACTGCCAACGCCTATCATGGCGGGAGTGCGTACGCCGACTCGTCAGTTTAGCTCATGCGTACTGATTGAATGTGGCGATAGCTTGGATTCAATCAACGCGACAGCATCATCTATCGTAAAATACGTGAGCCAACGCGCTGGTATCGGTATCAACGCCGGTCGTATCCGTGCATTAGGAAGCCCAATCCGTGGTGGCGAAGCCTTCCACACGGGTTGCTTACCTTTCTACAAGTATTTCCAAACTGCGGTGAAATCGTGCTCGCAAGGCGGCGTGCGCGGCGGTGCAGCTACCCTCTTCTATCCTATTTGGCACTTAGAAGTTGAATCGCTGCTAGTACTGAAAAATAACCGTGGCGTTGAAGATAACCGTATCCGTCATTTAGACTACGGCGTGCAACTGAATAAACTGATGTATCAACGTCTGATCAAAGGTGAAAACATCAGCCTGTTCAGCCCATCGGACGTACCCGGTCTTTACGATGCCTTCTTTGAAGACCAAGCTGAATTTGAGCGTTTATATCTGCAATATGAGCAAGACAGCAGCATTCGCAAAAAGACATTAAAAGCGGTGGATCTGTTCTCATTGATGATGCAAGAACGTGCTTCAACGGGCCGTATCTACATTCAAAACGTGGATCACTGTAACACCCACAGTCCATTTGACTCAAAAGTTGCACCGATCAGACAGTCTAACCTCTGCCTTGAAATCGCGCTGCCGACTAAGCCATTGAATAACATTGACGATCCAAACGGCGAAATCGCCCTTTGTACACTGTCGGCATTAAACCTGGGGACAATTACCGATTTAGCGGAACTGGAGCCATTAGCTGATTTAGCCGTGCGAGCCTTAGATAACCTGCTGGATTACCAAGATTATCCAATCAAAGCGGCGCAGATTTCGTCGATGAACCGTCGTACCTTAGGGATTGGTGTTATCAACTTCGCTAACTATTTAGCGAAGAATGGTATGAAGTACTCCGATGGTAGCGCGAACAATCTGACTCACAAGACCTTTGAAGCGATTCAGTTTTATCTGCTCAAAGCGTCAATGAATCTGGCAAAAGAGCAAGGTGCGTGCCCATTATTTAATGAGACCACTTACGCTCAAGGTATTTTACCTATCGATACCTACAAACGTGACCTAGATAAGATTTGCAGTGAGCCATTGCATTTAGACTGGGAAACACTACGTCAAGATATCAAAGAATACGGTTTACGTAACTCGACATTGTCTGCACTGATGCCGTCTGAGACTTCATCACAGATCTCAAACGCCACCAACGGTATCGAACCGCCACGCGGCTTGATCAGTGTGAAAGCCAGTAAAGATGGCCAGTTAAAGCAAGTTGTACCCGATTTTGATGAGCTGAAATACAACTACGAGCTGTTATGGCAAATGCCAAGCAACGAAGGTTACTTACAACTTGTGGGTATCATGCAAAAGTTCGTTGACCAAGCGATTTCGGCCAACACAAACTATGATCCAGCGCGTTTTGAGGGCCGTAAAGTCCCAATGCAGACCCTGCTAAAAGACTTACTCAATGCCTACAAGTTAGGTGTAAAAACGCTGTACTACCATAACACTCGCGATGGTGCATCGGATCAACACGATGACATTACCAACATAGAGAAAGAAGATGACGGCTGTGCTGGCGGCGCTTGCAAAATCTAATCTTCAATGTTAACGGTTGCGGGATCCCAATGGGATCCCGACTTATTGGAATACTCGTACCATGACCTACTCTACTTTTTGCCAAACACCCAACGATGCCACCCGTGAACCCATGTTCTTCGGACAATCGGTAAACGTCGCACGTTATGACCAACAAAAATATGAAGTGTTTGAAAAACTAATTGAAAAGCAGCTGTCTTTCTTCTGGCGCCCAGAGGAAGTCGATGTGAGCCGCGATAAAATCGACTACAACTCACTACCCGATCATGAAAAGCATATTTTTATTTCGAACCTGAAATACCAAACGCTGCTCGATTCAATTCAAGGTCGCTCGCCTAACGTAGCTTTTTTGCCACTGGTGTCACTGCCTGAGTTAGAAACCTGGATTGAAACCTGGTCATTCTCCGAGACCATTCATTCGCGCTCATACACTCATATTATTCGCAATATCGTCAACGATCCTTCAGTGATTTTTGACGATATCGTGGTGAATCAAGAGATCCTGCGCCGCGCGACTGACATTGCTGAATATTACGATCACTTAATCAAGCTGACGCAGGTTTACCACCTGTTAGGCAAAGGCACCCATGTGATTGATGGCGAGCCGATTGAAGTCAACACTCGCACGCTAAAGAAAGCGTTGTACCTGTGCATGATGTCAGTTAACGCCCTCGAAGCGATTCGCTTTTACGTCAGTTTTGCCTGCTCATTTGCCTTCGCTGAGCGTAAACTTATGGAAGGTAACGCGAAAATTATTCGTCTTATCGCCCGTGACGAGGCGCTGCACTTAAACAGCACTCAGCATATCTTAACCATTATGCAGGGCGGCAAAGACGATCCTGAGATGGCCGAGATTGCCACAGAATGCCAACAGGAAGCCTATAACCTGTTCCTAAAAGCCGCCGAACAAGAAAAAGAATGGGCGAAATACCTGTTCAAAGACGGCTCAATGATCGGTCTAAACGAGCAGATCCTCTGCCAATATGTTGAGTACATTACCAACCAACGGATGAAGTCAGTTAACCTACCGCTACCTTATGCAGAACAAACTAACCCACTGCCATGGATGAAAAACTGGTTAGAGAGTGACGCAGTGCAAGTTGCTCCGCAAGAAGTGGAAGTGTCATCCTATCTGGTCGGCCAAATCGATGCAGCCGTCGACAGTGATGAATTTCTTGATTTCGATCTCTAATCACTTTTGATTGTGAAATGACTAGATTACGAAATGACTAAGTCGAACCAGCTAAAGAGCCATCCATTGAATAATCCCTTTGCCAAGGCGCCCATTGTGCGCCTGCAAGGGCAACCTGTGCTGCTATTTACCCCGCAGCACGGCTCTTTACTGCAAGCTCTTGAAGCCAAAAAAGTCAGAATTTTCTCTGAATGTCGTAGTGGCTTTTGTGGTGCCTGTAAAACAAAAGTGCTTAGTGGTCGTGTCAGCTATTTAACCGAGCCTCTAGCCAATCTCAATGCCGACGAATGTCTGCCCTGCTGCTGTATACCCAGCGAAGATTTAGAACTCGACTTATCGCCCGAAGGCGCTGCCGTGGTGACCTATTCTTGCCACACCCGCGCTCAGTCTACATCTACACGTAAAACCGCCAACCTCAAAGCCGTGCCACAGCAAGAAGTGGTTGAAGACTAAAATAGTTGTCTTAAACTCTTAGGCATTTTCGGGTGTGACTTGGGTTCGCGAGTCGATGATCAACAACACTAAAAACTATGCCTGTGGTAAATACACCCGCTCACTGGTTGAAGAGAGCTTTCAAGCCTATCCCATCAAGGACTTTGGCGCGATAACAGAGGGTGTACATAAATTTTGCAGCCAAGAAACTGGCAGTTGTGACGGCAAAGCCAAATTTTTAATGGTCTGGCAACACACCAATGGCCAGTGGCAAGTCACTAGAGTCGTCAGTTATGGGCATTTACCCAACTAAGCAAATGGCCCACTCATATAGATAAGCGCTTATCTTCATATCAATCAACAAAAAAGCCTGAGTCTGACTCAGGCATTTTTTAGGATAAACCGCTTAAAAACTACAGCCGCATAGCAAGCTCGGCGCCTTGACGAATGGCACGCTTTGCATCGAGCTCGGCGGCCACATCAACACCGCCAATCAAATGCACTGGAATACCCGTTGCTTTCATCTCATCGACTAAGGTGCGGTTTGATTCTTGTCCGGCGCAGAGGATCACATTATCCACGGCTAGCACTTCAGTTTGCTCACCAACCCGAATATGTAGGCCAGCGTCATCAAACTTTTCATAGTTGACGCCGGTTTTCATTTTCACATTGTGCTGTTTTAACACTAAACGGTGGATCCAACCGGTGGTTTTACCTAAACCTTGGCCCATCTTAGAGGTCTTACGTTGCAGCAAATAAACTTGTCTGTGATCGCTATTATCCACTTCAGGCTCGGCTAATCCACCCGCATGCTGATATTGCTTGTCTATACCCCACTGCTTTAACCATTTTTCAGGATTGAGGGTGCTAGACTCAGATTCGCAGAGGTAATGCGCCATATCAAAGCCAATACCGCCAGCACCAATCAGGGCCACTTTGTTGCCAATCGTAGCTTGGCCCGTCAGCACCTGTTGATAATCCACCACTTTGGGGCTATCAAATCCTGGCAAGCTCAACTCGCGCGGGACCACGCCGGAAGCAATGACGATTTCATCAAACGTTTCGGTTTCCAGTACCTTAGCATCCAAGCGGGTATTTAAGCGCAGATCAATTTTATACAGTTTGATTTGATTGAGGAAATAACGGATTGTCTCGTTAAACTCTTCTTTTCCTGGGATTTTACGTGCCAGATTAAACTGACCACCCACCTCTGATTTCGCCTCAAAAAGCACGACTTCATGACCACGCATCGCTGCATACACCGAAAATGCCATGCCTGCGGGACCCGCGCCCATCACTGCAATTCGCTTCTTTTTATTGGTAGGTAAAAAGTTTATTTCGGTCTCATAACAGGCACGAGGATTGACCAAGCAAGTGGCACGTTTCAGAGAGAAGGTATGATCTAAACAGGCCTGATTACAACCAATACAGGTATTAATCAGCTCTGGCGTATTGGCCGCCGCTTTATTCACAAACTCAGGATCGGCCAGAAACGGCCTCGCCATAGATACCATGTCCGCTTGACCAGAGGCGATGATTTGCTCGCCAATCTCAGGCGTATTAATACGGTTTGTGGCAATCAAGGGCACTGAAACCGACTTCTTAAGTTTTTCAGTTACCCAAGCAAAGGCGCCGCGGGGCACGCTAGTCGCAATGGTTGGCACACGGGCCTCATGCCAGCCAATCCCAGTATTGATAATAGACACTCCCGCATGTTCAAGCCATTTGGCCAGTTGCACAACTTCGTCCCAAGTGGAGCCGTTATCGACTAAGTCGAGCATAGATAAACGGAAAATAATGATAAAGTCTTTGCCCACTTTGGCACGAATGGCATTCACAATCTCTAGCGGAAATTGCGCGCGTTTTTCAAAACTGCCGCCCCATTCATCGGTGCGCGTATTGGTCCGGGAACTGATAAATTGGTTGATCAAATACCCCTCAGAGCCCATCACTTCAACGCCATCATACCCTGCTCTTTTCGCTAAGGCGGCAGAACTGGCGTAATCCTTAATGGTGGCGCGTACTTGACGGCTCGACATGGCCGAAGGCGTAAAGGGAGTAATCGGCGATTTGATTTTACTCGGTGCCTGCGAAAAAGGATGATAACCATAGCGGCCAGCATGCAGGATTTGCATACAGATTTTACCTCCGGCTTCATGCACCGCTTGAGTCACAATGCGGTGCTTGCCTACTTGCCAGGGGAAACTCAACTGACAAGCATGGGGAGTTAAGCGGCCACGTAGGTTTGGTGAAATTCCGCCAGTGACGATCAATCCTACACCGCCCAACGCACGCTCTTTATAAAACGCTGCCAGTTTCTCAAATCCGCCCTTTTCTTCTTCTAACCCCGTGTGCATGGAGCCCATCAACACACGGTTTTTGAGCTGGGTAAATCCCAGATCTAAGGGTTCTAATAAATGGGGAAACGACATTCAAACATCCTTTTTAAACAAGTGATTTAAATGAGCATACCTTGAGTCAAATGTAAGCTCAACTGTTGCTAACGGGTTAAAAGTTAAAAACCTTTACAATTGTGTTTAGCCAGTGAAGAGATTTTCAGTTAGCATTGGCACATTCGATATGCAAAGGAGTGGCTAATGTCCGCTAACCCATCGTTTTTCAAGAGAATATGCTTATTCATTTGGAACGCCCTTAACGGGATCCGTAAATTCATACTCAACCTGATCTTTTTTGGCCTCCTCGCCATGATTCTGATTGTCATTGGCAGTAGTGAAGATATTCAGGTCGAAGATAATTCGGCACTGGTACTTAATCTTGCGGGATCGATTGTTGATCAAAAACAACAGGTCGACCCGCTTGAAGCCGCACTCAAGCAAGGTAATAACGGCAGCAGCGATGGCGAAATCCTACTGGCGGATATTATCTATGTGATTGATAACGCGGCGCACGATAACAGGATAAGCACTATAGTCTTAGACTTGTCAGAGCTAAAACGTGCGGGGATCAGCAAATTACAATCCATTGGCGACGCCTTAAATCGTTTTAAAGAAAGCGGCAAAAAGGTCGTAGCGATTGGTAACTATTACGAACAAAACCAATATTTTCTTGCCAGTTTTGCCGATACCATCTATCTCAACCCTCAAGGTAGCGTCTCACTTGAGGGATTAAGTATGTATAACCAATACTTCAAATCCGCCCTCGAAAAACTCAAGATAAAAGCACATATTTTCCGTGTTGGGACGTTTAAATCCGCAGTAGAACCTTATATGCGTGACGATATGTCAGATGCGGCCAGAGAGGCCAGCAACGTCCTACTTGCTGATGTTTGGCAAAGTTACACTCAAACGGTGGCGACAAATCGCCAAATTGATACCAAAGCCTTGGTTTTAGACTCGGCAAATTACCTCGCGCAACTCGATAAGGCTGAGGGCGATTCTGCGACTATGGCCCTCAATATGAAATGGGTCGATACCCTAGCGACCGATGAAGATTTCCGCAAAGTTATGCTTGAGACCGTGGGTAAAGAAAAGTCGGGTGACAGCTTTAAGCAAGTCAGCTTTTACGACTATTTAACCCTAGTGACACCTTTACCAAGCTTTGTTGAGCAAGACAGTGTTGGTATTATCGTTGCCAGCGGCACTATTTTAAATGGCAGCCAACCCGCCGGCCAGATTGGTGGCGATAGCACGGCTGAACTCATTCGTAAGGCGCGATTTGATAAACATATTAAAGCACTGGTGTTACGAGTTGACAGCCCTGGCGGTAGCGCCTTTGCCTCGGAGCAAATCCGCCAAGAATTACTCGCCCTCAAAGCGGCGGGTAAACCTGTGGTGGTCAGTATGGGTAGCCTTGCGGCATCCGGCGGTTATTGGATTTCGGCCAGCGCCGATTATATCTTCGCGACACCAACAACACTGACGGGCTCTATCGGCATCTTCGGGATGATCACCACCTTCGAAGATTCACTCGCCAGCTTAGGCATTCATACCGACGGCGTATCAACCTCTGAATGGGCGGGTTTATCAGTCACGCGCACCCTCTCTCCACAAATTGAATCGGTAATCCAGCGCCATATTGAGCGTGGCTACTTAGACTTTATTTCACTGGTGGCTAAGGAACGAAAAATGACCTTAGAACAAGTGGATAACATCGCCCAAGGCCGTGTGTGGAGTGGTAAAAAAGCCCTAGAATTAGGCTTAGTTGATGAGCTAGGTGATATAGACCAAGCTGTCGCGAAAGCAGCAAAACTGGCGGATTTAAGCCTGTTCGATACCCGTGTGATTGAGCAAGAGCTCACACCTGAGCAGCGTTTTGTGCAGCAAATGTTTGCCTCTGTGTCGGCTTATTTACCCGCTTCACTCAGCCATTCAACGCTGCTTGAGCAAATGCTGAGCCAATGGACCGGTAGCTTAAAGACTATAGCGGCCTTTAACGACCCTAACCATGTGTATGTATATTGTGACAGCTGTGCGATCAACTAGCGCAGACTCAAGATGAAAGACACAAAAGCCCGATACCTCGGGCTTTTTTATTGGGTTTATGTCAGCAAAATCGTATAATTAGCCCACGTGAAGCTAAGATAACGACAAGAATGACTAAACGCTCCATTTATGTCGCCTACACGGGCGGCACCATAGGCATGCAAAAAACCGATAATGGCTTTGCACCAGTAGCAGGATTTTTGACCCAATGCGTCCAATCCATGCCCGAGTTTTACCATGCTGAAATGCCTGAGTTTGTGATCCACGAGTACTGCCCGCTCATCGACTCATCAAACATGGCACCGACCGACTGGCAAATGATTGCCGATGATATCAAAGCCAATTATGACAAGTACGATGGCTTTGTGATCCTCCACGGCACTGATACCATGGCCTATACTGCATCGGCCTTATCCTTTATGCTTCAAGGCCTGTCAAAGCCTGTTATTGTCACCGGCTCACAAATCCCCTTGGCGCAGTTGCGTTCCGACGGCCAAACCAACCTACTCAACTCTTTGTATATCGCTGCTAATTATCCAGTGGCTGAGGTTTGCTTATTCTTTAATAACAAACTATTTCGTGGCAATCGTTCCACCAAAGCCCATGCCGACGGCTTCGATGCCTTTGCCTCACCAAACTTCCCCTTACTGCTTGAAGCGGGGATCAAAATTAATCTGCGCGCAGGTAAAATTGCCACGCCAAGCGATAAGCCGTTAGAAGTCGCTAATATCAGCCCTCAGCCTGTCGGTGTGGTCACCCTATACCCTGGTATCTCCACGCAGATTTTTGAGAATATTCTACAGCAACCCGTTAAGGCGCTCATTTTACTGACCTTTGGTGTAGGGAATGCACCGCAAGATACGGCATTACTTGATACCCTAAAGCAAGCGGATGAACGGGGAATTGTGTTAGTGAACCTAACTCAGTGTTTCCAAGGCAAAGTGAATATGGGCGGTTATGCAACGGGAAACGCCCTCGCTAAAGCAGGCGTGATCAGTGGCGCAGATATGACCATTGAGGCTGCATTGGCTAAGTTACATTATCTGCTGTCGAAAAACTTAAAGCCGAGCGAAATTAAGGCTGCTATGTTGCAAAACTTAGTTGGTGAGCTCAGCCCCGATTAAGGATCGCAACTTTGCGTAGTAAAAAAGCCCACATTAGTGGGCTTTTTTACTACGTTGCGTCAACTGAGATTACAGGTCGTCAGCTTTAAACTCGGCTATCGACTCGCCACGGAATTGTTTCTTCAACTCCGCCTTTGACAGCTCATTTAATTTTCCGCCAGCACCTATGGTGAAATGCTCCGTTTGATCTAAACGGCGCGCCTGATAGAGCATCACCACTTGAAGAGTCGATTCACGCTGGGCTTCGGTCAATACTGTGCCATCTTCCCATTTGCCTAATTCAGCAGCGCTACGCAGCCTTTCATAGACTTCTTCAGGCATTTGGTCGATTACTTGATTAATGTCGGTCATACACTCTTTCGCTTATGTAATACGATTCTAACGCGGGTAATTAAATAGCCCACAAAACCAAAGACAAAACAGATGGCACCAATGGTCGCGCGTACGCCTTCGGCGGGCTCTCCACCCCAAAACCAAATCACCACCCCCGCAATAAACAGCGTCATGGCAACAAAGCTTTGGTTCATTAAGCTGCTGGATTTTTGGATATGACTGATCCGTACGAGCGAGCTATTATCACCATTAGTTTTTGCCTCACAATGCGGGCAAGCTGGCGCTTTGCTCGACATCCGTTTACGGCAGATTGGACATTCGATTAATGCCATAGTCGCACCTATCTTAACTTATCAACCACGGCGAGCATGGCAATCAATGACGCTTCGCCTAAATAAATACTGCGCTCAGGTGACCAACCCACAAACGGATCTTGCAGGTTATTGTTGTCTTTAAAAGGCATTTCTAAGGTGTTCGACAAGCAATCGAAGGTTTGCGCCACCCAATTAGACGCCACGGTCAAGTTGGCTTGACCAGGCTCGTCTTTAGCGTACCCAAACTCGGTTTGGAAATCGGCACTGGCTAAGGTTAATGCCTGACTAAAGTTCGCTTGCAGCTGCGCCAATCGCTCATTGTAAGCTGGTACACCCTCACAACCCGCGAGGAAAACATAGGGAAGACCTTCATCACCATGAACATCGTAAAATAAATCTACACCCGTTTGCTGCATCTTATGCACTACATGGTAGACCTCAGGGCTTCTTTCTAAGCTCGGGGTTTGCCATTCACGGTTAAGGTTAACCCCAATCGCATTGGTACGCAGATGGCCTCTTACGCTGCCATCCGGGTTCATATTAGGCACTATGTAGAAGTTCGCTTTATCGAGCAACGCTTTTGCCGTTGGACAATCATTATCCAGCAAACGATTTACTAAGCCTTCGACTAACCATTCCGCCATGGTCTCACCGGGATGTTGCCTTGCGGTGATCCAAATATTGCGTTTATCAGGATTGCCATCGCCCACTTTCATCAGGGTAATATCACGGCCATCTAAGGTTAAGCCTAAATGTTCAAGATTAACATCGGGATGCAATTGTGCGTTGCTGAGTAAATCTAAGTGACGCTCATAGCTGTACGGGGCAAAGTAAGCGATTTGAATCGCATCACAATCAAGTTCAAGCTGGATACTGAGTTTGCCATCAATATATTGAGTTGGTACACGGAACCAATGCTGACGATCGTAACTGGCGACTGCGTGGTAATCTTGCCAGCCCTTAGGATAGGAAGCGGTGCCCGCATTGATAATATTTAAGGTGTACTGGTTTCCCACCTCACCTTCGAATCGGAAGTTGAACCATTGATAAAACTCACCGCCCGCATCGGGACGGATTGCCAGTTGAATATCGTCTTTATTATCAAGATTAATGACTTGGATATTTCCGCCATCAAAATTGGCACTGATCCGCATACTGATTCCTACTTGGTTATTCATGTGAGGGTAATGATGCAAAATACGCATCTACTATAATGCCCGTTAGAATAAACCAAATCCGTATCTGGGGAAAATGAAAGCGAGTAAAATTGCCTAAGAAGCCATCAATCACGCTTTAATTAATCAGTGCCTAAGGCAAATCCATTTACATCATCATTTAAGTGCTAAAGCTATATCCTTGACCGCGAACAGTGTTGATTAAGGTACGCGGTAAGCGAGTATTAGCGAGTTTTCGCCGAGTATTACTGATATGCATATCTAAATTACGATCAAACCGCCCTAAGTCCTTCTGCAAAACGGACTTTTGCAGCTCTTGCTTAGTGATCACTTGCCCTTTTCGTTCAAACAGGTACTTAAATAACCTAAACTCAGTTTGGGTTAGCTCCACGGCATGCTTGTCGATGGTTATCCTGTAGGCGGTTTCGTCAAACTTAATCGATTGAATGGCTGCGGTTTGATCTATTGCCATTAGTGGCTTATGCCGCTGCACTAACCGTCGCTCAATCGCCTGCAAACGTACCAATAACTCTTTAATACTAAAGGGTTTAGCTAAGAAGTCATCCGCCCCGAGTTCATAGCTTCTGATCCTGTCTTCTTCATTATCGCGGGCAGACAACATCATTATCGGAGTCAAACAATCCCTTGCCTGTAAAAGCTCAAAACCATCCATTTGCGGCATCACCAGATCGAGCATAACAATCTCGGGCGCAAAGGAGCGAATGCGTGAAAGCCCATCAACACCGTTAACGGCACATTCAACCTCATGTCCTTGTGCTCGGAGCACATCAGTTAACCACACTCGGAATAATGGATCATCATCGACTAACAGTATTCTACTCATCTTAAAACACCAAACGATAATCAATATCATTTATGTTACCATACCTAGATGTTTGGCTCTAGCATAAGAAGAAGATTAAAAATCAGTATTTACTTAATTGTGATCAAGTTGGCAGCGATAGATAACGCTTGTAACCTTTTGCACAAAAACAAAAAAGCGCCCGAAGGCGCTTTTTTAGGGTGAGTTCTAGTTAATATTAGAACTTAACAGTTACACCACCGTAAATAGTACGGCCGATAGTGTCGTAAACTTCTGGAACAGTACCACCATCACTACCGTTAGATACAGTCAATGGTTTTTCATCGGTAAAGTTCTTCACACCTAAGCTAACTGCAGTGCTGTCGTTAACGTGATAGGTACCAGAAATGTTATGATAAACGATATCACCCACTTTGTTACCACCTTCAAGATCACGCATGTCACCGATGTAACGGTTGAAGTACATGACACTCCAATCGTCTTGACCAGCACTGATGCTGAAGTTGTTACGCACGCGAGAATATGCACCGAAGTTACCATCAATAGTGCCAGTGTAATCAACACCGTCCTGCTCGAATTGCACTAAGTAGGTTGTATCGTTGCTTACTTTCCAATCTAAGCCAATTAACTCGAAGTTATAGGCTAAGTTAAAGTCAATACCGCTTGTATCTTGAGAACCCACGTTTGTCAGCGCATTTGACAGATTGGTTAAATCGCCACCTGCTCCAATGTTGAACTTGTCACAAGCAGCGGTATCACCCGCAAAACACGCATCTAAACCGTCTTGAGTATTTGCACGAGCAATAGCATCACTCACCTTGAAACGCCAGTAGTCTAATGTCACAGACATACCGTCGATATAGCTAGGAGAATATACTAATCCAGCAGTATATGACTCTGACTCTTCAGGCTTCAGGTTTGGATCTGAAGTACGGTTTACTAGGATCTGTGCATCCTTAATATTACCCCATGGATCCGTTAAGTAATCGAATGAACCAGAGTTACCGCCATACAATTCTGCAACGCTTGGTGCACGGAAGCCCGTAGCAGCCACAGTACGAACCATCAGCTCATCAGTCGCAGTGTAAGTTAAACCAACTTTCCAAGTAGTCGCTTTACCGAAGGTTGAGTAATCGTCTAAACGCAGCGCGAATTCACCTGTCAGTTTTTCCGTAAATGGTACGCTCACTTCTTGGAAGAAAGATACTACGTTGTAATTACCTTTAGTTGGGTCTTGTTGGGCTGAAGTACTTTCACCAGCGATAACCACTTCGTCTGGCGTGTAGAAACCACTTTCACGACGGTACTCAGCACCGATAGCGAAACCTACAGCACCTGCACTCAAATCGAATAACTCACCGTTTAAGCCAGCAGATAGCGTTTGTTGCTCGTTACCCCCTTTAGCTTCTTCTGTGTAGCTAATCGCGTCAATCATTTGCTGAGTTAATGGCGCACCACTGAACCATGCAGCTTGATTTGCCAGCACTGAAGCTTTCATATCAGAACCGTTGATTGAGTTTTCTACTGCGGTTTTAGCTTGGTTCTTACCATAGGTGTAAGTCACATCCCAGTTCATACCAGTATGTACATCTAGAGTACCCGCTAAACCACCAGATAAACGCCAAGTATCAGTATCTTGAGTGTAAATGCGTGGACCAACGTCATTAGTACGGCGACGGTAACTAACTTGATCATCTTTATTTGCAGTGATACCACCGGCGATCATTGCTTGATCAAGGGTCAAACAATCCTTTTGACCTGCCGTTTTACAAACATCTAAGAAAACTTCAGCAGGTTGTGCGGCCATTTGCTGATTAGATCGACGGTTAGTGTAGATAGCGTCAGCAGTTAATACCACATCATTACCTAACTCTTGAGTCATGTTTGCAAATAAACTACGACGCTCATTTGGAGTTTGATAGTAACTATCTTGTGTAAAATCATAACCATAAGTACGGTCAACCCAGTTGCCGTTTGCATCTTGAACTTTACCGCCTAAGGTGCCTGTTGGGATATAAGAACTTGCACCTGGCTCAGTCCAATCGCGGTCACCTTGGATTACACCACGACGATCAGCATAAGCTGCACCAAAGGTGTAGTTGCCACCATCGGTGTTAAAGCCATACAGTGCGCTCACATCACCGTTTTCGCCGTCACCCTTGTCGGTGCCGCTACCGTTGAAGTCTAATTGGAAACCTTCAAAATCTTTTTTGGTGATGATGTTCACTACACCAGCAATCGCATCAGAACCGTATACCGCTGAAGCACCGTCTTTCAGGATTTCAACGCGAGCGATCATCGCAACAGGGATAGAGTTTAAATCCACAGAACTGTCAGCACCTGAACCTGAGTTCACCATGCGACGACCGTTTAATAGTACGAGAGTACGTTGCGAGCCCATACCACGTAAGTCAACTTGGGCAACACCGTCAGCACCGTTGTTAGTGGTTGAACCTACCGCAGCACCTGCCATTGAGGTTTGTACTTGTAGCATTTGGTCTACAGAGGTAAAGCCTTCGGCTTTGATTGCAGCAGCATCAATAACGGTAACAGGAGAAGCTGTTTCCATATCTTGACGTTGAATACGTGAACCCGTGACTTCAATACGCTCGACTTTTGCAGTCTCTTCAGCTGCAAATGCGCTTGATACCACGAAGGTACCAGCAGCAATTGAGCTAACGACAGCTAAATTGATAGCCGACGCAACTTTGGTTCTTTTTATCATGAATGAATGCTCCCTAGATCTTACTATTATTTTTATGCTTACAGTATGTACAACTATTGCTGTACGACTGTTGCGCTTGATACTGAGGATTCACTTTCATTCAGTCAACGTTCATTTTTTTAACTTTAAAAATCAAAATGTTTAATTTATTTAGTTACTTTGTTTTTTATTTGTTTCAAAAAGATCGTGTGCACTTTCTTTTAGATTTATTCAGCATAAAACACCAATAAAACTGATTTCAGATAGACACAACAACTGTTAACAATGCAACATTTAAAAAACATCTAAACACTTCAAAAGTGTGATATATGTCACACCTTATCAAAGGTAAACAGTCTTGCGCACAGAATAATGTATCGATTAATTATGAGAAAATATGCATATTAGCAATCTTTGCAATACTAAGAATTGAGAAAACATAAGTAGTTTTGGTGAGTTAATGGATACAAAATGAATAAGGTGTGGTTTTTATGCAAACCCAGGGAATTTTAAACACAAATGCAACAATTAATTGTCAATTTATAAATTGAGAACTAATTTGCTATTGGGACAATCGTTAAGGGACAAAAATGCATTAAGATGACGAAAATACGAAGAAGATAGATGATATACAATCAAACAACACTCAATAACGCATCACTTAAATTACTTGCAGAGATTACGTAAAAAGCTAATAAAAACAATAAGGATTAAATTAAATCCAGGTTTCATCTATTTCTATTCAAAAAATATAAAAGCGACCTAAGTCGCTTTTATATTAAGCAATAGATAACACTATTTAGCGATCACTCTGGTTTTATCATTCCAAAGTGTAAATACGCTCTGGCCGTTGCGATCCTGCCACGGGGAGTGCGTTGGATAAAACCTTGTTGAATAAGGAAAGGTTCGAGCACATCTTCAATGGTTTCGCGCTCCTCACCAATTGCTGCTGCGAGGTTATCAAGACCCACGGGGCCGCCCATAAACTTATCGATAATCGCGAGTAGCAATTTGCGGTCCATATAATCGAAGCCTTCGCCATCGACATCGAGTAAATTGAGCGCCAGCTCAGCAACATGTCGAGTCACAGCTCCATCGTGTTGCACTTCGGCATAATCACGCACCCGCCGGAGTAACCGATTGGCAATCCTTGGCGTACCGCGTGAACGTTTGGCAATTTCGGTTGCGCCCTCACTATCAATGGCTAATCCCATCACTTGGGCAGAACGGGTCACAATGGTGCTTAAATCTTTGACATTATAAAACTCAAGTCGCAGCGGGATGCCAAAACGCGCCCTTAGCGGAGAGGTTAAGGCCCCCGCCCGCGTGGTCGCGCCGACTAAAGTAAAAGGTGGTAAATCGAGCTTAATGGAACGCGCTGCAGGTCCTTCACCAATCATGATATCCAGTTGATAGTCTTCCATCGCCGGATACAAGATCTCCTCAACCACTGGACTTAATCGATGGATTTCATCGATGAAAAGTACATCACCCGCTTCGAGGTTAGTCAGCAGCGCCGCTAAATCCCCTGCTTTTTCCAACACGGGACCCGAGGTCGATTTAATATTGACGCCCATTTCATTGGCGACAATCATCGCCAAGGTGGTTTTACCTAAACCTGGCGGACCGTAGATCAACATATGATCTAAGGCTTCTTCGCGATTCTTGGCCGCTTGAATGAATACCTTTAATTGAGCGCGCGTATCATCCTGCCCAGTGTATTCATCGAGCAATTTAGGGCGCATTGCCCTATCGATAACATCATCTTGACCTTGCAGCTGTGGCTGTATCAGTCTATCTGCTTCAATCATTTACCTATTCCTGTTACCGCATTGCATTCTTGACATACGGTACTTGCTATTTTGCTGCAGTTGCAGCCTGCTTGGCTGCAAAAATCACGCACCGCAATAAACTGCCTCAATCAAAACCATGCATTAGAGCATCGATTTTAACGCGGCTTTAATCAAGGTCTCACTGTCCATGCCTTCTTTATAGGCGGCAGATACGGCTTTACTCGCCTGTGGCGGTTTATAGCCGAGGGAGATCAAGGCTGAAATGGCATCCTCTTCGGCACTGTTGGCCGTCGGTGCTGGTGAGTAGTTGGATTGCAGCACAAACTCACGCTCAGAACCTACGGATGCCTCCATTAAGCTCTTCAATTTATCGCGCATCTCAACCAATAAACGTTCGGCGGTCTTTTTACCGACACCGGGTAATTTTACCAGTGTCACTATATCATCGCGCTCAACACAGCCCACAAATTCACTGGCCGTCATGCCAGAAAGAATTGTTAATGCGAGTTTTGGGCCAACACCGTTAGCCTTAATCAATAAGCGAAACAGTGAACGCTCTTGTTTGGTGATAAAACCATACAGCAGCTGGGCGTCTTCACGCACAACAAAATGAGTATAAACCGTGGTCGGTTGATTGAGTTCAGGGAGCTCATAAAAGCTAGTCAGCGGCATTTGTAATTCGTAACCGACCCCATTCACATCAATCAACACCTCTGGCGCTTGTTTTTCTATTAATACGCCACGTAAACGACCTATCATCTGTACCGTCCATATGTTCTTGTTGTTGCTCGGCCGCTTAAGGCAACCAAACTTTGATTGGTGTGATAATGACATACTGCAACGCCGAGTGCATCCGCGGCGTCTGCCTGTGGTGCAGCTGGAAGCTTAAGCAATTGCTGGATCATATGTTGAACCTGCTCTTTCTTGGCACGTCCCGTCCCTACCACCGCATTTTTTATCTGTGTTGCGCTGTATTCTGTAACAGGTAAATTCGCCACGGTTGCTGCGACAATTGCTGCGCCACGGGCTTGACCCAATTTCAAAGCTGAGTCAGCATTTTTAGCCAAAAATACCCGCTCAATCGCAAACTCATCGGGTTGATATTGGCGAATAATTTCACTGATCCCATCAAAGATCTGCTTTAATCTTAACGGCAAATCATCACCCGAGGTACGAATGCAGCCACTGCCTAAATAAAGTTGCTGTCGCCCTTGGCATTGGATAACACCGTAACCTGTGATCCGCGAACCTGGGTCTACACCTAAAATAATTGCCATTGTTTCCTTATGCGTGCGCCTTACGTAAATCGGTCGATTTGCGTCTTAACAGCGCCTCAACCAAATCATGACTGATTAAAGAACCATTAAAGAACCACTCAAAACCTGCTCGCGTTCATTCAACCAAAGAAGACACGTTGTCTTACTCAGCATCTAGCTTGCAAACACTTGTACCTCCCCAAGTTGGCTTAACCCAAACTTTCCATAATCTCATCAGAAATTTCGGCATTATGATACACCTCTTGCACATCATCGTGCTCTTCGAGGGTATCGATAAGGCGCATAAACTTCTCGGCAGTCTCGGCATCTAACTCGGCTTTGGTCGAGGCTATCATCGCGATTTCGGCGTTATCACTGACAAACCCTGCGGCATCGAGGGCATCTTTCACCCCGTAAAACTCGGTCGGTTCGGTAAATACGTCAATCGCACCATCATCGTAACTCACCACATCTTCGGCGCCCGCTTCGAGCGCCGCATCCATCAAGGCATCTTCATCGGTGCCAGGCGCATAGGACAATACTCCGCGTTTAGTGAACAAATAGGCAACCGAACCATCGGTTCCTAAGTTACCGCCCGATTTGCTAAAGGCATTACGTACGCCGCTGACGGTACGGTTACGGTTATCGGTCATGGTTTCCACCATCACCGCGGTGCCGCCTGGGCCGTAACCTTCGTAAATAATGGTTTCGAGCTGCTGACCTTCAAGCTCGCCAGCACCGCGCTTAATCGCGCGCTCAATGGTATCGCGGGTCATGTTGCCGCCGAGCGCCTTATCGATGGCGATTCGCAGACGCGGATTTGAATCGGGATCTGAGCCGCCTTCGCGGGCTGAAACCGTTAACTCACGGATAAATTTGGTAAAGAGTTTACCGCGCTTGGCATCTTGCGCTGCTTTGCGGTGCTTAATATTGGCCCACTTACTATGACCAGCCATGGGAGTTCTCCTCTACATGTAGCCATTGCACATCTTATCAATAGCCTAAGGTAACCTTGACGGTGCCTCGAATAAGGCGCCTTTACTCAATGTTCCTTTACACAGTGAATGACGGCAAGTTCAGTGACGTCGATAACGCAGATATTGATAAGAAATGAAATGACGGGATAAAAATAGACCGAGGCTTGCGCCTCGGTACTCGATAATCGCTAAAGATTAGTCTTCAGTCTTCGCGGCTTTCACCACGGAAATACCTAGTTCAGCTAATTGTTGTGGATTAGCAAAACCTGGCGCATTGGTTAACGGGCACGCCGCTGTGGTGGTTTTCGGGAATGCCATCACATCACGGATTGAGCTTGCGCCCGTCATCAGCATGATGATGCGGTCTAAACCAAAGGCTAAACCTGCATGTGGTGGCGTACCGTAACGTAACGCTTCGAGTAAGAAGCCGAATTTCTCTTTCGCTTCTTCATCGGTAATGCCAAGAATGCGGAATACCGCAGACTGCATCTCTTGGTTGTGGATACGTACCGAACCACCACCTAATTCACAGCCGTTTAATACCATGTCGTAGGCATCTGACACACGGTTAGCAGGATTGGCTTCTAGCTCTTGAGGTGTCACGCCGCGCGGAGCGGTAAATGGATGGTGAACCGCGTGGAAGCTGCCGTTGATCTTCTCAAACATTGGGAAGTCAACCACCCACAATGGACGCCATTGACCTTCAAGCAGATTAAAGTCTTCACCGGCTTTAAGACGCAGTGCGCCCATAGATTCGGCAACCACAGTCGCTTGATCAGCACCAAACAGAATAATATCGCCCGTTTGTGCGCCAGTGCGGCTGATGATTTCGTTAACAATGTTCTCATTCAAGAACTTAAGCACAGGCGATTGAATGCCTTCTAGGCCTTGAGTAAGGTCGTTTAGCTTCATCCACGCTAAGCCCTTGGCGCCGTAGATGCCAACAAACTTAGTGTAATCGTCGATTTGCTTACGAGACAGGCTTGCACCGCCAGGAATACGCAGCGCCGCAACACGGCCTTCTTCATCATTGGCTGGACCTGAGAATACCGCAAACTCTACTTCTTTGAGCAAGTCAGCCACGTCCACCAGCTCTAATGGGTTACGTAAATCGGGCTTGTCTGAACCAAAACGACGCATGGCTTCGTTGTAGGTCATGCGCGGGAATTCGCCTAAATCGACATTCAGCATCTCAAGGAACAGACCACGCATCATCTCTTCGGTTTTCGCCATCACTTGCTCTGAGCTCATGAAAGACGTTTCGATATCGATTTGAGTAAATTCTGGCTGACGATCAGCACGTAAATCTTCGTCACGGAAGCATTTTACGATTTGATAGTAACGGTCAAAGCCTGACATCATCAGCAGCTGTTTAAATAGCTGTGGTGATTGTGGCAGTGCGAAAAATTGACCTTTATATGTACGGCTCGGCACTAAATAGTCACGGGCACCTTCTGGGGTTGCCTTGGTCAGGATCGGCGTTTCAATATCTAAGAAACCGTTTGAGTCGAGGAAACGACGCACAGCACTGGTCACTTTCGCGCGGAACATTAACCGCTGTGCCATTTCTGGGCGACGTAAATCTAAATAACGATATTTTAAACGCTGTTCTTCACTGTTGTTTTGATAGTTATCTAAGCTCAGCGGCAGTGGCTCAGAACTGTTGATAATAGTTAGTGCTTTACCCAACACTTCAATTTCGCCAGTTTTCATTTGTGCGTTAACTTGGCTATCAGGACGTGCACGAACCACGCCTTTTACCTGCACACAAAACTCAGCGCGCAGTGTGCTAGCCACATTGAACACTTCAGGTAAATCTGGATCGTAAACCACTTGGACCAGACCTTCTCTGTCTCTTAAATCTAAAAAGACTACGCCACCCAAATCACGGCTACGATTAACCCAACCTACCAAGGTAACTTCTTGTCCAACGTGAGACTTATTGACGTCTCCACAATAATGACTGCGCATCTAACTCTATCCTTTATCCGGAAACCGGTGCTTTGGAAATAATCAAAACGAGATAAAAGCGGCATTATAGTCAAATAATGCCGATTACCAAAGTACTTCACTTTTAGGCGGTGAAGTATCAAACAGTTTTACGCCCTTGACTAGAGGCGAACGCACTATCTATGCATAAACGTACAAAAAAACATCAAGCCACGCGGTAGCAACGCCCACCCGCCGTTTTGGCTTGATACATTAATTGATCCGCTTTTTTTAACAATTCAATCGCCGTATCACCATCGCGGGGATAAATCACCACACCGATACTCACAGCAATTTCTACCTTTACGCCTTCAAAAGTGAAGGGCGATGAAAGCGAGTGCAGAATATTATCAGCAACTTGGGTCGCGGCATCGAGATCTTGCACACGATTTAGCAGGATAACAAACTCATCGCCGCCAAATCGAGCCACAGTATCAGAATGGCGAACGGCTTGCGTCAGTAATCCCGCCACCCGTAGAAGCAAGGCATCACCTATTGGATGTCCATGCTGATCATTGATTTGTTTGAATCCATCTAAATCAATAAACAGCAGCGCAAAATGGCTCTGATCGCGACGATGGGCTAATAGTGCCTGCGATAATCGATCATCGAGTAAGCCTCGATTAGGTAACTGGGTTAATGCATCATGGTTCGCAACGTATTGCAAACGTTTTTCCGCCGCAATACGGCGCGTGATCTCACGATTTAGACGACGATTAACCACTAATACCGCGATCATCACCACCGATAAACTCAACGCTCCAAGCAATAAATAGCGGATCCAACGCAAGTATTGCCCATCGTCAGTGGCAATCGCGAAATTCACCCAATGGGAATAGATTTGTTGCTGCTTTTGCTGATCGATCTGCGCTAATACTCGGTTGATTAATGGTGCCAATGGGGTAAATTGCGGATTTATACCAAAATGACTATGCTGGTCGGCTAAATCGCTTAAGAGTGACATTTTAAGTAAAGGATACTGGCCTGTTTTTAACTCAGAGGCTAGCGTCACCACCTTATCAATAAACACATCGGCATTACCTTCATTTACCGCTAAAAGCCCTGAGTGCGTATCGGGTACCAATACGAGCTTCAGCGAAGGTTGTAGCATCATTAGTTGAGCGACAAGATGATAGCCTTCAACCACGGCCACTCTCTGACCTGCCAATTGTGCCAAATTAAAGACAGAGACTTGTTCAAGCTGCGATACTAACCCCCATGGCGATGGCCAATAGGCATCACTAAAAACCACATGCTGTTGCCGCTCAGCGGTTTTAGCAATACTGCCCGCCAGTGCAATCTCTCCTGTTCGCAATGCGCGAATAAGCGACTGCCAATCATCAAACGCAACGGGTTGGATCTTAAGATGCAATTGCTGGGCGAACATATTTACGATATCACTATTAATGCCCGCGAATTGCCCTTGTTCATCACTAAACTCCATGGGCGGCCACTGCTTAAGATAACCCAGTTTGAGTTCACCCAATTGTGAAAGATAGTTTTGTTCGCTGCTTGAGAGTTGGATACTGCGTAAGCCTGCCTGATTAAAAATACGGTCTTTAGGGTTAAGCATCCATTTTTGTTCAACATCAGCAAATTCCTGCATGCTAATGCTGTGAAATCCATTGCTGATCCGTTGAGTCAGTCCAGGATCATCGCTTCGAGTTAATACATAGATATCGGTAGGAAATTCCAGCTCAGGGTATTGATTAAAATCGGCCCATGCTTTGTTTTGCAAAAGATAATGGGTAGTCCATGCTCCCGCAGCAACAAACCCAACAATCTCGCCCGCTCTTGCACCAGCGACCATTGCATCCATACTGTCATAGTAACGCAATGACACATCTGGCAGTGCTTTGCGTAACTGGACTAAATATGGCGCCGTTGGCACAACACCAATACGTTTACCTTTTAAGCGATGTAAATCAGTTAATTGCTGTTGATACAAAAACAGTCGACTCTTTACCGTATACAAGTGCCACGCACGAGTTAACCCCGTTTTCATGTCATCACTCTCGGGATAACCAATATGAGCATCGGCTAACCCTTGACGTACATCGTTAACACTGCCGTTCATATCGCCTGAGATAAAATCGACATCAATCCCCGTTTTAGCCGACCATAGTCGCCAAAGATCCACATAAAAACCATGGGGTAAACCATCAACACCTAAATCAACAAAAGGTTCAACCCCCAGTTGCATCGCGACTATCAATCCCGCTTTTTGGCCGTGGTAACCCAACCAGCGACGCTCAGTTTGTTGGATAAATTTAGGGTCAAGAGCATTAAAACCCGCCTTAATTTTATTCAGTAAGGCGGTATTGTGCTTCATCACCGCAGGCACAAATTGCATCGCTTTAATGGGGATACGAATATTGAGAGGAAAATTTGCTGCGATCGTTTGGTTAGAGGAAGGATCGCGAAGATAACCGTCAAGCCCCGCAAACACCACAGTGTCACCCGCCGCCACACCTGCAAGTAGCTTTTCACGGCTTTCATAATATTTAAATACTAAGGCCGGTTCGATACGGCGTAATTCCGCTTCATGGGAAGAACCGGACACAATTCCAATCTGGTAAGGCACCAATTCTTTAATGTTTTTTTTGCCCTGCAAGGATTTATGTAAATACAAATAGGTGCGAACATCAGCAATCGGATCGGCAAAATCAAATAGTTGTTCACGCTCCGGGGTTTTACCCATGCCAATATGCACTTGGGCGTTTCCCTGTTGTAACTGTACGAGGGATTCATTCCAGTGTCGCGCAACAAAAACAAGTGAGGTATCGGTACGTTTACCCCACTCCTTCCAAAGATCGACTAGTAACCCCGTGGCTTCGCCCTCGTTATCCACAAATTGATAGGGAAAGCTGTCTTCCCCCATCACCACGATAAGCGAATCAGTCGGTCCTTGACTGGCATTAACTGTGTTGTTCGAAAAAACACAACACAGGATCACAATAAGCTGGAACACTAACTTCAACTGGGGTCCCTAGTACCTGATGTACAATGTAAATACTTTGTTATTTATCGCATATTAGACAGAAATTTCTGGCAAATTACTAGCCCGAGACTTGCTGCTAGTGAACGGGATTCGTTAAAATGCGGGGTTGAACTTTCGAGACATTCCCAAATGAACGCTTCCCAAGATACTATCTACGCTCAAGCGAGCGAGCACATTAGCGATTTCCAGTTTGATAGCCGTGTTGCGGGTGTCTTTAGTGACATGATCCGCCGCTCCGTGCCTGGTTACACCCAAATTATCAATACTATCGGCGATTTTGCGGATCGTTTTGTTAAACCTAATACCCAGATTTACGACTTAGGATGCTCTTTAGGTGCTGCAACATTGAGCATTCGCCGCCAGATCCAAGGCCGTGACTGCCGAATTGTTGCCGTAGACAATAGTGAGTCTATGGTGACGCGCTGCCAAGAAAACCTCAATGCCTATGTCAGTGATACTGAGGTTGAGCTGATCTGCGGTGATATTCGCGATATTCACATCGAAAACGCCTCCTTAGTGGTGCTCAACTTTACGCTACAATTTTTACCTCCCGAGGACAGAGAGTCACTTATCGCCAAGATTTATCAAGGCTTAAATCCAGGAGGGATCTTAGTACTCTCGGAAAAAATCCGCTTTGATGATGCGCCAATTCAAAGTGTACTTGAAGAACTGCATCTCGACTTTAAACGAGCCAATGGCTATAGCGAGCTGGAAATCAGTCAAAAACGTAGTGCGCTGGAAAATGTCATGAAACCAGATACCTTAAGTACGCATCAACAGCGCTTAACTCGCCAAGGGTTTAGTCACTTTAGTACATGGTTCCAATGTTTTAACTTTGCTTCTATGGTGGCCATCAAGTGATTAATTTTAGTTCCTTTTATCAGCAAATTGCCGACTCAAATTTACAACATTGGCTTGAAACCTTGCCAGCAATCCTCGGTAAATGGCAAAGAGAACACAAACACGGCAACCTCCCGAAATGGGAAAAAGTGCTTAATAAACTGCACTATCCAAGCCCAGATAAAGTCGATTTTGTTGATAGTGTCACGATAGGCACGGGTGAGCAGCTCACGCCAGGCGAAAAGGAAAAACTCGAGAATTTACTGCGGCTCTTTATGCCTTGGCGTAAAGGTCCATTCCATATTCACGGCATTCATATCGACACCGAATGGCGCAGCGATTGGAAATGGGATCGGGTTAAACCGCATATTTCGCCCCTGCAAAACCGTACAGTACTCGATGTAGGTTGCGGTAGCGGCTATCACATGTGGCGTATGTTAGGGGCCGGCGCTAAGCGTGTCGTGGGTATCGACCCTTCCCCGCTGTTTTTATGCCAATTTGAAGCGGTTAAACGCTTGAGTGGTGAGAATCACCCTGTGCACCTGTTGCCACTTGGTATTGAAGAACTTCCGCCATTGGATGCCTTCGATACAGTATTCTCCATGGGCGTCTTGTATCACAGACGCTCACCCATTGATCACTTGTTGCAATTACGCGATCAGTTACGTATGGGGGGAGAATTAGTATTAGAGACGTTAGTGATTGATGGTGATGAAAACGCCGTACTCGTCCCGCAAGATAGGTATGGCAAAATGAATAACGTTTGGTTTATTCCATCCGTTGCGGCACTGATGCTCTGGCTTAAAAAATGTGATTTCACCGACATACGTTGTGTCGATACCGATATTACCGCCCTTGCCGAGCAGCGCCGAACCGATTGGATGCCAAATGAATCACTGGTTGAATATCTTGATCCTAACGATATCACTAAAACTATCGAGGGTTACCCTGCGCCAAAACGCGCAACGATTATTGCTGTGAAAAATCAACCGAATCAAGATTTGAACTAGAGCATGATACACTTAGGCATGTTAAAGCCATGTCATCCCATACCATGAGGGTCACAGCCCCGTTGCCTATGCCAAAAACATTGTTTACGGCTAGCCTGTTTGGCTGGTGTTTATTATCCTATATTGGTGCAGCCTCTGCTGCACCAAGCCCTGTACCTCTGCTGGTGGAACAGTGTTTACGTCATCCTAATATTGACTTGACTAGCGCCTTTAGCCGCTATGCCAATACACATAATTTGCCCACTTTAATGCTCTCAGATAAAGCCTTGGTATTAGAGCAACACACCATAGGGCTTAATAACATTAATGATAGACTCAACTACTACCGAGGTTTATCTCTCTCGGGCGAAGAACGCCAAGGACTACTGCAATGTCAGTTGCGCCTTGCCGATATCCTAAACGACCTGCTGAGCCAAGCAGCATTCAACCAACTTGTTGATGAGCTCACTGATGCGGCTGATAAACATAGCAATGATGAGCATCTCACCCAAGATCAACTCTTATTCGGTGAACAATTAGTCGCATTACTACGTCAGCATCAATCCCCCCTTGATAAGGCCAAACTGCACACAGCACAAGCCACTATTCGACAAGGATTAGGCAGTCAACAATTTCATTTAGCGGTTCAAGCAACCCAATGCCAACTGCCAACTGAGGTTACTACTGCCAACACAGAAAATGTCGCCGTTGATGCAGTAGATAACACCACAGAAACATCAAATACAACGTTTTCCGGCACGATTGTCGGTTATCTCTTAAAACAACCCGATCGCCACTGTCGGCAAATTCTGTGGCAGGCCTATCAAGGTCGTGCCCGCGAGCATAACCAACTCGCATTGCATCGTATTGCAGAATTGCGTCAACAAATGGCAAATGACGCAAACTTTATCGATTTTGCCAGTTACAGCTTGGCTGAACAGCAACTCAATTCTCCTGCGTTAGTAAAACAGTTTCTAGATAGCCAAACTGAATCAATTGGAGTCGCACCTTGGGATGTCGGCCGCAAATTATCGCAGCTAAGTAGTGCCAAACAGATTTCCTTACACACTGGCGAAGTGCTCGATAATGCTTTTGCTATTCTCGGTGAGTATGGATTGAGTTTTGAAGTGATAGATGGGCATATTGCATCAACCGCGGCCCAATGGCAGCAACAAATCATTCGGGTTTACCACCAACATCGTTTGCTTGGTGAAGTGTATCTTGACGTAAATAGTCGGCATGCCAGTGCCAGTCAACATACCCTCAGACAAAGTGTAATTGGCCAACAGTTTGGTCAACAGGCACTCGAGCTTAATCCCACACTCAACAGTGACAAAGATATTGAACGTTTTTGCAATGCGTTAGCCCAAGCTGTTGTAGCACTTGCACGGGGAAGCCATTTTTATCTAAACAATACCTTAGGCCCGAGTCTCGATTCAAATCAGTTACCAAGCCTTTGGCTAGCCAATGTATTACACGAAACACTCTTTCCAAAATATGATATTCAACATATAGCGCCAAGGGAGATACTCGCCAAGGCCTATACCAAACAACTTAATGTGTTTCGCGCTAAAGTGGCGCTTAATTTTTATCAGTCTCTAAAACAGCAAAGCTATCCCGATCTACAAGCAGAGTTCAGTAAGAGTTTTGGCGCAAATTGGGAACAACCAATTGACTATGCATATAGTTTCAATGCAATCGCTAATGAGGGTCCACGCTATTATCAATCCCTGTGGCAAACGCAATTAGCGAAATTTGTCTATTTATCCACACAAGACTGCCAAGATAAACTTGGGCTTTTTAATCTGCTGGTGGTCAATGAGGCTGCACTCACCTTAAATGAGCAACTACGCGCTACTATTGGTGATCCCGTTGATGCGGCATCGCTTATCCAGAGGATTATCGTTGTCTTAGGATCGCACGCTAACGCTAGCCATTGTGCTTTTTAGCGGCTTAACTCAATGGGAGTGGTGATTTGCACACACCAACAAACAATATCCACACGTAATCTTACCGTCAGTAATAATCATACTGCTGCACATCGCCGCGATTATCGTCTTCCAATTAAATCACCGATACCATTGAAAAAACGATCATGACTAGCCACTATAGGGCTAAACCTATCGTTTTTTTAGAAAATTGTCGTTAGACATTAGGATCTCCATGACTCGCGCTAAATCCACCCTTGAGCAATGGCGTATTTTACAGGCCGTCGTCGATTATGGCGGCTATGCGCAGGCGGCAGAAAAACTCAACAAGAGCCAATCGTCTCTCAACCATGCTGTCGCCAAGTTGCAACATCAATTGGGAATTGAGCTACTCGAAGTTCGAGGCCGCAAAGCTTACCTAACGCCACAGGGCGAAGTGTTACTGCGACGTTCACGCCATGTCACTCAATCTGTGAATGAATTAGAACAACTTGCTAGCAACCTAGAGCAAGGTTGGGAGCCAACGCTGACCATTGCCCGTGAAATTGTCTATCCGATGGAAAGCCTTGTATGTGCGCTAAGTGACTTTCTACCCCATAGCCGTGGTACTCGCATTATTATGCTTGATTCAGTGATCACTGGGACGCAGGAGCTGATCCTGCAGAATAAAGTCGATATAGCCATTTGTGCAGGCATCCCACCCAAAGGCTATTTATCCGAGCCTCTATGTGAACAAGAGCTGCATCTGGTTTGCCACCCGAGCCACCCCTTAGCCGACATTGGCACCTTAGATGACGACAAACTGTTGGCACAGCATCTGCAATTAGTGATCAAAGACACGGGCGTGCAATCTAACATTGATATCGGCTGGCTCAAAGCCGAGCAGCGCTGGACAGTATCTAACTTCCATGAGGCGAAAGTTATTTTAAACCAGGGAATTGGTTTTTGTTGGATCCCATCCTTCCTTATCCAAGAAGAATTAGCCGCGGGTAAACTGGTGCGTTTACACCTGCAAGGCAGCCAGAAACGACGGATAATGCTTAGCCTTGTGATACCCAACCGCGATCACCAAGGCCCCGCCTCGAAACTGCTGGCCTCTTATATCCTAAAGCACCATGGTGTGAGCACTACCGATTGATAACGCTAAGGTTGTTTCCTCTAACAGCAAAATGAGCACTTAGGTAATAGGGAGTCACTGTTATTTGATTTATGGCTAATGAACTTGCAAACAGAGCACGCTTAAGCGATAGGCCTTAATGGGCAAACGCTACTCGGTTAATATTTGCGAGAATATCGAGAATTAGAGGCTAGGGCGTGTTGACGTTTCAGGGGTATTTTTGCAGCAATTAGGCTGGCTTTTATGCAAGGCAAAGTCCGTGCTGTGTAGTTATTCTACATAAACGGACGATAACGCGGCAGAAAAGCCAGCCAAATGCTGCCCGAAGGGTTCGTCTGGCAAGCCTTGCTCTTACTTTCTGTCATAAGAGCCGCTCGTCATTTGAGTAGAATAACTACACATCATTCCTCGTTTCGCGAGCACGTGCTTGCCAGAACGAACAAAATCTAATCTCGAAACGTCAACACGCCCTAGACATTCACATCTAAGAAACGCGGACGATGCAGTGCTAAAGTTTGAGGGTTGAACAGGCCGCGAGTGTCTTGGCGGTTTGATGAGTCAAGTGTTAATCCATTGGAAATAAGACTATTCTCCCCATAAACAGTCGAGCTAGACGCCAATGCAGAATCGTCTATTGGTTCTGCTATCTCCCCACGATGTGCATCAACACTCGACTCATTGTGCACTAGTGTTGAGTTTTGATTACTGGCTAGCGCTGCTACGGCTACCGCATCATAGAAACGAACCGCATTGCTGTCCCTTTGGTTAAGATTCAATGCACCCTTGTTGAACAAGCGAGCGGATGATTCGAGTCGCTGTGAGGAAATCTGCGGATTTTCAGCTTGGCTAGATTGCACAGAACCAACGGCCAAGGTTGCTGTTGGAGGTTCAATTGTATCGCTATTTTCAACCTCTATGACATTTACGGCATCAGAGGTATCACTCGATGCAATCTGCGCCGCAATGGCTTGCTTAATCTTATCAATCACTTCTGTCACTGGTGCCGATGGGTCATCTTGGGGCGCAGTGATATTGCCATTAGCATCAATCTTGCCCGTGACTTGAATTTGGCGCTCCTTAAGCGGTGGTAAACCTTCAATCTGTGCCTCGGCGCCAATTAGGGTTTCCGTGGTCGGTTGGTCAACAATCTGCTGCTGACGTTCCTCAGCAAGTTTAGCCTTGGCCTCATTCATTTTCTGCAGCGCTTGCGCCGCAACACGAATATCGGCAGAAGATGGGTCAACTGGCGCCATCGCCGCCGCATAGACCTGCTTCATCTTATTGATGGTCGCCAGTGGATCGCCAGGTACAATTGACACATCGATTTGCACCTCACCATCGGTAGCATAGCGCTGACCATCGGCACCTTTTTCATACTTGAAACTAGGGCTTTGAGCATATTGACCGCCCACACTGGCGTGGGCATGCTCATGGGCTTTGACTTCTGTATCCCTCGCTTTTAATGCGTCTATTTGGGCTTTTTGCTGTTCTATCGCCTTTTCTTGAGCCTGCTTGACTTGATCCTTCGCTAAGTCTTGCTGGCGAGTTTGTTCGCCCTGTGTCTGCTGAGCTTGTTGGCTATTATCGGCTTTAGCAAAGGCTTCGGCTAATGCTTGTTGTTTTTGCTCCTGCTCTTGTATAGCCTTTTCCCTTGCTTGCTTAGCTTGCTCATCACGAACTTGTTCAGCTTGATTTTGCTGAATGTGAGAAAGTTCGCCTGCTACCGATTCACTCCCAACTGGTTCCTTGGTCGCGGCAGGTTGGCCAAAGATATGACTAAACTGCTCACTCAAACTGTTTGCCTGAGGCGAGGTTCTATCACCAACGTTGGCCACCACCGAATCGCGGGTCCCCGAAGAAGTACCCACAACATCAGCCCCTGCAAACTCAGTAGCAAAAGGATTAATTGCAGTACTAGTGGCCTTTTGTTGTCCCAATGGTGCGATACTCGTTGTGATGGGATCTGAAGTCGGGAATATATTGGCGAAATCCGAATTTGACGAAGTAATACTACCGATATCGCTTTCAGTTGAGTAAGCGGTTGTGCTTGGCGCCAAAGACACCAGAGGATTAACGGCACCATTCAAGGTTGAAAGCCCCATATCCGGAGCACTCAACACTGACACGGCTGTCTGAGAGGCAGCAATTTGCCCACCTCTCATTCCACCTATGGAACGAGGTCCTGTGAGTAAACTAAAACTTTTATTAGTTGAAGACTGTGAAGTCGAATCTATCAGTTTTGGAGCGGAGGGGTTTGAATATAGCTGAGCAGAAGCGTTTACACCTAAATCTACAATAGCTTTCTGTATCGCAACATTATTCGCGCTAGAAGAAAGGCTCGCATAACTCGATTTAGCGCCTGCCAATAACTCAGGCTGAGTCCCAGTGAAAAGCAAAGTTTGGTTGGACGCAGCAGTAAAGCTACTAAAAGACGGTTCAAGTGCCCCATTCACTTCGGATTTTGGTGCATGCAGGCTAGCCGTTGAAGCGCTATGGTTAGCAACCGTCTGACTATTGTCACCTTGATAAACCAGTCCACTTTGAGGTTTTGCTCCTTTTAGCGGCTCAATGGGCTTATCAGCACTCAAAAACGAATTGGATGGCGCGCCAACCTGGGATGACAGCGCCATGACCGACATAGTTACACCTTGATGTTAATAATCGAACCTATAGTTTCAGATTCTCTCTCTAGTACCTCAGTCGATGCTTCGCCTTGTCGCAATGATGAATTGGCAGCAACTAATGCTGAGGTTTTATCGGTTTCATCTACCGCCTTAGCGGTTTCTGTGGGTGCAGCGCTTTGCGAAGGACTCGGTTTAGCCACATCAATCGTAGCCTGTGTTAAGCCTGATTGAGCCGTTTGCAAGCCTTGCAGACCGGAAGCATAAGCAGATTGGATTTGCATAAAGGGATTCCTGCATCTGGTGAACACTAGGTTAATTATTGACCAAACCTACCTTGATGTACAGATTTATCCCTCTTATGGAGAGCTTTTTTGCTCATTTTCAGCTCCTTTTTAACAGGCTATCCAAGCCGATTCCCAATCCTTAAAGACGGGGTTAAATCCCTTGAGCCGCATTTGACTGATGACCTGCTCAACAGTTCGCTCATCGCTGATCTCAAACTGATCGAGCTGACTATCAGGTGCTTGGTAACCGCCGGGCTGAGTTGAACTGCCCGCACTCATTTGCGTTATCCCAAGAGGCAGTAAATTGTCCCGAAGCGATGGTGCCTCGCGGGTCGATAAACTGATATCAAGTTGTTGATTAAAAAGTCTAAAGGCACAGATCATTTGCACCAGTCCAAGATCGGTTAAATGCACTTTTGGTGTTATGCCACCAGTACAAGGCCGCAAACGTGGTAGAGAAATACTAAAACGAGTACGCCAGTAATGTCGTTCTAAATAGTCCAAATGGTGGCCCATCAGTAAGGCATCGAGCCGCCAGTCATCTAATCCTAGTAACACACCTAGGCCTATCTTATCGATACCCGCACGGGCAACGCGATCGGGCGTGGCAAGCCGATAGGCGAAGTCCTGTTTTTTGCCTCGGGTGTGATGTTTAGCATAAGTCGCGGCTTGGTAGGTTTCTTGATACACCATCACCGCATCCAGCCCTTGCTCAACAAGCTGGCGATAATCAATCTCCTCAAGCGGCTGCACCTCCATAGCCACATAACTAAACTGCTGTTTTACCAACGGTAAAACCCGCTGAAAGTAATCCATTCCAGCCTTAGTTTCATGCTCTCCCGACACTAGCAAGATAGAATCAAAGCCGCGGGATTTTATAATCGCCATTTCGGCAGCAAGTTCCTGCTCATTGAGCACTTTGCGCTTGAGCTTATTGCTCATGCTAAAACCACAGTAATCACATTCGTTAGCGCAAAGATTGGACAAGTACAGTGGTAAGTACAATCCGATATTGGCCCCAAAGCGTTGTCGAGTGAGCGCTGCCGAGCGCTGTGCCATCTCTTCGATATAGGGCTCGGCCGCAGGAGACAGCAAGGCGAGTAAACTCTGTAGGTTACCCTCGGGTTGCATCAGGGCGCGCTCAACCTCCACCGCCGTGCAGGAATATAACGCCAGCAATAACTTATCCCGTTCAATACGGGTAAATTGATCGACAAAACTCATTGCTGCAAAAATCCCGTTAATGGGCTGGTATGCACAGCCTGAGTTTGCACTCGGCCAAGCCCCGCTTCAAAGGCGCGTCGCCCGCAATCTACCGCATCCTTAAAGCACAGCGCCATTTCAATCGGAGAAGCACTGCTGGCAATGGCGGTATTAACCAGCACGGCATCGGCACCTAACTCCATCGCGTGCGCTGCATGGGATGGCGCGCCAATTCCCGCATCAATCACCACCGGCACCCTTGCTTGCTCGATAATCATCTTGATGAAAGGCTCAGTCACCAACCCCTGATTGGTGCCAATTGGGCTTGCTAGTGGCATCACAGCGGCGCAGCCAACATCCTCTAAACGTCGGCACAGCACGGGATCGGCATGCACGTAGGGCATCACAATAAACCCGCGTTCACACAGGGTTTTGGCCGCAGCTAACGTCTCGACCGCATCGGGCATCAGGTACTTAGGATCGGGATGAATTTCAAGTTTAACCCATTGTGTTCCCAGCATTTCCCGCGCTAATTCGGCGGCGAATATTGCTTCTTTAGCATTACGCGCCCCCGAGGTATTTGGCAAGAGTCGCATTCCCGCTTGCCTAAGTGGCGAGAGCAAATCATCGGCCCCTGTTTTTAAATCAATTCTTTTCATCGCAACTGTCACCAACTGCGACTGAGACGCCTTAATGGACTCCAGCATCAGCTGACTTGAGCTGAATTTTCCTGTGCCCGTAAATAATCGCGATTCAAATTCAACTCCCGCAATTGTTAACATCTTAACCTCCTGCGACCACGGCAAATACATCAATCTTATCCTCATGGTGGCAGAGGATAGATGACCATCTATGCCTTGGCACTACGGCCTCATTTAGCACTAATGCGACTGATTGTTGATTAATATTTTGTGCTTCTAACAAGGCTTGTAAACTGAGCGGTTGTTGAAGTGTTTGGGGCACATTATTGAGATGAATTAAAATCATAACAAACCTCGATTAGGGACAGATTTGAATGAAGCAGCTGTGGTTGATTGCATTAATGCACTCGGCTTTAATCCGCACACCTTGCACTCGGGATCACGGGTTAATGCGGCCGAATGCCATTGGAGTAACTTGGCATCGAAACGCCAAAATCGGCCAAGTAGCGCTCTCGTGGAGGTGACTGGGTGACTTGTCTCTTCGAAAGACTGATTACCCGTTTGTTTTGTTGTAGAAGTTGGCGGCGTGGCTAAGAGCAACAATTGCATCGCTAGCAGCGCCTGCATCGATGCCATCACGCCGACACTGGGGCCGAGCACTCCTTGACTGCTACAGTTTTGTGGCGCGCGAGTATTCGAGGGGAAGATACAGTGATAACAGCCGCCTGCGGGAAATCGCCGCTGATCAACCGCAAACAATTGGCCGTTAAAGGCAGCAATCGAGGCGCTCACCAAAGGCAAGGCATGCTCAATACACAACCGATTGATACAATGGCGCGCAGTAAGGTTATCAGTACAATCAAGCACTAACCTCGTCTCTTCACCATGGGTTAACAGACCAGAAAATACAGTGTTCGCAGACTCGAGAGTCAAATGCTCGGCAAAGGCATCAATCTCACAACCGTGCGCCAACACGGCTAATTTCTGTTTAGCAATGAGGGCTTTGTGATGACCAATATCGTCGTCACTAAAGAGTAACTGCCTTGGCAGATTGGATAATTCCACCCTATCGCCATCGACAAGCGTTAAGCGCCCGACTCCGGCACAAGCCAAATATTGCGCCGCCAATTGCCCGAGGCCGCCTAAGCCGACGATAAGCACATGAGCCTGTTTAAGCTGCAACTGGCCAGCCTCGCCGACCTCGGGTAAAAATATTTGCCGCGAATAACGAATAAAGTCTTTATCGGCAAGGGATTGCGCCTGCTCTTGTGTGATGCTCATAGGCTTGACTCCCAAGCTCGCGTCAATTCGGCAAAGGCCATTATTGGATCGCTTGATTCGGTAATCGCCCGCACCACAGCAATATTGCTCACCCCAGTCGCTTTGACTTGGGCAAGATTCGAAGGCCCGATGCCGCCAATTGCCACTAAGGGATAATGCGCTTTTAACAGTTCAACATAATGCGCTAACTTGAATAACCCTTGTGGCACCGATGGCATTTGCTTGGTCGTCGTCGGGAAAATATGCCCAAGGGCGATGTAAGATGGCGCATGTTGATGGGCACGCAGCAACTCGAAATAACCGTGGCTCGAAATGCCAAGAGCCAATCCCGCTGCATGAATGGCGTTAAGATCCGTCACCGCCAGATCTTCTTGTCCAAGATGGACCCCAAATGCGCCATGCTTTATCGCTAATTGCCAATGGTCATTGATAAAAAGCTGCGCATCATAATGCTTACCTAAGGCAATCGCGGTTTGGATTTGTGCCTCAAGTTCGTCCGACGCCAGCACATTAGACTTTATCCTGAGCTGTACCGTCTTCACGCCCCACGCCAATAATTGTTCGAGTAACAGTAAGTTATCGACAACTGGATAAATCCCTAAGTCAGAATCAAGGCGCTTAAACGCGCCGCATTGCAAATCACTGGATTCACTCAAGCTATTTTTAGGGTAAGAAGTGACGTAAGGATACGCCGTTATGCTGTGCGGCCATGCGGTACGCGCGAGTGGTCCGGGGCCTTGGCCAATCCCCACTGCATAAGTTAAGCCTTGATTGACATAGGCTTTTGCTACCACAACCGCATCCTGCAATACAAACCCAAAGGCTAACACCGAGGCGATGGCTGAAGACAGAGTACAACCACTGCCGTGGTTATGGCGCGTGTTTATCCGCGCACTACTGAGCCAAAAACCACCATTCGCGTCAAGCGGTGAGCAGCCAGTAACCTGATGACAAATCAACAGATCTTCCGCCAAACGCTGATTCTCTGTGGCGATGCGATGACTTGTGATATCGCTTTTTTGATCGCTTAAGACATCACTGGTGTAAATGCCAGCACTTGCCTGAGCCGCAAAATCAATATCGCCGCCCTTGGCTAATACGCTGCACGCTAATTGCGCAGAGAGTTGCATTGCCGCACCGGCGAATTCTGCTTTTGTATGAATGGCTGACGCTCGTTTGTCTGTGGCGACAGTAAGCCTTGCCAACTCCTGCACATTCGGCGTTATCAGGCTAATCAACCCCTTAAAGGGTGCAAAATCCAGAGGTTTACTAGCTGTGCTCTTATCGCCGAGTTCGTCTCCACAGCTGGCAACCATCACAGGGTCGAGAATAACGGGGACGAGTGGAAATTGGGTTTTAAAACCAGCCAACCAATCGGCAACTAAGTGCACTTGCTGCTGATTTGCGAGTAAGCCAATTTTAATCGCCTGAGGCGGTAAATCAGCTAACAGGGTCGAAAGCTGTGTGAGTAACATTGCCTCACTCACAGGCTCAACTAACGCTACCGCCACCGAACTTTGGGCCGTTAACGTGGTGATCACGCTGCATCCATGGCCGCCCAAATCCTTGATGGTGGCCAAGTCGGCTTGGATCCCCGCGCCGCCACCGCTGTCTGAACCCGCAATGGTCCAGACGATAGGTTTAGGCGCCACCTGGCTAATATCTTTAGCAAAGGTCATTATCAAACCTCCGCAACCTGTGCTGTTGGTTTGAGCTCTGCCCCATCCTGATGCTTTGCCGCTTCATTGGCAGTTTTAGCTGTATTAGCATCGCCCAGCGGCAGATACAGTTTGGCGCCCGAGGCCGCAAACTCAGCCGATTTTTGCGCCATGGCCACCGCTAATTCATCTTGAGTTTTGACTCTGATCTGCTGGATTGCTTCTGTGTTTGATTGCCCTTGTTGAGCAGGGTTTATCGATGCAAGCGCTTCAGCGCTCACAACATTTTGGCTTGACGAAGCCACTGACAACGTACCCGCCGCTAAACTTGCCGCATAGTCGCGCACATCTTGGGTGATCTTCATTGAGCAGAACTTAGGGCCACACATAGAGCAAAAATGCGCGACCTTGGCCGACTCCTGTGGCAGGGATTCATCGTGATAGGCTCGGGCGGTATCAGGGTCAAGTCCGAGGTTATATTGATCTTCCCAGCGGAATTCAAAACGCGCCTTGGATAATGCATTGTCGCGGATCTGCGCGCCTGGGTGGCCTTTGGCAATATCAGCAGCGTGGGCGGCAATCTTGTAGGCAATCAGCCCTTGTTTGACATCCTGCTTATTGGGCAAACCTAAGTGCTCCTTCGGCGTCACATAGCAGAGCATGGCGCAGCCATACCATGCGATCATCGCCGCACCGATCCCTGAGGTGAAATGATCGTAACCCGGCGCAATATCAGTAATTTGCGGCCCTAGGGTATAAAACGGCGCCTCGGCGCAGTGGATAAGCTGTTTATCCATATTCTCCTTGATGAGCTGCATCGGGATATGCCCAGGCCCTTCGATAATGGTCTGCACATCGTATTCCCAGGCGATGTTGACCAGCTCGCCTAAGGTTTCAAGCTCGGCAAACTGCGCCTCATCATTGGCATCGGCAATGGAGCCTGGTCGCATACCGTCGCCTAATGACAGCGACACATCGTAGGCAACGCACAGCTCGCAAATCTCACGGAAATGGGTATAGAGGAAGTTTTCTTGATGGTGGCTCAAGCACCATTTGGCCATAATAGAGCCGCCGCGGGACACGATCCCAGTCACCCGTTTGGCGGTCATCGGCACATAGCGCAATAACACGCCCGCGTGGATGGTAAAGTAATCGACGCCCTGCTCCGCTTGCTCAATCAAAGTATCGCGAAACACTTCCCAGGTCAGGTGCTCAGCAACACCATTCACTTTCTCCAATGCTTGATAAATCGGCACTGTGCCAATAGGCACTGGCGAGTTGCGGATAATCCATTCACGGGTTTCATGGATATACCGGCCAGTGGACAAGTCCATCACAGTGTCCGCGCCCCAACGGGTTGACCAAACAAGCTTTTCCACTTCCTCCTCGATGGAAGACGTGACCGCCGAGTTACCGATATTGGCGTTCACTTTCACTAAAAAGTTACGGCCAATAATCATAGGCTCAGCTTCTGGATGATTGATATTTAACGGAATAATGGCGCGTCCACGGGCAATTTCGTCGCGGACAAACTCAGGGGTAATTGGTTTACCTATTACGGCACCAAAGGATTCACCATGGCCGCGGCGGTTTAAGATTTCATCTTGCACCTGGGCGAGCGCCATATTTTCCCGAATCGCCACATATTCCATTTCAGGGGTAATAATCCCTTGGCGGGCATAGTGTAGTTGGCTCACGCGTTTACCAGGTAAGGCACGGCGAGGACGAACAATCGCACTTGAGCCTGCTTCGAAACGCAGATGATCGAGCCCATCATCCTTTAGGCGTTGCTGGGTAAAATCTGAGGTCGCGCAATCGAGTACTTCGGTATCTTGGCGCTCGATAATCCACGGTAATCTGAGTTTGGCTAGTCCTTGGCGCACGTTAATTTGCGCAGCCAGATCGGAATACGGGCCAGCGCAGTCGTACACCGGAATGGGAGGATTTTTCTCAACGTTGGCCGCGATCGCCGTGCCGCCAATCCGCGTATCGGTTTGCAGAATTTGCCGCATCCCCACACGTAAATCCGCACGGCTTCCCTGCAAATACAGCTTTTGCGAATTAGGATGTTGTAATGGTTTAAGGGTATCGATAAAGGCTTGCGCCTCGGCGCGCGCCACACGGCGGTTCGTTTGCCCATGAGTGTTCACGGCAAGTGATTCTGAGGACGATTCTAAACTGGACATAAGCAATCTCACTTTAACAAATAAAAATGGGGTTGCTTGTCTGGAGACTTGAGTGTTGAGAGCTGAGCCTTGTAAACCGTAAGTGGATTTACTGACTCAATAACGACTAAATCGATGGGTAAATAGACGGCAAAAGATTGCCGCTGATACGATTTAATGGAAGTTATTATGCTTGTTTCCTTCGCAGGTTTTAACCTGATCAGGTTCAACGGATCCCGAATAAACGGTCTCAGCCAAGAGGCACTCCGACAAGATGGGCAAAAGTATAGGCAGAAGCGCTGCGAACAAACAAGCGTAATTTAAGGATAAAAACTTAACTATCAATCAAAAACAAAGAATACATAACTAACTGTATATTATAGCATTTAATTTTATAAAATTTTTAAACTCATCATTATCATTATTTTGGGTGAAAATTTATCATCGTTATTTTTTAGCCTTTTGGCCGCTTTACCATCATTTTATCGAGCTGCGCCTTAATGGCATCATCAATTTCTTGGTTCATTTTCTTGCCACTGCAATCGAAGGGAAAACCTAAATTCTCGGCATAGGGATTAATTGGGGTGCCTACTTTGACGACCCGATAACAGGTATTACCTTGACGAACGATACGATTCGGATCCAGCTCTAAATCCAAACTGGTGGGGCCGCTAAAATCGTCGGCATTGGGCACAATCAGTACCTCCATCTCGGGGCTCATTTCAGACATATTCGACCGTTTGCTGTAATAATTTGCTTGCTCTAACACTAAATCATCTAAAGCTTGCTCACGCTGTCGTTCAAAATAACGCTGAGTAAACAATCCCACACTGCCCGCCGCCCCACCGCTTTGCCCACTGGCCGCAGACTGCTCAGTACTTGCCGCATGAGCCGAGCTTGATTGGGTTTCTGCCTTTTTCGGTTTAACAGCCTCTTTTGCACTCTGCTGGGTTTGGCCCTGAGTTGAGGTGTTCGGCGTTGAGGTGTTAGGCACAGATGTGTTTGGTACTGATGCTTTTGATTCTGTTACTTTTGATTCTTGGGCGCTGACTTCTGGAGGTTTGGCTATCTGCTCCATGGGTTTTGGCGTCAGCTTTACTGCGACTTTTGGTGACACTTTCGCTGACTGCTCAATATCAGCTGCCGGCTTTACGGTATTAGGCGGTGAGGTTATCGGCTCGCTAGTGTTAATAAACTCTTCCACTGAGATATCTTGAGCAGAATCCGCTGGAGCAGTTTGCGTTGGCGGCGCATAAATAAAATATGCCTTTAACGCTTTGGTTGTAGTCCGTGCGTTAGCAGATGATTCAGTAAAATGCAGCCCTAAGTGTTCCGACTGGGTTCGCCATAAAAAAATTAATAAAAACAGCAGTAAGCCATGGCCAAACATGACCCAAAGCAATAGCTTAAGATTGAAATAATGTGGCCGCTCTAGCCCGCTTAGATTTGAAGATGTTTTAAATGCGCTATCGATTGATCTTTGGTCTGCTTTACTTAAATTGAGGTGTAGATTGTTATCGCAAGACTCGGCATGAACACTTAAAGCGCTAAAAGGCTTAGTGTTCAAATCTGTAGCGCCTTGGGTTGTAGCACTTAAAAACGTTGCACAAAAAGGCAAAGCGGAAAATGGTAAAGCCTCGTCCTTTGTGGCACTGCTGTGCGCATCAAATCTGATGCTATCTTCTGGGGCTATATTCGATCGAACAGGCAAAATCCATCCCTTAGTACTTAATGAATAAAGTACTTAACAAATCCATGACATCTTACGGAGAATTAGAGAAAGTGAGTCGAACAAAGTTCCAAAGCAGTGACATTATTCAGTTGTAAACCAGTACCATAATCTTGTACAAAGACAACAGAACTCATCAGTGTTATAGCCGATGGCAAGAACACGTAAAATAAATCAGCTTACACGTGTAAGCTAATTATGGCTTTCCAATTTATCAACTGATAGACTCAGTCATTATCGCCATCGAGTGGATCAACAGCATGCCAAGCCAGAGTTTGATAGAGCCGCAAATGAGTCATGAAAAACCATTGAACATCAGTAGCTATAGCCTTAGTGAAGAGATTGCCAATAGTATCAGCCATGGCCTAGGGGTGATTGCAGGTGTAGTGGGCTTAATCTTTATGCTACTTAAGGGCGCAGATCATCTCACCAATATTCAACTTACAGGTGTTATTATTTATGGTACAAGCCTTATCCTGTTGTTTTTAAGTTCTACCCTGTATCACAGCGTGACGCATGTAGGCTGGAAACATAAACTTAAGATTGCCGACCATTGTGCTATCTACTGCTTAATTGCGGGCACCTACACCCCACTGATGTTAATCAGCCTGCAAGGACAGCTTTCAACCATTATCCTGACGGCGATTTGGTCTTTGGCTATTGGTGGGATTTTATTTAAGACCTTATTTATTCACCGATTTAAAAAACTCAGTCTTGTGTTATATCTGGCGATGGGTTGGCTTTGTATGACGGTGATTGGCGATTTGACAGCAGCAATGTCACCGCTTGGATTTAATCTACTGCTATTGGGCGGGTTGTTTTACACCCTTGGAGTGATCTTTTATGTCGGCAAACGTATTCCGTACAATCACGCGATTTGGCATCTGTTTGTGCTAGCTGGCGCGATGAGTCATTTCTTCTGTATTTATTTAACAGTGATCTAGCATCTCACGCACTCTGAGTCACACAAGCCATTCTCTGGGTGGCTTTTTTATATCAATGCTTTGAGACTGAGTTTTATGGCTAAGTGATAAAGTCGCCAGCCAAGCGTTATCTACAATAATTCTGCAACTATCTGTTTCAGCAAAAAGGTTTCCCTGTCGATAGATTGGCCTTTGTTGGCGAAGGTGCGCTGAATTTCTTCATTATGGGCAATGGCTTGATGGATATTGATCCACTCAGGGCGCATACCGTTTTTCACTTCATGGGCTTCAAGCTTTGGCTCACCTAAGCCACGGTTACCTAAAGTCATATCGATTTCACACAGGTAGCAATAGGAATCCATATGTACTATGTTGGCGCCTTCGCGAAACCAAGGTCGATATTCTTCATAGCGGCCAAAGGGTGCAATAACGTTAGCTGCAATGGCGCCGGTTTCTTCCTGTAACTCACGAATAAGCCCAACCTCGATGCTCTCGCCCTTATCCACACCACCGCCGGGCAAGCCGTAATCTCGATATTTTTGGGTATAGAGCAGCAAAATATCTTCCCCCGACAGCACAATGGCGCGGGCGGCTTGGCGATAAAAGATCCTTGCCTGTTTCAAATTGATATTGGCGGCTCGGGTGGACTTCAATAAACGCATAGAAAAACTCAAGATTAACGGCCTATTAGCATAAACCAACTTTATGGATTTATAGAGCAAAACCGTTTTCAAGCAACACGCACAACAATACGTACACTTGAAACGGGTTAATTCAGTTGCTTAGTTGCCGCAAGATTTGCTGATAGGCCGCAACTATTTGCGCCTTATTTGGCAAGCGGCTCTCGGGGATACGTTGGTAATGGCTGATTGTCTGCACAAGATAACGCTTAGCCTGGCTGGTTTTATCCGCATCTAACCCTTGCCACATAATTGAGCCAGTCGAACTTAAGGGTGCCACGTCATTGCGCTTCGAAGCTGTACTCGAATGGGTTAAATGCAATATCTCATAGAAGCGCTGATTTTCTTCGAGTAAATATTCCTGCTTAAGGGATAATCCCAACTCTGCAAGTGAGCTGCGCACATGATAATTATGATGCACGGGACACAAAATAAACTCGAGCGGGCTGGAATGATAAGAATGGTTGTGATTGTCGCTGTGATACTGGCCATAACACGACACTATGCTGCGCACCAGTTCAACCAATAACTCGCCCCCCACACCCGCAATAATCACTAAGTGCTTGGCTTGCTTGCCGTAATGCGCCAGTGGCAACGCCGCCACATCCAGACAATGCACTTGCCATTCACTCTGGGCATGGGTGGTTTGCTCTTTTTCGTTTTGAGCGTTTGAGATAGGCTGCCGGGGGAAAAACCGAGCTAACTCAAGGCTGAGTTGCTGCATTAAGGGCGCCACACAATCGACAAAATGCACTTTAGGCGCGGCATTTCTTTGCAGTAACAGCATGCCGAGTAAACCATGATCGCAGCAGCAGTCCCAAATATGATCGTATCCTTGCTCTACCATCTGATTGATCTGCTGTAATCGCTGACTGATTTTCACCGCTGACGCCTCAAAAATCGCGCCCATACATGCTTGAGCGCCATAAAGCCGCGCATTCTACCCGAGTCAGCGGTTAAAACCCATCTCTTTAGGTTTGACTATTAGGCTGCCAGCCTCTAGGCCGCACCGGTGAATACGTATGCAACCCATTGCGAGCAAAAAGCCATCACCACTAGTATGCATTGACCCATATTCACTATAAAAACAAGGATCAGGGAATGTTCAGCAATCTTCTTACCCACGCACGCCACATCAACTCGCCAACGCGAAATCGACACAATTTATTCACGCCCAGCTTGCTAGCACTCAGCATTGGCAGCCTGTTGAGTACAGGTGCCACGGCGCAGACCCTCAACCTGAGCTCCCCCGATAAGCAAATCGTCTTGAGTCTGAGTGATGATACGGGCCGCCCCGAATATCAAATCCATTTTCATGGCAAAACCGTTATCGAACCGAGCCGATTAGGGTTAGTCTTTGCCTCACTGGGCGAATTAGGCCAAGGTCTTCGCATTAAATCGAGCCACCCCGCCAGTGCCAATGAAAAATGGCAGCAACCTTGGGGTGAGCAAGAGTGGGTAAAGGATCAACACAATCAACTGAGCGTGGTATTAACCGACGGTAAAATCGACTTAAACCTCGAGTTTAAAGCCTTTGACGATGGCATCGGCTTTCGTTATCACTTAGCCGCACAAAATGCCCTGCCAGCCAATACGCCGCTTGCCATTACCGATGAACTCACCGAATTTAATATTGGACAGAGTGATAAGGCCACCGCCTGGTGGATCCCTTCTCGGGGATGGAACCGCTACGAATATCTGTATCGCACCAGCGCGCTCAATCAGGTCGACCGAGCCCACACTCCTTTTACCTTTAAACTGGTCGATGGCACCCATTTGAGTATTCACGAGGCGGCGTTAGTTGATTTTGCCTCAATGACACTCGATCAACAGCGCGATGGCAAGCTAAAGGCCGATCTCACCCCTTGGTCAGATGGCACTCGCGTTAAAACCCAAGCGGGCTTTTATACCCCATGGCGCACGATTCAAATCGCCGACAAGGCCACGGGGCTGCTTAATTCTCACCTTATCCTCAACCTGAATGAGCCCAATAAACTGGGGGATGTCTCTTGGGTTAAACCGGGCAAATATGTTGGTATTTGGTGGGGTATGCACCTCAATGAAAACACTTGGGGCTCGGGCCCAACGCACGGCGCAACCACCAGCGAAACAGAGCGCTATATGGATTTCGCCGCCAAATACCAGTTTGATGGCGTCTTGGTCGAAGGCTGGAACCAAGGTTGGGATGGCGATTGGTTCCATAATGGCGATCAATTCAGTTTTACTAAGGCCTATGATGATTTCGATTTACCCGCCATTACCGCCTACGGCGCGAAAAAAGGCGTGCGCCTGATTGGTCACCACGAGACCGCAGGCTCAGTCACCCACTACCGCAAGCAAATGGATGATGCATTCGCCCTGTATGAAAAACATGGCGTGACCCAAGTCAAAACCGGTTATGTCGCTGACGGTGGACAAATCAAACGCATCGATGAAAATGGCATCACCCGTCACGAATGGCACGACGGTCAGTTTATGGTGGGCGAATATCTTCACAGCGTTACCGAAGCAGCCAAGCACCATATCAGCATTAATACCCACGAGCCGATTAAAGATACTGGGCTGCGCCGCACTTATCCTAACTGGATCTCCCGCGAAGGTGCCCGCGGACAGGAATACAATGCATGGGGCAGCCCACCAAATAGCCCAGAACATACCGCCATGCTGCCCTTTACCCGCATGCTGGCTGGACCAATGGACTTCACCCCGGGGATTTTTGATTTGGCGCCTAAGGGGTTAGATGCCGAAAATCGCGTGCAAACCACCTTAATGAAGCAACTCGCCCTGTATGTGGTGCTCTATAGCCCAATCCAAATGGCCGCCGACTTGCCACGCAATTATCAAAAACATCTAGATGCCTTCCAGTTTATTCGCGATGTACCAACAGACTGGTATCAAAGTATCGCACTGGCTGGCGAAGTGGGTGATTATGTGGTGTTTGCCCGCCAAGCCAAAGATCAACAGGATTGGTACTTAGGCGCGCTGACCGATGAAAATGCCCGTCAGATCAAGGTTAAACTGGGTTTCCTCGACCCAAACAAACGCTATCAAGCCCAGATCTATCACGATGGTGCTAAAGCCGATTGGAAAACCAATCCCTATGATTATGTGATTGAAACCAAAGAAGTCAGCGCCAAGCATAGCCTAACCTTAGCCCTCGCCAGCAGTGGCGGCACAGCGATCCGCTTTAAGGCTCTTTAAATTAAGCAAAGTAATAGGGCGACCAAGATGGTCGCCCTATTAGGTTTGCAATGCGATTAATTTAAGCTGAAATCGGGATAACGAGTGTCGAAAAAGTCTAAATATAACAAACAAAATCAATGCTATAGATGATTATTTTGAAAAGAAAAATCTTTTTCCTGACTGAATATGCAGATTTTTGCGCATATCAAGGCGCTCTGTCTAACCATAGCGAGCTATGGTTAGACAGAGCAACGCAGAGAGGCCCGAAAAGGGCCTATTCAGCGGCGCTACTTATCCCGAGCTCAGGTTAATTTAAAGTCAACGCCACAATTTTAAGGGGATGATTATCATCGAACGACGGGAAATCCTCATGGGGATCGAGCCAAGTGTGATCAACCACACCTCGGCCTTGTTTTTCAACGCAGCGAACTAGACTATCAAACCAATCTTGACGGTCTACTTTGGCGACATTATTGCAACACACAATGGTGCCACCAGCCTTGGTTGATAATAATGCGGGTTTAAATAAACCTTGGTAATCATTAACTAAATCGACAATCCCGAAAGCACTCTTGGCATAACGAGGCGGATCAAGAAATACCAGATCAAATTGGGTCTGCGGCAATTTGGGGTAACTGGGTAATTTTTGGTTGCGGCGCCCTCCCACACTTAAACCAGCTAATTGGCGCAAGGCCGGAAACGCATCACTCTGCACAAACTCACATACCTCTGACACTTGGTTTAATTCGGCATTAGTTCGCCCTGCGGCGAGTGCAAAGGAGGAAAAGTCGACATTCACAACCCGTTCTGCGCCGCCCATAGCCGCAGCAGTGCCGATACCACAGGTGTAAGAAAACAAATTCAGCACGGTTTTATCTTGGCTATGTGCCCGCACATATTCTCGGCCAATACGCATATCAAGAAATAGCAGCGGATCTTGTCCTTCGTGGCGTAGCTTAGTGGTGAATTTAATCCCATTTTCCTGCATCACCAACTCGGCACAGGCAATATCATCCAGTTCAGGGCTTAGCGCATTGAGCACCCGCGAATGGCCAGCGGAGCGGTCGTTATACACTACCGGCAGGGCTACTTCTTGGGTGAGCACGTCCACTACTTCAGCCAATTCCTCAGCGGTTAAGGTGTGGTGAAAACTCTGCACTAACCAATTATCGCCGTAGCGATCGACATTCAAGCCACTGACACCTTCGACCGTGCCATGGAACACCCGAAAACAATCGGTATGATCTTGTTCTGCTTGTAGTAAAAAATCATGGCGTTTAGCTAAAGCCGTCGATAACAGCGTTTGAATAGACATAAAAAGCGGGACTCATACAGCGGAAACCTGCGTAAGGTTTCAAGGGGAAAACGGCATGATAGCAAACTCAGCGACAAAATATCGGATAAATTCCCCCAGTATCCAATCACAGACTATGCAAGCGGAGCCGTTTTAGCTTAAGGCACTAAGTGAGGCTGCCCCTTTGGCTCACCCCTTCCCTTAGCGCCTACACCATTAGTAGCTAGTAGCTAATAGCCGCAAACTACACCACTAGACTATGTCACTAAAACGATGCCGCTCAGACTATGCCTTTCTCTCTGCAAACGATGCCTGATAAACGGGATAATCGATATAGCCAGCTTCACCGCCGCCATACAAGGTAAGCCTTGCATCCGCATCAAACTCGGTTAATGGCCAGTCATGGGCAAAGCGCGCGACTAAATCCGGATTGGTCACAAACGGCGTGCCAAAGGCCACAAAATCAGCATAGTGTTGGTCGAGTAAACGCTGAGCAGATTGCTTGGTTAATTTCCCCGCCACCATTATCGGGTGTTGATACACACTGCGCACTTGCTGACGAAACGCGTCAGACACTTCCACATAGCGCGAGATGTTTTCAGAAAAATGCACATAGGCAAGATTCATCGGTTGCAGCTTTTGTAGCAAGGCGAGTGTTAATTGGATGATGTCTGGGTTGTCACCGGTAAATCCCTCGCCAATATGGGGAGATATCCGCACAGCGACTCTCCCAGATCCAATGGTCTGTGTAAGGGCTTGTAAGGTGTCGACTAAAAAACGCAACCGATTTTCTTGGCTGCCACCGTAGCGATCTTGCCGTTGATTGCTTTCTAAGCGCATAAAAGTATCAAATAAATAGCCATGGGCTGCATGCACTTCAACCCCATCAAAACCGGCTAACATCGCATTTTGTGCTGCTTGCACAAAATCGCTGATAGTCGCTTGGATATCTTGTTCGCTCATCGCCTTTGGCTGCTGGGTTTCAATCATGCCAAAGCCACCTTCAGGCAATGGACCAAATACCTGATCGGGTATTTTTATTGCCGATGGCGCAAGAGGCTCAGCGCCAGACACACTCGAATGGCTGCGACGACCAACATGCCAGAGTTGGATAAATATTTTCCCACCTTCTTGGTGCACCGCTTCAGTGACTTTTTTCCAGCCTTCAATCTGTGCTGGAGTATAAATCCCAGGGGTCATTGAATACCCTCTCGCCACCGCTGATACGGGTGCGCCTTCGGCAATAATCAATCCTGCGCTTGCTCGCTGGCGATAATAGGTGGCCATCATCTCGTTCGGAATATCCCCCGGCTGAGTGCTACGTGAGCGAGTCATTGGAGCCATCACAATACGGTTTTTGGTCTCTAACATATGACCTTTGAATGCCTTGAACATACTTTCCCCTAGGCTTGATAAGTTGGATAGTCAGTTAACCCTTTTTCGCCACCACCAAACAGCGTTGTTGGGTCATGCTCAGCCAACGGATAGCCGTATTTTAGCCGCTCGGGTAAATCTGGATTAGCGATAAAAGGTCGTCCAAAACCAATCATATCAGCCAGACCATCGTTAATAGCTTGCTCTGCAGTATGTGCGTTGTATCGTCCGGCATAAATCAGCACGCCCTGATAAGCCTCACGCAATGCTTGTTTGAATGAGCGTGGCGTATCAGGTGCATCATCCCAATCCACCTCGGCAATATGTAGATAAACAATGCGATGTTTGTTAAGTAACGCTGCGGCAGCGGTATAGGTCAAAATCGGGTCAGCATCCACAGTGCCATTGAGGGTCGTAAGGGGCGCTAAACGCACACCCACTCGCTCAGCACCAATAGCATCGACCAATGCCGCAACCACTTCGTCTAAAAAACGTAGGCGATTTTCAAGGCTACCGCCGTACTCATCACTACGGTTGTTGGCTTCGGAATCAATAAATTGGTTGATCAAATAGCCATTAGCGGCGTGGAGTTCAATGCCATCAAAGCCAGCCGCCATAGCATTGAGCGCTGCTTGACGATAATCGGCGATCACTTGCGCAATATCAGCCTTCGTCATTGCCCGAGGCGCAACGACATCAACAAAACCAGGTTCATCAGTGCCGTTATCGACAAACACTTTTACGTTTTCCGCTTTTAATGCGGATGAAGAAATCGGTTGTTGCCCACCAATATTGTCAGGATGGGTGACTCGGCCTACATGCCATAACTGAGCAAAAATCACTCCGTTCTTGGCATGAACTGCCTCAGTGACGATACGCCAGCCCGCGATCTGTTCGGGAGTATAAATACCAGGAGTCCAAGCATACCCTTTTGCAGTTGGAGAAATCTGTGTGCCTTCAGAGACAATGAGCCCCGCACTCGCACGCTGAGCATAATAGGTTGCCATCATATGATTGGCCACATCGCCTGGCTGACTGGCTCTTGAACGAGTCATTGGCGGCATAACGATGCGGTTTTTGAGTGTTAATGCACCCAAGGTGATCGGTTGAAACAGTGATTGCGTCATAATATAACCCTCTCATTTCGTTACAAACATACTAGCAAACTCAACAAGAGACATTGAGCGCAATAAAGACAAATGATTTTTGTTGTAACTGCAAAAGTGTTCACTGACACGTCAATATGACAAGTGTTGCCCTACTGCCTACAGGATTAGCTTAGGCTGAATAAAATCAATAAAGGCCGAGATACGTTTCGCGACGGTAGAAGATTTATAGTACACCGCATTGATCTGCTCTCGGCCGGTATTGGTGATTTTTTCACTCTCCAATAAGGGGATTAAACGCCCCTCAGCGATATCCTTTTTCACCATAAATCCCGATAAGCAGGCAATACCATTACCCGTTAATGCAAGCTGCCTTAACGTTTCACCGTTACTCGAGGTTAATGTAGGTGTAAACCGAGTAAATCCGTTCAGTGGCCAATCATTGAGGGCTTTTGGGGTAGAAAATCCCAGCAAATCGTGGTGAATAAGATCGCTGCTTTTATTGGGAAAACCGCGCCTTGATAGGTAATCTGGTGAGGCTACAATGTACAGCAAGCTTTTCCCAAGTGGCCTAGCATGCAAAGTCGAATCCGTTAAGTTGCCAATGCGGATCGCGAGATCGGTTTTCTTTTCAAGCAAATCGACAAAACCTTCGTTGGAGGTGAGTTCCAATTCAATATCGGGATAGGTTTGCTTAAATGACTGGATAAGCGGCACTAATTGATGAAACACAAAGGGACTTGCGGCATCGACACGTAAACGGCCTCTCGGTAGCTCTCCACGAGTAATGATCTCCTCTTCAGCTTGCTGGATCTGTAATAAGCCAATTCGGATGGCTTCAACAAACTGGCGACCTTCCTCGGTTAATTCGATCCGGCGAGTCGTGCGATTTAAAATAGAAACGCCAACTTGGCTTTCAACCTTGCTCACCGCCCGAGACACGCGGGCAACTTGAATATCTAACAGTTCAGCTGCCGCCGAAAAACCACCACTGTCGACGACAGCAAGCAGTATTTCTAAATCATCGGACCGTGTTTTCATTTTATTTCTCGCACCACACCCGCAATTATTGCATTTATAGCAAATATCATTGGTATAAATATCTGTATTTTACAATTTGCAAAAATCACTAAAGTGTCTCAATGAGTTGCTCGAATCCTGCGGCGGCTTTGGTTGGCACAAATTCCACTACATCAAATTCAGCCACGTCTTCGGTATAGAAAGGATCTTGCTGCAAAATAGCCTCGAGTACTGCACGCGACTCCGCCTTAGCGAAGATCACACCGCCCGTGCGTGGCACCTTACGGCCCGAGGCGATAAAAACGCCCTTGGCGTAATACGCATCAAGATAATCAATATGAGCAGCTAAATGTAGCTCAACATCTGCCAGCGGCTTTTTGTAGGTTAAGGTGATAACAAACATAGATATCCTTTATTCAAAACATAATCGATTTTGACAGGTGCTAACCATGATTACATGAGAGCATCTGCTGACATACTGTTCCATTATTTTTGCAGTATCAATCGCATAATGCGTCTATTGCTCACTGCTGCTGACACTTTAGCCACTGACTGGATACCCACACAACCCCATAGGAGTGTAAAATAGGCTGCCATTAGGTTACACGGCTGTTTAACTTGAGTTATCAATGGATGATGAATACGTATGTAAGCGGTTGTGCGTCAATCGACGCTGCGGCTACTATAAATTCGCTAGTTCCACCCTCTGCTTGTGGGGTTGAACACTGTGAGGTCGTTTCTGGTAGCAGCCTTTGAGGATAGCTGTCAGGCTTAGGTTCTTTTCTGCTTCTGAGCATTTGCATCATAGAGTATGAAAATGAATTTATTGGCGAATATGCTTCTGAGGGAGAGGTATATTCGCTATTTTTTAGCATCAAAACACACCTTTATAGCGACCAAACCGAACTGGCACAATAATGCGTAAACTGAGCCAAAGCTATTGATTAAGCTTTCAAATTATAACGATAAATGACTCAAGGCAGCACTGCTGTCCGCTACTGAAGGGAAGTTGCATGTCCACGGATCAACAAACGATTACCCCATTAGAAAGTGTCTCACCCAAGGTGGTGCATCGCGCCGTTCATAAGCGACAACCCGAGCTAAATTTCTGGCAAATTTTTAATATGTGCTTTGGTTTTTTGGGGATCCAATTCGGTTTTGCCCTGCAAAATGCCAACGTCAGCCGCATTTTCCAAACCCTTGGCGCCTCTATCGATGACATTCCCATCCTGTGGATTGCCGCACCGTTAACGGGTCTGCTGGTTCAACCTATTATTGGTTATCTGAGCGATAACACTTGGGGGCGCTTAGGTCGCCGTCGGCCGTATTTTTTAATCGGCGCTATTTGTACGACTCTTGCGATATTTGTGATGCCGCATTCCCCTACGTTATGGATTGCCGCGGGCATGCTGTGGATTATGGATGCCTCAATCAATATCGCCATGGAACCCTTCCGTGCCTTTGTGGGGGATAATTTACCTCCCAAGCAGCGCACCCAAGGCTATGCCATGCAAAGCTTTTTTATTGGCATCGGCGCGGTTGTTGCCTCAGCCCTGCCCTATATTCTCAGTAACTTCTTTGATGTCGCCAATACCGCGCCCGCGGGCGAAATAGCCGATTCGGTGCGTTATGCCTTCTATTTTGGTGGCGCAGTGCTGTTTCTCAGCGTTGCGTGGACAGTGATCTCCACCAAAGAATATTCCCCAGACGAACTAGCCGCCTTTCATGGCAATGCTGACGCAGGCGCAGATGAGCAACAATATCGCACTCGCACCCATCAGAATTATCAATTTGCCGCTATTGTTTGGATGGCTGTAGGCGCACTACTGACGCTTGCGGTGTGGACGCAGGATTTAGATAAGCAGCTGTATATTTTAACCTTAGGGATTTTTGCCTTTGGCCCATTGCAACTTTACTGCGCCCTGCGCTTAGGTAAATCAACGCCCTCACAGCGCGCGCAACTGGGTATTGTCTTTAATGTGGTCGATGATTTATTCCATATGCCAAAGGCCATGCATCAGTTAGCGATAGTGCAGTTTTTCTCTTGGTTCGCGCTCTTTGCGATGTGGATTTACACCACCTCGGCGGTGACGTCCTACCATTTTGGCTGCAGCGATGTGTTATCCCCAGCCTACAATAATGGTGCCGATTGGGTGGGCGTACTATTCGCCTCCTACAATGGATTTTCGGCCATTGCGGCGCTGTTTATTCCGCTACTTGCTAAACGTATCGGGATCAAACTCACCCATACCTTCAATATGTTCTGCGGTGGTTTTGGCTTAATCAGTTTCTATTTTATCAAGGATCCCAGCCTGCTATGGCTGCCGATGATAGGGGTGGGTATTGCCTGGGCCTCAATTCTATCTATCCCCTACGCGATGTTATCCGGCACCTTACCGCCGAAAAAAATGGGCGTGTATATGGGAATTTTTAACTTCTTTATCGTGATCCCACAGCTCCTTGCAGCCAGCGTCTTAGGCGTAATCCTCAATGGATTATTTGATGGTCAACCCATCTATGCCCTGATCACCGGCGGCGTCCTCATGCTCTGCGCCGGGATTGCCGTGCTCTTTGTTGAGCAGCCGAATACTCAGCACACTCAAGCGTAAATCGCAGATCCTACAACTCGGCACCCTTGGCGTTTGGGCAACTAAACGCCAAGAAGCATGGCCAGATAGCTTACAACAAGAATAAATCGCAATTAGCACCATCTATTGATTGGGGAGATTTTGATGAATATGGCATCGACAACAGTACCTTCACAGCAGATTCGCAGCTTAACTGACCGCCGCAACTTAACTCGTAAGCCGATTGCGCTCGCAATTGCCGCAAGCCTTATCGGCGTTACCAGCTTAATGGGCTGCTCACCCTCGGCCCCCAATGCAGACACATCAACACCGACCGTCACAAAAGCCACAGATGTACAGATTGCCCCCGGCGCCCCCGGCAAAGCCCCAACCTGGGCGTTCTCCGGCAAAACCGGTATCGGTACCTCCTATGAGCCTTATACTCAGGGGCAATACCAAGACAGCGCTCAAAATCCCATTAGCCGAGTGTGGTTCTCCATCGCGCAGGGGATTTTAACCGAAACCATGTATGGCCTTATTCACAATGCTCAACTCAAAGAGTTGCAATTTGTGATCACCGGCAATGGCTTTGTCGATACCGAAAAAGACAACACGATCAGCAGCATTGAATACTTAGATACCGATGCTAACGGTCGCCCACAATCCTTGGCCTATAAGATTATCAATCGCGACGTTGAAGGTAAGTATCAGATAGAAAAGCATATCTTTACCGATCCCGACCGCGATACGCTGATGATGCGCGTGACGTTTACCGCCTTTGAAGCGGGTATCACACCGCATTTATACGTTAACCCCCATATCGATAATGCGGGCGCGAATGATATGGGCAGAATCGATCATCAAGCCCTTATCGCTCGCACGGCGAATCCCCACAGCAGCGTAATGACAGTGAAATCGGATATCGATTTTACGCAGGCGACCACCGGTTTTGTCGGTGTATCCGACGGTTTGGCTGATTTAGCCGATAACGGCAAGCTTGATACCCTGTATCAAGCCACCAGCAACGCCGAAAAGCCTACTCAAGGCAACATTGCTTTTACCGCCAGTTATCCCGCACTCCAAGCTAACCAACCTCTTAATGTGAATTTGGCGATTGGTTTTGGCCAGGATGAGGCCAGCAGTTTAGCCAATGCCAACGCCAGCTTAACGGCGGGGTATGATGCGGTGCTGAGCCAATACAACGCCGGTTGGCGCAGTTATTTACAATCGCTACCCGCGATGCCAGCTATGGCGCAAAGCACCACAGATAATGGCAAGCTGCTGTATACCAGTGCCATGGTACTCAAGGCGCAGGAAGATAAAACCTACGCGGGCGCCCTTATCGCTTCGCTTTCTAATCCTTGGGGCGATACCGTCCCTGCTGTCACACCCAGCACGGGCTACAAGGCTGTTTGGCCGCGCGACTTTTATCAATGCGCCATGGCATTTCTCGCCATGGGCGATACCCAAACGCCTAAAGTCGCCTTTGAATACCTTAAAAAGGTGCAAGTGAGCGATAAAACCCCAGGCTTTAGCGGCACACCCGGTTGGTTTTTACAAAAGACCCATGTGGACGGCCAAATTGAATGGGTGGGCGTACAGCTCGACCAAACGGCGATGCCTATCATGCTCGGCTGGAAACTCTGGCAGGCAGGCGTACTCAGTCAAGCTGAACTGAACCATTGGTATCAAGAGATGCTAAAAGCCGCGGCGGATTTTTTAGTCAGTGGCGGTGAGGTGAATCTTGACTGGAATCACACCCAAATTACGCCACCGAAAACCCAACAAGAACGTTGGGAAGAACAGGCAGGTTATTCGCCCTCCACCACGGCCGCAGTGATCGCAGGCTTAGTGGCCGCGAGTGATATTGCCAAGGCAGTAAACGATAGCGATGCCAGTCAGCGTTACCTCGCAACCGCTAAAACGCTTAATCAACAACTTGAAAAACACTTAGTGACGACCCAAGGTTTGCTTACCGATAGCCAAGGCATTAAAGCGCCGTATTATCTGCGATTAAGCCCCAATGGCGAACCAAACAGCGCCGAGCAACTCGCCGCTAATAATGGTCGTGCGGGATTAGATCAACGTCAGATCCTCGATGGCGGCTTTTTAGAACTGGTGCGCTATGGCGTGCGTGGCGCCACCGATAAGCTGATTAATCAAAGCCTAGCGCTGGTGGATAATACCGAGCTTGAGGACAATTTACGCCTCAAATACAACTTTACGGCAAAGGATGGCAGTAGCGTTCCTGGCTTTAGACGTTACGGTAACGATGGCTACGGTGAAGATACCCTCACTGGCGCAAACTACGCCGAATCGGGCAGTAATAGCGACAACCAACGCGGCCGCGTCTGGCCCTTCTTTACTGGCGAGCGTGGGCATTTTGAATTGGCCCTTGCCAGCGCCAAGGGAGAGCTAAGCGGTGCTCACGCACAGCAAACCAAGCAGCAACTTATCAATACCTATGTGCAAGGGATGGAAACCTTCGCCAACGCGGGTCTAATGCTCCCCGAACAAGCATGGGACGGTGTGGGTAACGCCACTCGTTACCAATATCAACTCGGCCAAGGCACTAACTCCGCCACCCCGCTCGCCTGGACCCATGCTGAATATATCAAGCTGGTACGTTCAATGAGCGACGGCCGTGTATGGGATAACTACCCCATCGTCCCTGAGGCGTTGAAATAATTTTTAAGGCTGATACCTGTGAGTAAAGCCCGCAAAACCTCAGTTTTGCGGGCTTTATGATCACAAGCGGCATATCATTCAGCACCGACTTAATACCTTTAATTTGCCCCACATCATCCATTCTGCGCACCGTAAAAGCATTCTCTGTTTTTATGTGAATACTTGTTTTTATTGCCGTTACTTCAATAAAAAATTGACTTACATAAGTTCGTTAAGATGTTAAGCTATTTGGGCTTTTGTTAATTTATCGATAAATGGAGTTTTGATGAAGCCTTTAAAAACCGTAATCAAATGGATTTTGCTCACGTTATTCTTGGTGCCAGTGAGTCTTTATCTGATCCTTGCCGCCATCAACATAAAAGATAGCCCAGCTTCAGAGCAGGCCAAAACCTACCTAGACGAAATTCAAAAGAGTAATAAGGCGTTAGCCGACAACCAAGCTCAGAATGCGTATCTCTATGCACTGGGCTTTGATGTGAATAGTGGCGCCTCACCGATGGATGCGGGGATTTCTCGACTTAAAAGCATACAACAGCTTGGCATTTTGGAGCGCTCCCCAACGCTAAACACAACGCGTATAGACAAACCGCAAACCCCTTTTAACGAATGCCTTAACCGTGATGATTTTCTGTCCAGTTGTCTCCCTGTACTGACAGAACAAACGTCTTTTGGCGAACTCATCGCAACAAACGCCGAATTAATCACGCGATATAAAACATTAATTCAGTTAGATACCTGGCAAGAAGGCAGCCAATTTAATGTCTTTTTGTCTTCTCCGTCACTTTCACATCTGCTCACGGCACAAAAACTCTACTTCATCGATTTACTGGCTCACGCTCAAACCATGTCTGCGCAGCAAGTTGCCGATGTGATTAATCAAGATATGTTGTTTTGGCAACGCGTAGCAGCTAACACCCATGTGCTACTGATAAAAACCGTTAGTCAAAACGGCATCACAACAAATATGAAATTTGGCGAATTGATACTAGGCCAACTGCCCCCCTCTCAATTAAGCAACGTCATCCCCACTAGCTGGCAAACGCCGTTCCCTGCTGAGGTGACTGCATTTGAAAAAATAAAAATGGGTGAATGGTATTACTTTACAGCCATGGCCAAAGCATTGCAGACAATTGATGATGAAGATATCACCACAAACGTGACGCAATGGTTGCTGACACCGTTAATGAAAGATCAAGACACAGCGAATCGTTACGCGGAAATTTTAAATGGCACGACTCCTCCGCAGACTTGCCCTGCTCCTTGGTCAATCGCTGACATGAGCCAATTTATATATAACCCACTTGGTAAATTTGTACTCTGCTCTGGCATTACATCATTAGACCGTTACCAACAAGATTTTGATGAGCTCGAGCCACAAAGAGCACGCTTGATCACGAGACTCCAATAGGGTGATTGTTTACTTAAGCAAATACATGACATAAACGCCTTCGACATGTGCTAAAGTTAGCTTATACTGTGTATATGTACAGCACCTAGATGCATATGATCATGGTTACTCCTGAACAATCAAAAATCCAATACCCTTTCTTTAGCACATCGGTGGCGGCGGGATTTCCTTCTCCCGCCAATGATTATATTGAGCAATCGCTTGATCTAAATGAGCTTTGTATCAAACACCCCACCGCAACCTTTTTTGTCAAAGTTCAAGGCGATTCGATGGTCGATGCCGGAATTTCCTCTGGTGATATATTAGTGGTTGACCGAGCCTTACAAGCCACCCATGGAGATATTGTAGTGGCGGCCATCAATGGGGAATTTACGGTAAAGCAATTGCAATTACGTCCTGTGGTGCAATTATTGCCATGTAACCCGGCCTACAGTGCAATTCCACTCAGCCACGAGTCAGAGTTAGACCTATTCGGTGTCGTGACTTGTGTGGTGAAAAAACTCAAATGACCGCCAACTTATTCGCCCTCGTAGACTGTAATAATTTTTATGCGTCCTGTGAGCGTATGTTTCGGCCCGATCTACAGGGCAAACCTATCGTTGTGCTGTCAAATAACGATGGTTGTGTCGTCGCGCGTTCATCGGAAGCAAAGCAATTAGGCATAAAAATGGCCGTGCCGGTTTATCAAGTGATGGAGATGATCCGCGCCCATAATGTGGCGGTATTTTCGTCCAACTATGCCCTTTACGCTGATATTTCAAATCGCGTCATGACCACACTTGAGCAGATGGTGCCTAGGGTTGAAGTCTACTCAATCGATGAGGCTTTTTTGGATTTGTCTCGGCTCGATAAATGTCAAGATATTAACCAGTTAGCCATGGATATTCGTCAGCGGATCCAGCAATGGATAGGGATCAGTGTCTGCGTAGGAATTGGGCCGAGCAAAACCTTAGCCAAGCTAGCTAACTATGCAGCAAAACAGTATCCCGCCACCCAAGGCGTTGTCGATTTACGCGATAAAGAACGCCAACGTCGGTTAATGGCGCTCACTCCCATTGATGAAGTTTGGGGCATTGGCCGAAAAATTGCGCAACGTTTAAAACTGATGGGCATCCATACCGCTCTACAGCTTGCAGATGCCCATCCTAAACTTATCCGAGACAATTTTTCCGTCATGGTTGAGCGAACAGTGTACGAGCTTAACGGTATTGCCTGTGATGATATTCAGCAGGTGGTAGCGACAAAGCAGCAAATAATCAGCTCGCGCTCCTTTGGCGCACGTATTACCACCTTTGAGGCAATGCAGCAGGCTATCAGCGACTATACCTTTAGGGCCTGCGAAAAATTGCGAGCGGAGGGGCAGCTTGCCCGCACCTTATCGGTGTTTATTCTCAGCAGTTATTTTACGCAACATCAGCCCCAATATAGCCAAGTACTCACTGGTCATCTTGTGTATCCCAGTGACGATACCCGTGATTTTATCGAATTAGCGCAGCGACTATTGCATCGGCTTTGGCGTGCAGGTCCCGCCTATGCTAAAGCTGGCGTCATGCTAGGAGATTTTTATGCACCAGGCGTGTTTCAATTAGGCTTGTTTGACGAGGCCAAACCACAACCTAAAAGTAAAGAATTGATGAAACTGCTTGATGGTATCAATCACAGTGGTAAAGGAAATATTCAATTTGCAGGACAAGGACTGAATGCCGATTGGAGAATGAAGCGTGGTCAACTCTCTCCCCGCTACACTACCCAATGGAGACATATTCCGATAATAAAATAAGCCATAAGCATGAACAACGAAATAATATGCTAGAGCTGTTCCATTTGTTAAATCCGCTAAAACACAGTCAATAATGGTCTATATTTCAACATCTAATAAGATTCATGCTATTAACACCTTTAATCTTAAATTGATAGCGATCACATTATTCAAAACTGACCTAAACAAAACATTCAGCCTAAAGATTGACATTGTAAAGATGATGTTACGTTACATTGCGATACAATCTAGCCTTTTTCACATGCAGCACCGCATCTTATTACTTCAAGCCAACCTTAATTAGCTTCTGCAAGTTTACATTAGCAACATGCGATTAACACAAAACAAACAATTAAGCTGTTGATATTAAAGTTGTTAATGATAGTTTTCCGACTATGGAGGGCAGTTGCACATAAAATATAAGCCTTGATGAAACCCTTCCTGATCATCACGGCATTGTTAAGGGAATGAAAATATGATTACGCAAACAACCGTTGCACGTGCGGTTCGTTTTAGTTTACTTGCTTTAGTATCAACATCTTTATCACCATTGGTTTTCGCAGCTGATGAAACCGCGGTTGCCGAGGATAAAGTTGAGCGTATCGAAGTAACTGGTTCACGTATTAAGCGTACCGATCTTGAGAATGCTTCACCTGTAGTGGTTGTCAGTGCAGCCGACATTGAAAAAGGCGGGTTTAACTCAGTCCAAGATGTTTTAGGTAACCTATCGCAAAACTCTGGCGGCTCCATGACTCAGCAAGAAGTTCATGGTTTCACCCCAGCTGCATCTGCTGTAAATCTTCGTGGTGTTGGCGCTGGACGCGTTCTCACCCTCATCAATGGTAAACGCGTACCTAAATATCCTTTTGGGGCCGGTGGTACAGATAGTTTTGTCGATACCGCAAACATTCCGTTAGGAGCGATTGAACGCATTGAGATCTTAACCACAGGTGCATCAGCCATTTACGGCTCGGATGCCATGGGCGGCGTTATCAACATTATCTTGAAAAAAGATGTTGAGCAAAGCACCTTGAAATATCGCTTCTCCGATACCGTTGATGGTGGCTTACAAAACAACCAATTCTCCTTTATGACGGGCGTAAGCAGCGATAAAGCGAACCTAACTTTCTTCGCCGAATACGAAGACCGTCAAGCCTTAAAAGGAACAGATCGCCCAGAATGGGGAACAGATATCGTTCCGGGCAACCCTTATGCGGCTTACAGCTCATATGGTGCGAACATTGTCACCAGCGATAATAAACTCTTTAAAACCTTATCTGCCGCAGAATGTGAGGCACGTGGTTATCAAGTGATGTCCAATGGTCGCTGCGGTTTTGATCGCTCGCCACAACGGGATTTCTCTCCAGAACAAAAACGCTATTCAACTATGGTGAACCTCACCAAAGAACTGAATGATGACCATCAGCTCTACTCTCGAATTGACTATACACATGCCTCAACTTTTACCGAAATTGAGTCAGCAACTGTCGGTGATGACTTTAAATATAAAGTAGTTGGCGATGATGTCACTATCTACAACAAGTCAAAAGGCCTCTCACAAACCTTCAAAAAATCATCAGCCTTTGGCGGTGATTTTGCCAGCGCAGCCGACGGAGAATATTTCTACACTCGTCGTATGTCAGAGTTAGGTCCACGTACTTCTGATTTTGAAACCAATAACTTCTCGTTCTTGATCGGTGGTAAAGGTTATCTGACTGAAGGCATCGAATATGACACATCTTGGTCTATTGCCCGCCAAACTGTAGAATCCACCACAACGGGCTCACCAACTTACCAAAGTATGTGGGATTATTTGACCGAAGGAACCAATGGTCATTCTCTATTGGATGTTATTTCCAATGAAGATGCCGCCATGCTGGATTATCAAGGTGGTAAAAAAGGTCAATCAACCCTATCAAGCTTTAACGCCGGTATTAGTGGCGAAGTCTTTGAATTACCAGCAGGCGCCGTAGCTTATGCTGCTGGTATCGAATATGGCAAAGAATGGTTTTATGACAAATCCGATAGCTTTACCACTAACGGCGGTGTCATGGGTAAAGGCGGTAGCAGCGCTCAAGGTGAACGTGAACAATATGCTAGCTACGCTGAAGTGGCTGTTCCTGTGATTGAAAACCTCACAGTGACCTTAGCTGGCCGTTACGACTATTACGATGACGAATCAGATGTGGGTGGTCAATTCAGTCCTCAAGTGGCTGTAGAATACCGTCCTATCGACAGCTTACTGCTACGTGGTCTATATGCAGAGACTTTCCGTGCTCCAGATATGCAGCGTTTATTTGGAGAACCCACGTCAGCCTATAGTACTGTGATTGATACTCCTACTTGTGAAGCCTCTGGCCCTGGTCCTGCTTGCGATAAGATCGAATCCTTGCCAATTACCATTGGTGCTAACCCTGAGTTAGAAGCTGAAACAGGTAAAAACTATAACCTTGGTATGGTATGGGATTACAACGATCTCAATCTGACATTAGATTACTGGATTGTTGAAATCGATAACCTAGTGAATGATCCTAGCGCCCAATATATTCTGGATCATTCAGATGCATTTACAGACAAAATTATACGTGATGCGAATGGCAAGTTAATTCAGGTGAATACCCAAGCGATTAACATGTCATCACAAAAAACCTCTGGTATCGACTTCTCTATCGGTTATCGCTATGAAACTGCCAACTTAGGTGATTTAACCGCCCGCTTAGAAGGCACCTACTTACTGAAATGGGAAGAGCAATTAACCCCAGATTCAGAGGCATTAGATCTTATTGATGGTGAAGGTTCAGCGCCTAAAATCCGCGGTAACTTGAACTTAGGTTGGAGCTATAACGATTTTGCGACTAACTTATTGTTCAAATACACTGACAGCATGAATGGCGATCGCATGGATTACTTCGTCGAAAATGGTCTGGACGCAGATTACAGCGTAACGATCGACAGCCATGTTGAAGTGAACTGGTCAGCAAGTTATCTTGTCAACGATGCACTAAAAATCTCAACCGGCATCAACAACTTGTTTGATGCGGGCCCTGAGATTGATCAAACCCAGTCATCGTGGCCACATTACCCACGTTCTTACTACAACGTAGTAGGCCGTGAGTATTACCTCGCTCTGGAAATGAACTTTTAATTAAAAACATTTCCAAGGACAAAGCCGAGCATATTTGCTCGGCTTTTTATTTGCATACTGATACCCAAATTAACATCAAATATTTCACTTTTACCTACATCGACCACCTATCAAATCTTTGCGACTATCTGACCTTATTCTCAACATGCCCTAGGCAATATCCCCTTGTAGCATCCAGCGCACAATGCCACAATGCGAGCAAAATCAATGCGTGCCAACGGCGCCCCTCGATAGGAGCATCATCTTGACCCTTTTTGGTATTAAAAATTGCGATACTGTGCGTAAAGCACGTAAATGGATTGAAACCCATCAACTTTCGGTCAACTTCCATGACTTTAGGGAAGATGGATTAGCGGAAAAGGATCTGCAGCATTGGTGTCAAATTGCCGGATGGGAAACCGTCTTTAATAAACGCAGTACCAGTTTTCGCGCCTTAAGTGATGCCGATAAAGCGGATATCGACCAAGCCAAAGCCATTCAACTAATGCTCACTCACCCGACACTGATCAAGCGGCCAGTGCTGGTTTTGGGTGAACAAGTGCTAGTGGGCTTTAACGAAGCCGAATATAAGAAGGTGTTTTCTCTATGACGTACGCTTCGAACACTCACCCGGTTACCGAACTGACTAAAGCGTTAATCGCCCGTCCTTCGGTCACACCGCTAGATGAAGGCTGTCAAAGCTTAATGGCCGAACGTCTTGCCGCCGTAGGCTTTAATATTGAGCCCATGGTCTTTGAAGACACCACCAATATGTGGGCGCGGCGCGGTAATACAGGCCCGGTATTTTGTTTTGCCGGCCATACCGATGTGGTGCCCGCAGGCGATTTAAGCCGCTGGCATACCCCGCCTTTTGAGCCAACCATTATTGACGGTTATCTGTATGGTCGCGGTGCTGCCGATATGAAAGGCTCACTGGCGGCGATGATCGTCGCGACCGAACGTTTTGTGGCTAAGCACCCAAATCATCCTGGCTCGATTGCGTTTTTAATCACTAGCGATGAAGAAGGCCCCTTTATCAATGGCACCACACGGGTTATCGACACCCTAGAAGCCCGTAATGAAAAAATCACTTGGGCATTGGTGGGTGAACCCTCGTCGACCTTAAAACTCGGTGATGTGGTTAAAAATGGCCGCCGTGGCAGTCTCACCGCCAACTTAACCGTTAAAGGTATTCAAGGCCATGTGGCCTATCCGCACCTTGCGGATAACCCTATCCACAAAGCCGCCCCCTTTTTAGCCGAGTTAAGCCAAACCCATTGGGATAATGGCAACGAATTCTTCCCGCCCACCAGCATGCAAATCGCCAACATTAACGGCGGTACGGGCGCATCGAACGTGATCCCAGGCGCCTTGGAGGTGATGTTTAACTTCCGCTATTCCACCGAAGTGACCGCCGAGATACTCATCGAGCGTGTGGAAGCCTTATTAACCGCCCACGAACTGGATTATGACATTAGTTGGACTTTCAATGGCTTACCCTTTTTAACCGGCGAAGGCCCACTATTAGACGCGACCCGCCATGCTATTCGTCAAGTCACGGGCTATGATACCGATCCGCAAACCACGGGTGGCACCTCAGATGGACGCTTTATTGCGCCAACGGGCGCCAAAGTGTTGGAACTTGGCCCAGTGAACGCCACAATCCATAAAGTGAACGAGTGCGTGAAGGTAGACGATCTAGAGCAATTAGCGCTGTGTTACGAAGTGATTTTGGAACAGTTACTGTGTTAAATACCATGGCTATCACGGCAAAAAAAGCCCTGCTCTATGGTCTAGAGCCAAGGGGAGAGACAGGTTTAACAGCGTATGTAGACTCTGACTCAATGAGCGACTTAGTGTTCGTTGAGTTACTCAGCCCCTATCATCAGCGAGAAACGCGGTTTAAGTTAGAGTCACAAACCGCCCTTGCCTTTCAAGCAATGGCCGACAGTGCCGCCAAAGACGGTATTAAGCTGGCGATTTGCTCTGCCTATCGCCCCTTCGATCGGCAACTCGCCATTTGGAATGCCAAGGCTAGCGGTAAACGAGTGGTCCTAGATATCAATGAGCAGCCTGTGGATATCGCGCCGCTCAGCGATGATGAATTAGTCGATTTGATCTTACTCTGGTCGGCATTGCCCGGTGCTTCGCGTCACCATTGGGGAACGGATATCGATGTGTTTGATGCCAAGCAAATTGAGGTCAAATCCCTGCGTCTGGTGGACGCCGAGTACCGTGACGGCGGCCCCTGCGCCCACTTGCACCAGTGGCTAGTGGCTAACGCCAAGGATTTTGGGTTTTATTTTCCGTTCCAGAAAGGCCAAAGCGCGGTAAGTGCTGAGCCTTGGCATATCAGCTATTTTCCCGTGTCTCAAACCCTGTTACCCCAATTTGAGGTGCAGGCCTTAGCGCAGGTTATCCAGCAGAGCGATATGTTGCTAAAAGACGCCGTGATCCGGCGTTTACCCGAGTTAGTAGCGGAATATGTACATCGGATTGCGCAGCCTTAATAGCTTTTTCTGCACGTTTTAGCCGACGTCCCTTCCCGTTTTTGGTTTTATAGATTAAGTAGGTTTTATGGATTTATCATCATACAGACAACAAATTAGCATCGCGGGTAGCCAACTTAGTTACCTTGATATCGGCACAGGCCCTGCCCTGTTATTTGGCCACAGCTACCTTTGGGACAGCGCCATGTGGGCGCCACAAATTGCGCTCTTAAGCAAAAGCTACCGCTGTATCGTACCCGATCTCTGGGGACACGGCCAATCTGGCGCTGTACCGGAAAACTGCCATAGCCTGTTAGACATTAGTGAGCATATGTTAGCCCTGATGGACGCCCTCGAACTTGAGACATTTTCCCTCATCGGTTTGTCCGTTGGCGCCATGTGGGGGGCAGAACTGGTGCTTAAGGCGCCTGCTCGCGTCAAGACGCTTGCCATGCTGGACAGTTTTATTGGTTTTGAGCCAGAAATCACCCGTGCCAAATATTTTGGGATGTTAGACATGATCCAAACCGCTGGCAGTATTCCGCCAGCACTTATCAATGCAATTTCACCGCTGTTTTTTGCAGATAATGCCAAAACGAATAATCCCGAATTAGTGCAACGTTTTGAAAGCGACTTAGCTGCGCTAACGCCAGAACGCATTCCCGACATAGTAAAACTTGGACGGATTATTTTTGGTCGGCGCGATACCCTAGAATTTGCCGAACAATTTACCTTACCTTGCTTAATCATGGTGGGTGTAGAAGACAAGGCGCGCAGTGTTTTAGAAAGTTATTTGATGAGTGATGCCATCAATGGCAGCCAATTAGTGCATATTCCAAGTGCTGGCCATATTTCAAGTCTAGAACAAGCCGAATTTGTTAATCAGCAATTATTAGCATTTCTGAGCCAATGCGCTTAATACGCACCATGATGGTTAGAGCATGTCACCCATGCTCTAACAGATTCATATTCTAGAACCCTCAATAAGAATGAGTCTTTTGCCTATTACTCGAAATCTTTTCCAATAATCTTGGAGTGCTATCCCACTTGAGGCTTAACAAACATCGATTTGTTAACTGCCCCAAAAATGTTGCAAAATCGTGAAAACGCCAAAAATTCAACTACCTTTAAACTGTATTCCCTCAAAAAGGTTTCCTAACATGAGAAAAAGTACAGTTGCATTAGGTGTGTTGACCGCACTCTATATTCCATCCCTTTACGCGAATGTTGAAATAAACGGCTTTGCCTCCATTGTTGCTGGCTCAAGCTTATCCGATGATAAAAGTTACTACGGTTATGATAAAGAAATCGACTTTAATAATGACTCCAAAGTCGCATTACAATTTGCCGCAGATTTAGGGAGCGGCTTACGAGCAACCGCACAAGTCCTCTCCCGTGGCAGTGACGATTATAGTGCAGAGTTTGAATGGGCTTATATTTCCTATGACATTAGCGATAAGTTGATGCTAATGGCTGGAAGACAACGATTTAATCTTTACAAATATTCCGATTATATCGATGTTGGCTATGCCTACCATTGGATAACGCCACCAAGGGGAGTCTATTCGCTCCCCTTTAATTCTGGCGAAGGCGTTGGTTTAGTTTATTCAGATTTATGGGGCAATACTGAAGTTGGCTTAACCTATAAATATATTACGACATCGGTGTCTGACTATGCGCCTGTCGGTTCATCAACGCCCCCAGCGCCCTTTTCCGCCAAGGGCCATATTATGAACTTCAATTTTAGCACCGCTGGATTTGAGTACGGTTTAAATGTGGGGATAGTCACGGATTTCTCATATGAACTGCCAGCACTACTTGGTTTGGGTGAAGCCATTTCCCAAACAGGTTTATTCGATGATCAAGTTGTAAATGACTTATTAGCGATAGAGGATAGTGCCTTACTTATTGGCGCTAACATCAAATATGACGCAGGAAAGTGGTTTATATTAGCGGAATACACCCGAATAGACGTCGACCCTAGCAGTTTTAATATTCAAGATTCTGCCTTTGTTTCAGCGGGTGTTCGTTACCATGATTTTACCTTCCATTTAACCTATGGCATTGATAAAGGTGACCCACAATATGATGCCTATGATGCAATGTTGCCTGTCTACAACGCCCTACCTCCGGCCAATCAAGCAGCTCTCGCGCCATTAGTGATAGGAACGAAAGCCGCATTAGAAGCACAACAAGAGGATAGTTCCTATTACATCATCGGAACCCGCTGGGATTTTCATCCCTCTGCGGCGCTAAAACTGGAATACACCAATTACAGTAATGATAAGCCGACCTCCGACGAACAACTCTTAAGCATGGCTGTTGATCTTGTTTTCTAAGGAGTCATTTATGAATTTACCTCACATTGCTAAATACATCGTCAAGCCAATCAGCTTGTGTGCACTCCTATTGCTCAGTCAATGGGCTCAAGCGGAAATCGCCGTAATCGTTCACCCTTCGAACAGTTCAGAGATATCAGCTGCCGATATTTCAAGAATTTATTCGGGAAAGCTTAAAACCTTTTCGACAGGAGGCACGATTGTCGCACTCGATCAAGCGGAAGGCTCACCTGTCAGGGAAGCCTTTGTAAAACAAATCCTCAATAAAACAGAAAGTCAGTTAAAAGCCTATTGGTCAAAACTCGTATTTTCTGGACAAGGACAACCGCCTAAAGTGGTCGAATCCAGTGCTGAGATTCTTACTCTCGTCGCCGCCAATCCAAATATGATCGGCTTTGTGGATGCAGCAGAAGTGACGCCCAATGTCAAAGTTGTAGGTAAGTTTTAGGGATTAACCTGATTGTACCTATTGATGCCTTCTTTCAATAAGAAGGCATCAAATTTTTACATTAAGCATTTAAATCATATAGATATATACAAACCCGGTCTAAGTTTAACGAAAAGTTCTGCGTGATTGCGCCATGCGCAATAACAGATTTACCCATTCATTCCAGTGTTCCCTCTTTTGCCAACAGTAACATTGAGCTCTTAGGCGCAGGCTAAATAAATTTTATCAAAAAAATTCAAAGCATTAGACCAAATTATTTAACTGTTGATGGAATTAAGTCATGGTCAAACCTGAGTTTAATCTTAATTGGATAGACCAGAGGCCACGATTTTGCTGGTATACTCAATCGCAAAAAAGGTGCGGCTTGCATCATTTAGGGCAAAAGACATTTTAATATGTCCAATAAAACAATAGGTTAAAATGAAATTACTCAAACCCTTATTCGATAATAACCGCCGTTGGGCCGGACGCATCAGTCAAGAACACCCTGATTTTTTTGAACAACTGGCAAAACAGCAAAACCCTGAGTATCTCTGGATTGGTTGTTCAGACAGCCGAGTCCCTTCTAACCAAATCATCGATTTAATGCCTGGCGAAGTCTTTGTTCACCGCAATATTGCCAATATGGTGATCCATACCGATCTTAACTGCCTGTCAGTACTGCAATATGCTATCGATGTACTTAAAGTGAAACATATTATGGTCGTCGGTCACTACGGCTGCGGTGGTGTACGTGCCGCAATGGGTAATCAGCGCCTTGGACTTATCGATAACTGGCTAGGTCATTTGCGCGATGTCTATCGCCTACATCATGATGAATTAATGCAAATGGATGAAGCCAAACGTTTTGATCGCCTGTGTGAGCTCAATGTGATTGAACAGGTTTCCAATGTCACCAGTAGTACTATCGTGCAAGAAGCCTGGTCTCGCGGCCAAGAACTGGCTGTCCATGGGTGGATTTACGGTATCGATAATGGTCTATTAACGGATCTTGATGTTACGGTAGACCGTGCACAAGTCGTGTAAGTCTTTCGTCGTATGATATGCCATTAACGGCCCAACTGACGCCACAAAAACCTGCCACTGTGCAGGTTTTTGGTTTTACGCCCTAAAGGCAAAGACTCGCTATTCATTTACGAGGAATGACCAAAATCTATCTCGAGGAGACCATTTCACTTCATCGCCTTAGACAACATTTATCATTTCATTCATCTAGTCTTGCTAAGTGAGCAAAAATTAAGCGCGAAATCTCAACATGACCTTATTTTCATCAAGAAAACATCGCAAGGGATCTTTAGCCCAGTTATAATCCGCCAGTTAATTGCAGCGCGACCATGCGCCACAAATTCTAAGGAGATACCTTCCATGCCCGGTTTTGAATTATTTGGTCCAGAAGAAAAACAAGAAGTTGCCGATGTGATGGAGCACGGCTTTACCTTCCGTTATAACTTCGACCATATGCGTAATGATCGCTGGAAGACTCGCGATATGGAGCAACTGCTCTGCGAGAAAATGAATGTTAAGCATGCTCATCTGTTATCAAGCGGTACAGCCGCGCTGCAAACGGCGATGATGGCCGCAGGCATTGGCGCTGGCGATGAAGTTATCGTGCCACCTTTTACCTTCGTAGCGTCTGTAGAAGCGATTTTCATGGCCGGAGCAGTACCGATTTTTGCCGAAATCGACGAAACCCTGTGTTTATCACCAGAAGGCATTGAAGCGGCAATTACTCCACGTACTAAAGCGGTAAACTTAGTACACATGTGTGGCTCTATGGCCAAGATGGACGAAATCAAAGCCATTTGTAAAAAGCACAACTTAGTATTGTTAGAAGATGCTTGCCAAGCCATTGGCGGCAGCTACAAGGGCCAAGCCCTTGGTACTATCGGTGATGTCGGTTGTTACTCTTTCGATTCTGTTAAAACCATCACCTGTGGTGAAGGTGGCGCGGTGATCACCAATAACACCGAAATTTACGATAACGCCCACCAGTTCTCCGATCACGGCCATGACCATATTGGTAAAGACCGTGGCGCCGAGTCACACCCGATTATGGGTCTGAATTTCCGTATCTCTGAAATGAATGCGGCCTTAGGGTTAGCCCAGTTACGTAAACTCGATACCATTATCGACATTCAACGTAAAAACAAAAAAGCCATTAAAGAAGCTATGGCGAGCATTCCTGAAGTCAGCTTCCGCGAAATCCCCGATCCAGAGGGTGATTCAGCTGGTTTCTTAAGCTTTATGTTACCAACAGAAGCCCGTACCCAAGAGATCAGCAAGAAATTAGCTGCAAATGGTGTAGATGGCTGCTTCTACTGGTACGTGAACAACTGGCATTATCTGAAAAACTGGAAACACATTCAGGAGCTTAAGGCCCCTGCTGCGTTACCAATCACATTAATCGCCGACCGACCTGACTATACTCAAATTTCTGTGCCGAAATCTGATGCCATTATGAGCCGCACTATTTCTATGCTCATTAAATTGTCTTGGACCGATGCTCAGATTGCCGAGCGTATTGAAAACATTAAGAAAGCATTTGCCCAATAATTAAACGGGAGTTTTTGCAATGAGTTTTAAAAATTTTAAAGTAGTTGAAAAGATGATCTTCGGTCGTGGCTCTTTCGCTCAGTTAGACGACGTCTTAGCTGCACAGCGTAAAAACGACGATGACTTCGTGGTATTTTTAGTCGATGACGTTCACCAAGGCAAACCACTCGAAGCACGCATCCCAGTCAAAGCCCAAGACTTACTGATTTGGGTTAACGTTGATGAAGAGCCAAGCACGATTCAAATCGATGCCCTGACCGAACAAGTGCAAGCTTTCAATAGCAAACTGCCCGTCAGCGTCGTTGGTTTAGGTGGCGGTTCAACCATGGACGTGGCAAAAGCGGTATCGCTAATGCTGACCAACCCAGGCGGCTCAGCCATGTACCAAGGTTGGGATTTAATCAAAAACCCAGCGGTACACCACATTGGTATTCCAACAATTTCTGGTACCGGTGCTGAAGCATCACGCACAGCGGTATTGTGTGGTCCAGTGCGTAAACTAGGTCTGAACTCAGACTACACTGTGTTCGACCAAATCATCATGGACTCAGAGTTAATCGATGGCGTTGAAACTGACCAGTGGTTCTACACCGGTATGGATTGCTATATCCACTGTGTGGAATCCTTAGAAGGTACCTTCTTAAACGAATTCTCTAAAGCCTATGCCGAAAAAGCCATGGAGCTTTGCCGCCAAGTGTACTTAGAAGATCACCCAGAAAAAGACGACAAGCTGATGATGGCGTCATTTATGGGCGGTATGAGTATCGCTTACAGCCAAGTAGGTGCATGCCACGCGGTATCCTATGGTCTGTCTTACATCCTCGGCTACCATCATGGTATCGGTAACTGTATCGCCTTTGACGTGTTAGAAGAATTCTACCCAGAAGGCGTGGCAGAGTTCCGTCAGATGATGAAGAAACACAACATCACTCTGCCGAAGAACATCTGTAAAGATCTACCAGATGAAACCATCGCGAAAATGGTTGCCGTGACTAAGAGCATGGGTCCATTATGGGCAAACGTGTACGGCCCAACATGGGAAGAGAAAGTCACTGACGAAATGTTGACTGCCCTGTTCCGTCGCATTTAAGCTCTCAAGCAGATGACAAGGGCTCATTGTGAGCCCTTTTGTCTATCTACACTGCATATCTCTGATAAAGTAGGATAATTTAATGAATGTGACTCTGTTAATCCCGGCGCGTTACGGTTCAAGCCGCTTCCCGGGCAAGCCCTTAGCCCCGATTAACGGCAAGCCGATGATCCAACACGTGTATGAACGCGCGTCGTTAGCCAAAGGCCTCACCAATATTTATGTTGCAACCGATGATGAGCGTATTAAAAGCGCCGTAGAAGGTTTTGGCGGCAAAGTGGTCATGACCAGCCCTGATGCGGCATCGGGCACAGACCGTATCAATGATGCGATTAACCAATTAGGTTTAAAGGATGACGATCTGGTCATCAACCTTCAGGGCGACCAACCCTTAATCGACCCAACCTCCATTGAGCAAGTGATCAGCCTCTTCGAACGTCACCCAGGCGAGTTTGAAATGGCGACCCTCGGCTATGAAATTGTCAACAAGGCTGAACTTGACGATCCTATGCATGTGAAGATGGTGTTCGATAACGACTATTACGCGCTGTATTTCTCCCGCGCGCGTATTCCCTTCGGTCGCGATACCAAAGATTATCCAGTTTACAAGCACTTAGGCGTGTATGCTTACACCCGCAGATTTGTGCAAGCCTTTGCAGCCCTGCCATTAGGCCGCCTCGAAGATCTGGAAAAATTAGAGCAGCTACGCGCCCTAGAACATGGCCATAAGATCAAAGTTGCCATCAGCGCCTTTGACTCAATCGAAGTTGACACGCCAGAAGATATTCGTAAGTGTGAGCAGCGCTTAGCCGTTGATTAATCAGGGTGTTGCTCAATAAGGAGTTGTTATGTCGAGCTTAGAAGTGTGGATCATTATAATTTTGGTGGTAGGTGTGATTGCCAGCAATCTTGCCGCACTGAAATACAGTGCAAAATTCAAACTGCCACAGTTTGGTCAGCACGATAAAGAGAAACAACTAAAATCCGACATGACTCAGCCTCCACACGAAGCCGATGGTAACGAAACGCAAACTCCAGATAAGTCTTCGAATCAATCCAAATAAACTAAGATTAGCATTCATCTTGATTTCCCCTCACAAAAAGGCGCATCGGCGCCTTTTTGCATTTCTTACCATCCCTTTAAATCGTAGTTCAGATTTTGTAACAAACTCAAGTGATTCATCCATAAACTAGCGGTTAGCACAAAGCTACAATTAACATTCGCGCATAAAAAACCAGCCGAAGCTGGTTTTTTATGTATTAAGTCACGCATTAAGCAATCAGGATAAAGCCAAAGAATGCAATAACCGCTGCAATTAACGCATAAGGTAGCTGAGTCACCGCATGGCTTACTAAGTTACAACCAGAGCCTTGGGCAGCTAAAACGGTTGAATCAGAGTAAAAACACGCTTGGCTACCAAAAGAAGAAGCCGACAACAGCGCACCAATCACTAATGGAATATCCGCACCCACCGATTGCGCCAGTGGCATCACAATTGGGATGGTTACTGCAAAAATTCCCCAACTAGAACCCGTCGCAAAGGCCAAAATCGCCATTGATAGGAATACCACGGCAGGTAACAGCTTAGGCGTCATAAATGGGCTTAATGACTCAATCACATACTGTGGCAGCAGCAGCGCATCACATACATCTTTAAATACGAATGCAGCGATTACGGTACCTATCGCGGGCAACATGCTCTTAAAACCATCGATCATCTGATCCATCATTTCTGACAGTGGCATTAAACGTTGCACCGCATAGTAAGGCAGTGTGACGACCAGCGTCGCTAATAGTCCTTTCCACACGTCGATTTCAAAATAAACGGTAAAAGCAACCAAGAGTAGGATAGGCACCAAGAAGTTATGCAGCTTACCTTGATTATCGGCATGCTTAAACTCTTCTTCAATCGCAGCAATCGCGTATTCGTCAGAGGTTTGTACTTGGTCTAAATCGACTTGCGCCTCGGCAGGTTCACCTTTTGCTGCGCGCAGCTCGGCTTTTTTCATCGGGCCAATAGCAGGTACCACGCCCAATGCAACCAGTAATACCATCGCGACGGCTAACCAAGCATAAAGCATATAGGGTATAGCTTGCATGTAGACGCTAATGCCCTGACCTTCAGCGGCCACACCGTTATCGACCAGTAAGCCACCAAAAAACACCGCCCACGTGGAGAGCGGCACTAATACACACACAGGAGCCGCAGTGGAATCCACCACATAAGCCAGCATTTCGCGGGAGACTTTAAACTTATCCGTTACACGCTTCATGGTTTCACCCACAGTTAGCGCATTCAGATAGTCATCAATAAAAATCACAATCCCCAGAATAAAGGTCATAAACAGGGAAGATCTTGGCCCTTTTGCAAATTTCAATGCATTTCGACCAAATGCCAAAGCACCGCCAGTACGTACTAACAGCGCAATCAAGGCACCAAAACAGCCACACACCAAAATCAACCAACCGATAGTTTCATCGGCCATGACTTTTAATGAAGTACTTGCAAAATTATTTAAAACTTGCGTTGGATCAAGTAACAAAAAACCCGTTACCGCACCAATGATCAAAGATAAAATGGGGCGGCGTAACCAAATGGCCAACACCAATACCACCAAAGGTGGAATAAGACTTAACGCTGTCGGTTCAGACATGCACTTAGGTCCTCTAAATAAGTCGCCTAAAAGGCAAAAGTTTTTAGAACAGCGCCTGAAATCACCTCGATAACGGACGCCAATATTGCTGCTTCATGATGACTAACTCCGCTGATAAAACCTGCTAAAAGCTTGTTATCTTAGGTGCCCTGCCGAAAACATCGCGCAGAAAATAAAGCGCATCGAATATCGAGTCAACTATAAATTTATGCTAGCGCTAAATAATTTTTCATCTTGAATTAAAAAATGATTTATCAACTTGATTTTAAACAAAATAACTAGAGTGTGATGAATTTTTTATTTCAACCTAAATGCTTAATAAGCATTCAGTTAATCTGCCTAAATATCGAAAAATTACCGAATGCAGGATAATGCGACATTAACTTAAATCAACTCTGATAAATCAGCAGTTAAGCAAACACTGATTAACATTTTTACTAACATCTTGCCCCTAGGGTAATGCGGTTGTAGTAAAACAGAGTGCATGAGCCAATGCAGCCTAATTGATAGGTACAAAGGCTAACCCCATAACAAGATGCAGTATAAAAAATCAAAATTAGACACAATAACAGCACATATAACTTGTATAAATTTATTTAATGCCAGGTTAAAGCATATTTAACTAGTACGTTTAATAAAAAAAACATGGTATTTGTGCTCAATGCCCCTTCCTTAAATCAGATAATTTCGTTATGGTGCACAAACTTAAGCCAAAATTAACTGCATGTTTCGAGGTGTAAATGCGCCCTATCATCAAATCCAATAAGCTGGATACTGTTTGCTACGACATCCGCGGCCCAGTGCACAAGGAAGCCAGACGTTTAGAAGACGAAGGCCACAGGATCCTCAAACTCAATATTGGTAACCCTGCTCCCTTCGGTTTTGAAGCACCAGAAGAAATTGTGCGCGATGTGATCCTTAATCTCCCGAGTGCCCAGGGCTACTGTGAATCAAAAGGATTATTCTCAGCCCGCAAGGCGATCGTGCAGCATTATCAAGCGCAGGGTATCTATGGCGTTGATATCGAAGATGTCTATATTGGTAACGGCGTGTCAGAACTGATCATGATGGCCATGCAGGGCTTATTGAACACCGCTGATGAAGTACTGATCCCTTCACCCGATTACCCACTGTGGACCGCCGCAGCTAACTTAGCCGGCGGTAAAGCCGTACATTATCGCTGTGATGAAGAAGCGGATTGGTTTCCCGATCTTGATGATATTAAGAGCAAAATATCTTCTCGCACCCGTGGTATTGTACTAATCAACCCGAATAATCCTACGGGTGCGGTTTACAGCAAAGAATTACTGCTGCAAGTTATCGAGCTTTGCCGTGAACACAACCTGATTTTATTTGCTGATGAAATTTACGACAAAATTTTATACGACGAAGCCAAGCATATTCCTGCGGCTAGTCTGTCGGACGATATTTTAACGGTTACCTTCAATGGGCTATCTAAGGCTTATCGCGCTGCTGGCTTTCGTGTTGGTTGGATGATGTTGTCTGGCAATCTTAAGGCTGCAAAGAGTTATATCGAAGGGTTAGAGATGCTCTCCTCGATGCGCCTGTGTGCCAACGTGCCCAATCAACATGCGATTCAAACCGCACTCGGTGGCTATCAAAGTATTAACGAGCTGATACTGCCTAATGGCCGCCTCACAGTCCAAAGAGATGCATGTTACGAGCTGTTGAATCAAATCCCAGGCGTGAGCGTGAAAAAGCCTAAGGGCGCACTCTATGCTTTCCCCAAATTGGATATGAAAAAGTTCAATCTCAGGGATGATGAGCGCCTAGTACTCGATTTATTAAGGGATAAAAAAATCCTATTAGTGCACGGCACGGCCTTTAATTGGCCGGAACCTGATCATCTCCGTGTGGTGTTTTTACCCTATAAAGAAGATCTAACGAAGGCATTAACTGAATTTGGTAACTTCCTGGAAGCCTATAAACAATAAATGGGTTTAAGCATCACGCTTACTTAGCAAACCTAGGCAATAAAGCGATCAACAAGATCGCTTTATTTTTGTATTTGTTCTGTAAATCCTGCCATTATTTCACTCACTTATCCTTGCGATAAGTGTTAGGCTTACGCTCAATAGCCGTACTTGCACTTTGCTTTTCACTTATCTTCAGAGTCGAGTGACGCGCCTTTTAGCCTTCATTTAAAGGAGCCTTATGAGTCATTTATTTGCCCACCTTGCCAGAATGAAACTTATCCAGCGCTGGCCTTTAATGTACAACGTGCGCACCGAAAACGTTCAGGAACACTCTCTGCAAGTCGCCATGGTGGCACACGCCTTAGTCATCATCAGTAATAAGAAATTTGGCACGACTCTCGATGCCCATCAAGCAACCAGTTTGGCTATATTCCATGATGCCAGTGAGATCTTAACTGGCGATCTACCCACTCCGGTGAAGTATTTCAATAAAGAAATTGAAGCTGAGTATAAAAAAATTGAAGCCATTGCCGAGCAGCGCATGCTCGATATGGTACCTGATGAATTTAAAGAGGATTATCGCAGCCTGTTTATCAGCGATAACGCCGATCCAATCTACAAAGCCATAGTTAAATCAGCCGATACCCTGTGTGCTTACCTGAAGTGTTTAGAGGAAAATCGCGCTGGCAATACTGAATTTAACACCGCACGAAAACGCCTCGAAGCCATGCTCGAGTCCAACCCTAACCCTGCAGTGAAATATTTTATGGATTGCTTTGTGCCCAGTTTTACCTTGAATTTAGACGAAATAAACAAGATGCTCTGATGTACCACTCCCGCTAGGAATGCATATGACCTCAAGTGTTTGGCAAGAACGCCGCCATGGTGAAGATAAACAAAGACGTAATGATCATCGCAGCCCATACCAAAGGGACAGGGCGCGGATCCTCCACTCTGCTGCATTTCGTCGCCTGCAAGCAAAAACCCAAGTGCTTGGCGTAGGCATGAATGACTTCTATCGCACACGCTTAACCCACTCATTAGAAGTCTCACAAATCGGCACGGGGATCGCCGCTCAGCTGAGCCGTAAATATCCCGAGCATAAGCCCTTATTAGACTCAATGAGTTTGCTGGAATCCTTATGCCTTGCCCATGATATTGGCCATCCGCCCTTTGGTCATGGTGGTGAAGTAGCCCTTAACTATATGATGCGCCACCACGGAGGCTTTGAAGGCAATGGCCAGACATTTCGTATTCTCTCTAAACTCGAGCCCTACACCTTAGATTTTGGGATGAATCTGTGCCGCAGAACCATGTTAGGGATTTTAAAATATCCCGCACCACAATCGCACCTGTTTGTCGCAGGCAATCATCCTGAAATCACCAACCACAGACAGCTTAAACCGTCACAATGGCCGCCAGTTAAAGGCATATTCGACGATGATAACGACATTTTCGATTGGGTACTGGAACCGTTATCCGTTGCCGATAGAGCGCGCTTTACCTCTGTTCAGCCTAGCCAGCAACCAAACTATCCGCATCTACGCACTCAGTTTAAATCCTTCGATTGCTCGATTATGGAGCTGGCGGACGACATCGCCTACGCGGTGCACGATCTTGAAGATGCCATCGTCATGGGTATAGTGACCGCCTCGCAATGGCAACAGGATGTAGCGCCAACACTTAAGTACAGTGGCGATCCTTGGATCCGCCAAGAGCTTGCCGATATTGGCACTAAACTCTTCTCCCATGAACATCATCTGCGAAAAGATGCCATAGGTACCTTAGTGAATGGCTTTGTCACCGCCATTATCATCAACGACGATCCGGCTTTCGAGGAACCGTTGCTGCGGTTTAATGCCAGCCTTGAACCCGACTTTGCCCATGCGCTCAATGTATTAAAACAGCTAGTGTATAAATATGTTATCCGTAAACCCGAGATCCAAATGCTCGAATACAAAGGGCAACAAATTGTGATGGGGTTATTTGAAGCATTTGCCTCCGATCCCGAGCGCCTGTTACCGCTTAACACTCAAGAGCGTTGGCGCGCAAGCGAACAGCAGGGTCTAAACAGTCACAGAGTCTTAGCCGATTATATTTCAGGGATGACGGACGAGTTTGCAGGACGGCTCTATCAACAACTCTTTAGCCCTAAGGCTGGCTCAAACGTGGAGTTGAGTAAAGAAATGTAGCCTTTTGATTTAGTAATAAAAAACCACCGCGAAGGTGGTTTTTTATTCACAAATTAATCAGTGAAATAGCGGATTAAAGTCCGCCAATCGCCTCTTTACAGAGTTGAGTGATACGATCCCAATCGCCCTGCTCCATCGCATCAGTAGGCGCAATCCAGCTGCCACCAATACAATCCACATTTTTCAGCGCTAAGTAATCTTTATAGCTGCTCGGCGTAATACCACCTGTCGGGCAGAAGCGGATATCGGCTAAGGGGCCAGAGAAAGCCTTGAGTGCATCCACTCCACCAGACGCTTCAGCAGGGAAGAATTTAAAGTGGGTGTAACCAAGCGCCATACCCGTCATCACTTCAGAAATACTAGCAACGCCAGGAATTAACGGCACCGGGCCTTGCATCCCCGCTTTGAGCAGTTCAACTGTTGCACCAGGGGTGATAATAAATTGCGCGCCCGCAGCAATCGCTTGCTCAAGCTGGGCTTCATTTAAAATAGTCCCAGCGCCGACTAGCGCCTCTGGTACTTCCTTAGCGATTTTGGTGATCGCTTCAAGAGCACACGGCGTGCGCAATGTCACTTCTAACACGCTAATCCCACCGGCGACCAGAGCTTTGGCTAATGGCACCGCATGTTCAATCTTGTTAATCACCATAACAGGAACAATAGGGCTGCGTTTAAAAATATCTTGTGGTTGTAATGACCAGTTATTCTCAAGCATTGCGTTATTCTTCCTTTGTATTAGTAAAGTTCATCGATGGCGCTAGTACTGCGCGCACCGGTTTCTGGACTGCTTAAGTTTGAACGCAGTGCCCCAAATAACTCACGACCCATGCCATAACGAGAATGGCGTAAATCAATTTCAGCGGCAGTTCTGGCTGCAAGCACGGTGTCTGAGACTAATAAACTCAGCTCGCCGGTCAGCGCATCAACACGGATTAAATCGCCATCTTGTACCTTTGCAATTAACCCACCATCAATCGCTTCTGGGGTTAAATGAATTGCCGCTGGTACTTTGCCCGATGCGCCCGACATACGACCGTCGGTCATCAGCGCCACTTTAAAGCCTTTATCCTGTAGTGAACCTAGCAGCGGCGTTAGTTTATGCAGCTCTGGCATACCGTTGGCTTTCGGCCCTTGGCCTTTCACCACCACCACACAATCTCGGTCTAATGCGCCGGATTTAAATAACGCATCGAGCTTGTTTTGATCGTCAATCACCACAGCGGGCGCTTCAACTACACGGTGCTGCGGTTGAACGGCAGACACTTTTATCACCGCGCGGCCTAAGTTGCCCTTAAGCAGTTTTAAACCACCGTTGTTTTGGAAAGGTGTAGCGACAGAGGTTAATACTTCGGTATCTAAGCTGACGGTTGGACCATCGACCCAGCGCAGCTCGCCATCGAGTAATTTGGGCTCTTGGGTGTAACGACGTAGACCAAAACCTGCAACTGTGTTGACATCCTCGTGCAGTAAGCCCGCATCGAGTAATTCTTTGATAAGGAAGGCCATCCCGCCCGCGGCGTGGAAATGGTTAATATCCGCATGACCGTTTGGATAAACCCGAGCCAGCAATGGCACCGCATCGGATAATTCAGAAAAATCATCCCAGTTCACGATAATGCCCGCTGCACGCGCCGCCGCCACGATATGCATGGTTAAGTTTGTTGAACCACCGGTCGCCAGCAATGCAACAATGCCGTTCACTATCGATTTTTCATTAACAATTTCACCAATTGGACTGTACTGAGTGCCCAGTTCGGTTAAGCGACAAACCTGCTTAGCCGCCATTTTATTCAGGGCTTCACGCAGTGGATCGTCAGGATTCACAAAAGATGAACCGGGCAATTGTAGGCCCATGACTTCGAGCATCAATTGGTTTGAGTTAGCCGTACCATAGAAGGTACAAGTACCCGCACTGTGGTAAGACTGCGCTTCCGCTTCGAGTAGTTGTGCTCTATCGACCTTACCTTGGGCAAATTGCTGACGAATACGGGCTTTTTCCTTGTTAGGAATACCCGATTTCATCGGGCCTGCTGGCACAAACAGCATAGGTAAATGGCCAAAACTTAACGCACCAATCAATAAACCGGGCACGATTTTGTCGCAAATACCAAGGAGTAAGGCGCCATCGAACATATTGTGGGATAAGCCAACCGCGGTTGCCATGGCAATCACTTCACGACTCAGTAAGCTCAGCTCCATCCCAGGTTGCCCTTGAGTCACGCCGTCACACATGGCGGGAACACCACCAGCCACCTGCGCAACACTACCCACTTCCTGACAGGCCTTTTTCAGCAAATCAGGATACGTTTCATAGGGTTGATGTGCTGACAACATATCGTTGAATGCAGTAATAATCCCGATATTGGCCTTCGTCAATTGACGTAATGCGTTTTTATCATCGGGGTTACAAGCCGCAAAACCATGGGCTAAGTTACCGCAGCTTAACGAGCTACGGTGTACGCCATGGTTACGGGCATCGTTTAATGCAGCAAGGTATGCTTCACGTGATGCTTTGCTACGGGCAATAATTCTGTCGGTAACAGATTGAACGACTGAGTGCATGAGAGTGACTCCTTAAGCGCTCCAGAACACGTCAACGGGCGTTTTACGCTGCGCTAATACGGCTCTGATAGGCATAGCATTAACATCATCATTTTCTAAGGCTTGACGATATACGGATAATTTCTGTTCCCCAACCAAATGCAGATAAATCTGACGGCTATTGAGGATCGCATTCTTAGATAATGTGATCCGACCATGGGGCGCCGTGGTGGGATTGGTTGCCACGCACAAAGCTTGAGTAGTTAAGGCATCGTTTAACTCAGCACTGCAAGGGAACCATGAGCAGGTGTGACCATCGTTGCCCATCCCGAGCACCACCACATCGAAGGGACGCGGGAAGTTAGACAGCAACTCGGCGGTCATATCTGCGCCCGCTTCGGCGGTGGAAAACATATTCTTCAATCCACGGAACTTGGCATTGGCCGCGCGGTTTTGCAATAAATGCTCGCGCACTAAACGTTCGTTAGAGGCGCTATCTTCGACATCGACCCAACGCTCATCGGCAAGCGTAATGTAAACATCACTCCAGTCGATAGATTTCATGCTAAGTAGCTCAAACAGTTTCAGCGGCGTTGAGCCGCCAGAGACCACTAAACTCGCCTTACCACGGGCATCCACCGCCTCTTGTAACTGGCTAGCGATCTTATTCGCTAACTGTTGCTCGAGCGCAGCAGGTGTATCAAAGGATTTAAATACGGTTTCTTTAATCATCAAAGCCCCCTATTCATCCCACGAACGACCGTCTTTGGTGATCAGCGCGACGGAAGCCACGGGGCCCCAAGTGCCCGCAGGATAAGGTTTCGGTTTTTCATTGCTCTGTTCCCATGCTTGGATGATGCCATCAACCCATGTCCAAGCTTGCTCCACTTCGTCTCGGCGAACGAACAAGGCTTGATTACCGAGCATGGCTTCAAGCAATAAACGCTCGTAGGCATCGGCAATGCGCTCGTTTTTGAAAGTATCAGAGAAACTCAAGTCGAGTTTGGTGGTTTGCAAACGTTGTTTTTGCTCTAACCCTGGCACCTTGTTCATCATCTGGATCTCAACCCCTTCGTGTGGTTGCAGACGGATGGTTAACTTGTTAGGTGGCAAGTTACGGTAGCTAGAGCGATACAAGTTATGCGGTGGATTTTTAAAATACACCACAATTTCAGAACTCTTAAACGGCATGCGCTTACCGCTGCGCAGATAAAACGGCACCCCAGCCCAACGCCAGTTATCGATATCGACACGCAGCGCCACAAAGGTTTCTGTGTGCGAGTGTACGTTCGCCCCCTCTTCCTCTAAATAGCCTGGCACGGGACTACCTTTTAGGAAGCCCGCACTGTACTGACCACGGACGGTGTTTTCATACACATTGTCAGCATTAATCGGCCGCAGCGACTTAAGTACTTTCACCTTTTCATCGCGAATACTGTCGGCATCTAAGTTCACTGGTGGATCCATTGCGACGAGCGTAAGCACCTGTAGCAAGTGGTTTTGTATCATATCGCGCATTTGACCAGCTTTATCGAAGTAACCCCAACGGCCTTCGATACCCACTTCTTCGGCAACCGTGATCTGGACATGGTCAATGGTCCGGTTATCCCATTTAGAGGCAAATAAGGAGTTAGCGAAACGCAGCGCAATTAAGTTTTGAACTGTCTCTTTACCTAGATAATGGTCGATACGGTAGACTTGGCTTTCTTTAAAGTAGGCAGAAACTTGATCGTTAATCACACGGGAAGATGCGAGATCAGAACCAATGGGTTTTTCGAGAACGACGCGCGAGTCGCTGTGGATCAGATTTTGTTCATGTAAACAGCGGCAGATATCCCCAAAAATCGACGGTGGGGTGGCAAAGTAACTGACCATGACGCGCTCTTCTGGTTTGAGCAATTCATGGAAGGCGCTGTAACCTGCTGAATCTGTAAAATTAGTGCCGACATAATGACAACGGGACACGAATCGGTTAAGCGTTTCTTCGCAGAGGGGTTCTTTGACGAAGGTGTTTAACGCAAGAATGACTAGCTCTCTAAACTCATCCTGACTAAATTCATCTTTTGCGACACCGATCACCTTAGTATCTTTGTCGAGAAGTTCAGCCTTATCTAACTGGTATAAAGAAGGTAACAACTTGCGTCTTGCCAAGTCGCCTTTAGTACCAAAGAGTACGAAGTCACAAGCTTTGGCGCCTGATGATGTTTTGCCCATTGCGTTACGCTCTCCTTTGTATGTCGTGTCCCTTCATGCTAATGAAGGAATCCACACTTTTGTTGTAATATAACAACAGAATTTGTTAAATGCATCTCTTTTTATCAATATTAACATTCTAGCTAACTAGGCACCTAAGGCATAAATCTGATATGATTTTTGTGCTTAAATTACTGATGATAGTAAATTCTTATTTCAAAAACCGACGTAAAACTTACTTAAGCAATCTTGATTAGTGGGATCGTCAAGCTGATCTGTGGCACTAAACAAAAAAAAATAAAATTACATACTCAATTTAGCGGACATACGCGTATGAATACCCTAGAAAAGGTTCAAAAAAGCCTCACCCATTTTAGTAAGTCAGAACGCAAGGTTGCAGAGGTCATCTTAGCCTCTCCGCAAACAGCTATTCACTCCAGTATCGCCACACTCGCTAAGATGGCAGATGTCAGTGAACCTACTGTGAACCGTTTCTGTCGCCGCTTAGATACTAAAGGCTTTCCTGATTTTAAGTTACATCTGGCACAAAGTCTCGCAAACGGCACGCCTTATGTGAGTCGCCATGTGGAAGAAGATGATTCTCCCGAATCATACACAACAAAAATATTCGAATCTTCAATGGCTTCCTTAGATACAGCACGTCAAAGTTTAGACGTAGCGGCCATCAATAAAGCCGTAGATATTCTGACTCAGGCCAAGACAATTTCATTCTTTGGCTTAGGAGCATCAGCCTCAGTCGCCCATGACGCACAAAATAAATTTTTCCGTTTTAATGTGCCTGTCATCTGTTTTGACGATGTTCTGATGCAACGCATGAGCTGTATCAACAGCAATGAAGGCGATGTTGTGGTTTTAATTTCCCACACAGGCCGCACTAAGTCATTGATTGAAATAGCACGTTTAGCGAGAGAAAACGGTGCAGCCGTTATTGGTATTACGGCTCGTAACTCGCCGTTATCGATGGAATGTACACTACCTGTAACTATGGAAGTGCCTGAAGATACAGATATGTATTTACCTATGGCCTCGCGTTTAGCGCAATTGGTGACTATAGATGTATTGGCGACGGGTTTTACCCTACGCCGCGGCCCTCGTTTTCGTGATAATTTAAAACGGGTAAAAGAAGTGTTGAAAGAGTCTCGTATCAATAAAGATCCGATACTGTAATTCACTTCCTATCTTTAAAAAGGCTAGCGCAAACCCTACGTCTAGCCTTTTTTAAAGCAAATTTCAGCGATACCTCACAATTTTAAAACATAACTTCAGATCAATTTGATTGTAACTTTACTACATAATTTGGAATTGCATGCTAATATAGTCACAAGATTTTTTTAACTTTAACGGAGTATCTTATGTTCCGCAGAACCAAAATCGTCACCACCCTGGGCCCCGCCACTGACCGTGACGATAACTTACGCCGTATTATCGCGGCAGGTGCAAACGTTGTTCGTCTTAACTTCTCCCACGGCTCCCCCGAAGATCATCTCAAACGCGCGACTCAAGCTCGCGAAATTGCAAAAGAATTAGGTGTACATGTAGCGATTTTAGGTGACCTACAAGGTCCTAAAATCCGTGTTTCTACCTTTAAAGACAACAAGAAAGTCCAACTGAAATTAGGCCAAGCTTATATTCTTGATGCTGAACTCCCCAAAGGTGAAGGCGATGAGAATCAAGTCGGTATCGACTATAAGCAATTACCTGATGATGTGAATGTTGGCGACATCCTGATGCTCGATGACGGCCGTGTCCAACTACGTGTTGAGCGCGTCGAAGGTCGTAAAGTCCATACGACGGTAACGGTTGCGGGTCCTTTATCAAACAATAAAGGGATCAACAAGCAAGGTGGTGGTTTGTCCGCTGCGGCACTGACCGAAAAAGACAAGGCTGACATTCTCACCGCAGCGATGATCCAAGTGGATTATCTAGCCGTTTCCTTCCCACGTAGCGGTGCCGATTTAGAATACGCACGTTCTTTAGCACAGCAGGCTGGTAGCAATGCACTGATCGTCGCGAAAGTTGAACGTGCAGAAGCGGTTGCTAGCGATGAAGCAATGGATGATGTGATTTTAGCCTCTGACGTTGTCATGGTTGCCCGTGGAGATTTAGGGGTTGAGATTGGTGATGCTGCACTAGTGGCAGTACAAAAGAAACTCATCGCCCGTTCACGTCAGCTCAATAAAATCGTCATCACTGCGACTCAAATGATGGAGTCAATGATCTCAAGCCCAATGCCAACCCGTGCAGAAGTGATGGACGTGGCAAACGCCGTGCTTGATGGTACCGACGCCGTGATGTTATCAGCCGAAACCGCTGCCGGTGACTTCCCTGAAGAAACGGTTAAAGCAATGGCGAATGTGTGTGTTGGTGCAGAATCTCACCCAAGTGTGAAAGTCTCTAAACACAGATTGGATGCACGTTTCACTTCAGTTGAAGAAACCATCGCCCTATCGACTATGTATGCGGCAAACCACCTAGAAGGTGTTAAAGCGATTATTGCTTTAACAGAATCAGGTGCAACACCTAAACTGATGTCGCGTATCAGTTCATCTTTACCAATCCTTGGCCTATCTCGCCATGACACAACACTGGCGAAGATGGCTCTGTACCGTGGTGTATTACCGATTTACTTCGACTCAACGATCTATCCAGCCGATGAGCTCGCGCAAAAAGCGTTGGAATCATTAACCAAAGCGGGTTACTTGCACAGCGGTGACTTAGTGTTAATGACCAAAGGTGATGCGATGGAAACCATCGGTGGCACGAACACTTGTAAAGTGCTAATCGTCGCTTAATCTTTGCTGATTGGCTTTCGTTAGACGAAAAAGTTAGGCTAAAAGTCATTAAACTTAAAAACAAAAACCACCTCAGTTGAGGTGGTTTTTTTATCTCTTGTAACGGTGAGAAACTATTGTAGTCGTGCTAGCAAATCAGATTATAAGGCTTCAAAATCATTCACATTGATAGCGGCTAAACGTAACTTATCCGCATGCAATAGTGTTTGATGTTCTTCGCTATTAATCGTGCCCTGCTCTAACGCTTTAGCAAATAGAACCAAGTTTGGTACTTTTGCAGGTAACTCACCGCTGCGCTGTGCTTTTTTGAGCTTTTTGTAAATCTCTTTACAGGCATACTGTGCTACAAACGCTTGTTCTACTTCAGCAATACCACCCACATCGCCTTCAAACTCAGGACAAAGGAAGGTAATGCGCTCGCGGGCAGGACTTGGTTTTAACATGCCAGAGACAAGCTCAGTCGCCATTTTATCGCTCGGCGCATTAAAATGATTGCCGATCGGGAAAATGAGTGCTCGCAATAACCAAGCAACTGGACGATTGGGGAAGTTGCGGATCACGTCCTCTAGTGCTTTCGCCGCTAAGTGTAGGCGATTAGCCATTACATAACGTACCGCAGGTAAATCATCCTGTTGGCGACCATTGTCTTCAAATAGTTTTAGCGTTGCAGAGCCTAAGTACAACTGACTCAATACATCGCCCATCCGTGCAGACAACATTTCCTTACGTTTTAAATCGCCGCCCATAATCAACATTGAAATGTCCGTCATAAAGGCCAGCGCCGAAGATAAACGGGACATATCTTTGTAGTACTGTTTGGTTTCGCCACTTACTGGGGCGCTACCAAAACGACTCGCAGTTAAGGCACTAAATAATGCACTGAACGCGTTACGCGTCGCATACCCCATATGGCCCATTAGCAACGAGTCAAAACGCGCAAGCGCCTCGTGCTGATTTTCCATAGCTGCCGCTTCCATTTCGGCCAGAACGTAAGGATGACAACGGGTTGCGCCTTGACCAAAGATCATTAACGAGCGGGTAAGAATATTCGCGCCTTCTACGGTGATCGAAATTGGATTCGACATATAAGGATGGCCGAGGTAGTTTTTAGGTCCTAATTGGATCCCCTTACCCGACTGAATATCCATCGCATCGTTCATAACAGCTCGGCCAAGTTCAGTCATGTGGAACTTCGCAATAGCCGTCACCACTGAGGGTTTGACTTTAAGGTCAATGCCTGTGGTGGTTAACCGACGTGCAGCTTCTAACTGGTAGGTATTGGCAATAATACGAGCAAGGGCTTCTTGCACCCCTTCAAACTGACCAATCGCCATGCCAAATTGGTGGCGCACATAACTGTATGCTGTGGTGGTTTTGGTTGCCATATGGCCTGAAGCAGTTGCCAGCGCTGGCAGAGAAATACCGCGACCCGCTGATAAGCATTCAACCAGCATGCGCCAGCCTCTGCCCGCAAATTCTGGACCGCCAATGATCCAATCGAGCGGAATAAAGACTTCATCGCCCTGGGTTGTACCATTCATAAACGCCATATTAAGCGGATTATGACGGCGACCAATCACTACGCCAGGATGATCCGTTGGGATCAACGCGCAGGTAATACCAAGATTCTTTTTATCACCTAATAGACCGTCTGGATCGCGCATCTGGAAGGCTAAACCCAATACCGTTGCAACAGGTGCTAAGGTGATATAACGCTTATTCCAGGTTAATTTAAGGCCTAATACCTCTTCGCCGTTAAACTCACCACGGCACACAATGCCCACATCTGGGATTGCGCCCGCGTCACTGCCTGCTTCTGGGCCTGTTAACGCAAAGCAAGGTATTTCATCGCCTTTTGCTAATGCAGGTAACCAACGTTCCTTTTGCTCTTCAGTGCCATAGTGAGTTAATAATTCACCAGGGCCTAATGAGTTAGGTACCATCACAGTTACCGCAGCACTCACGCTACGACTAGCTAACTTGCTCACAATCGTCGAATTGGCATAAGCCGAAAACGCTTTACCACCAAATTTTTTCGGAATGATCAGCGCAAAGAAGCCTTCTTTTTTGAAATAATCCCACAGCTCTGTCGGCAAATCTTTACGATTATGGACAATGTCAAAATCATCGATCATTGTCAGGGCCGTCATGACCTGATTATCAATAAAGTCCTTCTCTTCTGCCGTCAGCGTTGGCTTGCCGTAGCTGTGCAGCGTGTTCCAGTTCGGATTACCGCGGAATAATTCCCCTTCCCACCATACATCGCCCGCTTCCATCGCTTCGCGCTCAGTATCGGATAATGGCGGCAACACTTTTTTGAAAAAATGGAAAACTGGCTGGGTGATAAATTGCATTCTGAGGCTTTTTACTGCAAACAGCGCAATAACAGCTATCAGGGCAATAATTATAATCGTCAACATAATCAAGACCTTTTTATTAAGAAGCTACGGGAACTGATACGCCCGCGGCCATGTAGGGGATCACTTTACGGATCACGGCTTCAATATCGTTGTGCTCGCCAAATTCGGCCGCAGCAATATCGTTTAAGGCGTCAGCTGAAGCCATAGTGAAAACGATTGTGCCGAGGGTAAAGTGTAAGCGCCAAAACATTTCTGCCTGAGGAATATGGGGAGCACTGGCCGATACCGCCTTCACAAAGGTATCTAGATGTTGTCCATAGTGAGTGGTGATAAACCAGCGCAGATGCCCTTGGCTTTCGATATAACCTCGTCCAAGTAGCTGTAGGAAAATTGTGGTACCTTCCGTGCGCAAGTCATTTAAATCCAATAACGGATCGACTAACGCCGATAAAATATCCTCTAGCGAAGCCTGAGAGGATGCAGTATGTAAACGTTTTATAGCCGTCGATGCAGCGGGCATAAAAACGTCTAAATAGCGGGCTAACACTGCACGGATTAACTCTTTTTTAGAGCCAAAGTGATAATTCACCGACGCTAAATTGACCTCTGCCTTGCTAGTGATAAGTCGTAATGACGTCTCAGAAAAACCTCTTTCGGCAAAGAGTTTCTCTGCAGCATCAAGTATTCTTGTTTTTGTATCAGATCGACTTGCCATTCCGTGACCTTGAATTAATTTAAAACACTCGTTTAAATTAAACATTGGTATGGTCATTGTCAAACGAAAAATGACCAAATAAGCTGCGTCACAACAACGAGGCTTAACAAGCCAATCACAGTGATTGCAAAAAAGAGCCAAAAGCCATCAAGTTTTATTCAAAATACAATCCACTTAGGTAGAATGTGCAACACAAAAACAACAGCGGATTGCAATACATGACTATTCGATTAAATCATCCCACGACACTCGCGCTCACCATTGCGCTAACCTTAGGCTTAAGCGCCTGTAATGATGCACAAAGCAAGGCCGATGCTACTACAGCTAACAAAAATGCACCCGATAAAGCCCAGGCCATTGCCTTTATACAAGATGCGGAAGCGCAAATGGCGCAGTTATCCATCGAAGCGAATCGTGCCGAATGGATTTACAGCAACTTTATTACCGAAGATACCGCAGCATTATCGGCCGCCGTGGGTGAAAAAGTCAGCGCCGCTTCCGTTAAGTTTGCCACTGAAGCCGCAAAGTATGCCAATGTGGAACTCGATCCCGCCAATGCGCGCAAACTGAATATTCTGCGCAGCGCACTTGTGTTACCGGCGCCGCTGGATCCCGCCAAAAATGCTGAGCTCGCGCAAATCAGCTCCGAGCTCAATGGGCTCTACGGTAAAGGCAAATATTGCTTCGCCGATGGCAAATGTATGACGCAACCTGAACTGTCTACCCTGATGGCGGAATCGCGGGATCCAGCCAAATTACTGGAAGCGTGGAAGGGCTGGCGTGAAATAGCAAAACCAATGCGCCCGTTGTTTCAACGTGAAGTTGAACTCGCTAACGAAGGTGCAAAAGACTTAGGCTACGCGGATCTTTCAGAATTGTGGCGCAGCCAATACGATATGAAACCCGATGAATTTTCAAAGGAATTAGACCGTTTATGGGGACAAGTTAAACCCCTCTACGAATCCCTGCATTGTTATGTTCGCGGCGAGCTGAATAACGAATACGGTGATGCCATTGCGCCGAAAACAGGCCCGATTCCGGCACATTTGCTAGGGAATATGTGGGCGCAGCAATGGGGAAATGTGTACGATCTCGTCGCCCCGAATGATGCAGATCCAGGCTATGATGTGACGGAATTGCTTGAGCAGAAAGGCTACGATGAGCAGAAAATGGTGAAACAAGCCGAAAGCTTTTTCACCTCTTTGGGCTTTGCGCCGCTGCCAGAAAGTTTCTGGAGCCGCTCTTTATTCTTACAACCCAAAGATCGCGACGTAGTGTGTCACGCTTCCGCGTGGGATCTGGATAACCTCGATGATATCCGCATCAAGATGTGTATCCAGAAAACCGCTGAAGACTTCACCGTCATTCACCACGAACTTGGACACAACTTCTATCAACGTGCCTATAAACAGCAGCCTTTCCTGTTTAAAAACAGTGCCAATGATGGTTTCCATGAGGCCATTGGTGACACGATTGCGCTATCTATCACCCCGAACTATCTAAAACAGATTGGCTTGCTCGAAGACGTGCCCGATGCTTCGAAGGATATTGGCTTACTGCTTAAACAAGCTCTGGATAAAATCGCCTTTCTCCCCTTTGGTTTGATGATCGACCAATGGCGTTGGAAGGTATTTAGTGGCGAAATTACCCCTGCCCAATATAACCAAGCCTGGTGGGAATTAAGAGAGAAATACCAAGGCGTTAAGGCCCCGACTGATCGCAGCGAAGCCGATTTTGACCCAGGTGCAAAATACCATGTGCCCGGTAATGTACCTTATACTCGCTATTTCCTCGCGCATATTCTGCAATTCCAGTTCCACAAGGCGCTGTGTGAAACGGCTGGAGACAAGGGCCCAGTGCATCGATGCAGTATTTACGGCAATCAAGCGGCAGGAGAAAAACTCAATAAAATGTTAGCGCTTGGTGCAAGCCAACCTTGGCCCATTGCCTTAAAAGAAGTCACAGGAACGGAAATGATGGATGCGAGCGCCGTACTCGATTATTTTGCGCCGCTTAAAATCTGGCTTGATGAGCAGAACAAAGCTGCGAATCGTCAATGTGGCTGGTAATAAAGCCTCAGGTGCGAGTCATATCCACGCCTTAAACTAAACCGATAAAAATGCCCAACGATGTTGGGCATTTTTTTAAGCTCCAGTATTAAGGTCTAACGCTCGCGACAATCAGAGAAATCAATGCGTTCGCAAATCCATTAACGCCATCCCATTCCCTTTCGGTTTGCTTCTTTATTCTCAATCTTAAGCTGCTCGGATTTAGTCAACATCACATATAAGGCGCCCGTGCCGCCCTGCTCGGTTTTCGCAGAATGGTAGGCAAGTACCATATCAAGCTGAGATAACCAGTGACATACCGCTGATTTAAGCAATCCAGCCACGGGTTTACTGTTATGGCCTTTACCATGAATGAGCATCACACAACGTTCCCCATGGGCCTGCGCCGCTAACAAATAATTGAGTAACGCATCTCTGGCCTGACTCAAACGGTAGGCATGCACATCTAACTCCATTTTAATACTGTACTGCCCCAGCCTTAAGCGCTTAAAAACAGCCCCCTGAACCCCTTCACGCTTAAAACTGGCTATATCATCGGGTGCCATAATCGGGATCAAGCTTAAATCCAGCGGCATACAAGCCAAATAAGCCTCACGTTGCAGCGCATCACGGCGCTGAATTTGCTCATCCGTTAATGCCTTAGGTTGTAAATTCACCACCTTGACATCACCTTTAAGTGGCACAACTCCCGCCATTTCTTCAAAAAATAGTGCCGATTCATTATCCAGCATGGCAAGCTCCTCCACTCTTCACACTCAGTGTGCACTTTTACAACAGAAACACACTTTGTAAACATTCACCCCTTTAGTTCAGCGGGCGCCTCCATTATAGTGGCGCCATGAATGCTTGATTAGAATAATGTAATGAGATTTTTGCTGCTAGCCCTGATATGCCTATTGTCGCTGCCGAGTTTTGCGACCCCCTCAAAAGCCAAGACCAGCATGACAACAGATCAATTGATAAATGCGAATTATCCTTTGTTTACTCAAGCATTTAATGAACTTAATCACGACGTCACTGCCGAGATTTATGCTAAAGACGCAAGTTATCTGTCAGAAAGTCAAAGTAAAGAAATTTATTACGGCCGTGATAATATTGTCGCCATTTATCAACGCTTTTTTGATAAAATCCGAACCAAAAAGGCCCGTATCGATATCGACTTTCGGGTGCTAAACCGCAAATTATCAGGCAACAGCGCGTTCGACACAGGCTATTATTTAGTGCGTTTTTATCCCGCCGAAGAGACTGGCGAACCCGTGAGTGAATTTGCAGGCAAGTTCGTCATTGGCACACAAAAAGACACCCAGCACCGCTGGAATGTCACCCTTGATATGAACAATCGAGCCGAGCCTAGTTTTTATTTGAATGCGAAGCCTGTGCCAAATCTTTACTATGGCCGTCAGTTTCCGCCGTTACCTGACAGTAAAAAACAAAAGTAATAATCTTTATTATTGAGCAAGTTACACTCATGACACCAGAAGCCTATTGTCCCTGTGGCAGCCAAAAACCTTATCAGCACTGTTGTGAAACGTTGCACCTTAATGTTGATTCAGGGACTCAAGTGGCCACCAGTCCCGAACAACTAATGCGTTCACGCTACTGCGCATTTGTGTTGAAAAATTTTGATTACATTATTAAAACTCACCATGTAGACTTTCTCGATGGCTTAACCTTCGAACAACTACAGCAAGGCCCACATCCACATTGGTTAGGGCTTGAGGTCTTAGCTGCGAATGAAAAAATCTATCCCGATGGTACTCAACGCGGCAATGTGACCTTCAAAGCTTGGTATAAACTCGCGGGTGAGATTGATGCAATCTATGAACGATCTGAGTTTATATTTGAACAGGGCCGTTGGTACTATACCCAAGGACAACAAATGCAGGCCAAACGCCCTGGGCGCAACGATCCCTGTATTTGCCAGAGTGGTAAGAAATTTAAACAGTGCTGCTTAACACGATAGTTGTTGTTGATGACAGTTTCGACTCATAAAACTATCGATTCATAAAACAATCGACTCATAAAATAAAGGCAATCAATTGATTGCCTTTATTTTTTCATCACATCAATACGAACATCTGGTTTAGTGGGCGATAAAACTCGATTGTTTCGCGGCCAGCAAAAACTGCGCAAACTCGGGTTCTCGCAGGGCTGGACTGTATAAATATCCCTGTGCCTGATGACACAAACTCTTGGCTAAAAACGCCTCCTGCTCAACGGTTTCTACCCCTTCTGCGGTCAAGGAAATATTGAGCGCACTCGCCATCGCAATAATGGCCGAGACGATTTCTTGGCTTTCGCGGCTAATCGTCAAATCTGAAATAAACGAGCGATCGATTTTTAACTTACTGATAGGAAACTGTTTAAGGTAGCGCATCGAGCTGTAACCCGTCCCAAAATCATCGATAGCCAAGCCTACCCCCAGTTCAGCCAACTCCTGACACAATAAGGTCGCATGGCGAATATCGCCCATGAGTTCCGTCTCTGTAATTTCTAAAATTAAGGTTTTGGGCTTTAAACGATAACGGGTCAAGAGTTGCCATACTTGTTCATACAAATTACCACTAAAAAACTGCCGCGCAGACACGTTAACATGCATGCTAAGATCGGCATTGTGATGCTGCCAAATATTCAATTGCCGACAGGCCGCCTCTAATACCCAACTGCCTATCGCATTGATCATCCCCGATTGCTCGGCAATATCAATAAACGCGCCGGGATATAGCACGCCTCTTTTGGGATGATGCCAACGAATAAGCGCTTCGGCACCGATATAAGTTTGCTGTTCGAGATCCCTTAAGGGCTGGTAATAAAGCTCAAATTGTCGACCGCGAATAGCACTATGCAAATCGCGTTCAATTTGCGCATCTTCCTTAAACGCACTCAGCAATGTACTGTTAAAGACTTGAATTGCTGTGCCCTTTTTCTTCTTCGCATATTGCACTGCAATATCGGCGCATGTCAGTGGTGCAAATAAATTTGCCACCGACGCAATATCAACCACGGCCAGTGCGGGTTTAGGTTCCACTTGTTCACGGCCAATTAATATCGGCATGGCTAAATGCTGGTATAAGCGGGTGCTGATATAGTCCAGATCATAAACTGCGTTGTCGTCGGTCAGTAATACCGCAAACTCATCACTACCGACACGAGCGATTTCAGTCGCTTTGTTGATGTCTGAAAAATGCTTTAAGCGCCGGCCAATCTCAATCAACAGGCTGTCGCCATTTTCATGACCATAAGTATCGTTAAAACGCTTAAAGGCGACTAAATCGACTAGCAACAGTAGCCCATGTGTTGTTCGCTCGAGCACTCGATTAAAGTGACTGCGATTGTTCAGTCCAGTCAAGCTACAACGCCACGCCAGACGTTCCAACTCCGCTTTGTAGTTATGCTCATCCGTACTTTCTTCACCCGACACTAAAGCGTAATGATTGCCTCTATCGGTAATAAATTGGCTCACAACATATTTCAGCCAATAACGACTACCATCAGCACGATTAAATTGCACCTCACCTTTTGCCAGTTCACCTCTGAAAATTTTTGCTAAGGTCTGCTCAGCTAACGCATTGTGCTGTTTGAAAAAAGTTAAATCACGTAAATTAGTGCCAACGCTCCTGCTCCGCGAAATACCGCTAATATCCTGATGGGCTTGGTTAACGTACTCCACTTTTTCAGTGTGCAAGTTAATCAACATAGTCATTTGACGAGATTGTTCTATGGCGCAGCGAAAAAGGCTGAGACGTTCTTCCTTATCGTAAGCATGTTTGGTAGCAAGAGTTAGGGCTAATTGATCGGCCATTTGGCAAGCCAGATGAATTTCACTATCGTGCCAATGGTGTGTGAGCTGCGCGCGCTCAATGCAGAGCACGCCCTCAAGATGGCCATTGATACGGATGCCGACTTCGAGACTGGATAAAATTTGGCGAGGAATAAAATAACTATCGACTAATTCGGTCAACCGCGGGTCAATAAGCGTATTACCAGCATCTATATGTCTGTGATTTTTTAGTTCATTTAAATAACGCGGCACCGTTTGCAGCAGTTTAGGACGGTAGATGTCCTGCAGCGCCATCGCCCCAAACTGGGCGACGAGAGATTGGGTGTTTTGCTCGGCAGAAAAAATCCACACCGACACCAAGGAGACCGCTAAATTCTGACACAGTAGCTCTGTCGCTAACTCTGCCGTCTTAGTGAAATCACCCTGCTGCTTTGCCGTAGAATGGACTAAAGACTCTAATAAGTGTTGATGCTGACGTCGCTTCACTCTGATCCCTACAAAACTTCGTGTTGGGTAAAACGATAATGCTGCGACTAACACACCAAAGATAGGAGTGTTAATGGAGCCGATTTATCATTGTTTTTGTTGACGCAGATTACACGATCTACATTTAAAACAGCAACATCGGCCACACTTTATTACAAATTAACCTCGACTTGTATCACAGGGGTTGCGCTATAGACCATTCTCTAACTGGAAAATCATTTTTTCGACACTGACATCAAATACCAGTTTGAGCGTCACACCCGTTTCACCTCGAGTAACGCTCGCTTGCGTGTGTCGAAAACGTGTCTGAGCACGCTCAACCATCTTTGCCGCCTCATTTTCCGCCTCGCCACCCGTAAACTGCAACTCAAGCACAGTATCTTGTTCATCAATCACAGCACCGATGTCGACAAAGCTGCCGCAATCGGTACATGTGTCGTTTACTGTGGGGGTTTGTCCTGCAATGATACCTTTCATAGGGTTATCCTCTCTAATGGTCTCATGTTAAAAACTCAACATAAGCGACTCAACATTAATATCACTAACGACTAATTATAGGGAATGATGATGAGAGAGACTCAGGTATTGCTCACGCTTATTACCCGAATAAATAGCCTCAGTAGCATTAAGCACTGGCTAAGCGTGGGATCAAATTACGTTGGATCGCCAGTTGATCGGCAAAGTGCATGATTTCAACTTGAGGAGATGGCAATTGTCCCCGCTGACGCAAGCGAGTTGTAAACTCACAGTTACTTAAGGCTTCGGCCATGGCGATGGGTTCACCACCTCGGATCACTAACGCTTCCGGTCTCAAGGCCTGTTGCAATTGAAATGCTCTTGCCCCTTGCTGCATAAACACGGCGCTATTGTCGATAATATGATTGTCTGAGGATAAATCCGCCACTAACGTTTGTTTTGGTGGTAATTCAAACTGACGTTGTAGTTTTTCGGCAGTATCGAGTTCTTTTTGCCATTGAAACTGCGCCATGTCCCTCGCGTCAGCAGACAATAGCGACAGCAACAGGGCAAACTCACCTCGCCTGTTGTGTTCGATTGCCGCATTTAAGCGGGAGCCAATTTGGGCTTCATTGATTAAAGGAACATCGATTTGCATAAAAAAACATCGCCAAAACAACTCGTTGTCAGTTAATCGACCAGTTGAACAAGAACTTTAGGAAAATTTTCATATTTAGACTTTACATGCCTAAGGTTTCTGACTACTATGGCGGCCGCAATTGAGGAGGGGTTCCCGAGTGGCCAAAGGGATCAGACTGTAAATCTGACGGCTCCGCCTTCGAAGGTTCGAATCCTTCTCCCTCCACCATTTGCACTAACAATTAGCGATGCTATAAAAGATACTCGTGGAGGGGTTCCCGAGTGGCCAAAGGGATCAGACTGTAAATCTGACGGCTCCGCCTTCGAAGGTTCGAATCCTTCTCCCTCCACCACTTTTATCTTCTGTTGTTCGTCAATCGTTAGTCTGCTGTAAACTTGCTTTACCCTTAAATCTGGCCAAGATTTAAGATGATTTTTAAGCGCAACTTAAAAGTCGGAAGAAAATATGTGGAGGGGTTCCCGAGTGGCCAAAGGGATCAGACTGTAAATCTGACGGCTCCGCCTTCGAAGGTTCGAATCCTTCTCCCTCCACCACTTCTTTCTCATCTCACGCTATATACCGCTTTATTCCCTAAGTTTTGTTTCTAACACTCCACCTTATCCAAAATTATTTTTATCGCTTACTTAAAACTATTGTCTTTAATTCATAGATTTAGCTGATAAAAAACGCCCCATTCGGAGCGTTAAAGAAGAGTGCACAGCACTAAGCGGCGATTAATCGATATTCAAGTACTTATGGGTCTGAATCGATAAACGCCAGTTGCGAGCAATACACACCTTCATGGCTAATTCCGTCGCCCTTGGTTTTTGGCTGATCGGTTGCAAACAAATAGTTTTCGCTGACACATCAATCCCTTTGAGTAACTCATCGAGTTCGTCGATATGATGTTCGGTCGCTATCGGATGCTTTATCTCGTTGGCGCGGGTCAATGCCTGCGCTAACACCTTATAACCCCCTTTCATATTGATCTTGGGCGAGACAGTCACCCAGGTATCAGCATCACACTTCACCTCAAAGGTGCCACTGGTCTCGATTTGAGTGGCAAAGCCGGCAGCATGGAACGTGTGAGTTAATTCATGCAGATCGTACATACAAGGTTCACCACCTGTGATCACCACATGGCGCGCCGTGTATCCCTTAGCGTTGAACGCCTCGATAAGACTCTGCGCCGTATGGTTAGCCCAGCGCCCCACGGAACCATCGACGGTAATCACTTGTTCGGGTGACACCTTGTTTTCCTCAAGCAGATCCCAAGTCTGTTTGGTATCACACCAAGCACAGCCTACTGGACAGCCCTGTAAACGCACAAAAATGGCGGGCACTCCGGTAAAGACACCTTCACCTTGAATGGTTTCAAAGACTTCGTTGACTGGGTAATTCATGCTAGCGTTCCGTTTTTCTGGGGCGGCATTTATAGAGGATTTTAGATGCAGCTGCAAGTTTTTACCGCCTCTGCCATTGTGATACTAAGTGCCGCATACCCGTCGCCACGCGCCAGCAAAGAGTTTGCAAGCCCTAGCGCCTGAGTTACACTTACGCCCTATTTTATGTGTCAATTTAAGTGGATCCTATGTCAGCAGCATCAGTTTCAAAGGTGGTAGTGGTTTTCAGTGGCGGACAAGATTCAACGACTTGTCTTATTCAAGCCTTAACACAGTATGATGAAGTCCATGGGATCACCTTCGATTATGGACAGCGCCACCGTGAAGAAATTGACGTGGCTAAATCCCTCGCCAAACGCTTAAACATCACCAGCCATAAAGTGATGGATGTGAGTTTACTCAACGAGTTAGCCATTTCTGCCCTCACCCGGGATGCGATCCCAGTGTCCCACGAGTTAATGGAAAACGGCCTGCCCAATACCTTTGTGCCTGGGCGTAATATCCTATTTTTGACTTTGGCGGGGATCTACGCCTATCAATTAGGGGCAGAGGCGATTATTACCGGTGTCTGCGAAACCGATTTTTCGGGTTATCCCGACTGTCGCCACGACTTTGTCCGTGCAATGGAATCAGCACTGGTGCAAGGCATGGATAAAAAGCTTGAGATCATCACGCCATTAATGTGGCTCAACAAGGCCCAAACCTGGGCATTAGCCGATAAATATCAGCTGCTCGATTTAGTTCGCCACCATACCCTGACCTGTTATAACGGCATTGTCGGCGATGGTTGCGGTGACTGCCCAGCCTGCCATCTTCGTAAACGAGGCTTAGAGGATTACCTGCAAAATAAAGCAGAGGTGATGGCGTCGCTCGACAAGGCAACTGAAACGGGTAAACCAAAGGCGTGAGATTGGTGACGTTTAATAAACTCGGCCCCTATTGGCTGGCGCTTGTCGTCAGTCTGCTCTGCGCACTCTTGTATGTTGCGGGACTTTTTACCCCAAGCGTAGATAATCTGCTCGCCTATCGACGCAGCGATATCAGTGACGGCCAGTGGTGGCGCCTGATTACCGGTAATCTGCTGCATACCAATCATTGGCACCTGCTGATGAACCTCGCGGGATTATGGGTAGTGCTGTTTTTGCACCACTTTCATTACCAGCTTAAGGGATTAACCGCGCTGTTTATCCTGCTTTGTCTGTTTGAAGGCATTGGTCTGTATTTATGTTACCCACAATTATTTGGCTATGTAGGCTTGAGCGGCATGTTACATGGCCTATTTACCTTTGGCGCAGTGCAGGATATTCGCCGCAAAATGTACTCTGGTTATTTGCTGCTGCTCGGGGTGATAGTCAAAGTCGGCCATGAACAGTTCTATGGCGCCAGTGATGATGTAACCGCAATGATCGGCGCGCGGGTAGCCACCGAAGCACACTTAGTTGGTTTGCTCTGCGGATTACTGTGCGCGCTATTATTCTTTGTGTTCCAACGCTCGATACTAATCAAAGCTAAAGCGTAAATACTTAATTCTTCTTTGATGATCTAATCCAATAAAAAGCCGCTAAACACATTGTGTTAGCGGCTTTTTATTCAGTAAAACACCTTAGTGGCAGAACGTTAGCATCACAGCGTCGAGTCTCAACGCCTTGCTTAGGCGAGAAACTCATTTATGCGCTGATCAGTAATTCCCTTAAGCGTTTCACCTCATCACGCAAGGCCGCCGCCTGTTCAAACTCCAAGTTACGCGCATGTTCATGCATTTGCTTCTCGAGCTTGTCGATATCATGGCTCAGCTGCGCAGCATCTGCATGATAACGTTTGGCTTTAGGCTCAGCGACTCTGCCAAGGGATGCTTGACCATAACCCTTTTCAGACTCTCTGCCATCGTCCACATCCATCACATCGGTAATACGCTTGACCACGCCTTTTGGCACAATGCCATGCTCAAGGTTGTAGGCTCGCTGTTTCTCACGGCGGCGCTCGGTTTCGCCCATCGCCTTTGCCATCGAGTTGGTGATGCGATCGGCATAGAGGATCACCTTGCCATTAACGTTACGGGCGGCGCGACCAATGGTCTGGATAAGCGAACGCTCAGAACGTAAAAAGCCTTCCTTATCTGCATCCAAAATACAGACGAGCGAGACTTCCGGCATATCTAAGCCTTCGCGCAGCAAGTTAATCCCGACCAGCACATCAAACTTACCCAGGCGCAGATCGCGGATGATCTCCACCCGCTCCACGGTATCAATGTCCGAATGCAAATAACGGACTTTGACGCCATGCTCATCGAGGTATTCGGTTAAATCCTCCGACATACGTTTAGTTAACGTGGTGACTAACACCCGCTCGTTTACCGCAACCCGTTTAGCGACCTCAGAGAGCAAATCGTCCACTTGAATGCCAACGGGGCGCACCTCAAGCTCAGGGTCGAGCAATCCTGTGGGCCGCACAACTTGTTCAACAATCTCGCCGCCACTCTTATCCAATTCATAGGGATTTGGCGTCGCCGACACATAAATCGTCTGCGGCATTAACTGCTCAAACTCTTCAAACTTCAGCGGCCGGTTATCCAACGCCGAGGGCAAACGAAAGCCATATTCCACCAAGGTGGTTTTACGGGAACGGTCACCCTTATACATGGCACCAATTTGTGGCACGGTGACATGGGATTCGTCGATAACCAATAAACCATCAGCGGGTAAGTAATCGAGCAGCGTTGGTGGCCCCTCACCGGGGGCGCGTCCGGATAAATAGCGGGAGTAGTTTTCAATGCCGGAGCAATAGCCTAGCTCCACCATCATCTCGATATCATATTGCACCCGTTCGTGGATGCGCTGCGCCTCAATCAACTTATTATTGTCGAGCAGATATTGCTTGCGCTCACGCAGCTCTTGTTTAATCAGCTCGGTGGCTTCAAGGATCTTTTCCCGCGGCGTCACATAGTGGGTCTTAGGGTACACTGTGGTGCGGGCGATACGTTTAACAATCTGCCCAGTTAACGGATCAAACTCGCTTAAGCGCTCAATCTCATCGTCAAATAGCTCTACCCGAATCGCGTAGCGGTCTGAGTCGGCAGGGAAAATATCAATCACTTCGCCGCGAACACGAAAGGTACCGCGCTGCAACTCGATATCATTGCGGGTGTATTGCAATTCACTCAAGCGCTTAAGAATATCCCGCTGTCCCATGGTATCGCCCTGGCGCAGGTGCAATAGCATCTTGAGGTAAGAGTCAGGATCGCCAAGACCATAAATCGCCGATACCGAGGCAATCAGCACCACATCCTTGCGTTCCAGCAGGGCTTTAGTGGCCGATAGCCGCATTTGTTCAATATGGGCGTTTACCGAGGCATCTTTTTCTATAAAGGTATTGGATGCGGGGACATACGCCTCGGGCTGATAGTAATCGTAATAGGAGACAAAATATTCCACCGCATTATTGGGGAAAAACTCTTTCATCTCGCCATATAACTGTGCGGCGAGTGTTTTGTTTGGCGCCATAATAATGGTCGGTCGCCCAAGCTTGGCAATCACATTGGCGATGGTGAACGTCTTACCAGAGCCCGTCACCCCTAATAGGGTTTGGCAAGCAAGGCCTGATTCGAGGCCATCAACCAATTTAGCAATGGCTGTTGGCTGGTCACCTGCGGGGGCAAATTGGGATTCAAGCTGAAAAACAGATTCTGACACGCGCTACATATCCTTGTGGTTAGTCGAACCATTCTAATCAAGAGACAGATTAAGCTCCAGCAGTTATCTTATAATCAGCCTACACTGAACATAAACGCCAATGTAACAAGTAGTAACTTTTATCAAATGTAATTAAATTACAAACCATTTATCTCCAATGTTGGGGATGAAAAATACTCCTCAATCCCGCATGGTTTCTCGCTTATTTCGACTTATCAACAAATTCTGTGGATAACCCTGTGAGTTGCGACTTAAAACAAGCGGCAAACCCTTGGTGCACGGGCGATGGACTTAAATTGCACTATTTTGGCGATAAAAATATTAATCCTTAAATTTCAGATAGTTGACAATTGCAAGCCTTATCTTTTTTAGCATAAATTTAAGTTGCAATTTTGTAAGCAGATGAAAGTCCTTCCTTGTGTATTAATTTGGCATTAATCCTGAATTTCAGTGCGTTTTATCGTCAGTTTGAGCACTAAAACGCCGTAGTCAAAAAGTTTCACTTTGCTGCAATCAAATGGTCATCTTAATGTTTAACGGCGCTCATCTAGTGACTAGAAAGAGGATAATGCCCGAGTTGTGGCTCTATTCGCCTAAACGTCAGCGCTCACTACTCACGCAATAGACTCAGCCCAAATAGCATCATTAACATTATAACGAGGTAAGCGATTATTTATGCGGGCAAAAACCTTTCTGAGTAAGGGTTCGCATCTGCCGGAATCCGCATTGACTTTGTTTGCTATTAGTTCCTGTAAACATTCAGCCAATTTTGCACTTTCGTGTATTTATTCAATGCCGTAGTGATTTTGATGCTCAAGCGACGGATCTTTAAGCAATTGAAGATATGAGCCAGCCTTTAAGCACTTTTCATTGACAAATTTTATGGTACCGAACAGCGCTATCTTGCGAAAAGTTAAGTTATTTCTTCATCAAAATGCTGATTTCTACACCATGATGCACATTAGATGAGCACTTAACAGCATAATTACACTTTTTTTAGTAACTCGAGTTGACTCCTCCAACAGAGCGTTTTACTATGCGCTCCGTTCTCAACGAGTCATCGAGACGATTAAAGCGATTCCCCTGTAGTTCAGTCGGTAGAACGGCGGACTGTTAATCCGTATGTCACTGGTTCAAGTCCAGTCAGGGGAGCCACTCTTTAATCATTGATAATCAATGAGAATACAGTTAGATAACTAAGATTCCCCTGTAGTTCAGTCGGTAGAACGGCGGACTGTTAATCCGTATGTCACTGGTTCAAGTCCAGTCAGGGGAGCCACTTAGTTAGCAAGCTGATACGTTAAAACGATTCCCCTGTAGTTCAGTCGGTAGAACGGCGGACTGTTAATCCGTATGTCACTGGTTCAAGTCCAGTCAGGGGAGCCATTTTAAAGTAATATCCAAAGTCGATAGTCATATCGCACCCTCTACTCCCCTGTAGTTCAGTCGGTAGAACGGCGGACTGTTAATCCGTATGTCACTGGTTCAAGTCCAGTCAGGGGAGCCATTTTAAAGTAATATCTAAAGTCGATAGTCATATCGCACCCTCTACTCCCCTGTAGTTCAGTCGGTAGAACGGCGGACTGTTAATCCGTATGTCACTGGTTCAAGTCCAGTCAGGGGAGCCATTTTATTTCACTTCATCTGTTTTTTATCCTACATCTAACGCTTATAGATCACGCTTTTCATTTCTGTTTTGCCTTAAATACGGTTACACTGTGAGCAGTTTGTTAACCAAAATACCGTGTATCATCACGCAGATAACGGTGTTATTTCAAATCTCATGCAATATCTTATTGCACATACTTTGACATATTGAGAGCGAATTTTATGGCGATGTCTAAATCGTATCCCATTTTTTTGTTGCTGATCTTTTTAGGCCTTTTTGGTTGGATTTATCAAAGCGAAAATCACCAGTTACAGGCAGAACAACAGCAGGAACTCAATAATTTCAAACAATACATGGCCAACTTTGACCAGTGGCAAGGTAATGGTAGCGAACTTTACCAACGCCTCTCCGAACATTACCCTCTGCAATTTTTTCAATATATTGATGATACTGATGGGCAACTTAATTACACTCAAGGTGAACTCAACGCCCAAATGGCTCACCCACTTGCTGGGTTATTTTCCTTAGATTTGTCACATACACAAAAGCTGCCTGCGGGTCGGTTACAAGTTAAGTTGAGTGTTAACCAAGCCATCGAAAACGCCATTGCCAATACCCAGCAGCTAGGATTCTCATTGCTGCTAGCTTACATTGTATTAGTTGTTGTTTTTTTATTACTTATCAATAAATTAAAATCTTCTATCCGTTATGCTGCCGATTATATTATGCATGTTCCGGAGTTGAGTTTTTCAGCCATAGAGTCTTCTAGACTGAATGGCGAAATGACCCCCGTCAGATTAGCGCTTGAGGAATGCCGAACAACGTTAAAATCACGAGTCGATAGCCTCACACAGGAAAACCAGAAACTGCATAAAGTGGCTTATCAAGATCCCATTACGGGGTTTGGCAGTCGTCCTCGTTTTACCTCCAAGTTGGAAAGTATTAGCAATCGTGCCATTCCTCAACTCGGATTAATGGCCATGGTTAAGGCGACTGAACTGGCTCATATCAACCAACTTCAAGGGCGCTCAGCGGGTGACGATTATTTATCGAATGTGGCTAATTGCATACGTAAAGCCTGTTCAAAATATCCCGATGCAGAGTGCTACCGCGTTTCCAGTGCCGATTTTGCGATTTTTTTGCCCGATTTAGTGTTAAAGGATGGACCTAAGTTTTTAGATCAACTGAAAATTTTCCTTGATGAATATCAACAGATGATCAAAGCAGAATCCGCGGCACATATCGGGCTTGTCCCATACCAACAAGGGACAGATCCCGTCAATTTGCTATCCCTTGCAGATACGGCTGTCAGCATAGCGCAAACCCTTGGTCCTAATAGTTATCATATTCAAGAGAAACTCAATGCGGATCAGCAATTTGGTGACGACCGTTGGAAACTGGCAATCAATGACCTAATCACCCGCCAAGCGCTTAAATTTTTCCAACAACCGATTCAACCTTGCCGTAACGATGTAGAGGTATATCGCGAGTTGCTGGCACGCTTCTACAATAGTGAAGGGAAGTTTTTACCGACCACCACAGTCATTGCCATGGCGGAGCGCCATGGAATGAGCACAGAATTAGATAAACTCGTGGTGATCACTACATTAAAAATGCTTAAAGAAAATCCCACCATTAGCGGCAATTTTGGCATCAACATCAGTGCTTTTTCAGCGCATCAAGAACTGTTTGTAGGCTGGTTAAAGGATATTCTTGGCAAGCATAAATATATCGCTTCACGCTTAGTATTTGAGATTAACGAATCCGGTATGCAAGCCAATTTAGGGGCGAGTTATAAGTTTGTACGTGAAGTGCATAGCGTAGGTTCGAGGGTATCAATTGAGCGTTTTGGCATGAGCTTTACCTCGTTCAAATTCTTCAGCGAAGTGCGCCCAGACTACATTAAGCTTGATGGTAGCTACACCTCGGCGATCGATGAAGACAGCAATAACAAATTCTTTGTGCGTATGATGGTAGACGTTGCCAGACGTATTGGTATCCGCGTAATTGCGACCAGTGTTGAGCGCCAAGAAGAAAAATTAACCCTCGAAAAACTTCTCGTTGATGGCCTCCAAGGCTATTACATTGCCCAGCCACAGGCCATCACCCTAACTGATCAAATTTAAACCAATGCAGGGTTAATCAAGCATGCATATTTACAGTAAAGATAGTTAACCCTGCATTCTATATGTTGTTTATGCAAACGGAAAAGTCGATAATACGGCCAAGATCCGTTTAGACAAGTATTGAGATGAGTGAATATCTCCTGTTGTTGATCAGCACTGTACTGGTCAACAATTTCGTATTAGTGAAATTCTTAGGCTTATGTCCATTTATGGGGGTCTCCAGCAAACTGGAGTCCGCTATCGGTATGTCTATGGCGACCACTTTCGTGTTGACCTTGGCATCCATTCTCAGTTACCTAGTGAATCAATACCTATTATTGCCTTTTGATCTCAGTTATCTGCGTACCATGAGCTTTATTCTGGTGATTGCGGTGGTAGTGCAATTTACCGAGATGGTAGTGCAGAAAACCAGTGCAGCCCTACATCGCGCACTGGGAATTTATCTGCCGCTGATCACCACTAACTGTGCAGTATTAGGGGTAGCCCTATTAAACGTGAACGAAAAACACGATTTTATTCAATCTGCTATCTATGGTTTTGGTGCTGCGGTGGGTTTTTCCTTAGTGTTAATTCTGTTTTCCGCGATGCGTGAACGTTTAGCGGCGGCCGATGTGCCCATGCCGTTTAAAGGCGGTGCTATCGCCATGATCACCGCGGGCCTGATGTCATTGGCCTTTATGGGATTTACAGGATTGGTTAAATAGATGTCCACCATGTTAATTGCCGTTATCTTATTGACCCTATTGGCATTGTTCTTTGGGGTATTACTCGGATTTGCTGCCTTAAAATTTAAGGTTGAAGGTAATCCTATCGTCGATGAACTCGAAGCGATTCTGCCACAAACTCAATGCGGTCAATGTGGTTATCCCGGTTGTCGTCCTTACGCCGAAGCCATTGCCAATGGCGATAAAGTCAACAAGTGCCCCCCCGGCGGCACTGCGACCATGGAAAAACTCGCCAGCTTAATGGGGGTCGAGCCAGAGCCGCTCAACGCCGAGGCTCAGTCCCAAGTCAAAAAAGTCGCCTATATTCGCGAAGATGAATGTATTGGCTGCACTAAATGTATTCAGGCCTGTCCTGTCGACGCCATTATTGGCGCGGGCAAACTCATGCATACCGTGCTCACCGCTGACTGCACAGGTTGCGATCTCTGTGTCGAGCCCTGCCCCGTTGACTGTATCGATATGATCCCTGTGGGCCAAAATCTGAAAAACTGGAACTGGCGCTTAAATGCCATTCCCGTGACTCTTATCCAAGAGACCCCGCACGAAGAAAAGAGAGGATAAGCGGTGCAGACTTTATTAGATCAATTAGATAAAGGAACCCTTTGGCGCTCACCTGGTGGCATTCATCCACCTGAAGTCAAATTCCTCTCCAACACTACACCGATTAGCCAACTGCCATTAGCGCAGGAATACCTTGTGCCTGTGCCACAGGTAGGCGAAAACTGCTCCCTTGCAGTCAAAGTGGGTGACAAAGTATTAAAAGGCGCGCCATTAACTCAAGGTACCTCAATTTGGCATTTGCCCGTGCACGCGCCAACCTCTGGTACTGTGGTCGCCATTGAGCCAAGAGCCAGTAACCATGCCTCGGCCTTGCCGGTCAATACCTGTGTGATTGCTGCCGATGGTGAAGACCGCTGGTGCGAGTTAACGCCAGGCTCAATTGAGCTCAGCAATCAGGAGATGATTGCCAAAATCCATGGCGCAGGGATAGCCGGCATGGGTGGCGCCGCCTTCCCAAGCCATATTAAGCTCAATCCCGTTAGTGAAATTGAATTAGTGATAATCAACGGCGTGGAATGTGAGCCTTATATCAGCGCCGACGATCGCTTAATGCGCGAATACAGCCAAGACATTCTGGCGGGGATTGCGATTATCCATCGCCTTTTGTCGCCAAAACGCATTGTGATTGCTATCGAAGACAACAAACCTGAAGCCATAAAGGTGATGCAACAGGCGGTGAGTCAATCTACGCTCCCTGCCGGCAGCACTCGGGTAACGGTGATCCCAACGAAGTATCCCTCTGGCGGTGAAAAACAGCTGATCCAAATCATCACAGGTCGTGAAGTGCCCTCGGGCGCCATTCCCGCTAAGCTTGGGATTGTCGTGCATAACGTGGGAACCGCCTTTGCGATTCATCAAGCCGTGACCCAAGGAAAACCGCTGATTGAACGTGTGGTAACCGTTACCGGGCAAAATGTGGGTAAACCTGGCAACTATTGGTTACCCATAGGCACGCCCGTTGAACATGTGCTCAAGCAAACTGAATTTAATGCCGAAGCCGAACAAAAAGTGATTATTGGCGGGCCAATGATGGGCCACGCATTGCCAACCATCCAAGTACCGATTTTAAAGGGCACAAACTGTATTTTGGTCCCGAGCAGTCAAGAGATTGGGATAACTCCAGAGGAAAAGGCCTGTATCCGCTGCGGCGAATGTGCCAATGCCTGCCCTGCTCTCTTGCTACCACAACAACTGTTTTGGCATGCAAAAGCCGAAGAATATGACAAGGCGGCCAGCTACAACCTAAAAGACTGTATCGAATGCGGTTGCTGTAGTTATGTGTGCCCGAGTGATATTCCACTGGTGGAATACTACCGCATCGCTAAATCGGCACTAAAACAAGCCGCCGATGAGAAGCATCAAGCCGAGCGCGCCAAACTGCGCTTCGAGGCGCGTATTCAACGCCTCGAAGAAGAAAAACTCGCCCGCGAAGCCAAGGCTAAAGAAGCCGCTGCGCGTCGCCAAGCGACCATGACCTCAACGGATAAGAGTGCCGTTGCTGAAGCTATGGCGCGGATCGCGGCCAAAAAGGCAGCAGCGGCAGAAGCCACAACCGATAACGCGACGGTCGAGGTCGTTGTTGCTGATACGAGCAATACAGAAGCGCCTAAGGGTAAAGCGGCTGTTGCCGCCGCAATTGCTCGCGCTAAAGCCAAGAAGGCGGCTCAAGGGGCGGATGATGCAGAATCGTCAAAGCAAGCAGTCTCTTCTGAATCAAGCGAGCCAACGGTTCAAGCCGAATCTTTATCACAAAAAGATAAAGTCGCCGCCGCTATCGCTCGTGCCAAAGCGAAAAAAACGGCATTGAAGGCCGACTCGGATGCCAATGGCGATACTGAAGCGACTGTCAATGCGAATCAGCCAGTAGCAGAAACGGCTACGAGCACAGAGGCGGATGACAAAAAAGCCAAAGTCGCTGCTGCCGTCGCCCGCGCAAAAGCCAAAAAGACCGCCGCACAGCAAGCTGAATCGAGTGATGTGCCCGAAGTTCAGCCCGAGTTAGTCGCTAAGCAAGAGTCAGGCTCTGACATTGAATCACGCAATGAATTAGGCTCAGCCGCGGAACTAAGTGCGCCGCTTAGCCCTGAAGATGAGAAGAAGGCCAAGGTCGCTGCTGCGGTTGCTCGTGCGAAAGCCAAAAAAGCCGCCGCACAGCAGGCAGAGTCGACTGATGTTGTCGAAATTGAGCCCAAGCTAGCAGCAGGCGCTAAGCCCGAGTCAGGCAATGAATCAGACTCAACCACCGAGTCAAGCGCGCCGCTTAGCCCTGAAGATGAGAAAAAGGCCAAGGTCGCTGCTGCGGTTGCTCGCGCGAAAGCCAAAAAAGTCGCCGCACAGCAAGCTGAATCGAGTAATGTGGCCGAAGTTCAGCCCGAGTTAGTCGCAGACGCTAAGCAAGAGTCAGGCTCTGACATTGAATCACGCAATGAATTAGGCTCAGCCGCGGAACTAAGTGCGCCGCTTAGCCCTGAAGATGAGAAAAAGGCCAAGGTCGCTGCTGCCGTTGCCCGTGCAAAAGCCAAAAAGGCCGCCGCACTGCAGGCTGAATCGACTAAGGTTACTGAAGTTCAGCCCGAGCTAGTCGAACAGGCTAAGACTGATTCAGGCGTTGAGTCAGGCTCTGAACCAGACTCTCAATCAGACTCTGAATCAGGCAATGAATCAAGCTCAGTCGCTGAACCAAGTGCGCCACTCAGTCCTGATGATGAGAAAAAGGCCAAGGTCGCTGCTGCGGTTGCTCGCGCGAAAGCCAAAAAAGCAGCCAGAGAAGCGGATGCGCTCAGTGACTCAAATGAATAGCACTGCTGATTTTGACATCAGTATATTAAAAATTATTAGCTTAAAAATCAGTGACTCAAGATTAGATAAAAGGGATCACAATGGCGTTTAAAATAGCCTCATCACCCCATGTTACCCGTAACTTGCATACTTCAACGGTTATGCAACGGGTTATTTTATGCTTGTTGCCCGGCCTTGTGGTGCAATGTGCCTTTTTTGGCTGGGGCACGCTTATTCAAGTGTTACTGGCGATTATCGTGGCCCTAAGCTGTGAAGCAGCGGTGATGAAACTGCGTCATCGCAGCATCAAAGCGAGCTTAAGCGATAACAGCGCCATGCTGACGGCAATCTTAATTGGGGTTGCAATCCCGCCACTGGCACCTTGGTGGATGATCGTGATGGGCACCGCCTTTGCGATTGTTATTGTTAAGCACCTCTATGGCGGCTTAGGCCATAACCTGTTTAACCCTGCCATGGCTGCCTATGTGTTGCTACTGGTGTCGTTTCCACTACAGATGACCAGCTGGATTGCGCCAAGTACCGTTGCACTCAATACCCCAAGTGTTATCGATAGCTTGCAATTGATCTTCAATCTCGGTGCCCATGGTGGGATGGATCAATTCCGTTTAGGGATTGATGGTATCAGTATGGCAACGCCGCTCGATACCCTCAAAACCGATTTGTCCTTAGGGTTGACTACTACCGAAAGTATGACCAAAAGCATATTCGATGGTGGCACTGGTGTAGGTTGGTTTTGGGTCAATTTGGCGTATCTCGCTGGCGGGTTAGTGCTGCTTAAATTAAAAGCCATTCGTTGGCACATCAGTACTGGCGTCTTGGCAGGATTATTTGTGGCCTCGAGCATCGGCTTTTTACTGTCGCCCGATATGCAGGCAAGCCCGCTGTTCCATTTATTCTCGGGTGCGACCATGCTCGCCGCCTTCTTTATTGCGACCGATCCTGTCACCGCCGCCACCAGCCCACGCGGCCGTTTGATTTTCGGTGCTTTAATCGGTGTCTTGGTATATATCATCCGTACCCAAGGCGGTTATCCCGACGCATTTGCTTTTGCTGTATTGCTCGCCAACCTGTGCGCGCCATTTATTGACTATTATGTGCGTCCGCGTGCCTATGGCCACTCAGCGGGCTAGACCTGTGAAATAGAGAATCAAGCGAGCTTGAACAAAGACTCTTGAGGAAAAAAATTGAATAACCCAATGATTAAAAATGGTCTGCTACTTGCCCTATTTGCCCTGCTCTGCACCGGCTTAGTGGCTGTGGTTAATCAACAGACCTTTGATGAAATAAAGCTGCAACAGCAGAAAGAACTGATGGGCATCTTACATCAACTGATCCCAGATGAACTCCATGACAATGAGCTGACCGCGCAGTGCACGTTACTGCAAAATAAAGAGGCGCTCGGCACTGAAGATGCCTTGCCTGCGTATATTGCCACCGCAGCGGGTAAACCCGTTGCTATCGCCTTAGAAGCCATCGCTCCCGATGGTTACAACGGTAATATTAAGCTGATTGTAGGTATCAACACCCAAGGTGAAGTATTAGGCGTTCGTACGCTTTCCCACCAAGAAACGCCCGGGCTTGGGGATAAAATCGAGTTACGTAAATCCGATTGGGTCACCAAATTTGTCGGTAAAGTGCTTACATCTGAAGATGATAAGCAGTGGCAGGTGCAAAAAGACGGCGGCGATTTCGACCAATTCACTGGCGCGACAATTACGCCACGCGCCTATGTGAAAGCCGTTAAACGCGCCGTGTGGTACTTTACTCAGCATCAAACAGAAATTTTCAGCCAACCACTGAATTGTGAGGCCAAGCATGACTAATTATCGTGAAATTGCGTGGCAAGGACTGTGGAAAAATAACCCAGGGTTAGTGCAACTGCTGGGGCTTTGCCCACTGTTAGCCGTAACCGCAACCCTCACCAACGCCCTTGGCCTAGGTATCGCAACAATGCTGGTGCTGATTGGCTCAAACGTTTTAGTCTCGTTAGTGCGCGACTATGTGCCGAAGGAAATCCGTATCCCCGTGTTTGTGATGATCATTGCGGCGCTGGTGACAGCGGTGCAACTGTTAGTCAATGCCTACGCCTATGGGTTGTATATGTCGTTAGGGATCTTCCTACCGCTGATTGTGACCAACTGCATTATCATTGGCCGCGCCGAAGCATTTGCTTCCCGTAATAATGCTTTTAGCTCGGCCTTCGATGGCTTGATGATGGGACTAGGCTTTACCTTAGTATTAGCCGTGCTTGGGGCTACGCGGGAAATTCTTGGCCAAGGCACGCTATTTGATGGCGCCGACCAGCTGCTCGGCCCATGGGCAAAGGCTTTAACCATTCAAGTATGGCAAGTCGATACCCCTTTCTTGCTCGCTATGTTGCCGCCTGGTGCCTTTATCGTAATGGGCCTACTTATCGCCCTGAAAAATATTGTCGATAAAAAGCTTAAAGAGCGCCAACCACAAGCAGCAGCGCAGCCGAGTGTGACACGGGCGCGGATCACCAAAGTGAGTTAAGCCTCATTGAGATAACAGCTTAAGTAGTGGGTTTAACGTTCAACCCACTACTGACAAGGATCACTATGAATCAACAAAAACGCATCCAAATCCTCACCCGCCTACGTGAAAACAATCCCAAACCCGAAACTGAGCTGAATTTCTCCAGTCCCTTTGAATTACTGGTGGCGGTGACCTTGTCGGCACAAGCAACTGATGTGAGCGTGAATAAGGCGACCGATAAACTGTTTCCGGTGGCCAATACCGCCCACAGCATTTATGCCTTAGGCGTGGAAGGATTAAAGGAATATATCAAGACGATTGGCCTGTATAACAACAAGGCTATCAATGTGATTAAAACCTGTGAGATCTTGATTGAAAAATACAATGGCGAAGTCCCAGAGGACAGAGAAGCGCTAGAGTCGCTTCCCGGTGTCGGCCGTAAAACCGCCAATGTGGTGTTAAACACCGCCTTTGGCTGGCCAACCATCGCCGTCGACACCCATATCTTTCGCCTCGCAAACCGCACTAAATTCGCCCCCGGTAAAAACGTGGTCGAAGTCGAAGAGCGTATGTTAAAGGTTGTTCCCGCTGAATTTAAGGTCGATGTGCACCACTGGTTTATTCTGCATGGTCGTTATACTTGCCTTGCCCGCAAACCCCGCTGCGGCAGCTGTATTATTGAGGATCTTTGCGAGTACTCTCCACCAAAAGAAAAGGTCTACCCCGAAGAATAAGGGCGCCATATGGCTGTCGTTAAGCGCTTTAACTAACGGAATGAACAAATAACAAGGGCTTTTAGGCTAGAGAATATTTTGCTGAAAGCCCTTTTGTTATTCGCGCTGTTGTTAGCACCGTTCTTAGCACTTTGATGCAGATTAATCATTTTGCTTGAGCGGCTTTTTGCTGCAATAGAGCTAGCAATTCTTCATATTTGGGCCCTTGGCCAAACTGAGGTAGCGCGACCGCAAAGACCACCAGCGCAAAGGCAATATAAATCGCGTAAGGGTGACTCCAAAATCCTGCCAGCAACGTGAACGTACCTAAGATAAGCAAAATAATCACCCCCATCCGCACCCGCTGCGCCATTTGCACTTTTTGTGTTGCGGCCGCAATTAACGCGAGTTCTGTTTCAGTAAATTCCATATCACATCCTATGCAGTAAAATCTACCCGATAAAAATAACCCTCAGGCACAGTTTGCACCTGAGGGCTAGTTTACTGCAAACAATTTTATAGCGTTATTACTGAACTAACACCGCCTCGGGCACGGGCCATTGGCTAACCAACCATTCGCCCTGCCAATTTTGAATCGACACCCACAAGCTGTCCGTTGCCGCTAACTTAGCGCCCGTAATCGCATGCACATGTTGGCCATGTTTGCTGCCATGTAACACCCCATTTTCACCTTTTTGTAGGGCTTCTAATGGCAGTGCCACTGGGCCGATATTGACATAAGCTTGACGAATATGAGCCACATCTCCCTGTTCAAAGATCAACATAAAATCTTTAACGTAATCATCGTGGTGTTTATAGGGCGACTTTAAATCTAACGGCATAGGCGCAATCTTAAACTCCCCTAGTTGCTGACTCGGCCAAGCAGGTGGAAAACTCGGGCTAAGCGACTGATAGAGGAACACTAAGGGTAAAATTAAAATCAAGCCACTGAGCTTGTATTTATGCTTTAACCAAAATACTGATTTTGCCATTAGCGAGCCTCCCCAATCATATCTGCGGCCAAATCTGTGGTTTCGGCCTGTTTAAAGGCGCGAACATGGCGCAATCCCCACATCATAAAACCAGTGATTGACATCCCAGAAAGCACCAGACCAAAAAAGAACCAAATCAATTTAGTCCAAATCCCTCCCAAGGTGCCGTAATGCAGCGGATCGGCAATATGCATTAAGGTTTGCATACCTGTCATGGTTTCTGGCGAGTTGACACTGGCGATTTCGCCGGTCCATGGATTAATGCTCAGATTATAGGAATATTGATCATAAAAAATATGATCGCCGCTGCCGCTTAAATGATACATATCCCGTTGATGCTCAGGCAGCATCACATAACTTGGTTGAAAATCGGGGAAGCGCTGTTTGGCTAAACTTAAAGCCTCGGTAAAAGAGACATTGGCGCTTGGCACTTTTGAATCGCCAGCCTGTACTAGCGGCACTTGCTCGGCAGCAATCAATGGTGCATGGGGCTCGATATCAATATCCGCATGCCAGAAGATAGCTTGGACTAAATACCAAAGCCCGGTGAGGCTCATTATCGCGATAAACCAAATCGACCAAACGCCCGATAACTTATGCAGATCCGACAACAAGGTCTTCTTTCCTTGCGTTAGACGTAATTTAGGCGCAAAAAAGCTGCGCCAAAAGCGTTTGTACACAATGAGCCCTGTCACTAATGAGGCAAGCATCAAGAGCGCCATAGAGCACACTAGGTAATACCCCAAGCTATAACCGCCCTGCCAAGGAAACAACAGCCAACCATGTAATGAACGCATAAAGCCGATAAAAGTGATGCCTTCGTTGATCTGCTGGATCTCACCCGTATATTGATTCACATAGGCGATAGCATAAGGCTTATCGGCATCGGTAAAAGTAATGGCATTGACTATATAAGGCTCAAAGGTCATCGCTCTCATGACTTGCGCATTCGGATAGGCCTTTTCCACCACCAGCATTAATTCATCAACGGGTTTAGCGGGTAGCTCATTCGGATTGGTCGCACGGGCTGCAGGGTTAGTCAGCCAAGTCAGTTCATGACTAAGTACTGCAACCGTGCCCGTTAAGCAGATGAAACTGAATAAAATCCAGATGGGCAATGATACCCAGCCGTGTAACATAAACCAGAAGCGATTACTTATTTTCGCCATGGGGAGTTGTTCCTACCTCTTTTAAAATCCTGTTAGTGTAAAGTTAATACGAATTATTATCAATACGGTATATGGGTAATCTACTATATTTACAAGATCAGTCACACATTTAAGGACGACCAGCCTCTGGATATTCAACTCAAGCAGCGCTCAGGATGGATGAAGCGAGATAGGTTTAAATGAAAATGTTTATAGCATACTGCTGATTACCACCGATTCAAATCGACATATATTCCTTAGCCTGTCGAAGGCGCGTCTAGATGAAACTCTGGAGCAATTGGTATAGGTTTCTTGCTGAGATACCTGTGTTTATGATGATTAGTGAGTAAGTAATACTGATAAACAAAACAGTGTAACGTACTGTTATTATAAAATTTTATTAATTATTTTACCGATAGCTTGTAGGCAATAATTCTTTAGTCAGCACAGAAGATCCAGTACACTAGCCCTCTTTGCTTTAGAGAGTCCTTGCGAGTATGCCCTATTCACACCCCTTAGCCGATGCGCCTCAGCCACATACGCATATGCACCGTCAATTGGCTAAGCCGCAACCTAGGATTTCCCTCAAAGCACTTGCCGAGCAACTCAAGCTTGAGCAAGCCACCATCATTGGCAATGCGTCAGGGGAATGGCAACCTGCCGCGAAAGGTCTCACCTTTATTTTTAATGGTACGCAATGTCCGCAGCATTTCACGCCCCATGGTCATGTGGTTACGATTGCCAATGGTGGCTTTGCCGAATCGCAATATGCTTTTGAAGTACAAGGTCATCACCAAGGTGTGCAACTGGCGAAAGCATTAACCCAAGTCGCCACCGATCTCACTGCAACTCTCGGTTGCTGGCCATCATCGGGCTTAACGGCGATCGTTCTTATGATGACCTTGGCACAACAACTACAAGTTCAGCGCATGTCGCTACTGCCCAGCTTACGGCGCAGTGTTGAACTGCCCGAGACGGTCCATCTCCCCTGCATGGTTCATAACTGGTTAGGGGAAAGAAGGATCGCTAAAGCCCTACTCTGTGAGCGCTTAGACTGGACTGAATTTACGCTGAAACCTTGGGAGCAAACAACTGAGGCCACACACCAAATAAACTTTATCAGTGAAAGTGAAGATCCCTTTATCAAACTGGATTTATTGAGACAATATCGCCTCATTGAGTGTGTAAATGAGGATACCAAGCAAGGAGTACGGCAGCATTTAGCCGAGTTAGCACATACGCCAAGCGCTATTTGGTTGCAGTGTGCGGATAAAGCTAAACTCATCGCATGTGAGTCGCTGTTTTTTAATCATCAGCCCGAAACACAGCTCAGCCCTTGGTATTTAATGGATTACCGCGCCTCACAATGGCTCGATGCCATTCGCCACCAACTTGCCTACTGCCAGCAGCAACTCGCAGATTAACACTGTTCGCTTATCCTACTTTCCCTAACGCTATGCCTAATGGCTCAAAGTAGGCTATCAAGGCATTAAAGATACGTTGTCTATGTGATTCATCGGGATAAGCTCCTTCCTTTGCCAGCGCAGAGTAACGTGTGCCAGACACCAAATACGGATTTTGGATCCCTTGATAGGATTCGATACACGCTTCAAAGGCCCGAGCCATCATTTCGGTGGGTTTAGCAAAATACTGCGCACCATAACGCTTATCTAATGCTATTGCACGGCGTACATAATCGCTCGGCGCTAGATTGTCCTCAGAGAGTAATGTCACTCGAAAAATTTCGGCTAAACGTTGATTTAACGGATGATCAATGAGCGGCAGATCAGCAAGCCAGAGATCACTGGCGCACTTAAAACGTCCCGTGGTTCGCGAAAACGCCTTCGGCGCCACATAATGGTCAAACGCATGCCAAAACTCATGGGCCAAGGCGCCAGCGCCGGCATTTTTTGCTAATGCCAGCTCTCTAGCCGCGGGAGCATAATGGGCCTGCACACCCTTTTGCCCGCCATGACCAAAGGCAAGACTTAAGGTTTGCCTTAGCCCTAAGGTTAAGGGCGGTAAATGCAGGATAAAGGCAAGGTCTGCCAGCGAATCAAACACTAAATTAGCGGCAATTAAGGATTCTTCCCGCGTAACCCAACGCCCTACGCGCACATGACTAAAGCCAAAGGTTTGTTTCACGTCGAGAAAAGTCATTTGCTCCCCAAAGCGATAATCGGGGCCATGACGGTGGTATTGCTGATGGATTAGCACAATCCGTTAGAATCGTCGGTTAAGTATGTATAAAGGCCATTCTATGTGAAAGCCGAATGCATTTATAGTGTTCCAGTAACCATCCTATACTGGCGTAATTGCCGCTAATTTGCTCAAAAACACTTCTAAACTAAAGGGCTTTTGGATAAAGACCACATCGGGGAATCGCCTAAGTGCTGGGATCTCATCACTATCATTGGCTGAGAGCAGAAAATACTGGCATCCCCAAGTACTATCATCCATCTCAATGATAAGCTGGCGCATTTGTTGGATTAACACTAATCCGTCAGTCTCCTTTAACCGATAATCGACAATCACCAATGGTGGCCGCAGCGTTTTAAATAGCCTTAACGCCGATTCAGCCTGATCTGTACAGTGGATTTGGGCAAAATGGGACTCGAGCGCTCCACGGCAAATCTCAAGATTAAACAGATTATCGTCCACTAATAGTAATGGTTGCTGGGTATAACGGTGTATTGGCTCCTGCTTCTGGTGATAAAACTGACACGGAAAGTGCATTAATACCGTGGTTCCTCGTCCTTGCTGACTGCGTATCCGTAATTTACCGCCAATCTGCTCCAATAATCGCTTACAGGTATAAAGCCCAAGCCCTACTCCCGAAATACCATAGGAGCTGGACAGTGATTGATAAATAAAAGGACTATCTAACGCCCGCTTTGCCTGCATAGGCATACCTTCACCAAAATCACGGATCAACACCCTCAACATAGGTGAAGCTGAAGCTTGATTAAATGAAGGATGTAAATCCATATAACAGTGTACCTGCTCACCAGTACTGTATTTAAAAGCATTATTAATAATATTGGTGACAAGTTGGAATAGCTTAGTGCCATCAAGCTTAAGCAAGTCAGGTAACGTATCACTCACCGACACAGTGAGGGTTTTACCCGAAGTAGTATTGAAAGCTTGATAGTATTCCTGAATGCGACCAACATATTCTCTAAGATTAATCGCATGCTGATCTAATGTGAGTTTTCCAACTTCAGCCTTACTGTAATTTAATGTGTTTTCTGCAACCGAATAAAGCAAATTTGCTGACCAGATCATTTTATCGACAATATGGCTTAGCTCCTGTCTTGATGTGCCCTGCTGCGCTGGCTCGGATGGTATTGAAAGAGTTTTCTTGAGCATCCGACTATATCCAAGTAAGGCATTTATTGGCGTGCGGATCTCATGATTAATACTGGCCATTACCGCTAATTTCGAACGATTTTCACATTCGATGCGTTCAATAAGCTGTTGATGTTTCGCTTTAAAAAACCATAGTAGCGAAAATGCTAGCCCAAGAAGCGCAATCGATAGGATTATAACGAAAAGCTCAATCACTTCCGCTCGAGGTACCTGATAATAAACCTGTAAATTGAAACGGGTCTGATATTCGTTCAATGTAATAAACTGACGATCTGAATAGGCAAATAAGCGCCAAATCCCCGTTGCAGCAGGGATATCACAGTAAGCGCTTCGTAAAATTGAATGCTCGAACTGATACGTAATGCATACATCTTGCTCTTGATCGATACGCGTCAAAATCCTTTTTTGGGAAATGGCATAAATCAAATAAGGCATCTGAGGTTCATCAATCTTAACGGTCAAAAGGGTATAATTGATTAGCCTGGCGTGTAAACTCCCGTTGTCCATCATACTTAATGTTAATGGTTTAAGTTCTGGTAAGATGGATGGATCAGAAATATACGCCAGTTCGAGTTCAGGGGTTAATGTGAAGGCAACGGCAGATTTGATCTTCAACAAATCCTTAGCAAATACTTCAAATTCTTTTGTGGTCACCGCAGCGGAAGCATTAAAAAACGATCGCAATGCGTCTAACATAATACGGTGTTGTAAAAACATATCTTGGGATGATGAAAATACTGCCTGAGCTTTTTTTTGATAAACCGCTTTAAATTCATTAATTGAATGGGCAAGTGTTAAGCAAATAATAATCAGCGTAATAAATAACCCGGTAAGCAAGTACATGCTTGAAGTATATTTACTCCCCATTATCTTGCTCCTTTACGGCATTTAACAAAAATTGGATCTGGGTGTTAAAAGCCGATACTGAAGCCAAATTTGAAACACACAACGTCTCATCCAAGGCGAGATAACTCGTCATCCCCAAAAACTCATGCCTAAGATCAGAAAAACATTCTTCAGCGTTGAGTGACATAAGTTGCAGACTCATGCGTTCAAGCTCTATGAGTAAAGCTCGCCTTAACACTTGTTGCTGAGGCTGTTGATATTGCGCAAAAAAAACTGACAGCGCTTGCTTCACTTGGTGTTCAAGCCCATGATTATTCATGTATTAAACACTCACTTTGATAATGGCCTATCCAGTTAATAAGGTAACGACCTTCAATGGGTGGACTATACAAATATCCCTGTGCCACATCACAACCTAAGGCTGTCAAAATAGCGGCAATAGCGGCAGTTTCTACGCCTTCGGCAACCACTTTTACGTGCATCTTTTGCGCTAGGGCAATGGTCGACTCAACAATTAAATAATGTTGATGATTGATATCCATATCGGAGACAAAACTTTTATCAATTTTTATTTCTTTAAAAGGAATAGCATCAAGACGATCATAGGTCGAATAGCTTTTACCAAAATCATCCAGTGAAATATCAACATTATTAATAATGAGCCGGGCAATCGAATTAAGAACTCGATCTTGATTAATGATTTCCTGTGATTCAGTTAACTCTAAAATTAAGTGAATCCCCGTATGAGCACGACTAGACTCGATAATGTATTCAATTAATTCCTCACAGGTGAGATCATCTGCCGTAATATTGATTGATAATGAAAATGGGGTGAGTAGAGGCTGGCGTAGCCAACACTGCAACGCCTGAGAAATCACCATCCGCGAAAAAATACTGTTTAATCCCTGTTGATTGATTAAAGGCAAAAATACGTCGGGATAAATATAACCATGGTGGCGATCACATAAACGAGACAACACCTCAAAACCAGTAATTTCTTGGGTTTTTAAATTAATCTTTGGCTGGTAACAGAGGATCAACTGTTCATCCTTAAGTAACTGTTGAACGTTGATATTTGCATGTCGGTGACCTCGATGACGATGCGTAGTTGACTCAGGCACATCTTCGGTGTCGGTCGTAAGCAATGGCATTAATATATCACTGGCATTGACAGGCTTTGCAAACACACCCAATAGGTTTAACCTGAGTGTATGAATAATACAGTCTACCAATTCAAGAGTTCGTTTATCGGAAGAACTGATCACGGCAATCGGAATCGACATCCAGCGAGGCTCTGTCGCCAACATATTGATGACAGCAATACCATCGCCCTGCTCCATCTTCAAATCGATAATGATGAGATCGAGTGATACATTTAACCCCATAATTAAATCAATCCCTTGATTGCCATTACTGGCTTCATAAATATTAATTTCATTTTCGGCTAAACATTTATTGATATCCGCTTTGAGCGTTTCTCGGATAAATTTTTGATCATCAATAATGAGTATATTCATATATTGGTCTCTAGCTGCATAAAGAAAATAGGATCGATTGTCTGAGACTTAGCCGAAGGAATAACCGATAATTTCAGCAAATTTCGATTAGCCATGACTTCGGTTCTACTGGCGAAAAAGGAATAATTCTTTATAGTTCTATGATTGTTTTCTAAGGTTCTAATTTTAAAAATAGGTAACTTGAATTGGGAAAGCTTCCTTTTTAAGGATTCATCACAGATGCTGAAACTTAAGTACTTTATCGAACGACATAAAGCCATTTCATTCAGGTAGACAGACATCATATAGTTTTCAATATGAGGTGTGACACCAAAAGAAGAAAACACCATTAAGGTATCAGGGCTAGACTCACTGTTATGGCTAATGACCTCAAACAAATCCACTTCATCATTCATAAACTCGAGCGCAACCTTAGCGTGCGTACGGCAAAACAAACAATGCCCAACAATCTGCTCACCAAAACTAAATGCAACAACGAGCGATAATCCCAAAAAAAAGGGTTGCGATAATTGACAATTATTCAAACAAAGCCGGGGGTTACTCTCATACACCAGGCTCAACTGTAGTAAGGTCAAAAAGTTATCATGATGGTTATCAATAAATTCGACACGATAAGGTTTATTACGATAATAAGGATGTTCGCTACGTTCGACACTCGAATCAAATAAATTAATCGAGGCGAGCCCTTCACTAACAAAACTTTTATCCTGCCGATAAATATCAAATAATTCTGAACCAAAAATTTCTACAATTTCTGCCTGTTTTGCTAGTGATGGGATATTGACTCCTCGCTCCCAACGGCTAATCGTAATCGCATCTAAAGCATCAAATAAACAACTTTTTTCCCTGAGTAAACAACATAAATCCTCCTGTGAAAGTTGATTTTCAGTGCGTGTGTGTTTTAAGAAATTGGAGAATGTCTGTGCACTTGTTTTGCTTTGATAGGAGATAGGTGTACAAATCATAGCGTGTTCCATCAGTCTTTTTTATTTTCTCAAGCAGCTCCATATATGTCTCAAGGTCAACATCATCTATTGGTTCTGGATACCTTAGGGTATAGATAATCCAGATACGTTGCTGTTCTTCCACAAAATAGAGACCAGTGATTTTCTCTTCTTGCATCACTTATACCTTTATAGATTTAGCCATATAACCATATTTTTGCTACGGTAATAGCAGTATAAGTGTCATCTTTTAAATAAGACCATGGCACTATTACAGTGTGTCATGGGAAAAAGTGTCTAGTGATCCATGCGGTAATATCTATTCGAACAAGCTATATTACTGACGATACAAATAGATACAGAAATCAAACATAGAATTGCAATGTTTTATTACCATTCAGTTAAATATCGGCCTCGAAGAAAATAAAGGCGCAATCGCTAACACCAGTATTTCGATAAGCAGACAACGGCGGCAACTCATGCCAACTAACGAGACTAATTATTGAATCAAGGGGGCATGACAGTGAGGAAGGCACTGAAACCCTAAGCGGTTTTTTATTCTAAAATTTGCATAAACAAAAGGCTAACCTCGGGAATTTTGCTAAAGGATATGCACATTAGTGAATAGTAATTCAAAATAACCTGTGCGCTTGGTGAGCAATACCCCGCGTTAGGGGGTAAACGAGGCGAACCCATAGTGGAAATAAGCAGTAATTAACCACTCCAAGGTTTAGATGGGTAGTGCTAATCACGGGCATCACTCAAGGATAAAGGCGCTTACGTAGATGCCCTTCCCTCGCGGAGCCAAGAGACACTGCATGCTTATTAAACGGGCTTCATCGGCAAGTTTCTTATCTTTAAGGATTTGTTTGTAACTCGCATATTGTGCGTGAAATCGCTATACTGCGCGGCCAAATTATCTTGGCCAAGACTTTGCTGACATAAGCATGATTGTTGCAACGGCGTTTGTCAGCAACGCAGCCGGTTTAAGCCTTTTATTAAGACGTAACTCCTAGGACATCCCCTTGATCTCTACCGCAAATATCACCATGCAATTCGGCCCTGAGCCATTATTTGAAAATATCTCGGCAAAATTTGGCAACGGCAACCGTTATGGTTTGATTGGCGCTAACGGCTGCGGCAAATCGACTTTTATGAAGATCTTAAGTGGCGCCCTCGCCCCGACATCAGGCAACGTGTCCATCACCCCAGGCCTAAAAGTCGGCACCCTAAGCCAAGATCAATTCGCCTTTGAGCAATACACGGTTATCGATGCGGTGATCATGGGTGATACCCAACTGTGGAAAATCAAGCAAGAGCGTGACGCCATTTACGCCAAGCCAGATATGAGCGAAGAAGATGGCATGCGCGTGGGTGACTTGGAGAGTGAGTTTGCCGAGATGGACGGTTACAGCGCCGAAAGCCGCGCGGGCGAAATCCTCATCGAAGCCGGTATCGAAGAGTCTTTCCACTATGGTCCTATGTCTCAGGTTGCGCCTGGTTGGAAACTGCGGGTGTTATTAGCCCAAGCGCTGTTTGCTAACCCTGATATCTTGCTACTCGACGAACCGACCAACAACTTAGATATTCATACCATTAGTTGGCTTGAAACTGAGCTGAATAAACGCAAATGTACCATGATCATCATCTCCCACGATCGACACTTTTTAAATGCTGTGTGTACCCATATGGCGGATATCGATTACGGCGAACTGCGTATTTATCCCGGCAACTATGACTACTTTTTAGCGCAATCGGCATTGTTGCGTGAACAACTCTTAGCTGGCAACGCCAAAAAGAGCGCCGAGATTGAAGAATTACAGGACTTTGTTAACCGCTTTGGTGCCAACGCCTCTAAGGCAAAACAAGCCAGCTCGCGCGCCAAACGCATGGACAAAATTAAACTGGATGAAGTGAAATCCTCCAGCCGAATTACCCCATCGATTCGTTTCGCTGCTGGCAAGAAAATGCATCGCCAAGCCTTAGTGCTGGAAAATCTTGGCCATGGTTTTGATGGCGAAAACTTATTCGAAGGCGGTGATTTAATTCTCGAAGCTGGCGCAAAACTGGCAATTATTGGCGAGAACGGTGTGGGTAAAACCACCCTATTACGCTGTTTAGTCAATGAATTAATCCATAATGAAGGCACGATTAAGTGGTCCGAAAATGCCGCTATCGGCTATTGCCCACAGGATAGTACCAGCGATTTCGATAATGACTTGACTATTATTGAATGGATGGACCAATGGCGCCAACCCAAACATAACGATTTGATGGTACGCGCCATGTTAGGTCGTTTGCTGTTTACCGAAGATGATGCTAATAAAAAGGCTAAAAACTGCTCCGGCGGAGAGAAAAACCGTTTAATTTTCGGTAAGTTAATGATGCAAGATATCAACGTCATCATTATGGACGAACCGACTAACCATATGGATATGGAGGCAATTGAAGCGCTCAATAATGCCCTCAAAGATTTTGAAGGCACGCTGATTTTTGTCAGCCATGACCGCGAATTTGTTTCTTCGTTAGCGACTCGCATTATTGATATTCGTGATAGAAAATTGGTGAACTTTCAAGGGACATTTGATGAGTATCTGGCAAACCTTGCCAGTGCGTAGCCCTGCGGGTACTAGGTACTAAGCCTTTTTAAAAGGCTTTATCGATTGCCAATAAAATTACCCAATAAAAAAGACGCTTCACTCTACTCGAGATAAGCGTCTTTTTTATATCACCCTTTTTATATCACCCAGTGACTGACGACCTCATTCCGTCTTAGCTTCAACCAAAGCCGCAAGTTGCAGTAGTGACTCTTGCCAGCCTAAGTAACACATCTCCTCAGGAATAATCGCAGGAATGCCCTCCTGTACTATCTGCAAGCGGGTACCACAGGCTACCTCGGCAAGTTCAATTGTCACCTGCATCACCCCGGGTAGATTAGTATCATCAAATTGGTCGCTATGGCGGATAAGTGTATTAGGGATTAGCTCGGTATAAGTCACCTTAAAAGAATGACTGTACCCGGTCGCAAATTGGGTAAAACTCATGGAATACCCTGCACCGACAGCCAACTCAAACTCATGAATTGTCCCTACAAAGCCATAAGGTGGTAACCAACGTTCTAACGCCGCTTTATCGGTAAATGCTTTGTAGACTAACGCCGCTGGTGCACGCAACACCCGATGTAATCTCACTGTACCTGTGTTATCCGACATATCCTTATCCTTTAAAATGACGTTTAAGCACCGTGTCTAACATCAGTATTTAGCACGAGCAAAAAACAAGATTATAGTTGCTCGTGTAATTTCTATAGTTAAAATTCTCCATCTATTATTGCCTCCATCCCAGCCAATCTCTATTTAATTGACTGATCCCCCCTGGGTAAGAAGCGAGTATTTCGTCAACATTCTTAGTTCCACAACGCTGCGTACTAAGGTGCTCAAATAACCGCCTTAATAACTGTTTGCCATTTTTATGTTGAAACAAGAAGCGAACAAAACTGTGAGAATGTTGATAGAGCGCATCTTGCATCTGTCCTTGCCAATCTTGTTCTGATACAAGTAGCTCAACAAGCCCCATTGATAAATGAGCTTTATCATCTACAAAAACCATATTCGACTTGTTCCGAGTATTATTGTTAATGATTGATTCATATCGAGTATTTAACTCAACGGTTTCTAAGAATTCTGAAGATTCAAAGTACTCAGCAAGTCCTTCATTTAACCAGCGAGGTATACCACCAAATTGTCCGGCATTGATTACATGAACACTCTCATGGATTGCAGTTCTAAATGCTTGGGCATCGTCACGATGCCATACTGCTGCTAGGTTATGTTGACCAGAATAAAATCCTTGGCTTGCACCTACTTGAGAAGCATAACGTGCCTTTAATTTGTTATAAGCGGACAGGTTTCCAGCCAACATTAAGTTGACTTTGATTGGATGAAGCTGACGTTTTGGTAAGTATTTTCGGTAAATACTATCAATGTCTTTAATCGTTGCATTGAGACGATCTCGAAAAAATGGTGGAGGAGTCGTAGCCAATGAATCAATTTTTAAATCAAAACTATATTGCGGCTCTGTGTAAAGTGTCAGCTGAGTATCCTTAATTGCATGGCTACTATCAGAGAAATGTGTCAGCCCATTTTCATCAACCCAAGTATATATTCCTCTTCTTTGCTTAGCCTCTTCTCCCTGTTTTACTACCAAGGCATTACATCCATCAAAATCCATTTGGTGTGTTTCATTTTCCACACTCCGAGGTGTTATTTGACTCATTGTGGGCGGAACTTCTGATGCAGAGCACCAATCCCATTGATAAGCAGCACAGTAGTGATGAACAGGCTTCATAATATTAGTCACTAGTTGGCTGGTCTCAATGCGGCTCCATCGACCTTGATAGTGAAAGTAATCGACTAGCAAAGCGATAATGGCCATTGAAAATAACGTTACAAAAATATGCTTTGTGCGGCTTTCCATTGCCACCACTCCCTAAGATTCAATGACGATTAAGCTCACGAGTGAACACATAAACCTTCTCTTCAATAGGCAAAAGTTCAATACCAAGATGTGTTGAAATAAGACATTATTTGATCAGTCAGCAAGCTACAACATCAAAATACACAACACTATAATATTCACTTAAGACTAAACAAAATATCCATCGAAAAAGACTTGTTTTGCCGCATTTTTTCTCTCTTGGTTTACACTTATAAGGTACCCAACAAAACACAACTAAATGAATTGGGTTAATTAATCCTTAAGGGGTATTGCACTGTAGGATCCCCTCATAATTCATAGCCCCAACAACCATGAGTTAATGAGAGTTGGGCTAGTTTCTTCGCAGCACAAAGCAAATCATCTGCTGATATGGGGTAGTCATGCCGTCGCCGCAGCAGTTCTTTGCCCATCCTGATTGTTGATAGCACATTCCTTTTCTTTACCGTGTTGGCTTGGAAGTGCCGCTGTAATTGCTGTGTTTCTCCGTATAATCCTACCCACCAAAATGCCAGTTGTACCAATAATGCTATCAATAGCAGTATGTTCATCCTCGCCGCATAACGTGTTCTGCTATGACGTAAACCAAAGCCATAAGCGGGGCTTTTTAAATCTCTAAAGGTTTCTTCTATTTGCATCCGTTTTTGGTAAATATTAACCAGTTTTTGAGGCGACATGGCTTCTATGGTCAAGTTGGTCACCAGTGCCCAAGGCTCTTTGGCGGTCAGTTCATACGTCCATTGCGCCGTATGGTGACAGTCTGTTGTCGTACTTCGCTGACCTTTTCTGCCTTTACTTGGAGCCCTGAACAATACCATCTCGCATAACAAGGGTTTCTTTACCGATAACGCCACTCGCCCAACATGTTTTGCGCGACGACTGGCTTTGGGATAAAGCGCTTTTAGCGAAAATTGGCGACCGAAGGGGTGCAGCCGATAGACACTTAATCCTCTGACACGACCCAGCCAATACCAACCGAGCTGCTCGACTTTTCGAAACCATGGATTACGGAAGCCCGCGTCAGTGACTATCAGCGGGGTAATATTGTCAGGTAACACTTTATGGAGTTCATTCAGAAACTGATTATGGGCAGTTTGTGTGCCTTGTAGTACTAACGGAAATGTTCGCTCGTAGAGCGTGATAGAGCGGCCCTTAATCGCAATAGAGGCGCGTAGTGCAATCAGTTCACGACCTTCACGCATATCAGACCAATCCACCAGTATGGTCGGCATCGTATGTGCTGTTAGCAGCCACTTTGCATGCCACTGATAAACAGCCAGTCTTTCATGGTGAAGGTGCGGGTTGCCCAATAATCTATCCATGCGTTTTATTGAGTGTTTAGTATGAGTGCTGGTGCCATCAATGTGCCGCCCTAAATGCGTGAGGGTGAGACAATCCGCGTTGATGAGGGCTTTGCAGGCGACCATGAGTGTATTCAGTCGCTTTTGATGGATTTCTGGACAATGTTGATAGAGAGATTGATGTAAGATAGTTAACACTTGCACCTTGATGCCCTGTGATTGATGTTTGTTCGCACTTCCATCTGATCACACTTCAAGGTGCAAGTTCACTCTAATTTAATGATTTATCTGAAAATCATCAGGGGATTCTTCAGCGCGCCGCCTCAATCGCGGCATTTAAAGCGAGTAAGTTTGTTTGAGAAGATATTTGATCGATATCCTGTAAGGCCTTCATCGCCTGCGGCATGGATTCGTAAATAAGGTTAACTTTCTCAAGCAATTCCATTGTTGAGGCAGACATTTCTATGGTGGATTGAATGAAGCGTTCTAACGTTTGCGACGTATTATTCGCAAATTGTTTCATCTGCTCGGAGTGAAATATCTCAGCATCATCGGTACTTTTTACTAGATCAGAGATAAATCCCGTTTGCTCAGTCATCAGCCGGCCTAAGCCATCAAAAGAATCTCCGAGTAAATTAACCGCATCCTCCTGAACCCGCAGGACATTATGGATATTATTTTCACATTCACTCACAGTCGCAATCGCCTCTTGGTATAAGCGTTGATGCGTTTGCCAACCAAGAGCGACGTCATCCCGTTGTTCTACTTGAGAGGTGCTAGACACCACCGAAGATTGCTGCTGACGGTAAAATTGCCAACATAACATCACGGCAACCGCCAACACCGGACTGAGGAGCCAAAGGGTAATAGACCCCACCAAGTAACCTATTGCTATTGCAAAGACTCCGATGATGCCATCCATGTATCTCATAAACACTTCACAATAATTTATCCGTGTGTAAAAAGTAGTTTGAGATTCAGGGGTTTTCAAACAAATACGGAAAATTTTTACTTTGTTTAGGGCGTGTTGACATTTCTTGATTAGATTATCTTCGCTCTGGCAAGCTTATACTCTCGTAATACGTCGACTCAGATGACGAGAGGCAAGGAGTAGACGTTTGCCATCTGCAGCCTTGTAGCATTTGGCCGCCAAAATCTCCGCAAAGCCCACAGGTTTTCGCTTCTGTAGTCAGAGATTTCGCTGTTACTAAAAATGTTTCATTAAAGATAAAAATATGATGTTTACCGCATTTAACTTAATGATTTACTAATAAACTTACCGCGCAATACCTGAATCAAAACTGTGCAGCCCCACGTGCGTAGGTTACACTGGCAGCGTCTTCGTCTGGGATGGGATCATTTATGAGTCAACGTACACTACATTCCTTATTTAAACCCACATCCGTTGCCATCATTGGCGCCTCTAATAGCGAGAAACGTGCAGGTAATGTGCTGATGAAAAACCTGCTCTCCAGCGGGTTTTCTGGGCCCATCATGCCCGTTACGCCCAAATATCGCGCGGTAATGGGCGTGCTTGCTTATCCCAACATTGAAGCCTTACCGATAAAACCCGACCTCGCGGTGATTTGTACTCGTGCTAGCCGTGTACCCGCGATTGTCGAAACTCTCGCGCAATTTGGCTGTAAAGTGGCAATTATTATGGCTTCTGGAATGGCGCAGGAAGTCAACGATGATGGTGTAAGCTTACTCGATCTAGCTATGCAACATGCCAAACGTTATGGCATGCGAATCCTTGGTCCTAATAGTTTAGGGATGCTTTTACCGCCCTTAGGACTCAATGCTAGCCTTGCCCATGCGAGTGCCTTACCCGGCAAAATTGCGTTTGTATCCCAATCAGCGGCAATATGCACCACAGTGCTCGATTGGGCAAATAACAAAGGGATTGGCTTTTCGTCTTTTATTTCCCTTGGCGATGCCACTGATATTAACTTCGATGAACTGCTCGATTATCTCGGCCGCGATAGCCGTACCAGTGCCATTATGCTGTATATCGACTCAGTTAATGAGAAGCGCCATTTTCTCTCTGCTGCCCGAGCAGCCTCGCGTAATAAACCGATTTTAGTGATTAAATCGGGCCGCAGCGCCGAAGGCGTACGGGCCGCGAAACAACATACGGGCGGTATCGGTGGTAATGATGCTGTGTATGAAGCCGCCTTTAGGCGCGCGGGGATGCTGAGGGTAAATGATTTAATAGAACTTTTTGCGGCGGTTGAAAGCCTTGCCCACTCCAATCCACTGCAGGGAGAGCGATTAGGTATTATCAGTAATGGTGGCGGGCCCGCGGTATTAGCCGTCGATGAACTGATCCTCCGCGGCGGGAAATTAGCAGAATTATCCCCAGACACGCTTGCTAAGCTTGATGCAGTACTGCCCTCGACGTGGTCGAAGCAAAATCCGGTGGATATTATCGGTGATGCGAATGCTAGCCGCTATGCCAATGCGCTCTCCATCCTAATGGATAGTGAGGAATTAGATGCCATTTTAGTATTGCATTCGCCCTCAGCCCTTGGTGAAAGTGTCGAGATTGCCGATGCCTTAATTAAAGTTATCCACGCGCATCCGAAGAAAAACCGTTTAAATATCCTCACCAACTGGAGCGGTGAAGACTCGGCCTATCAAGCCCGCAAACGCTTTACCAAGGGCGGCATCTCCACCTATCGCACCCCCGAAGGGGCAGTAGGCGCCTTTATGCATATGGTGGAATATCGTCGCAATCAAAAACTGCTACAGGAAGTGCCGCAGTCGATCCCCGACAATATTCCGACCGATAGCCAAACAGCGCGAAAATTGCTGCAAGCGGCGCAGGCCAAGGGTAAAGCGGTACTCGAAACCCATGAAGCCAGCCCGATTTTGCGCGCCTATGGCCTCAATACTATCGACACTTGGTTTGTCAAAGATGCTGATGAGGCCGTCGCTATTGCCAATGAGGCGGGTTACCCCCTTGCGCTCAAGGTGCAATCACCCAATATTTTGCATAAATCCGATGTTCACGGGGTGATGCTTAATCTCACCTCTGAGGAAGACATTCGCCATGCCGCGAATGCCATTACCCAGCGGGTACACCAAGCCAATCCGGACGCCATTATCGAAGGCATGATAGTACAAAAGATGGCACTGACTGCGGGCGCGCAGGAAATCCGTGTCGCCGTGATAAGCGATCCCGTCTTTGGCCCAGCTATCTGTTTGGGTGAAGGCGGCTCAGAATGGGATCCGACTCAGGATGCGGCGGTTGCTTTGCCTCCGCTCAATATGGCGCTGGCCCGTTATATGGTCATCCAAGCCCTAAAAACCCATAAGTTAAAAGATCGGCATTTGCCACTAGGGCTTGATATGAACGCCCTATGCGTAATGCTAACGCAAATATCCCACATAATTATCGACTGTCCAGAGATTGCGGCGCTGGATCTCAACCCTGTACTGGCGGCGGGGGAAAACATTACCCTGCTCGATGTGAATATCCGTCTACACGATGCCAATACGGATAATCCCTCTCGACTTGCCATCATGCCCTATCCCAAAGAGTTAGAAGAATTTGCCGAGCTAAAAAATGGCCTCAGAGTGATGCTTCGCCCCATTCTTCCCGAGGATGAGCCTAAACATTTGGCCTTTGATAACTCCCTCTCCGATGAGGACAGATATAAACGCTACTTTGGCGTACGCTCGAAAATGACCCACGAGGAAATGGCGGTATTGACTCAAATCGATTATGCCCGCGAAATGGCCTTTATCGCTACGGCCAAAGGGCCCGATGGCGATGACATTACCTTAGGCGCGGTAAGGGCCTCCATCGACCCCGATAATACCGAGGCAGAATTTGCTATGGCGGTACGGGGGGATCATCAAGGCATTGGGCTAGGTAAACTGCTGCTTGAAAAATTGATTAAATACTATCAAGCCAATGACACCCCTGTGCTTACAGGCTTTACCATGTTTGAAAACCGCAATATGGCAAGTCTTGCTAAAAGCTTAGGCTTTAAGGTGACCTTCGATATGGAGGAACATTTGATCAAAATGCATATGGACCTCAAAAGTAACAGCCCTGTCAATTCATGAAATATCTAGGGCGTTTTGACGTTTTAGGGTTATTTTTGCAGCAATTTGGCGGGCGTTTATGCAAGGCAAAGTCCGTGTAGTTATTCTACATAAACGGACGATAATGCGGCAGAAACGCCCGCCAAATGCTGCCTCAAGGGTTCGACTTACTTCCTGCCATAAGAGCCGCTCGTCATTTGAGTAGAATAACGACACAGCATTCCTCGTTTCGCGAGCACGTGCTGCCGGAACGATCAACATTTAATCTCGAAACGTCAACACACCCTAATGTCTTACAAATAATAAGTGCCGCTTATGCGACACTTATTCTTTGTGATGATCGCAGGTGACTCACATTATTGATCCTGCCAAATCATTACCTGTGCGGGTTCACCATTGGTGCGGGTTGCACGGTACATCCCCTCAGTATTAAAGGGGGTAGCAACATTGCCTCGATGATCAACCGCAATCACCCCACCAGAACCGCCCGCCGTGATAAGACGTTGATTAATCACTTCATCCGCCGCTTGAATAATGGATTTTTGCTGGTATTTCACCTTAGCGCAGATATCGCCCGCCACTTGGTAGCGAATAAAAAACTCACCGTGACCCGTTGCAGATACAGCGCAAACACCGTTTTCCGCATAAGTGCCCGCACCAATCACTGGCGAATCCCCGATCCGGCCAAAGCGCTTAGCCGTCATGCCGCCGGTGGATGTCCCCGCCGCTAAGTTACCGTTTTTGTCTAAAGCGACTGCGCCAACGGTGCCAAATTTATAATCGAGATCTTTCATCTCAATACCTGCAATTTGCTCGGACTTTTCAGCCGCCTGCAATTTTTGTCTGGCATCGAGTAATTGCTGATAACGGGCATCGCTATCAAAATGGCTGTTAGGTACCAGCGTAAAACCTTGAGTCAAGGCAAACTCCTCAGCACCCGCGCCCGAGAGCATCACATGCTCGGACTTATTCATCACCGCTATAGCTAAATCGATTGGATTAGCAATATGGCGTACACCTGCCACAGCGCCTGCATTCATGGTTTTACCATCCATGATAGAGGCATCTAACTCATGACCACCATCATAGGTGTAAACCGAACCCACGCCAGCGTTAAACAAAGGGCTGTTTTCCAATACATTGATGGCTGTTTGTACGGCAAATATGCTATCGCCACCCTGTTCTAATATTTTTGAGCCCTTATCAACGGCTTCTTTTAGTTTATCTTTATAGGCTTGTCGCAGTTCAGGCGTGAGATTGGCTTTAGATATCGTGCCTGCGCCACCGTGGATCGCAATGGCAAAAGGTTTTTCATTTGCTTGGGTATTTTGTGACATAAAAAGTGCACTCGAGAGAATTAAACTAAAGGTGGCTAATTTTATTTTCATTATTTACATCCCCTTAAACAGTAACGTCCTTTGTAACCATTTCAATGACTAATTTCAATCATCTCCTTGCCTGTTAACGCTATTCTGGCGACAATGAAGTCACATCACAGGGACTATAAAGTGCAGCGATTCTTGCAAATTACCTCATTATCTTTTCGTCTTCATTTGCTACTGAGTCTAAGTTTAGTGGCATCAGCGACTATGGCCGCTGATAACTTTTTAACGCTTTCAGTCAATGGGGTCGACGAAGCCCTGAAGCGTAATATTCTCGCCCACTTAGGTGCAATGCCTGACTCCGAAGTGCAGCGCCGAGCCTTCTTATTTAATGTGGAAGACAATGTTACCACCGCCCTAGAGTCTATGGGGTATTACCATGGAGAGTTGGAGGAACATTTAGTCGAGAAAGAGAAAGGTCCTTGGGAACTCAAGCTTACAGTCAATGCAGGTGAACCGGTTAAAATTCAATGGGTCGATATTAATTTTTCAGGCGAAATGCTTGACGACCGAGCCTTCGACAAATGGCTTGCAGAGGTCAATATTAAGCCCGGTGATACGCTCAACCACGGCATATATTCGGATGTCAAATCCCAACTGGTGACGCTCGCCCTCGCGCGAGGCTATTTCGATGGCGAATTTACAGAATCACAGATTAACATCAACCGCGATTTAAACACCGCCCAAATCAGCCTGCATTTTAACTCTGGCGCACGTTACCATTTTGGCCAAGTCAGTTTTGAAGGTCATACCTTAGAGCCGGATATTCTCACCAAACTTATCCCCTTTAAGGAAGATGCAGCCTATTCGACTCGCAGAGTCAGCGCCCTTAACCGTCAATTGCTGGATACGGGATATTTTTCCAATATTAAAGTGATCCCACAGCTCGATCAGGCAAAAGATAATCAACTGCCCGTCAAGGTAGAGTTGACCGATAAAGCCAGCCATTCCATCGAATTAGGCTTAGGTGGTGATATCGGCCAAAGCGCAGATAAGACCTTCGATCCTAGGGTGCGTGTTACTTGGCGAACCCCGCAGATCAATAAATACGGCCATTCCCAAGAAACCAGTTTGGAGTGGTCGCCAGACAGACCCAAATTTTTGACCACTTATACCATTCCACTGACTCATCCTTTGGACGACCAACTGAAGATCCGTTTAGGCTTACTGCGGGATAAATATGGGGTTACACAAGTTTACGAGCCTGAAAATCGTGATTTTCGCAACACAGGGCAGCTAGAAGCGACCAAGTATTTACTCGGTCTATTAAGACAGCAACGGCTGGAAAATCAATGGCTCATGAGCTATTCCCTCGATGCCATTCGTGAAGAATATACTCAATCAGATATCAACTACAGCCCGAGTTTTTACCTTGCGGGGATTAACTTTTCTAAAACGACCCGTGGCGATAACACCCTCGATCCCAAATCCGGTTTTAGGCAAATATACAGCCTAGATTATGCCGATCCTTATCTAGGCTCAGAAACACGCCTTGCCCGCTTGCAGGCAAAATTTAAATGGATTGACACCTTTTTTGATAACCACAGAATCGTGGCCCGCATGGATTTAGCCGCCAACCTTGCCAATGAAAATGAGTTAGCCTTGATCCCACCATCACTGCGTTACTTTGCAGGTGGTGACCAAACCATTCGCGGCTATGGCTATCAAGAGTTAGGCCCTTATCTGGACTATATCGATGCCGATGGTAAGGTCAACCGGGAGGTTATCGGTGGTCGTTACTTAATGGTTGGTAGTTTGGAATATCAATATTACGTTACACCAACATGGCGGGTTGCTACCTTTGTCGATGCGGGTAACGCTTTTGATAACAATCAGTTTGAGCCCGTTATCGCCGTAGGTGGTGGTATCCATTGGATATCCCCCATCGGCCCAATTAAGTTGGATTTAGGGGTAGGTTTGAAAGAGACAGACACTATCGACCGCTCATGGCGTATTCACTTAACCATGGGGACAGAATTATGAGTCAGCCCCCAATTCATGAGCCCAATACATCCGCTCAACATGAAAATCAAACGCATGAGCCACAAACTGTGGAACAAAACCCAACTTGTGTTCCGCCTAAAACCCTAAAGCTGCGCCTATGGCAAATATTTAAACTCTGTACGCGCATTATTGTTTACGTCCCCTTAACTTTCTTGGTGATGATGGCATTACTGCTGGGGACTGAAATTGGCTCACGGGTCAGTGTCGGCTTAGCCGATAAATTTGTGCCCGATCTGGCGCTCACCTACACCTCTGGCTCCTTAAATAAGGATCTCACCTTAGCCCACGCCAGTTGGTCAATGGAAGGGATTAACGTTGAGCTCAAGAATTTACATTTGGCGTGGCAACCCACTTGTTTGCTACAAAAACAACTGTGTGTGAATGCTTTAACGGCGAGCCAAATCGATGTCAATATCGATACCGAGGCCTTAAGCTCAGGTTCCACTGAAGCCGACGTTACCCCCGAAAATGATGAGCCGAGTGAACTGGTTCTGCCCTTTGGGATAAAGCTCGACAGCGCTGAACTGAACAACATCAATATTGCGGTCGATAAGATGCGCTTTTCGGCCAATCATATTCAGACCGCCGCTACTTGGTTTGCCGAAGGACTGACAGTCGAGCAGCTTAGCAGTGAAGGCTTGGCTGTGTTAATTCCTACCGAAGACAGCCCTGTTCTAGACACACAGGCCACAGATCCTCAAGGCGCAAGTATTCAAGTCACAGATACTCAAATCACAGGCACACAAGTCACTGACACCAAGGCAGCCGAGACAGCTGCAACTGCAGCGGCGATAGCAAGTGCTAAAGCTTCAGCGGATAAGCCCATTGCTAATAAGGGAGCTACGGCGCAAACGCCAGCGAATACTCAGGCTGAAAAGCAAATTGATAAAAACGCCGATAAGCAAACATCGACAGAGGAATGGGCACTTGCCCATTTACCGCAGGTGTTTATGCCTTTTCCGGTGGATGTAAAACAACTTAGCTTAGACAACAGCCGTTTGCAGATTGGGCCACGCGAAGATCTGTTTAGCCATATTGAGCTTCAGGGGCAATTTGCCAAGTATCAGTTAACCCTTGATAAACTGCAACTTGGCCACAGTTATGGAGATCTTTCTGTGGTGGGCCAACTCGCCCTCGAACAGGACTATCCGCTCGCGCTTGAGGTTAAGGCCAATGTGACTCAGGTTGCCGAGTTACCGGAGCTGACACATCAACAATTAAGCCTCACGCTTAGCCAAAGTGTCGGACAACTCGGTATTCAAGCCCTTGCAAAAGGAGATGTCGATTTTAGTCTCAATGGGCAATTGACCCTGAAAGATCCCACGCTTCCCTACAAGGTCAAACTGGAGAAAGCCCGCGCACAGTGGCCACTGCAACATGCCGAGTATCTCGTCAGCGATCTTAACCTCGACAGCCAAGGCTCCCTTACTCAACAAGCCGCGACGCTCAAAGGAAATGTCACTACACCTTTCCATAAAGTGTTAGCCATTAGCGGTGAACTCCATCATCAAGATGCGAAACTCGATATTAAGCAGTTTAATGCTAAGGGCGAGCTAGGTTCGATCGATGTAACCGGTGAACTAGATTACGCTAAGGCGATCAATTGGAAAGCCAAGGTATTGCTCGATAACCTGAAATTACAGGAAATCACCCTGCCAGAAATAGCGCAGATGCCAGAATCAACGCCAAATAAGGACACGAACACACCGAGCACAAATACCGATAAGGCGATGCCTGCCACTGCAAGCAGCAGCCTGCCAAACAGTTTAATCTCGGGACAATTACAGACCACGGGACGTTTGTTAGATAAACAGTGGCAAGTTGCTCTAACGGACACTCAACTGTCGGGCACCTTGCAGGGATATCCATTTGATATCACCGCCGATGTCAGTATCAACGATAAACTGTATATCAGCGCCAAAGGGGTCAATGCCAAGGTACTGGGTTCCACCTTAACTTTAGCGGGAGAAACCAACAAAACCTGGAACATTGAGGGTAAGCTGCAAGTCCCCGATTTTGGTTTATGGCTGCCCCAAGCCAGCGGCCAATTGCAGGCCGATATCAATGTCACTGGGGATGAAAAACATCCACAGCTTGAGTTAACCGCACAACTGGTCGATCTGGTGCACCAAAATATTAAGCTGAGGGAATCCACGCTCAAAGCCTACTATAAGCCTTTGGATGCACACGAATTTGCCCTATCGCTCAAGTCTAAGGCGCTACAACTCGGTTCACAGAATCTAGATACCGTCACCTTTGGCAGTAAGGGCGATATTCAAAACCAAAAACTGACCCTAAGTGCCACTGGGGATTTGGGGCTCGAGCTTGGCGTGACCAGTCAATACGATATGAAAAAATCTCGACTACAAGCTCAAGTGAATAAAATTAACTTGGCAACTCCTGTTGGTCGCTGGGAAATAGATAAAGATATCCTTGTTGCATGGGATCAAAATACAACCAAAGGCAATGTCAGTCCCTTCTGTCTAGTCAACCCTAACAGTAAGATTTGTTTAGATAATCAAATCTCGCTAGGTAAAAAAGGCGAGGTGCAACTAAGTTATGCTGGTAATCTTGGTAAACTTTTAGCCCCAGTATTACCAAGCAATATGGATTGGGATGGTCGCTCTTCGCTATTGGCAAACTTTGCTTGGACCGCAGGGCGAAAACCCACGGCGAATGTCGATTTTAACTTCGAGCCCGGTAGCATCAAACTCAAACGCGCCAAAAATCGCGAAGTCACCATTAAATATCAGCAACTTGCTTTAAAAGCTAACTTAGATGCCAAACGACTAATGTCGTCTATCAACTTTGAGTCACAGGACGTGGCAAGCTGGCAAAGTGAACTCACTGTTAACGTGACGCCTGACCGCGCGTTGTCGGGTTATGCCAATATCAAACAAATTAACCTTCAACCTCTTGGCGAATTTTTCCCACAGCTCAATACCCTAGAAGGCTTACTGACTAGCAAATTAAACTTTGCTGGTACCCTAGATGCCCCCGAAGTATCGGGTAATGTTTCGCTCACTCAAGGAGCTCTTGCACTGACAGCGAACCCTACCCTTATCAATAAAATTGATCTGTCGATGGATCTTGGCGGTCAGCAGGCATCCCTTAAAGGTCGCTGGATGATGGGCAATGGTTTAGGCCGAATTACGGGACAAATGCGTTGGCCTCAAGGGCTGTTTAGCGGAGAACTTGCCGTCAAAGGCGATAAACTGGCGGTGATCCAACCACCACTCGCACTCTTAGATGTATCGCCCGATCTCACGATTGCCTTTAGCAGCCAACAACTTGAAGTCAAAGGCGTAGTCGATGTTCCCTCGGGTAATATTAAGATAGTGCAACTGGCTGAGGGTGGTGTAGCCTTGTCAGAGGATGTCGTTTTCAATGACTCTATTGCCGCCGCGCAACCTAAAGCCAGCCCCTATGCCATTGTGGCCGACCTGAATATTAACGTTGGCAACGATCTTAAAATCGATGGTATGGGCCTAAAAGGTAAGCTACAGGGAACCTTAAAACTTCAGCAACAGGCGTTTCGCCCACCCCTGTTATTTGGAGATATTAAGGTCAAACAAGGCAACTATAAGTTTATGGGGCAAACGCTAAAAATCCGTACGGGTGAAGTGCAATTTGTAGGCCCACCTTCTGTCCCTAATTTAAATATTGAAGCAATTCGGGAAATAAAGAGCGAAGATTTGGTCGCGGGAGTGCGCGTCACTGGTACTCCCACTCGGCCGGTGGTCACCCTTTTCTCTAATCCAGCCAAGGAACAAGCCGAAATTCTGTCTTATATTATTAAAGGCAGCGGGTTCAACAGTACCAATAATGAGCAGAACAACTCCTTGATGATGGGAGCTGCGCTGGGACTCAGTGCTCAGGTTGGTGGCGGTGGCGCTATTAATAATATTGGAAATACAGCAGCGGGCATTATCGAAGAATTTGGTTTCTCTAACGTGCAACTCGATACTAATGATGAGGGCCGTGTTGCCATCAGTGGTTTTATCGGTGATAACCTTATGGTCAAATACGGTGTTGGCGTATTCAATCCTGGATATGAGATGACTGTCAGATATTACCTGTTATCCCAACTCTATCTTGAAACCGTATCCGGTACCTTAGGGCAATCCCTCGATATCTATTACAATTTCAATATCAAGTAGTGCTTGGCTAGCACGCAGACACATAGTGAGCTACATGCCGATGATGATATTGACGCTGTGCACAGGCAAAATGATTAAACACCAGCAATTGTTTGATGGTTAAAGTCACTTAACTTGCAAGCATCAGAGTTTGATGAGCGAAAAACAGCCACAAAAAAAGCGCCATATAGGCGCTTTTTGCTTCAATTACGCAATTAAGCGTAAACGAAGTCAACGTGTTCAATGATTGGCTTGAACGCGTGGCGTTGCATAGCTTGTGCACTAACGCCTACTTCTTTGCCATCTAATACGATAGTCACTACAGAAGTATAGAAATCAGCGTTAGCTTGAATGTTGATGATGTCTTTGTGATCAAAAACAATAGAAACTGGCTCTTTGCCTGCGCCATAAATAACGGCAGGAACTTTACCTGCATGACGTAGGCGGCGGCTCGAACCTTTCCCTATTTCAGTGCGGGTTTGTGCTGGGATAGTGTAAGACATGTGTTTCTCACTTAAATTTAGAGTAAAAAATATCACCATTCTCGACCAATGGTGACTCATATAAAGCGCGCGCATACTAACACAGTTACTCAGCAGGTACAAGAACAGCCAAACTCTGAATGCAATGGGGTAATAATGGGATATCGTTATCAATTAACAAGAGTATTTATTGAATTGGGAAACTTGTTCTAGCGCTGTTACATAGGCGAAACACCTTTGATCTGAATCGAAAAACACGCGATCTTGATCACACTTAAGCCATTCGATGCCTGTTAAGCTCGAGCAAATTTTGCCACTTCAGCCTTGTAAAACATGTGTCACGAGCTGTATTTATTGCAACAAGAAAATCGACTCTCCTGCCAATTAGCCCGTGAACTGGTCTCACTCATTAAAACTGTCCCCTATCAGCAGACCACGATAGAGTTAAAATTGCTGGAACTACTCGCCTGCACACAACAAAAAAACCGCAGTTTACTCATGCTAATGCAGATCTGTGAATCACCGGCAGTTGAGAGCCAAAGACTAAGACAATTTAAGTTTTCACAAAGTCTGAATAAGCAAGTTAGTGATTGGCAGCAACACCGTGAGATGAATAAACTGGGACAAGTTTTTTTGCCGCTACTCGAGTATTACTTACAGGACATCCAAACACTAGAGCTGCAATTTTATCAGCAGCTCTCATTAAACACTGAGCAAAAGATACAAACTACCAATGCCGCACAGGACCGCAGTCAACGTGCACAAAACCAGACTTAGGATAATAGCCTACGCCTCCTAGCTTAAGTGATAAAGCCGCATCTCTGATTGTCTTTAATTTGACCCCAGGGATCGCAATATCCATTGCCATGCCTTGCATATGGTAACTTTTTTTAGCTACACCACCACTTTTACCTGCCAACATCGCATTGGTTTTTGGTGAGCGGTAACCAGAAATCACATGGATTTCATTATCAGTATTTAACGTCGTCTTAAGCGTATAAAGCAGATCAAATAAGCGTTTATCCATCGGTGCTGTTACATTTTGACGGTGATCTCGCAGCAAGTGGCTAAAATCGGCCAACACTTCACTCTGATAATGGCCATCGACCCAATAGCTACCGTTGTTATATTCACCCGTATGGCGATTATACAGGCTAAGCTCACGCACACCTTTGGTTGAACGGCTCGCTATCGCTTTGGAAGGAATTAAGGAACACAATGCCACACCACTGAGGCCTAACAACAACTGCCTACGGGCAGGACAAAGTAAGGTCACATCATCACCTTCTGTTCGTTTTTTGGACACTGAGAACGCAAATTATCGTGAATTGCCATCCAGATCAAGTCTTGATCGACATGCAAACAATCAGATTAAAAAATCCTTCAAAAGTTCAATCAATTAGAGCATGTTAAAAATCGTTGCCGAAACCACATAACTCAGCTCACTCTCCTGCTGGTAAATGTCATTCCGATATTGCACTTCCCCAGCGTCATCAAGCCATACCGTCCAATAGACAATAAATATGGGCAACTTATCAGACAAGGAAAACCATTGGGATTGGGTGATATCTGAACTTAATTTATCCCAAAGGCGCTGATCATTGACTAAATGGCTCTTAAACCAGCGTGCTAATTCTTCAACCTTCTCGACCCGAATACAGCCCGATGATAAAGCTCTGTTAGCCTTTTTAAAGAGACTTGGCTCAGAAGTTCCATGCAAATACACACTAAAACTATTGTCGAAATGAAATTTATAGCGGCCTAAGGCATTTTTGGGTCCTGGCCGTTGCACCAACTGATAAGGAAAATGCGATGAAGCGAGTGCTTGCCATTGTTCTGCAGAATGCTCGGCGCGCTTACCATCATAATCGTAAGCATCAAATTCTCGTTCAGTAAGATAATGCCCATCATGGCGAATATGCGGCAGGATATCACGTTGAATAATCGTGCGTGGCACTCGCCATTCAGGGTTCATCACAACACTGGAAATTTGACTTTTTAATAAAGGCGTTGGCCGCGATGCTTTACCGACAATCACTTTAGACTGTAAAGTCACCTTCCCTGCTTCAACTAACTGGAGCTCAAATGCTGGAATATTAACCAGTAGGTAGCGTGCTGGTAACTGTGGTGTCAATATCCACTGTCTCAGCATATTTTTCGCCAGTAACTTAGCCCGAGTATGGGGCGATTGGTTAAGCCAGTAAAGGGTTTGTTTTCCTATTACGCCATCGGCTTGTAACCCATGTTGCCGCTGGAATTGCTTAATGCTAGTCACTAGTTGCTCGTTATAAAGCATCCCATTTTTAGCCTCTTCAGCAGATTCGATAGTGGGTTCATTTGGCAGAAAGCCTAATACAAAAAGTCGCTTCGCAATTGGCAAAATCAAAGGACTTTGCTGCCCAGGAGTGAGTTTTTCTTCCTGTGTTAACGTATCCCATGAAGTCATGTTCTCTAACCTCATGAGCTGTTTAAGCGTAAAGAGCACGGCTCGGTAATGAGTGTCCTGTTGAGTAAATACCTTACTGATACAAGGTTCAACACATTCCGCTTGCTGATCGAGGTAATACCAATAGCGTTCAAGCTGTTGGTGCATCTTAAGCAGTTCGGCTTGTTCATCAGTACTCAAGGGCCGATGTTGCCATTGGCTGAGTTTTTGATAATTAGCTCGAAATACCGGACTGACATCGGCAAGATCAAGCAACAATGTCTGATCGAGTAGTTGTGTAATAGAAATGTCTAGCTCTGTAGAACCATTTGTTAGTTCGGTAGACTCAGCGGCTTGTGGTGCACTCGAAACGAATGTAAACACCATCAACAGCGCTTTTAAATACCATTGAAATGTGCAACACCCCAAGCGATAACACCGCGCAAAACGAGTCACAGACACCATAGACATCTCCCTTTGACAACAGTAACTTAGGTAGGTTAAGAGATGGATAAATGCAATCAGTACAGCAAAAAATCAAATGCCTAATCTCAAACTGCACTTTGCGCTGAAAACAAGGCAAATGTAGGCGCAAAAAAACGAGCCTATAGCAAGTCAATTCAATCCTGTAAGTCGTGCAACGAATTGTTTGCGATACATTTATTATCCAAAGCGAGATTAGTATTAAGATCACTATAGCTGAAGCTGTTCGTAAAATGCAGCTCACTATCGACCTAAAACAAAAATGCCACTGATCATCAGTGGCATTTTTACTATTTAGCGTAATAGAAAGTAATTAACAGAAGGAAACCAGATCCTCTGGCACAAACTGTTCTGGTAGTTTTTGCAAACTCCGCAGCATTAGCGGATTAGCCAGCACTAAAGCCATTTCCTGGCGATTAAAGAGTGCTAAGGCACTTTGCTGACACTGTGCTTCATGTACTTTGACGTGCACAATGGCTTCAACTGGTTCAATCGGCGTTCCGGCGGCACGTAGTGGCTGTTTATCAACCATGGCTAAGTGAAGCTCCATCAGCGCAGGATCTTTCAGTAATTGTGCTAATGTCCAAGGCTGTTCAATATGCGCTTGGTAAGCCGCACGCGCTTCTTGTGCCCGAATACAAATAGGCGCAGGACTGCGTTCTTCTGGAGTGGCGAGGATCCCAATACGTTTGAAAAACTCCCCAATTTTAATCGAACCGGTCCAAGCCGAAATGGGCACCGCTAACCACAAACCAATCAAGGCGGGGCTCATCCACGCGAGCAATGTTAAGGAGTCCAAAATCGCGGCATAACCCAACATAACACCTGCAAGCATATGCCAACGGTGGCGATAAATCAGGGTTAACCAAGGCATGCTACCATCGTCACGGCGCTGTGGAGACCAACCACTATCACGCCCCATCAGAATCGACATTACCGCACCACAGTGGATGAACATCATGATTGGCGCGATCAATGCTGAGAGAATGACTTCAAATAACACACTGAGCATCGCTTTAATGCGCCCGCCTACGCTGCGGGCAAATTTGCCATCTTTTAACAGCAACAACACGCCAAAGATCTTCGGTCCAAATAACACCACCATAGTAATATAGAACAGTCTCAATGCCCTATCCGAGTCCATGATTGGCCAAGTTGGGAATAATGAGAACTGATCGGTGAAGTACTCTGGACGAATAAAGTGGGCCTGCAAAGCGAGCATCAACCCCGTTAAAATCAATAACAACCAAAATGGCGAAGATAAATACGCCATAATACCCGTCATTAAGTGCAGGCGACTAACCCAATGCAACCCTTTAGTTGGCAGAATACGCGAGTGCTGCAAGTTACCCTGACACCAACGACGATCGCGTACCGCTAAGTCAACAATTGATGGAGGGCATTCCTCGTAGGAACCGGGTAAATCGTATGCAATGACCACACTCCATCCGGCACGGCGGATCAATGCAGCTTCAACAAAGTCATGGCTTAGGATATGACCACCAAAAGGTGGCTTACCCTTAAGATTAGGTAAACCCGCAGCGCCCATAAAGGCTTCAGTCCGGATAATAGCGTTATGGCCCCAGAAGTTACCTTCTTTTTGCACCCACCAACCAAGACCAGTACCGATCACAGGACCATAAATGCGTGCAGCAAACTGCTGCAAACGCGCCATTAAGGTGGTGCCATTGATCAGTGATGGAATCGTTTGAATAAGACCCGCATCAGGATCAGCCTGCATCCGCTGCGCTAAGCCCGTGATAGTGGATGACTCCATCAAACTGTCGGCGTCCAGGACTAGCAAGTGGTCGTAACGCGAGCCCCAACGACGGCAAAAGTCCGCTACGTTACCCGCTTTACGTGCGACGTTTTTACGGCGGCGACGATAATAAACACGAGAATGTTTATGGGTTTCTTGGCGAAGAACTAAAAACGCCTGTTCTTCTAACAGCGCAATTTCAGGATCGGTAGTATCACTTAAGATAAACCAATCAAACGCATGCCCATGACCCGTTTGCGATAATGCTTCAGCCATCACAGATACCGCTGAAAATACCCGGTCAGGAGATTCATTATAAGTAGGCATTAAAATCGCAGTGCGCGTGTGCAGCTCAGTCTGTGCAAGCTCGTTTGGCTTAGGCTTTTTCAACAGGAGGAAAAAGCCAGCAATTCCACTACAAAACGCCAATGCAATCCAGCAGAAGTTAATCGCAAACAACGCCAACATCAAATATTCGAGGGGAGTAATCCCTCCAATACTGAAAACTGCGCCCATTTCATAGATCGCAAAGGCCGATAGTAATAAGGCACCACCAACAACAAACACCCGACGGGAAACCCGTGAACGGACTCCATTTGCCACAGTGCTACGGCGTGGAAATCCTTCAGGCATTTGGGTTAAACTTTGGGGCTCCATAGCGCCAGGCCTTTCATTAGGCATAGCGCTACCACCCACGAGTACTTCAGTCTCAAGTACCGAATTCTCGGATACAGTCATATTATGTTGCTCCGTCATGGACCTTAAAGCGTCCAGCGATAGAGCCAGGTTTCAACCTGACGCGGTGTAGAGAACTTGAGTTCAGCACGCAATTCGATAAGGTCTTTATCTTCGGGCTCTAACTCAAACGCGAGGCGATAACCATTGTTTGCCGCATTACGCGCGATGACAACATTTGAAATTACTCCACCAGAAGATTCAACCTTCGCGAGTGGTAACTCATCAGGCATAGCGCCATTTAGATGATAATCAACGACAAACAAACGTCTAGGGGTCGCTTTAGCAATGTCAGCACGACCACTTGCAGTACGACTTACCACGACAGAATTGGTTTTCGCAACTGGTTCATCGCCCCAGCTCATGCGATAAGCGAAGTGATATTCGCTACCAGCAGGAATAGGCTGACGCGGCTTCCAGAAGCTCACAATATTATCATGAATTTCTGATTCTGTTGGAATTTCTGTCAGAACAACCGCACCTTGTCCCCAGTTGCCCACAGGCTCAATCCATAAACTTGGGCGACGCTCATACTGGGCTTCAAGATCCTGATAAGAGGCATAGTTACGTTCACGCTGTATAAGACCAAAGCCTTGTGGTGAGTTATCAGAAAACGCACTCACCTGCAATTGACGTGGATTTGCCAATGGACGCCATAGGTGCTCACCGCGGCCGTTGAACATCAATAAACCGTCTGAATCATGGACTTCAGGTCTAAAGTCATCGGTATCGTGGCGACCGTTTAATGAATGCAGGAACATGCTGGTGCTAGGTGCTAGTCCAACTTTATTTAATTCGACACGAGGGAATAAGGTCGCTTCAACGTCGATTTGGGTGTTATCACCTGGACGTACCGAGAACCGATATGCACCTGCAACACTCGGGCTATCGAGCAACGCATGTACCACGATCAGATTACTGTCGTAGGATGGACGTTCAACCCAAAAAGCGCGGAAAATCGGAAACTCTTCACCTTCTGGATCAGCAGTTTTTAATGCTAAACCACGGGCAGATAACCCATAAGAGTTACCTTTACCTAAGGCGCGGAAATAACTCGCGCCTTGGAACACCATCAGCTCGTCAAAAATACCGTTAGTGTTTAATTGGTTATGGATACGAAACCCTGAGTAGCCGATATCATCATTAGGTAATGCTTGAGAGATAACCTCACCCGCAGTGAAATACTTAGGCTCATAAGCTAAGTGGGTCGCTTGGTTTGCTTCAACGATGGCAATTTCAATTAAATCTTGAAAATAAAACCCGCGGTGAAACATTTGCATTTGAAACGGTAAACCTTGATCGCGCCAAATTGACGATACTGGGTTAAAACGAATATCACGGTATTCATCATAGGTTAACTTAGCAAGACCAGCAGGCAGTGGATCTTTTAACACTACATAGGGCTTAGAGGCCAATTTACGCGCCAATTTCACCACAGTTTCACCATCAAAGGTGCCTGTTTTGGTGAATCTTACTTGCGTTTTGTTTGCAGGCTGAGCAGTTGCCTTGGGTGGACTCACCACGGGCGTGGTAGGTTTATTCTCAACAGGCTTGGTCTCATCAGCAAATGCAGTGCCCGAAAAGGCGAACGCCGCGCTAAGCGCCAGTGAGCAAATGAGTGAAGAAGGTTTAAACGATTGGCAACGCAACAAGCTAACCATAGGATAGGTAACCTAAAAATAAACTAAGAAATCAACGTTTTTTATATGTACAGTGACATTTTTTTATTGCGGTTTGAGCGAAAAAAAACACCGACTGTTACACATCGCGAAAGATATCAGAAGGAGTAAAAAACTCATAAATAAAGATGCAGTTAACTCCCTTTGCACAATACTATTTAGCAATATACTTATACTTTTAAAGAATATCAAATTCGAATTAACATACCAAATTGATCTTTAAAAGTAACAAAGGCTAATAAAGTGCTGCCAAGTTCGCAGAATGAACATTGAATCAGTTAGTTTTACAAACTGGCCACCGACAATAATCTTAGGTGATAGTCGCTAATATGCGAGCCTAAGCATACAAAAAGTGATTCGTGAGAGACTTCATTGACTTACACGCTTAACACTATCGAGGCAAAAATAGGCTGACGACTAAACCTGTCTCTTCACGGGGAGTGATGGTTAGTTGGCCTTGGTGTAAGCCAATAATATGCTGACAAATGGATAATCCCAATCCCGCACCTATACCTTCATTTTCATTGACACGGTAAAAACGCTCGGTGGCATTCGCAATTTGCTCACTTGTCATCCCTTGACCACGGTCGGCGATCTTTATTTCAACGCCTGTGGTGGTTTGCGCTGCACTAATGCTAATTTCAGATTCTACTGGGCTGTATTTACAAGCATTTTCGATAATATTCTTTAAAACCACCAGCATATAAAAACGGTCACACATAATGGATAATCCGGCATCCACGTCAATATTCCACTCATATTCAGTGATCAGGGGCATCAGTTGGTTGAGCGCATCCTCCACCATAGACAACAAGGTATGGGATTGCACATTCAACTCGGCAATCGAATCGACACGAGCGAGCAACAATAATTGTTCTACTGTATGGCTCATGTGCTTAACACCAGCATCAATCGCGGCAAGGTGGATATGCTGAGCAGGTTCATCTGCGACTAATCCCTCTAACCCCTGTTGATGTAACTTAATCACAGATAATGGCGTTTTTAACTCATGGGCGGCATCGGCACTGAAGCGGCGCTCTCTAGCAATGAAGTGTGCAATACTGCTGATATACTGATTGAGTGCCCGTCGAACTGGCACTAATTCCTTAGGCAATGACATAGCTAACGGAGTGAGATCGTTAGGTGAGCGTGCCATTAATTCCCGTTCAAGGGTTTTTAGCGGCCGAAATAGAATATAAAACAGTAAACTGACGATAAACAGGGTTAACGGTACCACAATTAATGGCACTATTACTGCGTTATGCATAATTTGCGAAACCAACTCTTGGCGCACTTCATCCTGCTGAGCCGTGATAATCCACACTTTATATTTAACAGAAAAAAAGCTGAACACATGCCACAGCTCCCCTTCGAATACTTTTTTACTATAGCCCTGCACAAATTTAGTGATCGGCTCGCGCCCAATATTGTCTGAAAAAACCAACGCCTGCCCCGCTTCACTCCAGATCTGAAACGCCAGTTTATGTTCATAGGCAAGCTTAAGTGCATCAGCCTTTTCAGCAAAGCTACTGACTTGACTGTCCGGAACATGGAGAACTTGAGGTTGTGATTGGGGAAGCTTAAAATCGGCTTCTTCATGGTAGAACAACTCGAGCATTTTTGCGGTTTGCAACATTTGAGCATCAAATAATTCTTCAATTTGATGCTTCGCATCACGAGTGCTAAACCAGCTTGAAATCCCTACTGAAACCGAAATCCCCGAGAGCATTAGCAAGGTTAATAGCAAGCGTAAAGAGTACACATCCAGCACCTTGAGTCGATTCAACCCGTTATCCCCGTCGTTTGTATGAGTGTAAACCTGTCTTATAAAGCAGTTACTTCATACCGATAAACGTCGAGTTTGTCACTTAAATCCTTGCATAAATTGCAAGATGGCTAATTCAGTTCCGTAAGGGTGTAGCCAATTCCGCGCACGGTCTTAATTAACTCATTAGCTAATTTTTTACGTAAATGATGAATATGGACTTCGATTGAATTACTGCCCACCTCATCCCAGCCATAGGTGAGCTGTTCCAGCTGATTACGGGTTAACACTCGACCAGCCGACTGAGCAAGTTCAAGTAATAATTGAAATTCTCTGCGTGAAAGGGGCACATTTTGATCGCGAAAAATCACTTCTCGCGTGTTGAGATCAATACTTAATGCACCAATATTTAAACTGTTATGGTCTAGACCATATTGACGGCGCACAATTGCCCTTATACGTGCCGCCAACTCACGCACATCGAAGGGCTTACCTAAATAATCGTCGGCTCCGACATCTAGGCACTCCAATTTAGTATCAAAATCGGTATTCGCGGTCAGCACTATGGTGGGAATCGATACCCCCTGCGAACGCCATGTTTTAAGGAGTTCTTTACCATTACCGTCGGGAAGACCTAAATCAAGCACAATAGCGCTAAAGGTTTCATTTTTTATTCCCACTAACGCCTGCTGATAGCTACTTAAGTGATCCACCTGCATGCCCATTTTGGCAAGGTTGAGGCAAATTCCCTGGGCCAGTAATTCATTATCTTCCACTAACATGATACGCATGATGATGCCCTATCGAAAAAGACTAAACTGAACCGATTGCTCGGTTAAAAAGGCTTCTGCCTGCTCACCCTGCAACATTGCCATGGTGGCGAGCATTCCCGCGGTAACGCAATTGGGTCCAAGAACGGTCACCGACCGTGGCGCACCGCGCACAGGATATCCGGTTCGTGGATCAATGATATGCCCATAACGCCTGCCATCGACCTCAATAAAACGCCTTGTGTCACCACTCGTCGCTAAAGCACCTTGTGTAATAGCGAGCACTTTGGCTGCACAATCAAGGCGATGCGGATCTTCAATCCCCACCTGCCATGGAACTGAATGCGCTACAGGACAAGCAATATCACCGCCAAAATTCACTAATACCGAAATCTTAGGGTAGGATTCCGCCAGTTCATAGGCCACGCTGTCAACCGCGTATTCTTTTGCAATCCCCCCCACATCAAGTTTCATACCCGTGGGGATTTTTAGCTCGTGTGAATTAAATTCAAGGCGTTCAAATCCAACTAAAGATCGCGCTGCGGCGATATCAGCCATTGTGGGCAGAGTAGCGTCCGGAGTAAAACGCCACACTTGCATCAATGGACAAGCAGAAATATCAAATAGCCCGCCACTAAGCTCAAAGCATTGTTTCGCAAAGGATAAAATTTGCCAGGTTTCTTCATCAATGGGCACTGGTTTGCCTTGAGCATGATTCAACTGCCACAGGTAATTACCTTCAATAAAACGGCTGTATTTTTGCTCGATGCGAGACGCCTCCCGAGCTGCCATATCGAGCATATCGTAGGCAATACTCTCATCATGACTGGCAATGAGTAGCTCGCATGGGCTGGCCATTGCCCTAAATTCCCCCAAGAATCCCCAATCACGGCGCAGGAGTCGATATGGCGCACTTGGAGAAAATGATGGCATTTCGGGTTCCTTATGGTGGCGCTTAATGTGGCTTCACCAATGACAGGTTTAAATACAAGTCTTACATACAGGAACTGGGCAACTCAGTTGCCCAGTTCAAACCGTAATAACGTGAACTAACTAGCACAGTTTAGCTTTAAAAAGAATAACTAAACTGTGCAGTAATCGCCTTTTGAGTCGGGAACAGATCATAGTTTTGCAACTGACCAGGGAGCTCGGTGCCATTGTTTTTCGGATCTTGTTGATAGTATTCCAAGCGGTATGTCATCTCATGTCCGCCTGACAAACGGTGACCAAACTTAACCCCTACCGTATAGGCGCTCATATCCCCAATGCGGTAATCAGCACTAGCAAACTCAGGCAATGGTGACTCCGCCATCAAAAAAGGTTGATAGAAATTCACCGCAGCTTGTTGATAATAACGAAGATGCAACTGACCATAAAAACTGCCACTGAAGTAATAACGATAATGGGTTTCTAAGGTGTGTGAGGTTAAATCCCAATCATCGGTAGTATAGCGATAGGAAAAATCGACCACTCCCGAATCGAGCGCGCCTTTAGTCATCATATAAAAACTGTGTTTTAAGCGTGAATCTGGACGATTCTCGTAGACGATATTCTCGGTCGTACCGTTATTGTCTACGACACTTAAGACTTTGTAAGGATCGGTTAAATAGCCACTGACACTCGATAAACCATAGTTTGCTTGCAATAACCAACGCTGATTAAGAATTTGAGTGATACCCAACATCAAATCAGCAGTTTGTTTGTTATCGCTACTAGTTTGGCGAGTGGCATCAAATGCACTGCGATAAGCTTCATCGCTGGTAAAGTTATCGCGGATCGCCATCGTTGATAACGCTACAGGCCTGCCACCAACAGGGTCAACCACATCGAAGCTATATGAGGTGCCTAAAAACAGCGTGGTGTTGTCCTTATTAAAGCCACGCTCGACACCTGCATTAATCCCCATCGACATATAGTCGAATTCCTTAGAAGCATAAACACCGCCATTGACCTTCCAATCGGGATTCAGTACCTGCGACCAGTTCGCATTTGCCTGCACTCGAGTGTCGTGGAAAGTATCATCGAGCGGGGTTTCTCCCGCTGCTACGGTATATTGGCCATTGCCTGAAGGACGGGTAAAGGTTTGACTGTTACTTTGAGCGACAGCGCCCGAGGCCGAGGCCCCCGTTAAGCTATCAACCACCAGCTTAAGGTCAAGTACACTGTCATCACCAAAGTTTTTCTGTGCCGTACCTATAGCTTCTATCGCTTGAACTCTGTCCTGTTCACCGTAATACATGAGTGCGGCATCAACTTTCCAGTCATCGATATTTTTCGCCAGCTCGGTTGCATGACCATTGGACGCGAACAACCCACAACTGGCTAAGGCTAACGCGCTAGCGATCTGTTTTGTCTGCGGTTTTAGTTGCACAATTTGCGAGTCATTTTTGTCTAACTTATTGTTCTTATTTGTCATGGCTGACAACACCTTTATGTCACTGAAGCTTATTTAGACGAAAACCTAAGGTATTAACGATTATTAAATTAAGGTTTAGTTACAACCGCATCCACCACCAGCAAAAGCTCGGCCACCACTACTACCTTCTTTGCTGAAGTAAATATGATCATCTAACGCCTGATCTAACTTTTCGCTATCAAGCGCCATATCACTACGCGCAAACTGCCCTCTTTCCCACGGCTCAACCCCTAAGCTTGAACAACCACTCACTCCTAGCATCACTAACGAGACAGCAACTAATGTGATTTTGCGCATAGATCACTCCTTCAAAAGATTCACCAGTTCTTGTTCATAATCGGCAATATTGTCTTGGTAAAAACCGACATGCTGATTTACTAACTTGCCTTGGCGATTAAAGATAAAACTACTGGGCATACCCAATAAATCGAAGCTACGTGCGACATCGCCTTCAGGATTAAAGCGCACCGTAAATTGGGCTGGTACTTGCTTTAAAAATGCATCGGCAAGGGCTTTGTCGGTATCAAGGTTAATGGCTACCACCGCTAACCCTTGCTCTTGATACTTTTGCTGCATGGTATTCATCCAAGGAAAAGACTTACGGCAGGGTCCACACCAAGAGGCCCAAAAATCGACGTAAACGACTTTTCCTTTAAATTCATTCAGTGAAACAGTTTGATTTTGTGCATCAAAGACAAGGTGTTCAAGTGAAGGAGCGGCAAGTACGCTTGCACTAAATAATCCGAGGAACAACACGAGTTTTTTCATAGGCTATCCATTTATCACAATACAGTTCGAATTTATTAACTGAATCTTAAGGTTTGCTTAAACTTAAAAAGAATAAATAAAGTCTTTATGCCACATGGACATCTGAGCCATCAATTGGTTGGAAAGTGAGCTCTAACGGCAAAAATGTTAAAAGTGAGACATTTTGTCCCATTAGCAAAATCGAAATTAGATCTGAATCATGTTAATTTAATGTCAAAATCAGTTTAATCACATCTCTGAAAAATTCTTGATATGCATCAATAATTTTCTAGTGCCTAGCGCCTAAACTGCATGTGTCAATTATGTAAACCCTTAACAATTTACATTCCAACAACAAAAGGTTGACCCATGGACACACATGCAGCCCTCTATGAACAGGGAAAGGCGCGCTTAGATGCGTTGCGCCAATTAGCTCCCCGTCAACAGCAAACATTACTCGATAAATTACAACAACATGGCATCACACGCCGTGACTTCATGAAATGGAGTGCGATGGTAACGGGTATGCTCGCCCTACCACTCCCCTTTAGTAACTTAGTTGCAGAGGCCGCCGAATTAGCCGACCGTGTACCCTTAATTTGGTTACATATGGCTGAATGTACTGGCTGCTCCGAATCCTTAGTTCGTGCCGACACTCCCAATCTAGATTCGCTGATCTTCGATCATATCTCCTTGGAATATCACGAAACCTTGATGGCAGCTGCGGGTTGGCAAGCAGAGGAAAACCTCGAGCACGCCTTAGAAACCTACAAGGGTCGCTACCTGCTCGCGGTGGAAGGCGCGATACCGACCGCCAATAACGGCAGCTTCTTGACCGTGGGCTGTAAAGGCCATACAGGCTTAGAAATTATCAAACATGCCGCCGAAGGCGCCGCAGCGATTATCTCTGTGGGCACCTGTGCATCCTTCGGTGGTGTACAAGCCGCCTACCCGAACCCCACAGGGGCTAAGGGCGTGCACGAAGTTGTGAGCAAACCCGTGATTAACTTAGGCGGTTGCCCACCAAGTGAAAAGAACATTGTCGGTACTTTGATGTACTTCATCATGTTCGGCAAATTACCTGCACTGGATATGTTCAATCGTCCAAAATGGGCTTATGGCGCACGGGTACATGATAACTGTGAACGTCGTGGCCGTTTTGATGCCGGTGAATTCGTTGAAGAATTTGGCGATCACGGTGCAAAAGAAGGCTACTGCCTCTATAAAGTGGGCTGTAAAGGACCTTATACCTATAACAACTGCCCCACTGAACGCTTCAATCACCATACCAGTTGGCCTGTGTTAGCTGGTCATGGTTGTATGGGCTGCTCAGAACCTAATTTCTGGGATGATATGGCTGACTTTGAGAAACCCCTTGGTCGTCAACTGCTCCATGGATTGGATGCAACCGCAGACACCGTCGGTGCGGTGATTTTAGGCGCGACAGTCGTTGGCATTGGAGCCCACGCTGTTGCCAGTATTTTTGCCAAGCCGCTGGAGGAATAACCCATGAGCAAGCGCGTTGTTATCGACCCTATCACCCGTATCGAGGGTCACTTACGTATCGAAGTTGAAGTTGATGAGAATAATGTCATCAACAAAGCATGGTCATCCTCTACGTTATGGCGTGGTATTGAAGTTATTCTCAAAGGCCGTACGCCTATGGACGTGGGCCTCATTGTGCAACGTATCTGTGGTGTATGTACTTATTCGCACTATCGCTGTGGTACCGAAGCGGTGGAAAATGCTTTAGGGATTCAAATTCCCTTGAATGCAAAGTATCTTCGCTCGCTGATGCAAACATCGCTCTATATGCATGACCATATAGTGCACTTCTATCATCTCCATGGCTTAGATTGGGTCGATGTGGTTTCAGCACTCAGTGCAGACCCCGCTAAGGCCGCCCAAGTCGCCCTCAAATATACCGATAAACCTATCGCCGCTGGAGAAGGTGAATTAAGGGCTGTGCAAGAGCGCGTAAAAGGCTTTGTAGAAACCGGAAAACTTGGTCCATTCGCCAACGCTTATTGGGGTAATGGCACCTATAAGTTTACCCCTGAACAAAACCTGATTGCTCTATCTCACTACCTTAAAGCCCTTGAAGTACAAAGAGTTGCCGCCGAAATGCTTGCAATATTCGGCGGTAAACAGCCACATCCTCAATCATTAGTTGTCGGTGGCGTGACTTCTGTACGCGATATGTTGAGCCCTGCACGTCTGCAAGAATGGAAGCAAAAACACGCAATCGTAACAGACTTTATCCTGCGTGCTTATCAAGCCGATATCGTGATGGCAGCCGAAGCCTTTGGTACTGAGCCTAGCGTGCTAGGCGGCGTCAATGTTAAAAACTTCATGGCTACCCATGACTTTGTGCTCGCTAATGGCGAATATATGTTCGACCAAGGCGTGATAATGAATGGCGATTTAGCAGGTGTGAGTGATATTAACCCTGATCTTATCGCCGAAGATGTCAGCCACGCTTGGTACAATGCTGATGCGCCGCAACATCCGTATGATGGCACCACCATTCCAAACTATACCGGCTTTGTTGAGCGGGATACGGTTTATGGCAAACTGCCAACCTTAGATGGTGATGGTAAATACTCTTGGGTGAAATCACCTCGTTATCAAGGTGAACCTGTCGAAGTGGGCCCACTGTCTTGTTTATTAGTCAGTTATGCCCGTGGCAATAAAGTGGTGGTCGATGCCGTCAATGCTTTGCTTGCACGCACAGGTCTCCCAGTAGAAGCACTCTTCACTACCCTAGGCCGCACGGCTGCGCGGATGCTGCAAACCGTGATCGTCGCGCAGGAAGGCCTGAAAACCTTCGATGCCTTGTTAACAAACATTCAGTCAGATGAAACCACCTATGTGAAACCCCATATCGATCCAAGTAAAGAGTATGTGGGTCACGCCATGATTGAAGCGCCCCGCGGCATGCTAAGCCACTGGATCCGAATCAAAAATGGTGTCATTGAGAACTATCAAGCCGTAGTGCCTACTACCTGGAACGCAGGTCCCGTGGATGCTAATGGCAAGATTGGTCCCTATGAAGCCTCACTGATTGGTTTGAAACTGGAAGATCCCACTAAACCCCTTGAGGTGATACGTATTATTCACTCATTTGACCCTTGCATGGCGTGTTCTGTACACGTGATGGATTTTAAAGGTCAGGCATTGAGCGAGTTCCGTGTCAGCCCCAATGGTCAATAACAACGAGGGAGGGAACGCAACATGAACCATTCTGAAACCCGCATTCGGACACTGGTTTTTAGTCCTGCGATACGGATTTTCCACTGGTTACGGGCACTGACGATTTTAGTGCTGGTGATCACCGGATTCTATATTGCTTGGCCGTTTCTTGTGGCGCCCGAAAGTACGGATGTATTAGTACAAGGTTGGATCCGTTTTGCCCATTTGATCTGCGGTTTTATCTTAACCGCAGTCACCTTGGCCCGCTTCTACTTGTATTTTTTCAGTCGTAGCGATATCGAGCGACGCTCGTTTCGTGATGTGATGAGCATTAAGAGCTGGATTACCCAACTAAAATCTTACATTTGGATGGGACATTTACATAAAGCTGGCGTTTACGGGCCACTGCAATTTGTGACCTATGTAGCAATCTCCTTTGTTGCGCTTGTGATATGTATTACTGGTCTCGTACTGTATGCCAATGTCTACCATGAAGGTTTAGGTGGCATGCTTTGGAGCAGTGCAGCTTGGATCACCGCACAAATGGGCGGGCTGGCACAGGTGAGAATTTGGCATCACTACCTCACTTGGGCATTCGTTATCTTTGTAGTTATCCACGTCTATATGGCGGTTTGGTCAGGGATACGCTTCAAACATAACTCAGTTGACTCAATTGTCTCTGGTTACGACTACCCGAAACCAGACTCACACCACTAGGAGTCCAATGAAGATATTGCTACTGGGTATTGGCAATGTCCTGTACGCCGATGAAGGCATCGGCGTACATTTTGTCAATTACATCACTGAGAATTATCAGTTTACGCACGAGTCCCATCAGCTCGAGATGCTCGATGGCGGCACTTTAGCCCAGGGACTCATTCCGATTATTTGCCAATACGATTATTTGATCGTGGTCGATACTGTCAATGCCAATGGCGTCGAAGCGGGTGAGGTCTATTTCTTCGACTTTGATAAAGCCCCGCAGGAAATTGACTGGCAAGGCAGCGCCCATGAAGTCGAAATGCTACAAACCCTAAACATGATGGAAATGGTTGGCGACAGGCCAAAAACCTTTGTATTAGGTGTTACTCCAACCGTGCTTGAACCTATGACACTCGGCCTCACCCCCAAAGTTGCATCCGCAGTTCCTTTGATGGAGCGCACCCTGTTATCCCACTTAGCCTCCCTTGGATTCACTGCGACACGCATTGCCGATCATAGTATCGACTCGCTGATCCCCGACTCCTATAAACGTGGTGTCACTCTTGGTGAAAATATAGAAGATGAAAAACATCAGATTTGATTTTACCTGCTCACGTCAGGTGCCCTTATATGCGCATTTATGTAATCAATACCTAAATTATGATGCGCTGAATATTAGCATTGGTTGCGACAACCACAATGATTTTGGTCCACAAACCTATTTTATTGAAGCCCAAGGTGAACAAGCGCCGCTAGAGCAATTGGCCGATGCGATTGCCGCTGACTTTTTAATGTCTGTTTGGTTGGTTGACTCAGGCATTAAAGTTATCGATGAGCCACAAGGCCAGCGTACCTTATTGGAGACTCATGATCCCCAAATGGATAAATCGGTTGCCGCTTTTTGCCAGCAATGTTATCCCCTGTTTGGCGATAATCAAGCGGCGCAATTTGGTGCTATTGATTTAACCTGTTCCTGTTGCCACGGTGAAACCCGCTTAACCCCTGCCCAAAAAGCCCTCACGCTAACCGATCTTAAAGCCATGGCTGAGCAGTTAATAACCCAAGGCTCATTAGCGTTAAGCTGTGAAGGTATAGCGTTAAGCTTAGAACCGTTTGCTCGCGATGCCAGCAGACCACAACTGCTGATCTGTAATCCAAACACCTTAAATGCGCATTTTTGCTTAAAGGATCATCAAGTCGTTGCGCTATCCAGCATTGAAAAACCACTTATTTGCGCAAGACCCATTCAAGATCACCAAAAACTATTTGCGCCGCTATACGATATTTGTTTTGGCTATAGTCGCGTGGTAGCGGTCCTTAGCGAAATTTTGCGGCAAAAAGGAATTGATTGGGTTTATCTTCAAGGTCAGCACCATAGGCCCAAATTAGCTTGGGTTGATGGCGCATGGGCCCAGTTGTCCCACCAAGATGGAGATAATGCTAATAACATCAGCAAACATTTCAATGCGCCGGAGCCGTTAAGGGAAGACATTCGCTTTCTCGGTTTTAAAGCACAATGGCAAGCGCATAAAAAAACACGCTCGCACCAAGGCACGCTTAGCGTACAAGTCTTATCCTCTGTAGAGAGTGAAACGAATTACGAAGGTGATCAAGAAGATCATACAATTACCGATGCAGCGCTCTTTGCTGCACTGCTAAATGGTAAATTTACCAGCCATAAGCAAGCCAAAAATGCGGCGGTGATTTACTTAAGCCATGATCATCCGAGCCAAATTGTCACCTGCGATAATAAAGGCGACACTTCACTGTTTTTTGCCCTGCCCGAACTGCCCGACAATGGTTACGAGATTTTCCATTGCCTCGACAGCAGTCCACAAAAAGCCGTCGCGCAAAAATTTAAGAGCTTGTTTCCAGAAGACTACTTAAAGCTGCTGAGCCTAAAACTTAACGGCAAACGCGATAATCTTCAGAGCCTATGGGCAATTGCCGCGATATTGATTGGTTTGAACCCGCAGGAAGAAACCCAGTCACAAGACTATTTGAGCGATGCACTCATGGCGGCAGCCATGCGTTATCAGGGCGCTAATGCGCCGCGCATCGATTACCCTCTCACCAAAGGCGAAGCCCATCGAAGCCTTAATTGGTGCAAAACCCTTGGCACACTGTTGAGCTTTAGAGTGGCTGGCCACAGCGACCCAAGCCAACTGGCTTTTGCGATGCAGGACTCCCTCGCCGATTACCTTGCCAATTGGCTTGAGCATATAGACTTAAATATTGGAGTTCAGACAATTGCTTTAGCGGGTAATGAGTTAGCTAACGAAACCCTCTGTAAACGCATGAGTTTACGCTTAGGTAAAAACTTCCCGTTACTGGTCAATCGTAGTCTCGATTTAGAGGGAGATAACCTTGCTGTAGGTGCGCTGTATGTTAAGCACCGGCAATTAAACACCCTTGGATAAATACTTAACATTCGTGTTTGCTCCAGAGATATCGCAACATTAGAGGATAGATTGTTATCTTCTAATGTTGCAGCCAAACCTAAAAGAAGACTGAAATTGAAACAAGCAGCCTCATCCGCTAACCAACAGGATATGATTGAACGTCGCCAACTGCATATCACTGGCATAGTACAAGGCGTGGGCTTTCGGCCTTTTGTCTACCGCTGGGCAACCGATTTGCAACTCACTGGCACAGTACTCAATAATGCCAAGGGCGTGATGATAGAACTGCAAGGACCGAGCGCAAAACTGGATATTTTTATCCAAGAGTTAGCAACTAACCCGCCACCACTGGCACGTATCGACCATATAACCCATGGACAGCTAGCGGTAAAATTAGCGGAGACACGCTTCGAGATTGTTCAAAGCGATAGCCAAAGTGATGGCACAAAAGACCCTAGCTTAGCAGCACTCGTTGCCGTGTCGGCCGACAAAAGTACCTGCCAGGATTGCCTCGACGATATGTGCAATCCACAGGATCGCCACTTTGGCTATGCCTTTACTAATTGCACCAATTGCGGCCCAAGATATACGATTATCAATGCCTTACCCTATGATCGCCATCATACCGCCATGGCGGATTTCGCTATGTGCCCCGATTGCGCCAAGGCCTATCAAGATCCATTAAATCGCAGATACCACGCTCAGCCAGTCAGTTGCCCAAAATGTGGCCCACACCTGAGTTTAAAAACACCTAAGGGTGAGCTAATCGCATTGACGCCCTTGCTCCACTCGCAAAACAACAGCATGGCGGTATTGGCCGCCGCGGCCGATAAGCTTGCAAAAGGACACATCCTCGCCATAAAAGGGCTCGGTGGATTCCACTTGATGTGTGACGCGAGAAACAGCTTCGCAGTGAGTCAACTACGGCAGCGAAAACAGCGTAAGGCGAAGCCGCTGGCGGTAATGATGCCTAGTATTGAAATGGCAAAACAGTACGTTACGGGCACGGAGGCGGAGTGGCAAACCTTAAGCTCGCCGGAACGGCCCATCGTATTGATGCAAGCGTTGGATGAGCATGACCTTAGCCCCGAAATCGCACCTAATATCCCCAAGCTGGGCGTATTTTTACCTTATACGCCACTGCATCACTTACTGCTTAGCCAATTTAATGGCCCGCTAGTGGCCACCAGCGCCAATGTGTCGGGCGAGCCCATTATCACCGATTGCGATGCGCTTATCAGCCAACTTGGGCATGTGGTGGATGCTATCGTCGATCATAACCGACCGATACTCAACGGCTGTGATGACAGTGTTGTGCAACTTATTCAACAGCCAAATGGCAATACGCCGCAGGTACAAGTGCTGCGTCTAGCGCGGGGTTATGCGCCATTAAGTTTTCCATTAACTGCGCCACTAACACGCTCAATCCTCGCCGTGGGAGCACAGCAAAAAAATGCTATCGCTTTCGGATTTGGTGCAAATGTATTTTTAAGTCCGCATATTGGCGATCTTTTTAGTGTCAGTGCCGAGCAGTATTTCGAGCGCACCTTAGGCACCTTTGCGCGCCTGTATCATTTCAGTCCCGAGCTGATTGTCCATGATAAGCACCCAGACTACGCACCATCGCGCTGGGCAGAAGCGCAGCAACAAAAAAGCCTTGATACACAGAGTGGAGCCTCTGGTTCAATCCAAACCTTAAGCGTGCAACATCACCATGCCCACGTGCTTAGCGTCATGGCCATCAATCAATACCAAGATCCGGTATTAGGCTTTAGTTTTGACGGTACCGGTCTTGGCGATGATGGCAGTCTCTGGGGCGGTGAGGTGTTATTAACCAGGTTAGACAAAGCAGAGCGCTTAGCCCATTTTGAAGCCATCTCCCTACTCGGCGGTGAGCAAGCAATAAAACAGCCTCTGCGATTATTACTGGCACTGCTGTTTGAACAAATGAGTTTAGCGGCGGTACAAACCTTAGAGTTACCGATCCTAAAAAGCCTGCCCCCCTTAACGTTAAGCAATTTGCACCGGATCTGGCAAAGTGGCAATACGATTAAAAGCTCATCAGTTGGCCGATTATTTGATGCTCTCGCCTGCGCCTTAGGATTGATTGACACCACACAATTTGAAGGCCAAGCGGGCATGCTGATAGAAGCCGCAGCAAGACGCGCCGATAAACAACATCTACCGCCACTTATCCTTAATTTACCGCTGAGTTCATCAGAGGATGACCCGCAACAAGTGCAAGTTTGGTGTAGTAGCCAACTGTTTAAACAGCTTATCGTGCACATCACTGAGGCGCCACTTTCCTCCCACAGGCAAAGCATTATCGCCCGCGCGTTTTTGCATAGTCTTGGAGATGCTATTTGTAGTTATGCTGCGCGCTATCCATCACTGCCGATTGCGCTATGTGGCGGAGTATTTCAAAACCAATATCTGCTCGAATATTGCCTCAGTAAACTTCATCTCCAAGGCAATACCGTGCTCCCCAACAAACATATCCCCGTTAACGATGGCGGTATCGCCCTTGGCCAGCTTTGGTATGGAATTCATCAAGAGGCAATGGATAAAAACCACAAATAAACCGCTGCTATGACAGATCTGCGTAGAGCTTGATATGCGCCGTGACCAAATGGCCAAAATCTGATTGATCAGGGTCAAAACGACCTAATAACCTGACGAACATCAAAGATTCCTTTAAGGATTTGTATCACACTTAACATTAGCGTAATCAAATTAACCCTATTCGATAGCATCACCATATTGTTCGGACAACAGCTCAAATCTGTGACGAGAACAAGGAGAATGACAAGATGTGTAAAGACTGCGGCTGCTCTCTACCCCGCCACTCTGCGATTCAACAAGGGCATGATCACCATACAGGTCATTCCCACGAACACAGCCATAAACATCAGGAATTGCATACCAATCCTCAGCTTAACGATAAAAAAACCTTGTCGGTGATCCATAAAATTCTCGATAAAAATGATGTAGAAGCTGCCCACAACCGTGCCCATTTCGAGGCTCACCATATTACCGCCTTCAATCTAATGAGTAGCCCAGGTAGCGGCAAAACGACCTTGCTTGAGCACTTAAAAGAGTACACAAAACTTAATTACGCCGTTATTGAAGGCGATTTAGAGACCTCCCGTGATGCTGACCGTTTAATCGCAAAGGGCATTACAGCCCATCAAATTCAAACTGGCAGTGCATGCCACCTAGACGCCTTTATGGTGCATGGTGCTTTGCATCACTTGCCGCTGGAAGGGTTAGATATTTGCTTTGTGGAAAACGTGGGCAACCTCGTCTGCCCCGCCAGTTATGATGTGGGCACCCATAAAAATATCGTGCTGCTCTCCGTTCCTGAAGGCGATGATAAGATTGAAAAATATCCAGTAATGTTCCGCCGTGCTGACCTGGTTCTGATCACAAAATGTGACCTATTACCCTACTTCGATTTTAGTGTCGACGAGGCCAAAGCCCAGCTTAAAAAACTCAATCCGTACACTCAAATACTCGAAGTCTCAATTAAAAATGGCGATTCCATGCATGCCGTTGCCGCTTGGCTAAATGAAAATCTGCGCCGAAACACTGTGGGAGAGCCACAATAATGTGCCTATCAATCCCCTCACAAGTGGTAGCAGTTGATAACGAGCGCCAATCTGTAACCGTCGATACCTTAGGCGTAAGACGCGATGTCAGCAGCCATCTTATGACTGAACCCTTGGCTATTGGTGATTATGTGCTCATTCATATCGGTTTTGTGATGAATAAAATTGATCGCAATGATGCTCTGCAAAGCCTTGAATTATATCAAGAGATAGTCGCAAAACTTGAAAATGAAACCACGCATTAAGCAACAGCCGCAGTTGTAAACGATCACAAACCACAGACGATACACTGCGACAAGGATTGAACATGCTTGAATTAAAACAACTTTATCAAGGCTTTCGCGATCCCCAAACCATTGCCTCGCTTGCAAAGGATATTGCCCAGGTCGCTCACTCACTCGATCAACAAATCAACATTATGGAAGTGTGTGGCGGCCATACCCACACCATCATGAAATACGGCTTACTGGATTTGCTGCCGGATAACATTGAGTTTATCCACGGCCCCGGTTGCCCTGTATGCATTATGCCTAAAGAGCGGATCGATCAAGCCGCAGTGCTTGCCCAGCAGGAAGATGTGATTTTAGTGACGCTAGGCGATATGATCCGCGTCCCCGGCTCCCAAGGTTCACTTGCCAGTTTCAGAGCCAAAGGCTGTGATATTCGGCCTATCTATGACCCTTTAGACACGCTCAAAATTGCCCGTGATAATCCAAATAAAACCGTGGTGTTTTTCGCCATTGGATTTGAAACTTCCACCCCAATGACGGCAATATTGTTGCAACTGGCCGAGCAGGAAAAGCTGGCGAATTTGTTTTTTCATATCAACCATGTATTAGTCCCACCCGCAATTGATGCCGTGATGCACGATCCTAATGCGAGGGTCAATGCCTTTATTGGCCCAGCACACGTCAGTGTGATCAGTGGCGCCAAAATCTATCGCCCGGCCGTAGAGCAATACGGCACACCGGTAGTGGTCTCTGGTTTTGAGCCCGTGGATGTTATGGAGTCTATCCTGCGTATCGTGCGTCAAAAGGCCGCAGGCAAGGCAGAACTCGATATCCAATACAGTCGCGCTGTATCTGAGCAAGGTAATCTTGCCGCACAGGCAAAAGTTGAACAGTTTTTCCAGATCAGACCGCAATTTCGTTGGCGCGGGCTTGGACCAATCCCCAACTCGGCGCTGCAATTAAGGGATGAATACGCCCACAGGGACGCAGAGCTGCGCTTTAAAGACAGATTGCCCGTCAAAGAGATTGATGATCATAAGGCTTGCCAGTGCGGCGATATTCTACGTGGACTAGCCAAACCGAAGGACTGCAAAGTCTTTGGCCGCGGCTGCAATCCCGAAACCCCTCTTGGTAGCTGCATGGTCAGCTCCGAAGGCGCTTGTAATGCTTATTACCGCTATCAAGGTACCGATAGCAAGGAGCAACATCATGGCTGATGTATCAACCAAAGAGAAAGCGATTCAACTCAGCCACGGTGGTGGCGGTAAAGAGATGAATAAACTCATCCGCGAGCTGTTTTTTGCCGAGTTCGATAATCCCATTCTTCGTAGCGAAGAAGACGCCGCAAAACTTGAATTACAGGGTGCGACGGCCTTTACGACGGACTCTTTCACTGTATCACCGTTGTTTTTTGCCGGTGGTGATATCGGTAAGCTGGCGATTGCTGGCACTGTTAACGATCTCGCCATGATGGGTGCTGAGCCTCAATATTTAAGCTGTAGCGTGATCATCGAAGAAGGTTTTTCGCTCAAAGACTTAACCACAATTGTACGCAGTATGGCCAAAGAGCTGAAACAAAGTGGGGCTAGAATTGTTTGTGGCGATACCAAAGTAGTACCTAAGGGCTGCGCCGATGGCTTGTTTATCAATACATCAGGCATTGGGCGCATTTTACGTCCGAATATCTCGGCGGCCAATGTCGCGCCCGGCGATGCGATTATTGTCTCCCGTGATGTCGGCTGCCATGGCGCGGCTATTTTGATGGCGCGTGAGGGTCTTACCCTCGAGTCCACGCTACAAAGCGATTGTGCCACGCTCTGGCCAGTCGTAGAGCAATTGATCGCTGCTAATATTCCACTCCATGCTATGCGCGATGCAACCCGCGGCGGGCTCTCTGCCGTATTAAATGAATGGGCCGTTGCCGCCAATGTCGGCATCACAGTCAATGAGGCGAGCATACCAGTTTGTGATGAGGTCAAAGGCTTATGTGAACTCTATGGCTTTGAGCCAATGGATTTAGCCAATGAAGGCACCTTTATCTTGGCCGTTCCCAACGATATCGCCCTTGGTGCGTTGGAAATTATGCAACGTTTTGGTCACTGCGAAAGCGCGGCAATTATTGGCACTGTCAGCGACGAATTACCCGGAAAAGTGATCTTAAGAACGCCATGGAATACCAAACGTTACTTAGACTTGCCTCAAGGTGAACTGCTACCAAGGATTTGTTAATGCACGAGTATTCTATAGTAAGCGCCTTAATTGAACAGTGCGAACAACATGCACGGGCAAATCAAGCAACTAAAATTACTCGGGTAGCAATCAAACTCGGCGTGATGAGCGGTGTCGAACCCTCCCTACTTCAAACGGCGTTTGAGACCTTTAAACTCGATGGGATCTGCCGCGAAGCCGAGCTTTACATGACACTACAGCCACTGGTGATCAAATGTGCAGATTGCCAACAAGAGTCGGTGCTCGATGAGCGTTCAATCGTGTGCCCCGCCTGTAACAGTTATCATACGCGGGTATTAGAGGGTGAAGATATGCTACTGATGCAGCTCGAAATGGAGCAGGCAGAGGATATTTAATCGATTACAAGCACGGCTTCAGTGATAAAAATGGCTTTAAGTCTACACACTAAAAGCCATTTTTATTCGGGTTTACAATAAACGATAAACGCTTACTGATAAATTGAGGCTTGCCCTTCAGGGCGAGTCTTTAGCAATCTTAGGAACCACATATACTGCTCTGGATAAGCGAGTATCACTTGCTCAACCGCTTTATTCAGTGCTAACGCCTCGTTTTCCTTACCGACCATATCTTCGGCGGCAATGGCGGGCATCACAGTTAAATCAAACTGGCGCGAAGCTTGGTTATAACCAATTTTCACCGGCAGCACTTGGGCATTTCCCGCCTGAGCTAATCGGCCAACCACGGGTAATGTCGCTTTGACTGTGCCTAAAAACGGGGTAAATACACTCTGATCTGGGCCTAAATCCTCATCGGGCAGGTAGAAAAAGCTATTGTTCTGCTTAAGCTCTGCTAATAAGGCGCGAATTCCGGCCTCTCGCATATAAACGTGGCCACCACAACTGCTACGTACCCGATTATTAAACCAGTTAAATAAGGCGTTTTTATGGGCCTTTGCCATAGTGACCATAGGCAAGTCGAGGTTTAACCTCAGCCCAGCATAATCAATAGGCCACACATGGGGCATGATAAATATCACCGGCTGCCCAACTGCTTGTGCCGCTTGTACATGCTCAAAGCCCATCAGATTCACACGGCGGCGTAAATGCGCCTTAGATCGTACCAACAGCTCACCTTGCGATAACAGCACTAATACGAAGTTCTGCACGTTGTCATCAATTAAGGCTTCTATTTCTGCGGCGGATTTTTCAGGGAAACACGCCTTTAAGTTCGCCCTGGCAATACTTATCGGCTTTTTCGCAATAGGCGCCACCAGTTTGGCTAAGGTTCTAGCAATAGGATCACGCAGCCACGCGGGCATGATCCCAAAAATCACTAATAGACCGATCGCCAACCAAGTAACCCAATATTTAGGGTGCAATAACGCCAGTTGAAAACGTCGGTCAAAATGTTTGGGCTGTCTTGACAAAGAAATCACCTCAGACAGTGGAAAAGTCATTCACCATAAAAAGAAAATAGTAAAGCCACTCACGAAGGAGTGGCTTTACTGTCGAACATCTAAAATTACTTGCCCGCGTTAGAAGCTTCTACGCGAGTTTTCAGTTTCTGGCCGGGACGGAAGGTCACGACACGGCGAGCGGAAATCGGGATATCCTCGCCTGTTTTTGGGTTCCTTCCCGGTCTTTGATTCTTATCCCTAAGGTCAAAGTTGCCAAAGCCAGATAACTTGACCTGCTCACCACTTTCAAGTGCGCCTCGAATTTCTTCAAAGAACGACTCAACCATCTCTTTGGCTACACGCTTGTTTATACCGAGTGTTTCAAAAAGATGTTCTGCCATTTCGGCTTTGGTAAGTGCCATACTTTAATCCCTCAACGATGCGTTGAACTCGGTCTTCAGGGCAGAAACAACTGAATCTACAGTTTCAGCGATCTCTTTTTCCTCAAGTGTACGAGTAGTGTCTTGTAATGTAAGTGCTATCGCCAAGCTCTTCTTGCCGGGCTCAACACCTTTACCTAAGTATACATCGAACAAGTTTATGCCAACCAACTGATTTTCGCCAACTTTTCTTATCAATTTCATTACATCGCCTGCAGATACACTTTCATCTACGACTACTGCGATGTCACGACGATTAGCCGGGAACTTAGATACAGCTTGGGCTAGCGGTAAACTGGTATGCAATAAAGCATCCAATTCCAACTCAAAAACGATGGTTTTACCATTGAGTCCAAAAGGCTTCTCCAAACTAGGATGGATAGCACCTATATGACCGATCACTCGATCATTTCTCAATATTTCAGCACATTGCCCTGGATGAAGAGCAGAATGCGTCGCTACTCTAAAGCTAAATTCTGATGCGGAAACTGTCAAGCCGATAATTGCTTCTAAATCACCTTTAAGGTCGAAAAAATCAACGGTTTTCGATTCCATTGACCAATGTTCGTCATTTTGAAGCCCTGTAATGACGCAACCGAGCATTGCTTGCTGTCTTACACCGGATTCTGCATGAATATCAGGAACAAAGCGCAGGCCAGTTTCAAAAAGTCTCACGCGACCCTGTTGACGACTTTGGTTGTAGCCAACCGCAGTCAATAATCCAGTGAACATCGACAACCGCATGGCCGACATTTCGCTAGAAATCGGGTTCGGTAACACCATGGCTTGCTCACCTGGGTGAACCAGATTTTGCAGCTTAGGATCGACGAAACTGTAAGTCACAGCTTCTTGGAAACCACGGGCCACTAACAGCGAACGTACGCGCTTGAGGCTTAAGTCGGTTTCTTTATGGTCTGACATCCGCAGTGACGCCACGGGCGCAACGTTTGGAATGTTGTTGTAACCGTAGATACGGGCCACTTCTTCGATTAAGTCTTCCTCAATCGCCATATCGAAGCGGTAAGTGGCGGTCGTAACCTGCCAGCACCCCTCACCTGCGACTACGCTAAAACCTAAACGCTCGAGGATTTCAACCACGTCGCTATCGGGAACATGGTGACCGAGAATTTTATCTAACTTGCTGCGACGCAATAAGATTTGCACAGGTTTTGGTAAGTCAGCGTCAGATTTAGCTTCAACCACAGGGCCAGCTTCACCGCCACAAATATCCAGTACTAAGCGAGTCGCACGGTCCATGACTTTGTGTTGCATCTCTGGGTCAACACCACGCTCGAAGCGGTGTGATGAATCGGTATGCAAACCTAAACGGCGTGATTTACCCATAATCGCTAACGGCGCGAAGAACGCACATTCAAGCAGTATGTCTTGGGTAGTGTCGCTCACACCCGAATATTCACCGCCAAACACACCAGCAAGCGCTAATGGACGCGCATCGTCGGCAATCACTAGAGTGTCGTTTGGAATAGTCACTTCGCTGCCATCGAGCAGGGTGATTTTCTCTTCACCATTACCTAAACGCACTTGGATATCGCCAGTCAGTTTGGCAAGGTCGAAGGCGTGCATAGGTTGACCGAATTCAACCAACACAAAGTTAGTGATATCCACGATAGGATCGATTGAGCGGATACCACTGCGACGCAGTTTTTCCTGCATCCACAGAGGCGTTGCCGCTTTTACATTCACATTTTTCACCACACGGCCTAAATAGCGTGGGCAAGCTGCGGTTTCTTTGACATTAATAGCCACTTTGGCATCAGTGCTTGGCGTCACGGCTTGCCACTGTGGCTCGGTTACCGCTTGACGGTTTAACACGCCAACTTCACGGGCCAAACCTACCATGCCTAAGCAATCGGCACGGTTAGCGGTTAAATCCACTTCAATCACAGCATCATCAAGCTGGAGATACTCGCGTAAATCCTTGCCTAATGGCGCATCTAATGGCAGTTCGATAATGCCATCGCTATCGATATCAATACCCAGCTCGCTGTATGAACACAGCATGCCTTCTGAAGGCATACCACGCAGCTTAGCCTTTTTAATTTTAAAATCGCCTGGCAGTACGGCACCGACCATTGCTACGGCTACTTTTAAGCCTTGACGGCAGTTTGGTGCGCCGCAGACGATATCGATAAGCTCGCCACTGCCGACACTGACTTTAGTCACGCGCAGTTTGTCTGCATCTGGGTGCTGGCCACATTCGACCACTTCACCAACCACAACGCCGTTGAACTCGGCAGCCACGGCATCAACGCCATCGACTTCGAGGCCAGCCATAGTGATCTGGTGGGATAATGCTTCACGGCTAACAGCAGGATTGACCCACTCACGAAGCCAAGATTCGCTAAATTTCATGCTATACAGCTCCGTTATTTAAATTGCTTCAGGAAACGCAGGTCGTTTTCGAAAAACGCACGTAGATCGTTTACGCCGTAACGCAGCATAGTTAAACGCTCAACGCCCATACCAAAAGCAAAACCAGAGTATTTTTCTGGATCGATGCCCACGCTACGCAGCACATTTGGGTGCACCATACCGCAGCCTAACACTTCTAAATGCAACACGCCTTTTAATTCGGCGAAGTTAACGTTTTCATCGACCAGCAAACCTTCCACTTGGTGGAACATTGGTGTGTGAGTTTGGTCGTAATCGTTACGATACACACGACCCGGTGAAATAATCCGCAGTGGCGGCTTTTCAGTTTCCATTGTACGAATTTGCACGCCCGAGGTTTGGGTACGCAGCATCAGCTTAGGATTAAAATAAAACGTATCGTGGTCGGCACGCGCTGGGTGGTGCTCAGAGATATTCAAGGCGTCGAAGTTATGGAAATCATCTTCGATTTCAGGGCCTTGTTTTACCGAAAACCCTAATTCCCCAAAAAAGGTTTCGATACGTTCAATGGTGCGCGTCACTGGGTGTAAACCGCCGATTTCGATAGTGCGGCCAGGTAGCGTCACATCAATCTTTTCGGCAATTAATTTGGCTTCTAGCTCTGCACTTCTCAGGACGTCGATGCGCTCAGTTAATTTCTGTTGAATGGCCTGTTTCGCATCATTGACCGCCTGACCAAAAGCGGGTTTTTCTTCAGGACTTAAGCTGCCCATCATTTTCATCATGTCGGTGATCTTACCTTTCTTACCTAGGTAATCGACACGGATATCATCCAGTGCTTTTAGATCACTGGCCTGGTCAATAATGACTAAGGCTTGTTCTACGATCTCAGTTAACTGCTGCATTTTCTCTTCCACTGCATAGTCGCGCTTGATAAACAAGTGCTATGGGCGCCAAACTTTCAGGCTATTTCGGTGCTCAGGTTATCGGGCGTTAATGCCAGACGCTTTGCTAGCTATAACGAAATAAAAGGAGAGAAATTTTACGCGAGCGAGCGGCATATTACTAGGGCTTATTCGGGGTTTTTATCATGCAAATTCATGTGTTATCCCAACAAACCTTCCAAGTTGATCGCCTTGGAAAGACATTTGTCGATTTTTACAGCAGTCACGTGATCACGCACTAACCACTGGCGACACATGTAACTAAACTGTAAACTTATGTTTGTACCTTGCCAAAATTGCTGCAAAACAAACAAAAATGCCGCAATTGGACAACAATAATACAAGCAACAGCTTACTAAGCAGAAAAACATAAAGTCTATGGCAAATCGACCGATATCCATTTGGTCACAGCCCAATTTATCGAGGCGCTAATGAAAGAAGTTAAATTTCGCTGGATAGATCAATACCTTATCCACATGACCTTAAAAACCAAATTTGCAATTCTCGCCCTAGTTCCGATGTTTATGATTGTGGGATTAGCGGTATTTTTAAATACTCAGTTTAGGGATACCCTGCTTGAAAGCCATTTGCATGGGCTCCAAGACACTTCCCAGAAAATCAATCAACTCGCCGCGCAGATTTCTAGCAAGCTACCCGAGCAAGAACGGCAAAATTTACCTAATCAGCTGAGCCAAGGCTTACAGAATGTTCAGATTGTTACAGTTTCTGAGGCTGATAGCCGCGCACAAACCCTTGCGCGCAGCGGTGGTGGTATTGATACCAGCAGTTCACCTAATCGGGCTGTTAGCTCGGTTAATGATCAAAATATGCTGACCATCATTCCCGTCGATGATCGTCAACTTAACGCCCTTTTAGCCGATGACAATATCTTAGTCTACAGCCTGATGGCTGTACTGTTATTCGTGCTCTTCCTGTTTAGCTACTACATCTCTACCTTCGTTGGCGGTGCACTCTACACCACAGTCATGGCACTTAAACGCGCGGCGTCTGGGGATTTGACAGGCCGATTAAACTTCTTCGAAGTCAAAGATGAGTTCAGCATCTTAGCTATCAGTATCGACACGCTAGTCGAGCGCCAGCACAACTTGGTGAAGCAGATAGCAGAATCCACCAGCAAGATCCGCGAAGTGGTTTCATCTTTTAGAAGTACGGCTCAGCAAGGACAAGCCCTTGCGGTCAATCAACGTCAGCACCTCGACTCCTTAGCCACGGCGATGGAAGAAATGACCGCTGCGGTAAAAGAAGTGGCGCGCAACGCTGAGCAATCCTCCGCCGAAACCCAAGAGGCGAATCAACAGGTCAATGCGGGTTCTAAGGATATTGAAACCACAGTAAGCGCAATTGATGTGCTGTCGGATGAGATTTCTGCTGCATCAAATGCGGTCAATACCTTAAACGACAACGCCAGTAAAATTGATGAGGTGGTTTCGACCATTAATGCTATCTCGCAACAAACTAACCTACTCGCCCTCAATGCCGCGATTGAAGCGGCGCGTGCCGGCGAACAGGGTCGCGGTTTTGCGGTAGTGGCCGATGAGGTACGAACCCTTGCTGGCCGCACGCAAGCTGCAACGGTTGAAATTAAATCGATGATCGAATCGCTGCAACAAGGCACACGTAACCTCACTCAAGTGATGTCTCGCACCGTGAGTCAAGCAAGTGAAGGCAAACAGCATGTACTGCAAACGGGTAAAGATCTCGAGTCGATTGCCCACCATAGCAGCCGCGTGTTCGAAATGAGTGTGTTGATTGCCACGTCTGCGGAAGAACAATCAGCCGTAGCTAACGAAATCGCGACCAATCTGATGGAAATTCGCAATCAATCCCACGATGTCGAGCAATCGGCGAACCAATCAGTATCGGGTTGTGATGAGTTGCAAGCCACCGCGGGACAATTGGACCAGCTGATGGTGGGTTTAAAAATCTAATCGTTGAAGTGCTAAGCAACAAGGGACCCAAGCACCCTTGTTGCTTAAATAACGAATCGTAATCTGGTTAATCCCTAATTAATTCATTTCTATAATTTAGAATTGCTAAATAAATTAAAATAAAATCTAAATTTTAAAATTTAGATTTGGATTATCGAATTTATCGCCCCCACAATAAAATCTTGATCATACTTTTAAACTAAAAAAGTATTCATCCATTCACCTTTGATAACGATCAACGTTTTGTCACCTTAAAAATCTATTATACATTCAAGAAGCCAAGTTAAATCTCAAAAAACTATTAATTTAAGCTTAATAAACTCTGTTAAGCCCTAATGTATTTCAGTACACATTAATAATAAAACAGCGGTATAAGTTTCAAGAGAAATACTAATTAGACATTTAAAAAAGCAATGTTTGCACATTGCTTATATTGCGCCACTAGCTCTTTATGATCGAATAAGAGCTTATTTGCTGGCTTGAGAATGATAATTTAACCCACAATAAAAGAAGGAAAATAACATGCTTAAAAAGATGATGCTCATGTGTGCACTGTGTTTCTCTACTAGTTTAATGGCGGCATCACTTGCCGACAGCCATTCAGAAAGATCAGACTGTGAATCATGCCATAAGGATAAAACACCTTCTGCGGATTATGTTTTTGAAAATGAGCAATGTGTATCATGCCATGGCGAAATGAAAACACTCGCAGGTGAAGCTCATACTAAGCATGATGGTGTTTTAACATGCACTAATTGCCATATCGCTCATGAAGAAAAAGCACCTGCTGATGCCTGCAAAGCATGCCATTAACTCACTAAAAATCTAAAGCCAAAAGACGAAGAATAACTTGTTTTGAATGGAACCATTTGGCAGGATGCCACTTGACCCACCTCCAAGGGTGTTTGCCATCTATTGCTCACAGGTGGCATTTTTTATCCCCGTTTGTATCGCCTTAATGTATATCTAACAACTGAATACTTCGCTCATATTCCATAAAAATAAAAAAAATTCAAGCATCCCAAGTAAACCATAAGACGAGTGTCAAGGTATCGTTCTCAAGAACGCCAAGGCTTTATCTAAATCACGGGTGCGCGCCATCGGCGGCAGGGAGTTTAAAAATGCCTGTCCGTAGGCGCGATTCACAATCCGATTATCACACAGGATTAATACGCCGCAGTCCTTTTCGTCACGGATCAAACGTCCAACCCCTTGTTTGAGCGCAATAATCGCCTGAGGTAATGACACTTGAGTAAAAGGATCGCCGCCCTGACGGCTAATATTGTCGGCGCGGGCACGGTAAAGCGGCTCATCGGGCGAGACAAACGGCAATTTATCAATAATCACGCAGCTTAATAACTTGCCACGCACATCTACCCCCTCCCAAAAACTGCTGGTGCCAAGTAATACAGCATTGCCCAGTTGGCGAAACTTTGTGAGCAAACTCTGTTTACCCGCTTGGCCCTGCACCAGCAACGGATATTGAGTCCGAGTTCGCAATGCCAACGCCGTTTGCTCAAGCATTTTATGACTGGTAAACAAAATAAAGGTTCGCCCCTGCGCTGCCTCAATCGCTTTCACACACACATCGACTAACTGTTTGAGTGCCTGCTGCTGATTCGCCACATTGCCCAGTTGCCTTGGCACACAAAATAGCGCCTGACGCGGATAATCAAAGGGGCTATCCAAAATATGCGCCTTGGCATCACTGATCCCTAACTCCTTGGCAAAATGCGCTAGGCTGCGGTTCACTTGTAAGGTCGCCGAGGTAAAGATCCAACTGGTATTAGCCACAAATAACTGCTGACATTCGCGGGCAATATTAATCGGTGAAATCCGTAGCATCACAAAACGGCTACCAAATTCAACACTATAGGCAGCCTGTGGATTGTCACATAGGAAAAACTGATTGAGCTTATGGTTAAGGTCAGCCAGTTTAACGGCAATGTCATCTAATAACTCACTGCGCCCCACATGGGCGAGCAAGAGTTTTTGCAGCGCGGTTAACTCTGCGAGTAAATCCCATGATGCTAGCGCAATTGACTTATTGCCAAGCAGCATACGCCAATCCGACTCGGCAATAGAAAACAATCCATTATGCCAGTCACTCAATTTGGCTAAACAACGCTGACAAAATTGGGCAATCTGCCCCGTATCGCTGAGCTCAGTTTGATAAATCTGCAATAACTTTTGCAGGTAGTCATCAATAGTGCGACTCGAGGATTGCTGGCCAAAATAACTGACGCAGATATCCGGCAGTAAATGCGCTTCATCGAAGATCACCACATCGGGATCGGGCAATAACTCGGCAAAGCCAGTGTCTTTTAGAACGCTATCGACGAAAAACAAATGGTGGTTCACCACGATAATTTTGGCATCCATGGCACGGCTGCGCGCCTTGCGGGTAAAACAGGCATCATAAAATTCGCAGCGCTGGCCAAGACAGGTCTCTTTGGTACTGACGACTAAGGGAAGCGCAGGAGAATGTTCAGGCACTGAGGTTAAGCCACCAATATCGCCGTCTTTACTCATGCCCGCCCATTGGTTGACTTTGAGCAAATCGTCCAATAATCGCGCTTCAATATGGCTGGCCTCCTGCATCTGCCTATCAAGCCGATACTGACACAAATAGTTATTGCGACCTTTTAATAGCGCAAGCTTGGGCGCAATCCCAAGCATAGATGTCAATGCGGGTAAATCCTTTAAAAACAATTGTTCCTGCAAGTTTTTACTGCCAGTACTGACAATCACTTGCTTACCACTTAACATAGCGGGAATTAAATAGGCGAAGGTTTTACCGACCCCTGTACCCGCTTCGATCAGTGCATTGCCCTTACTCGCAATCGCTTCACTGATGATTTGCGCCATATCAACCTGACTCTGACGCGCACTGAACCCTTGAATATGCGTAGCGAGCACGCCATCGTTGGCAAAAGCGCGCAGCACCTCATTCGTCAATCTGCTCATCGAACGAGGAGCATCAAGCGACTGCTGATTTGATTGCTGATGTTTAGCTTGCCGCGGAGCTGAGCGTCGAGAGTGAGTCAATGGCGAGCGAGTTCCTATAAAAACGATTCAAAAAAGCGGGTTGTGGGTTAAGGCGTTAGCCTTCGCTAAGAAGCATAACGCTGCTGCCGCAGTGTAATTAAGCCCGCCTGATAATACCAATAGTTTTAATCTAGCGCCGAGCTTCTTGAGCTAAAACATGGAGTAGCGTAGTTTAAATGATTTAACAACCAAAGGCTTAACTCAACTTTTCCCCGATTGTTTGCTAAGTGATAAGCTGCTAAGTTGCGTTAATGATTGTGCTAATGACTGGCTTTGTTTCCTAAATCGAGTGAGCGAACAACACTCTCATCATTGTTCAAATATCAAGCTACATAGTGGGTTTCAGGCATACCTAGCCCAGTAAGTTTGTTCAAAGCCCTAATCATCGCGTAAGCT
>NZ_BMOP01000006.1 GCF_014647135.1 Shewanella xiamenensis
GCTCTTACTTTCTGTCATAAGAGCCGCTCGTCATTTGAGTAGAATAACTACACATCATTCCTCGTTTCGCGAGCACGTGCTTGCCAGAACGAACAAAATCTAATCTCGAAACGTCAACACGCCCTAGTCACTACATACATTAACGCTTAGCATTATCCTGTTGCTCAATAAAGGGTATAACAGACTCCATTTCTTGCTCTTCCGTCAATTGTGCCATCTGCGCGCAGGAGGATGAAAGTGGGCTAGTTGTACTCGGTAGATTCTGTGCCACCTCATTCGTCATCAATTCGTCCACATCGGCTGCTAAGCCAGCAACACCATGTCCGGTCGATGTCAACGCGACCTTATCAACTAAACGATAGGCAACCCAAACCCCTAAAACACCAAACAGAATTGAGCCTATGACTTGGCCGATAAGTACCCCATAAACCCCGCCCCACTGCGCGCCCATATACACAAAGGGAACGGTACCTAAAGTCGCCTTTCCCACATTAAATAAGGTGGAATATTTGGCCTTACCCAAATTATTAAAGGAGGCGTTTGCGACAAATAAAATCCCAGAGAAGATAAAAAACACCGCAATATAGCTGCAGAAAAATTCAATAAGTGCCGCACTGTCGCCCTTCATATCAAACAAACTGACGATCTGCGCTTTAAGTAAAAACAAAAGTAACGACATCACCACCACATACAAGGTACAAAATTGAATCGCCTTCGTTAAACTTTCGCGCACCCGATCGAATCGTCCTGCTCCAAAGTTTTGCCCAACAATAGGCCCAATAGCGCCGGATAAGGCAAAAATCATCCCAAAAGTGACAGGCACTAACCTGCCGAGTACCGCCCAACCCGCAACATAAGCATCACCAAAATCCGCAATTGCCCGGGTCACAAACGCATTACCAATTGGTGTGGCAATGTTGGTCAGTATGGCTGGTCCTGCAATGGCGAAAATCGGTTTAAGATCGGCTTTAAAATAGTGAAGATTAAACCTGCCAAGGAGTTGATGTTTGACCACAACACCCCGACCCGCGATGATAAATACCGCAATACGAGCCAATACTGATGCCAGTGCAGCCCCTTCAATCCCCATCGCAAACAGGAAAATAAAAATCGGATCAAGCACGGCATTCACACCACCGCCCGCTAAGGTCGACATCATCGAAAGTTTTGCATCTCCCACGGCACGCAGCGCACCGCCAAGGGCCATCGCAAGGCAAATAAAAGGCAGTGAAGGTACCAAAATATACAGATAACTCTCTGCAAGCTCGGCAGTATGACCGCTGGCCCCCACAAGCGTGACTAACTCAGGAATAAAAGTCGTGACCACAATGCTGACCAACACACTAATGATCGTGGTCACCACCGCACTGTTAAGTAATAGGCGTTTCGCTAATTCGATATCCTTAGCGCCGATAGAGCGAGACACCAAGGCCCCGAGCGCAATGGAGAGACCTATGCCAATTGATGTGGTAAAAAATGAAATACTGCCCGCATAACCTACAGCCGCGGCTAATTCATGTTCGCCCAATAAGCTTAAGAAAAATATATCCAGTAAATCGACTACAAATAACGCAGAAATCCCCACCGCAGCGGTTGAACTCATCACGAGAATATGGCGAAGAATTGAACCTTCAACAAACTTAGCTTGGGTCATGGGGTTGTTTTACCTTATTAATTGCAAAAGCAAAGGCCAACACTGAATTGTTGGCCTTTGCTTTTATAGTCATCTATGGGTATTTAGGTCAAGCACTAAAGCAGCTTATGCCGCAATTGGGCTCATCTTCGTTTGGTGGTAACGCAGACGACTGATTGACAATGCAATTAACGCAAGCAGCGTTAACGACCCCATCACCACCCCTTGCCATTCGGCTTTATGCCAAAATAACATCAAGTAAGGTCCGCCCAAAGCGGCGCCTAAGTAATAGCAACACAGATACAGCGAGGTGGCCTTGGCGCGATCGCGGCTTGCGCGCATCGCCACAAAAGAGTTGCAACAACTGTGGGTTAAGAAGAATCCACATGCCGTCATCAAAAAGCCCATGCAAATGGTGGCTGTGGTATCAAACAGGGTCAATAAACTGCCCAACAGCATCAAACACCAAGACCATTGATATAACTTGTGCTGACCAAATTTTGCCAGCCACTTAGCAGTAAAATAGGAGGCCACAGTACCACTGGAGTAACACAAAAAAATCAAGGTCGCTTGAAAGCGGCTCCACTCGTAGGGCGCCGCCATCAAATGCAGTTGAATAAAGCTAAATTGATTCACCATCATCATAAAAGTGATCCCACCGATGGCATAGGCTAACCGCATTTGTGGATCGGTTAGATGGTGACTAAAGCCGTAAAAATCCTGAAGTAACCGAGCCCGTTTTGAGACTGAAGGCGCCAAGGTTTGCCCGCCAGATATCGCCTTAGCATCCGCGCCAGATGGCAATAAAAAACTGGTCAAGGCAACACCTGCTAGGGTCACTAAAAACAGCAGCCACATGGACTCCTGCCAAGATAAAAACTGCGACATCAACCCGCCCAGCAGACGCCCAACAATCCCGCCGATACTATTGGCCATAATGTAAATGCCCGCGGCTTTGAGCATAGTGCTTGGCGAGAGTTGCTCCTTAAAATAAGCCATGGCAATGGCAGGCACCGCAGCGAGCAATACGCCTTGTAAAAAACGCACATACACAAGCGCATTAAAGTCCCCAGCCCAAATCAGCAGCAGGTTCGACAATGCCAATAACCAAAGACTCACCACAATCGGCGTATGCCGGCCAATTCTGTCGGACACAACCGCATAAATTAACAGCGAAAACGCCAATGAAAAACTGGTCACAGAGAGAATGAGCGTAGCCTGCGAGCCAGGCACAGAAAAATGCTCGGCGATCAGCGGTAACATGCCCTGCATCAAATACAGATTGATATATACCACCACGGAAGCCACACACAGGGCCCACATCAGTCGGGTATCACGTTGTTTATTGTCGATAATAGTGTCTAACACGGCTTGCACTTTTAGCCTCGATAACGCCTCACTCTAAGAATAGACAAAGGTTAGCACTGGGCATAACATAACAATAATAGATAATTTATATCGACATTATTGATTTTTGTTATGGCAAATTTTTATAACTGACATGGTTATCGCAAATTGTCGCGCGTAAGCGTGCATCACAAGCAAAAGGCTCACACCATGGATATACGCCAACTTAAACACTTAGATGCACTTGCAAATACTGGCAGTTTTACCGCCGCGGCCAAGAAGCTCAATATGGCGCAGCCTGCCCTGAGTCAAAGTATTAAACGGCTTGAGCAGTCACTTGGAGTGACACTGATTAATCGCACCAGCAATAAAAATGACAAGCACCTCGCGCTCACCGCCGAAGGCTTAGTGCTGCATCAACATGCCACGTTAATCCTAAAACAAATCAAGCAGGCCGAAGCGCAAATCCGCGCCATGGCGAATTTGACCTCAGGGGAAGTGCGGATTGCGGTGCCGGGTATGTTGGGCTCCTTCTATCTGCCCTCACGCCTTATGGCGTTTCGCCATCAATATCCCGAGTTAAAGCTGTCACTATTCGAAGGCGGTACCCGTGACGCACTGCGGATGTTACAACAGGAAGAAGTGGATATTGCTATCATTACTGCCCAAGATCTGCAGAGTGATTTTGATAGCCAATTACTGATCCGTGAGCAGATGGTGATCGCCATGGGCGCCGAGCATCCACTTGCCGAGCATTCTGCCGTGAGCTTAAACGACTTCTTTGACCATGAACTGGTAATGTTCAAAACTGGCTATTTTCACCGCGAGTGGATCCTCTCTCAGGCAAAAGACTTGGGTAAAAAGCCCAATATTGCCTTTGAGACCAATCTGATTAACTTGATCAAACAGATTGTGTCGCAGGGATTTGGTATCACCAGCGTGCTCGAAATGGCCATCAGTCCAAAAGACGATATTCTCGCCAAACCCTTTGAGCCGCCAGTGTTTTTAAACCTGCATATCGCCTGGAAAAAACAGCGCCCCGTCAGCCAAGCCGACCGCGCCTTTGTGGAATTTTTAATGAAAAATCGATAATAAACAGGCAATAAAAAAGGGCCGATAATCTCGGCCCTCATCAGGGTTAACCCTTAAACATGCTAAGGTTAACCGGTTTCAGCTCGAACCACTTAGCGCAGTTTACGGCGACCAAAGGCAAATGGCAGCAGTAATAAACTTAACCAGCCAAAAGCACCACCGTCATCCTTCTTCGGCGGAGTATCGGTAATAGAGACAGATACTAAGCTCGAATCGCTATTGCCGTGGTTATCGGATACCGTCAGTTGGAATGATACGGTTTGTGCCGCGCCATTCACACTTGGCGCCACTAAGTTTAATTTGGCCGCTGCGGGGTCAAAATTAAAGCTTGCGCCACCTAACTGAGTCCACTTGTAGGTCAGCGGATCATTATTCGCATCCGATGATTTACTGGCATCGATAAACAACGGCTTACCTTCTTGTACTGACGTTGGTGCTTCAACCTTGGCCACAGGCGCCACTTCAGCAACATCGAACTGATAGCGCTGAGTCAAGGTTTCTGACGACGCATTGTTGACCTTGTTCGACAGGCTTAACTCATTATCAACACCCGCCTTACGTGGAACCAGCTCAAAGCTGATGTCTTTCGCTTCAGCGCCCGATGGCATCTCGATCGTCCAAGTGATCTTATTGCCATCTTGCTTACCGTCATGGCTGATGTTAGCCACTTCATGGCCTTCAGGCAGCATAGCTTCTAAGTTATACACGCGTGTTACTTGGGTTTTATTGGCTTCGATACGGGTTTTCATCATCTTAGCCACGCCCGGTGTTAACTGACCGCTCAGCGTATTGCCCAGAGGCGACAGCACATCATCACCTACACGTTCAAAGACAACGGGGAGCTTCACTGGGGCTACTTTGTCATCGCCAGTGGTGAGGGTCAGCATAGCTAAACCTTCATCACCGACTTTGAGCGCGTCCTTCCACGTCAGCTTAACGTCAAAGTCATTGGTATCGCCAGAAAGCGTCGCCGTGAGGTTATCCTCAGCCGTGTCATAGAGGGTCAATTGTTTTAAACCAAACACGTCATCGGCCGTGGCTGTTGAAGCAGTGTAGTTTTGCACAATCACATAGTAAGTGCCTTTAACAGGATTATTGAGTAAGACACTTTCCTCTGAACCATCTCTGGCTGATGAGGCCACTCGAGCAAGTTTGCTGCCATCGTTTTTATCGAGTAGCACATACATATCAAGATCGGGCGATGTGGTGTAACTAATTGAGGTACGGAAATACAGAGCATTTTCATTAACGTCAAACTTAAACACTTTGACGCCATCATCAAGATCATCTGTATATGAAGCATTATTCGAGTCTTGCTTCACGCTTGACTCAATGGTTTGGCTCAGCTTGAGGCCCGTCACTTCGGCGCCCACGCTAGCAAAATCCACCGCCTTCAAGCCTTCAAGAGTGATCTCATCCGCATTACGAGTCGCTTGAATGCTTACCAAGTTTGGCAGGTTACGCTTACCAATCTTAGCCGCAATCGGCATAGTCGCCGTAGGGAAGTTAGCTGACTCGAGCACTAAGTTGCCAAAGCCCCAATCTGCACCCACTTGCGTTACATCGGCGGTGACAGTAATGATTTGGCTCGCACCTTTTTTCAGGGTAAAGCTTTCAGGCGATACAGTTAGTGCCAGCTTATCAGTCACCGCTTGGCCCTTCGCCGTCCAGCTACCATCTTGGGTTGCGGTTACGGTACGGGTCCAAGTACAGGTATTCACACAACGAGAATCAGCCATACTAGGCACGTTGAGCTTACGAGGATCGCCGTTCAATAAGGGATTTGCAATTTCATAGTTCAGTGCGCTTTCATCCATCACTAAACCGGCTTTAGCGGCTAAATCCACGCGAATACGGCCAGCGCCCACGTCAAACGGATCGGCAACGGTTTTAGCATCGGCTTTTTTCATCGCCTGAGCGGTCGTTGCAGTCAGCATTAATGCGGAGCGGATATTGTCCGGCGTCCAGTCTTTATGCAGCGACTTTAACAGTGCGCCAGCACCCGCAACATGGGGACTTGCCATTGAAGTGCCCGACATGAGGGTAAAGTCGGCAGGATTTGTGCCCGATTTATCGTGACCAAATTGTTGATCAGAATAAGCAGCGTAAATATCCGAACCAGGCGCGGCCACCGAAGGCACAATCACATCATTGGTCGCATTTGGGCCAATCAGTGAGCCAGCCGATAACACATCGGCCTCACGGCTAATCGCTTGCGGTGTCGGGGTTAAAGTTAACTCTACAGCAGGATTGGCGGCCATGGCCTCGATTAAGGCAACGCCATCGGTATTACCAATAAATACTGCTGGTATATTTAATGTCTCGAGCGAAGCCATTTTTAAACGATCATTGCCTTCGCCATCTCGGTTATAGACGATCACCGCTTTAGCACCCGCAGCTAATGCACCTGATACTTTAGTTGTAAAATCGCATGTTCCCCGTTTAATGACCGCTATTTTGTCTTTAAAGGCATCGGCGGGGAAGACTTTACAACCTTCCACATTGGTCGCATCGACAGAGCCAGCAAACACTGGAAGTCCTTTAACCACTTCGGTTTGCACAGGGCCAGAGCCAGGGGTGAATTCAAATGTCTTACCATTAAATTCCAGCTCACGTACCACTTCACGATTGTGAGTCGAGTTAGCCACCGAGGTATACCATGGGGCATTTTTGGGAGTCGAATAAGGTGATTGGGTGATTGCGGCACTGGTTGCGGTTGCTGGGCGCGTATTCCCTGCTGCAACGGCAGCAAAAATACCCGCATTACGCGCCGCTAAAAAACCCTGTTCAGTGGCACTATTCCATGGATTACCACCGCCACTGATGGAGAAGTTGATCACATCCACGCCATCTTTAATCGCATCATCTATGGCTTTAAGAATCGGTACAGTCGGGCAACCAGAATACTTGTCACCCGCATCCCCAGGTCTACAGATTTGATATGCAATAATGTTTGCATGGGGAGCTACGCCAGAGATTTGCGCAAACTTTAAACCAGATGCTATACCATCACCTTCTAGCTTGCCAACTTCCCCATCAACATAAGGCACATCAAGCAAGATATTCCCTGCCGCGGTGCTGGCCACATGCGAGCCATGACCACCGTAGTCTTCACCATTTTTAGCGGGAGGCGTCGCACCAAAAATCTTTTCGTCGTCATAGATATCGGTGATTTCAGGGTAACTACGCACACCAATCAGCTTATCGTTACACATGCTGGCAAAATCGGTTTTACAATCACCAATATAAATCCCTTGGCCTAAGGGGTTTGTATGGTCATAACCATCCCCGCCAATATCGGCAAACGAGGCATGATCAGAGTTAATCCCTGAGTCGATGATCGCCACAACCACGCCCTCACCCATAGCCTTGGTGCCAGTAGCACTACCGTCCCACACCTTTGGGGAGCCGATCAGTGCCTGACTCACATCGGTTTCAAGCTGCTCAATACGCTCACGCTCGATATAAATCACCTCAGGTAGTTCAGCCATTTTTATCGCTTGCGCCTGCGTCATACGCACAGCGATACCATTGAGTGCATATTGGTAGGTGGTTAATGGCTCTAGCTGTGTACCAATCGCTGCGCTGGCACTCGTCAAAAAGCGCTCTTGCTTAACCTTAAGGAAACTAACGTAGTTTTTCACCTCAGGAGCCGCGGCGTTAAGTTTAACATTGCCAGTCTTTCCTGTGCCTTTTGCCTGTGAGGTCGACTGTATATGTTGTGGGCTAGTTGCTTTGAAGCCAGGAATCTCCCCTTGATAATTCGCGACAGCACTGTCACGTAAGCGAACAATATAAGTATGCTCACCTTCGGCAAATTCTGGTTCAGGAATAAATTTTACATCTTGGTTATTAACTGCGGTTAATCTGCCTCGAGTTGAGTCATTTGATAATTCGGCTGGAATATCTAACTGTATTGTTTCACCCGTTGGAGATAATACTGTCTGTGCATTTGCTGCAGATGACAGCAGAGCCATAGACACTGCTAGTGCAATTTTTGTTTTCATTGTCGCTTCCTTCGCTATATCGATTTATTTCTATAAAGTTCAATTTTTAATATTTATTCAGTACAGGAATCGATTAAATTTCTGTTACCAATAGAACTTCAGCTCAGCGTTTTAACACGGAGTGATACATATTGAAACACCTTATTAACGGAACAATTACCCATAAAAACAGTTAATAAGCATGCCATACTCAATAAAAAATCGATTTTTAAAACATAAGCGAATGGTAAACTGTTTACTTAAACAAAAGGAATTTTAGCAACCACTTAAAAATAAAAGACAAGTTATCTATCGCCATTAAGTAGCATAGAGAATCAAGAGAGAATTAACGGTTTCGCATTCTGATTAAAAGATAAGAAAACAACTTAAATTTATAGATGAAATAATTTCAAATAGCTAAAAATCACATATGATAAACGCAATAAATAATCGCATTATGCCATCAACGTTACCGAATACCCCTACACCAAACAAGATGAATGATATTAAGCTCGAGATAGGAAATAAAAAATAATCGCGATTTACAAAACAAAAAGCCCTTACGAAAAGGGCTTTTAAAATAACACATGCTTTACTGATTAATCATCACAGCCTTCATCAATACTTCAGTGGTGTATTTACCATTATTAATCACGGGGAAACGATCATAGGTCTGGAAAATCACCTTGTCCTGGTACTTGATCATAGCCACTACGCCATAATTAATACGTTTATCGATTGATTGCGCGGGTAATAAGAACTTAAATGGCACAGGCGCTCGGGCGATATTAAAGCTTTTTTGAGCAATAATGGCCCCCGGAGTATTCAAATCGATAATGGCAATAGTAATTTCACTGCCTTGTGGCAAGATAATTTTCTCTAAATAACCCGCCGCACCATTGATGATAATGGGTGGTTCAGGTTGTACCGTTACGCAACCAGCCATCGTCAATGAGCTTAAACAGAATAGAATAAATATTTTTAATTTCAGTAACATATTAACTTCCTTTTACCATACGGATCAGCCCCTCTTGGGTCGTCGATGCGACAAGCTCGCCCTGCTGATTAAAAAATTGTCCTCGGACATACCCACGCCCACCACTGGCATTTGGGCTATCGATACTATAGAGCAACCATTCTCCCATATTAATGGGTCGGTGGAACCACATCGCATGATCTATGGTTGCCATGCGGATGCCCGGGGTTAAAAACGACACGCCATGGGGCTGAGCCGCCGTGACTAAAAAATTAAAGTCAGAGGCATAGGCTAGTAAATATTCATGGATATGACTATCTGTTGGCATTGCACCATTCGCCCTTAGCCACACATAGCGATATGGCTCGGTTTCTTTAGGTGCGAAGGGATGCAGAGGGTTGACTAAGCGCATCTCAATTGGCGCGTCTTCCATAAACTTTTCAAGGATCCTTGCTGGGACTTTATCCCTTAAGGTCATAGCCAACTCATTTTGATTTAATAAACCTTCAGGGCCAGGCACCTGCGGCATCTGTGCTTGATGTTCAAAACCCACCTCGGGTTCTTGGAAGGAACAGGTCATATGAAAAATCGGCCGTCCCTTTTGTATTGCACTCACCCGCCTAGCACTAAAGCTGCCTCCATCGCGCATATTTTCAACTTCATACACTATGGGTAACTTCTCATCTCCTGCGCGTAAAAAATAAGAGTGAAGCGAATGCACTTGCCGCTCTGCTGGTACGGTTTGCTTAGCCGCGCTCAAGGCCTGTCCCATGACTTGCCCACCAAACACATGCCCAAATCCTAGGTCTTGACTTTGACCGCGAAACAGCCCGATTTCGATTTGCTCAAGGGATAATAATGATAAGAGATCGTCTAATACCTGACTCATGGGATCCTACGGAAAATTAGCAATGAATACCCAAGGGTAACCCAGTTCGACTAGGGCTGACCAGTAGGGAGTCACTTGGCATGGTGTTTGTTAACGATTTAACAAAACGCACGCCGAACTACTCAATTTTTATATGATGCTCAAGAGCGCTCTGCTTTGACCAAGCCAACACTTTATCCTCACCACAGGAATGTAAATTAACCGGAAAGGCATTGTGAAGTTCTGACCAATATTTCACGAGTTTATCGGGCGTACATTGTCCCTCACTAAAGTAGATAGACTGAAACTCAGCGAATCTGCCGTGGCTGACACTGCCAGCGCCCGCCAATAAATGCTGACCATTAGGGGCCTTTTGACTCACTAAAAACGCCACGGTCGCAGTCAGCGTATCAAAGCAAAATAGCGGTTGAATCGCAGGAGCTAAATGCTTTCGAGTCATAGCCGTTAATGCCTGAGGACATAAGCTATTGATATAAATGTTATATTGCTCGCCCTCTATCGATAGGCTGTTTACCATTCCCACTAAAGCCATCTTGGCGGCACTGAATGCGACTTGGTGTAAATCACCAAAGAGTGCCGAAACCCCCGTTGTCATCAAAATGCGGCCATAACCCTGTGCTTTCATCGCTGGCCATATTGCTTGAGTCAGATAAAAACTGCCATTAACATCAACGTCAAACTGCCGCTGCCACTCAGCTTGTTGAATATGCTCAAAAGGACGAGCACCATAAACACCGGCATTATTGATTAATATATCCACGCCCTGCCAACATTGAAGCAAGCTATTCACCATAGTCTGAACATCCATCTGTTGACTGACATCCACCTCAAAGCAAAGGCACTCGGCCCCGAGTTTTAAAATCGTCTCATGGGTTTGGCGCAATTCATCATTGCTATAGTCAGCATCAGGGTGTTTTTGGCGTTTAGAGGACACCTTAGGTTGGTCGACAAGCACCACTTTGGCGCCCCGCTCTGCCAACATAATGGCATAGGCTCTCCCAAGCCCTGCGCCAGCTCCGGTGATCAACGCCACTTGGTTATCGAAACGCATCCTATCGAATCCTTATCATTGACATAAAGGTGACGTGCTCATTCTCCGGCAGCTAAGCCCGATGACTTGCCTTACACTCAAGGCTCTATCAGCGTTAAGTTACTGGCTTTACCAATGACATACGGGTAAACGGCATAAACTATAAAAGCACAGACAATGTGGATTTTCTTTGACATTGGCGGCAAATCTTTTCCCTAACCGCGAAACATCTGTGCGCCAATTCAAACTCTATTACATGCGTGTATTAGATAGTACTCACTTTAGGGTAATTTCTTGTTATGCTATGGCGCTGTTCACTACTCATTCCTTTTTAGATAACGACTAGACATCATGAATCCTTGGATTTTAGCCATCAGACCTCGCACCTTACCCGCGGCAATCGGTCCCCTGTTAATTGGTAATATTCTGGCGCTGCACCTTGAGCGTTTCAGTTGGTTAATTGCCGTGACATCGATGTTGTGCGCGATTTTATTGCAGATCGCTGTCAACCTCGCCAATGACTATTTTGATTTTAAAAATGGTATCGATACTGCCGAACGTATTGGCCCAGTTCGCGTGACGCAAAGCGGGATGATCCCAGCCTATAAAGTACGTAATGCGATGATCTTCTGCTTATTACTCGCGTTAACAGTAGGTTCCTATTTGATTTGGCACGGTGGTTGGCCAATAGCGATTTTAGCGGCGGCGGCGATTTTAGGCGCCCTCGGCTACAGCGGCGGACCTTATCCTTTAGCCTCACACGGGCTAGGCGAAGTTGCCGCCTTTGTGTTTTTTGGCTTAGTGGCTGTGGTCGGCAGTTATTATTTGCAGGCAGGTGATACTAATTTGAATGCGTGGCTACTTGGCTGTGCGATTGGCTTATTTAACGCCGCCATTATGTTAGTTAACAACACCCGCGATATTCGCACCGACACCCAAGCGGGCAAACATACCCTAGCCGTGAGGATTGGTGAGGCACAGGCCAAAGTCTTGTATCAAGCCTTAATTTACTTACCCTTTGGTTTAGTGATCGCGGGATTCTTACTGGGCATTCTGCCTGGATTACCGGTATTGTTGGCGGGTTTATCTCTGCTTATCGCCCGTAAACTCAGTAGCGATTTCTATGCTGTATCGGGTGAGGCGCTTAATCCACTATTGGGACGCACAGCAAAACTTACTATGATTTTCAGTACCCTATTCAGTGTGGGACTGGTGTTTACCGCTTAAGCTGGAATACCAACATCTCAGAGTTGTCCCCATTACTGAGTAAGAGCCAGCCACCAATTAGCTAGGTTAAAATACAAAAAGGTTCGTCATGATGCGCCAAACGCACAACATGATGAACCTTTTGCTTTTAGGGACAAATTAAGACCAGAGATAAGCCGAGATTGCCGTGTTAAATAACACGCCACTAAATTGATGCGTGGCTTTTGGCGTCTGTAAATGCGCCGCCCCAAAACACACATGTAAAGGAATTAAATGCTCTTCCCTTGGGTGACTAAAACGCGCCTCTGGCGCCGATTGCCAATCGATTAATTGTGCCTTGGCGTGGTTATCGCCTGATGTCACTACATCGGTTAACCAAGTATCAAACGCTTGGCTGCGAGGCAACACCTTAGGATCGCCGGAGAAAAACGCGCGCATATTGTGAAACGACATGCCAGACCCCACAATCAGCACCCCTTGGGTACGTAATGATGCCAATGCTTCACCGATAGCAATATGGGCACTCGAGTCCAGATGCTGCACTAAGGACATTTGCACCACAGGAATGTTGGCCTCAGGATACATCAACTTAAGTGGCACAAAGGTGCCGTGATCGAAGGCACGTTGATTATCCAACCGTACCTCAATGCCGCTTGCCTTAAGTAAACTGGCAATGGTTTCGGCAAGCTGCGGCTCACCGGGTGCAGGATAAGAAAGCGTATAAGCCTCAGGGGGAAAACCATAGTAATCGAACAGCATACCAGGATGAGAATGGCTCGACAGTGTCACCTGCGCCTCTTCCCAGTGAGCAGTAACTAATACAATCGCCTTGGGCGTGGGAATAGTCTCTGCCACCTTGGATAAATATGACCGTAATTCCCGATGATTTGCATCATTGAGTAATGGTAAAGGCCCGCCACCATGGGGAACAAACAGCACTGGCATTTGAGCCGAGTTCGCGTACGTCATAGTAAATGTCTCTTGATTAAACCGTGAGTTGTCACTTGTAAATTAAAACTTGTCTGCGCGGTGGCCAAAATCAGAAAACCGCTTTTATGTCCACCAGCTGACGTTGAAAACGCACTAATCTATCGACGGTTTCATCTAACTTGATGATTAAAAAAAGCAAGGCAGATAATAACAATGCGGGTAGCGCGTTAAGGGTAGCTTCAAAATTAAAGTGGTAATAAATGGCTCCCATCATCACCGACAGTAATGCTGTTGCCGACAGGACTCGAGATTCACGCCAGCCAATGCCAATGGCACCCAGCACTTCAATCACACCGATAAAATAGCCAAAACCCGTTGGTAAATTCATCACGCTAAAGGGCGCATGGAAAAACGGCACGCTGAGTAACTTACCCATGCCCGAGAATAAAAACACTATGCTCATGGCGAGCGTTACCAAAGCCGCCGCACGATTTAAGGTATTGGCACAGACAAAGAGTTTTTCAGGGTCGGTCTCTGCCGCGGTTTTGTTTTCACTTTTGGCAAAACATAATTGATTGATAGACATAACGACCTCATTACTCATCACTTTTAGACCTAATTCCGTATAAACTCTTGCTAAACAACCTGAGCTCGGGATAAGTAGAGCCGCTGAATAGGCATCTTTTCGGGCCTCTCTGCGTTGCTCTGTCTAACCATAGCTCGCTATGGCATACGACTGAGCGCCTTGATATGCGCAAAAATCTGCGCATTCAGTCAGAAAAAAGATTCCTCTTTTCAAAAAATCATTTATAGCATTGATTTTGTTTGTTAAATTTAGACTTTTTCGACACTCATTATCCCGAGTTCAGGTTAAACAGTACTCTAAACGCAAAGTCGTGGGCTCGTATTTTGTGCTCACTACTGTCATATGGCGAGATTATGCGCCCACAAAAAATAAATAAATATGGAATAATATCTAGCATCTTCTAAAATAATTATTTATTTGTTTAAGGGTATTGCCATGACCTTAGAACAACTGCTGATGTTCAATACCGTCGCCCTCGCTGGCTCGCTAAAGGCCGCCAGTGACAAACTCCATAAGACCCAGCCGGCGATCAGTCAGAGCATTAAACAATTGGAATCCCAGCTAGATGTAGTGCTGTTCGACCGCCAAGGTTATCGGTTAGCACTGACCCAAGAGGGACGAAAACTATTGCAATACGCCCAGCGCGTACTGAATGAAGCGCAGGAAATGCGCCAAGTGGCCAAGCATTTAGCCAAAGGTAACGAGGCCAGTATCACCTTAGCCTTTGAGGCATCCTTTAATCTTGCTCGAATCTTGCCGATGTTAGAGCGCACCCAAAATGAGTTTCCACATACACAAATTATTCTTAAACAAGAGTATTTAACCGGGGCACTTGAAGCCCTAAATCAAGGCAAAGCCGATATTGCGATTTCAGCTGGCGGTATTGAGCTGCTCCGCTCAAGCCATTATGAGCTTGGTTATTTATTTTCAGGGAGTTTATTGGATGTTGCTTCCCCCCGTTTACTGAGCCGTTATCCCCACCTAAGTCATGTAAGGCAATTGGTGAACGAGTACCAAATTGTGATCCAAGATACTGGCACTGGCACCGCCAATATCGAATTTGGGGTGCAAGCTGGGCAGCGCCGTTGGTATGTGAATGATTTTTATACGAAGAAAATGCTTATTCAAGGAGGGATGGGATGGGGAAAACTTCCCTATTATATGGTCGAAGAAGCCATCGCAGAAGGAAGCTTACAACAGCTTGAACTACAAGAAAGACAAAACCTGATCCAACTCGATTATTATGTGATGCGGCCGCCCCACTCGCCACTAGGCCCTGTGGCACAGGCGCTATGGGACAATTTAGTGCAACTAGCCATTAAGCCAAGCTGATAATTAACCTCTTTTGATATCACACTATCTGTATATGTAATCTGTATATGTAATCTGAATATGACATTCGTTAATCAGTCATATTTTGAAGGCTGGCTGCCTTGATAGAAGCTAACAGTTCAGCCTAAAGGAGCACTTAAATAAATGCGCGTGACACTCTCATACGGTTTTCATCATGCTTATTCAGTAAAAGCCTATTGTTGTTTTATCGCGTAATTTGCAGCCGCGATGACGCAATTTGCTTCACATATTACTCAGTCATGCAATCCAACAAGCAATTAACTCAGCGCCGATAATAAATAATTGACCAAAAATCAAACTGCTCGCCTTTAGCGGCGCACCAATCCGGAAACGACTCAGCCACAGCATGAGTGGAATACTCCTCCCAGCAATTTATCATTGACTGGTAATAATCATGCCTGTTTTGCAGCCTTGATTTACTCTCCTGCGTTTGTAATCGCTCGATTAATGTGTGTGCTGACGCTAGTGAGTCTTTTGCTCGCACTATATCGCCCAATAATACAGATTCAGATAAATGATGGGTCTGAAAATCGACACTGTTTAAATGGGCCAACGCAACTTGAGTAAGACAAATTTCATCGTTAGGCTCAAGCGCCAACGCCCTTTCATAGGAGGCGATATCCTCACCAATATAGCCTAACCATTTGTGGGGAATGGGATTATTGGGCTCATCTACCGCCCATTGGGCCAGCACATTTTTGAGCAATACGGTGAGGGGGTAAGCGAGTAACTGGTGTGTTTCACGCTGCCAATAACCTAAGGATGATAGTTCTTCAGCTATTTGCCTTTGCTTAGTCAAAGATTGGCTCTTACAGTGCGACACAAATGTGTTCACCGTCGCAATCGCTTGCTTCTTTAGTCCTTGCTCTTTTTGCAGGCAATATTGGCCAAAAAGTTCATACCCCTTCAGAGCCGAATACTGAGTTCCTATCGACTTTAATCCTTCAAAGTTATCGCTATTCCAGTAGTTCATATTGAGACTTGAGTTGGTGAAACCTTCGGGCTGAACAATGCAACCACTCGTATGGAAAAAGTACATGGAATAATGCAAACATGGTCCATGTTAATCATGCGCTAAAGCCGAGTGAAGCACGGCCCCAAGGCATAGAAGCAGATTGTAATCTCTAAACCCATCGTGAACCAGATAGTTTAACGCTAAGTGGTTATATTATTTGTCGTTTTACGATAAAGCCTCTGATGTTAATAGGCTCATATTAATAATTAACTCATAACAAAGGGCCTTGCGGCCCTTTATTCACCTTTTAGCTTCGCTAAATGGCTTACTGAATTTCTTGCTTGGCGAGTGCGCGATCTAACTTAGCACGCTCCACTTCAGGCGAGGCTTTAACCGCTTGAATTAAGCCAATTAAATCAGTACCTTCTTCGGCGGCCAGCAGCAATAAGTTATTGTCATTCTGCCAATCAACTTTTAAACCGTGAGTCTTAGCAAAATCATCGGCTGATACACCTGGTTTTAGTTTAACCACTAACTTTCCGGTCATTTCGGCAAAGGGGTTACCCGATTGAGTCACCACTTTCTGCCCTTTAACCAATTGCTTAGCCTGTTTAACCCCAGTCTCAGTTTTAACAAAGTAGGGTGTATCTAAACCGAGAAACTCGGCACGGCTCACTTGAACACCTTTAGACTCAGCTTGAGGTTCAGTGAGTTCGATCTTGTCATGTGCCATTGCTTGAACTGACAGTGAAAGTGCAACAGCTACTAATGATAAATTTAACGCTTTCATTGGTTACTCCTTAAGATGCAGACTTGGCGGCATGGCCATGGAAACGAATTGACCAACCTTTCAGTTTGCCATCGGCTTCGTTAGGGATTGAGATATAGCCTTGATCGTATTTAACAAATCGATAGCTACCACTATTCACATCAATCAGCTTGATTGTCCATTCACCTTTTGATGATTCGCCATAGAAGGCATTTGATAACATAGGTGTTGCATCATAGCCTTTAACAAGATCATCCGGATCATTCTTATCCATCACCCCTTGGTAAACTAAACCGTTATAAGGTGTCATCAACACACTCTTAGTACCTGCAGGCGAAATCAGCTCTACCGCTAAATCCGGTAGACGCAGGTGATCGGCAGTCAGCTCAATTTGCACGGCTTCAATCACTAAATCGTCAGCGACTACTTGGGTATCCGTCACGCCATTAATATCGGCATCGGGAATCGCTTTGGTGAGCGCTGCGCTTGCTTGCCACTCGGTTACGACATAGTCACCTAAGTCCTGTGCATAGGATTTGGCGAGCTTAACGGCTTCAGTTAAATTCACTCGACCAAAACCATAGAGGTTATGGAATGAAAAACCCGCCGCGTTTTGTAACCAACTAGGGATAGCCGCATACACTGGCGCACCTTCACCCTCACCAATGGTCACGGTTTTAGGCGCAATATCCGCATCAACTTTGGTAGCTGTCTTTGCCAAAATATAGCGAATATCACGCCAAGTGAGATCTGGATTAGCACTCATAATGACGGCGACAGCTCCCGAAGTGTTAGGTGCCGCAGACGAGGTACCGTTCATTGTCGATGTGTAATCACAATTGGGGTTTAACGGGTTTAAACCACCGTGGAATGGCGTGCTTGGTCTATCTTCTGCGATTGCAGAGCCCTTCACACATCCCATAAAGTCGGTAGTAACTATCGCAGGATCATTATCACCATACTCACCACCAGGTGCTGTGACAAAAATATTCGAGCCCACGGATGAATAGCTAGAAAGTTTACCCTTAGCATTAATTGCACTAACAACTAAGTTATAAACGTTAGCATTGTCAGAGGACATGTTGGAATTATGGAAAGGTAAGCCGTGGTTAGCGGGATTTTCCGTCGTTGCCGTGAAGTAATCTCCCGGTAACCAGAAAGTACGGAAACGATAGTAGTCATACCCATTACCCGCGGACTTAACGAAAATACTGCCTTTGCCATCGAAGCTTTGCGTTGCAATATCTTGATAAACTTCGGTTTCATCCTCATCAAACCCATGAGGGAATGGCACGCTGTAACCATAGCTTTGGTTAAAAACGCGTGCACTATCGCTATAGGCACTGGCACCGTGGGATTTAGCAAAGTTTTCAAATGTTTGTACGTTTGTCACTTTACCCGTTGGATCTTCATCTAAAAAGTTAAAGCCTATTAATTTTGCCTTAGGTGCTACACCGCGACCACCAATACCGTTCCAACCTTCTGCAGCAATAATCCCTCCTACAGCTGTACCATGAGCTGCGGTAGCAGACCCAGAGAAAGGTGTTGGATCAACAGTACCTGTAATTAAATTGTATGAACCACCATTTACAGTGTTATTTGTTAGATCTGGATGAGCAATTTCTAAGCCGCTATCGACCACCGCGACAATCACGCCTTGTCCCATAGCATTATCTGAAATTGCACCGCTCACATTCATATCTTCACCGGCAACACCGCGGTTAGCCGCAAAAGCATTCTGCCCAGTGTTTTTTAAATGCCATTGGTAGGTAAAGAGTGGATCGCCATGCTTAATATTGATTGTCAGATTGGCTTCAGCCTGTAATTGGCCATCGGACACTTTGAACCGAACCACCTCTATCCCTTCATTGGCATCAGATGTATAAGTAAATTCACCCGTGCTTTTATTGACTAGCGTAAAGGTGCCGAGTTTGAGATCGGCAGGGTCCACTAAAGAATAAGTTAAACCACCTTCGGCATCCGTCCCTTCAAGTTTTCCACTAAAAAGAATCGACTGTGACACATCAACAGTCATATCCGCGGTGGTCGGGGCAGTATTCACTTTAGGCACAGGTGCCGGAGTCTTCTTATCATCGCTCCCACAGCCAGCCAATAAGGCCGCCGTGATGCTTAATGCAACAATGGACATACGCATAATAGACATTCCTTCTTCTCATTACTTATTACAACTTAATTTGGCGTGATAATGTTGATTAACATTATTCCGCATTAAGTTCTGTTATTTTAGTTATACCCTATGAACTCTTATAAAATACAAGCATCAAATGGGAAGCAAAGATTTAACACAAAGGAAATAATTATGAAAACAAATATAAACAGAATGAAAGACTGAATAGGTTTATTCGATTATTTCATCAGCAGATAAAATTAAGAACAGATAAAGACAGACAATAAATAAGACATCAAAAAAATAGATTAAAAACAAAAAGATAATAATTTTATTTGCTTTTTAAAATTACAAGACAACAAACTGTTTAAATTACATAAATTTTTACATTTTGAATCTTCAAATTCTTTAAAAAATACTAAAACAGCAAAATAAACCCGTCCCTAAATATAGAATGACAAACGGTTAAACTGTCGTATTATTAACATTTACAAAACAAACTTAAGTTATAAAACAGATACGACCAATAAAAAAGCCCCTATTTCTAGGGGCTATTCAATTATTTTATCTATAGTTTAATTAAAACTCTGTTTGTGGCACTCCAATCTAAATGGTATTTCTCACCGGCTGGCTTATCTAAACGCTCAAAAGTATGGGCACCAAAAAAGTCCCGTTGTCCTTGGAGCAAATTAGCTGGCAAGGTCTCACTGCGATAACTGTCGTAATAGGCCAGTGCAGAGCTAATGCAAGGCACTGGGATCCCTTGCATAACCGCCGCCGCCACAGCACTGCGCCACGCTGTTTGTTTTTCTGATAAGGTAGTTGCAAAGGTGTCTGCCATTAACAAACAACTTAAGTCAGCATCCGCTTGATAAGCTTGGGTTATCGATTGCAAGAAAGTGGCACGAATAATACAACCCGCACGCCAGATTTTCGCGATCTCAGCAAAATCGAGTTGCCATTTTTGCTCCTGCGCCGTCATTGCCATCAGTTGAAAACCTTGAGCGTAGCAACAGACCTTAGCGCAATAGAGCGCACTCTCTAAGGCATCGATTAAGACGGCTTTTTGGTTTTCATCCATCGCAGGAGATAAGGGGCCAGCAAGCTTTTTACTGAGCTCAACACGGAGGGATTTTTGGGTGCTCACCGCCCGAGCATAAACCGCTTCGGCAATGGTGGGGGCTGGGCAACCTATTTGTAAACTACTCACCGCAGTCCAAAGGCCTGTGCCCTTTTGCCCTGCTTTATCGAGGATCATCTCAACTAACGGTTTACCCGTTAGCGGATCCGCCTGTTTGAGCACCTCGGCGCTGATCCCCATCAGATAACTGTTTAAACTGCCCTTATTCCAGCGTTCAAACACCTCACCTACCTGTGCTGCGCTCATGCCTAAGCCATCGTGCATTAACTGATAGGCTTCGCAAATCAGCTGCATATCGGCGTATTCAATGCCGTTATGCACCATTTTCACATAATGCCCAGCACCCGCAGGCCCAATATAGGTCGTGCAAGGTTCGCCTTCGGTCACCGGATTTCCCGGCTCAAAACGCTCAATCGGCAGTCCCGTTTTAGGGTCAACCTTAGCGGCAATAGCCTTCCAAATCGGCGCAACATGTTGCCATGCGCCAAGATCGCCGCTTGGCATTAATGAAGGCCCAAAACGCGCACCAACCTCACCGCCCGAAACGGCTGAGCTGAAGAAGATAAATTTGCCTTGGTAACGCTTTTCGCGTTCAACGGTGTCAGTCCAAAGACTGTTGCCCGTATCGATTACGATGTCATCCGCTTCGATACCAGCAGAAATCAGGGCATGGCATACCCCATCCACAGGCGCACCCGCAGGGACAGATAGCACGAGAATACGGGGATGAGTGAGGCTGGCTAACATTTCTGAAAGATTAGCACAGCCTGTAATACGCAGATCCTGTCCTACACGTTCTTGTTTTTCTTGTTGTAAAACCCCGTTGACTTTAACAGGATCGAGATCGAAGGCACTGACGCGATATTGATTGTCGGCGATGTTTAGCGCAAGGTTTTTACCCATTACGCCAAGGCCTATCACGCCAATATCATTAAGATTGCTGTGGTTTTGCATTATATAATTCCCACGGGTCACAGAGGTTAGAAATAACCAATTTGGAGCAGTAATTATATCGGCCTTTGTAACTTAATTACCAGAGAGAAGAGACGATGCATACGATTGGCAAACTCGATTGCAAATCAAGATGCGTTGTTTTTTCAGGAGAATATTCCCAAATCTCACCAAACATCTTTACCAATCGTATACATCTTGGGCAAGCTCTTCCTTGAGGATGTAAATTGATTAATGAGCGAGTTTTAAACCGAGTACGCCAAGCAAAATGAGGATTAAGCTGGCGATTTTCAGCAAGCTCACTCCCTCGCCTAAGAGAATAATGCCCGCAATTGCCGTGCCCATGGCACCTATGCCAACCCACACACCATAAGCCGTGCCTATCGGCAATTGCTTAACGGCGAGGCCCAGTAGCAACACACTGAACGCCATGGAGAGCAAAGTAAACACACTCGGCCACAAGCGAGTAAAACCATCGGTGTATTTGAGTCCGATGGCCCAACCAATTTCAAAAAGTCCAGCAAGTATTAACAGTAACCAGCTCATAGAGAACTCCCATACGGGGTCGTCCCCAAATTGATATCGGCGTATTTAGGGTCGTCCCTAAGCCGTTGTGAAATGTTAATGGGTCAAAAGCAATAAGGATAATGAATGTCCGCAGTACCGCTTAAGATCCGGCGCCTTAATAGTGCACTGTCGATGCAAAGCTCTATTAAGAATGCTGGCTAGACTACCAAAATGTGACGAATAAGGGCAAGTGCTCTAAGCATTCGTCTAAATCTAAATAAGAAAGCGATAATCTAAAAAGACTATCGCTTGCTCTTTTGTTTGACGATCTTAACTTTTTAAGTCGTTAACTTGAGCCGCTCACTCTAGCCCACTAAAGCATCGGCATAGCCCATGCGGGTTAAGGTCGTGCGGACTAAATCGAGGGTCTGCGGATCTTCAATGGTCGCTGGCGCCGTATATTGCTGATTATCAGCAATTTTACGCATAGTGCCGCGCAGGATTTTACCCGAGCGGGTTTTCGGCAGCTTTTGAATCGCGCTCACCAACCTAAAGGACGCAACGGGACCAATTTCTTGGCGAACGAGGGCAATTAACTGCTTATGCAGCTCCTCATCCGTAATAGTCACGCCCTTTTTAAGTACCACTAAGCCTAATGGCACTTGGCCCTTTAATTTGTCATCAACACCGATCACGGCGGCTTCGGCCACATCGGGATGCTGGCACAGCACCTCTTCAAACCGCCCAGTAGAGAGACGATGACCCGCAACGTTAATGATGTCATCGATGCGGCTCATAATGTAGAGATAACCCTCTTCATCCATGTAGCCCGCATCCCCCGTAAGGTAATAGCCTGGGTACATGGATAAGTAACTATCCTGATAACGTTTATTATTTTGCCAGAGCGTTGTGAGCGTGCCCGGTGGCAAGGGTAATTTTATCACCACATTGCCAGAGACATTCGCCGCCACTTTAGCGCCCATCTCATCGACGACATCAACTTCGTATCCAGGCACGGGTCGCCCCGGTGAGCCGGCTTTAACGGCAATCGGCGCCACCCCCATTAGATTTGCGGCTACTGGCCAACCTGTTTCAGTTTGCCACCAATGATCGATAACCGGTTTATGTAAATTGTCTTCAGCCCAATGCAGTGTGTCGGGATCGCAGCGCTCCCCAGCTAAAAAGACATTCTTCAAGCAGCTTAAATCAACACCTTGAATGAATTCGCCGTCGGGATCTTCACGCTTAATAGCGCGAATCGCCGTGGGCGCGGTGAAAAAGCTTTTAACTTGATACTTGGCAATCGTACGCCAAAAGGCGCCGGGGTCGGGTGTGCCAACGGGTTTGCCTTCATATAACAGCGTGGTCGCCCCCACGAGTAACGGACCATAAACAATATAGGAATGACCAACAACCCAACCCACATCCGATGCAGCCCAAAACACATCGCCTTGATGAATATCGTAAATATTGGCCATCGACCAAGCTAATGCGACCGCATGACCGCCATTGTCACGCACCACCCCTTTAGGTTGGCCCGTAGTGCCAGAGGTATAGAGCACATATAAAGGAGCGGTGGCATTTACCGTGACGCAGTCAACGCTTTCGCATCCTTTAAGCGCGGTCTGCCAATCGGCGTCTCGACCAGTTTGCATCTGCGCTTCATATTGAGGGCGGTTTAAAATCAAGCAATGCTCAACCTTGTGCACCGCTTCATTTAATGCTTTATCTAGTAGGGGTTTATAGGGCACAACCCCTGAAGGTTCAATCCCGCAGGAGGCAGACATTACCAGCTTAGGTTTGGCATCATTGATACGGGTGGCAAGTTCATTGGCCGCAAAGCCACCAAATACCACCGAATGAATGGCGCCAATGCGCGCGCAGGCAAGCATGGCATAGGCCGTTTCGGGTACCATCGGCATGTAAATAACCACCCGATCACCCTTTGTCACCCCCATAGTACGCAAATACCCTGCAAGCCTTGCTACCTGAGCCTGCAGTTCGTGATAGGTAATACTGTATTCGGTTTCGGTTACTGGGCTAACGTAATGAATCGCAATCTGCTCACCACGTCCCGCTAACACATGTCGGTCTATCGCGTTATAACACGTGTTTAACTCACCATCGCTAAACCAATGGTAAAATGGTGCCTCGCTTTCATCTAATATTTGTTTGCTTGGCGTAACCCAATCTAAGGCCTTGGCTGCTTGTTGCCAAAATGCCTGTTTGTTCGCAATAGATGTCTGATGTAATTGTTGTCCAACATCTGTCATAAGGCCTCCCATCATGACACTCATCCGTGTCAACACAGATGAAACTCTCCCCTTCCTTCCGAGGTTGATTATGACCTGCCACGCATTATTCCCCCATTAGACTAAGGGATATACTGGGGTTAAAAAATAAATCCGAAGAGATAGACCATCTAACACTTGCTGTGTAGAAGACTTCCACATAATCTTATGTCTTTAATGGATTTTTCACGGAAAGAAATACTCATTATGCGCCGCTTCAGCCAATTCAAACTCGGTCTACTCCTATTCATCAATCTCGTCAGTACGGCTTGTTTTGCTTCGACACCACAACTTGAAACATTACTCGAACCCCTGTCTATCGGTGAGCGGGCTAACGTAGATAACACTCAGATCATCAGCGCTAAGTTACTCTCACGGGTCTATCAAGTGCGCCAATATCAAGCGCTCTGGGAGGATAAAGACTATGCGGGCACGCTACTCGATGTAATTAAAAGTGCCGATGAAGAGGGTCTTGCGAAGGAAGATTACCACTATCCCAAGTTGGTCGAACTTTACCAACAACTGAGTGCATCGAATTGGCAAGATGAATATCGCAGTAGTGTATTTGAAGTGCTACTAACCGATGGAATTATTACCTATGCTATTCATTTACTTAATGGCAAAGTCAATCCCAGTATGCTCGGCAAAACCTGGAACTATGATGAAGCTCATCTGGATTTTGATACCACATTAAAACAGCTTGAAGAACACATTAAAGCGCACACTGTGGCCGAGGCGATTACAGGCTTAGCGCCTAAGATTGCGCCATATCACCAGCTTAAACAGTATCTTGCCCAGTACAAAGACTTGGCCGCTCGCTATCCCTTTACCACGATTCCTTATACGGAAGTCATTAAACCCGGTAGCACTTCCCCCTCGGTACAAAGCATTGCCACACGGCTAAAAGAGTTAGGTTACTTAGCAGCAAGCTCGCCAGCGGAGAATAGCGCCGCCGTAAACGAGCCCTTAACTTATGACAGCACGCTTGAAGCTGCGGTACGTCAATTTCAAACTGACCACAGCCTTAAGGCCGATGGGGTGATAGGCGCAGGCACAATGGCGGCGTTAAATGTTCCCTATACACAAAGGGTCGAGCAGATCCGCATTAACCTCGAGCGTGCCCGCTGGCTATCAGCCAACTTGCCGGCAAACTATCTGCTGGTTAATTTGGCTGGCTACGAATTATTACTATTTAAAGACAATAACTTAAACTGGCGTACCGACATTATCATCGGCAAAATCGACGCTAAGACGCCATTGTTTAAATCCAAATTAAAATATGTGGTTGTGAATCCCACTTGGACCGTGCCCCGCAGTATCTCCACGGAGATCATCAACCACTTACGTAAAGATCCCGATTATCTGCAAAAAAAGCACTTTAAAGTCGTTGAAGCCTCGGGCACGCCCGTCGATGCTCGCGGCATCGATTGGCACAGTATGACCCGCAAAAACTTTCCCTACTGGTTTGTGCAGGGGCCAGGGGAAGATAACTCCCTTGGTTTAGTTAAATTTATCTTCCCAAACCAATATTCAATTTATCTGCATGATACGCCATCGAAAAATCTATTCGAGCAAACCAATAGAGCCTTCAGTCACGGTTGTATTCGAGTAAAAGATCCCCTCGTGCTCGCCGATAAACTGCTGAGCGCCAATGCGAATTGGTCCAGTGAAACGCTCAATCGCAAACTTGCAGAGGGAAAAACAGAAAACCTGTTTTTAGATCAGCCCTTAGATATTTTGATTATGTATTGGACCGTGACCATCAAAAACGGAAAAATCAAATTTTACAATGATATATACACACGTGACCCGGTACTTATCGAAGCATTAAATCGCCCAACCTATGAGGGTGTGTTAGCCGATGATGGCTTGCTCAATACGTTGGAATAACGGCTTACACGCCAGCCTTAACGCCACCACTTAATAAGTTCTCTTCCCCCGTGGAGCCTTAAGGCAATATGGGGGACTCACCTAAAAAACACTTGTTTGATTTCAAGCTAACGTAATATTTATCAACATGTTAAACAACACAGCTTGAGCTAAGTGGCAACAAGAATTGACAAAAAATTCAGACTAACCATGCCACAATCTTTACCTTTACGTAAACTTCATATATCTTGCATAAAAATGATTAACTAAGGTGCCTGAATGAGCGCAACTAACACGCCACAAACGACTTATTCGATCAGTGATCTCTCAAAAGAGTTTGATATCACGACCCGAAGCATTCGTTTTTACGAAGACCAAGGCTTACTTAAGCCTAAACGTCGCGGTCAAACCCGCATTTACAGTCTCAAAGACAGGGTTCGACTCAAACTAATTCTGCGCGGCAAGCGCCTTGGGTTCTCCCTCGCGGAAACCCGCCGCCTATTCGAACTTTACGATGCCGACAAGAGCAGCACTACCCAGCTCAATACCATGCTTGCCCTAGTCGAAGAGAAAAAATCCGCACTGCAGCAGCAAATGGACGACATTAAAGTGGTACTGATGGAGCTGAACTCGGCCGAGCAGCAATGCCGCCTCGCCCTAGAAGAAAGCAAGGCCAAGGCCTAATCCCTTCGAGGCTTGCGAGGATAGCATTAATCAACACCTCAGTTGGTACGACCGCGTGACAGTGACATATCACGCACTGTAAGACGGTTTTAAAGACTCAAGCACCTAATAATCATAAAAATATAAATTAGAACCTAAGATAGGACACAAGCAATGAACTCACTCTACACCAGTCTCAATTTTGGCCTAGGCGAAGAAGTCGATATGCTGCGCGATGCGGTGCAAGATTTCGCTAAACACGAAATCGCTCCCATTGCAGCTAAAGTCGACCACGACAACGCCTTTCCTAACGAAATTTGGCCCGTGCTCGGTGGAATGGGACTCTTAGGTGTCACTGTGCCTGAGGAATACGGCGGTGCAAATATGGGCTATCTTGCCCACGTGGTCGCCATGGAAGAGATTTCCCGCTCATCTGCTTCTATCGGGTTAAGCTACGGCGCCCACTCCAACCTGTGTGTAAACCAAATTAACCGTAACGGTAATGCTGAGCAAAAAGCCAAGTACCTACCAAAGCTGGTCAGCGGTGAACATATCGGCGCACTGGCAATGAGTGAGCCCAATGCCGGCTCAGATGTGGTTTCGATGAAGCTGCACGCCCGTAAAGAAGGCGACCGCTATATCCTCAACGGCAACAAAATGTGGATCACCAACGGTCCCGATGCCAATACCTATGTGATTTATGCCAAAACCGACTTAACCAAAGGCGCACACGGTATCACGGCCTTTATCGTTGAGCGTGGTTTTAAAGGTTTCAGCCAAGCGCAAAAACTCGACAAATTAGGCATGCGCGGTTCAAACACCTGTGAACTGGTGTTTGAAGATGTCGAAGTGCCAGAGGAAAATATTCTTGGTGGCCTCAACAATGGCGTCAAAGTGCTGATGAGTGGCTTAGATTACGAACGCGTCGTGCTCTCAGGCGGCCCGCTGGGGATCATGAATGCCTGTATGGATATCGTCGTGCCTTATATCCACGAACGTGAGCAATTTGGTAAATCCATCGGTGAATTCCAATTAGTTCAAGGCAAATTAGCCGATATGTATACCGGCATGAACGCCGCTAAAGCCTATGTGTATAGCGTGGCGAAATCCTGCGATCGCGGTGAAACCACCCGTAAAGACGCCGCGGGCGCCATTCTTTACAGCGCGGAACTGGCCACCAAAATGGCACTGGATGCCATTCAATTGCTCGGCGGTAACGGTTACGTCAATGAATATGCGACTGGCCGCTTACTGCGCGATGCCAAACTCTATGAGATCGGTGCTGGCACCTCAGAAATTCGCCGTATGCTGATTGGCCGCGAGCTCTTTAACGAATCGAAATAAGCAGCCTAGGGCGAACGGCGCATGATGAGCTTTAGCCTTTCATGCCCCTTCGCCCACCGAGCCAACTGATACTGAGTTACCGCTTTATAAGGACAATCAAAGTGACGCAATTAAGCAGTCGTATCAACGCCCGTAGCGATGAATTTAAAGCCAAATCCGACGATATGGCCGCCCTCGTGGCCGATCTCAAAACCAAACTCGCCAAAATTGAACTCGGCGGCGGCCCCGTTGCCCTAGAGCGCCATTTAGCCCGCGGTAAACTCCTTCCTCGTCAACGGGTTGAGAAACTCCTCGACGCAGGTTCGCCCTTTTTAGAATTATCGCAATTTGCGGCATTTGAAGTCTATGACGAAGAAGTGCCCGCCGCAGGGATTATTGCCGGTATCGGCCGAGTAAGCGGCGTGGAGTGCATGATTATCGCCAACGATGCCACGGTCAAAGGCGGCACTTACTACCCTATCACGGTCAAAAAACACTTAAGGGCACAAGAGATTGCCAGTCGCTGCCATCTGCCCTGTATCTATCTAGTCGACTCGGGCGGCGCTAACTTGCCCCGTCAGGATGAAGTGTTCCCGGACCGCGACCATTTCGGCCGGATTTTTTACAACCAAGCGCAAATGTCCGCCAAGGGTATTCCGCAAATTGCGGTGGTGATGGGCCTATGTACCGCGGGCGGCGCCTATGTTCCTGCCATGGCCGATGAATCGATTATCGTTAAAGATCAAGGCACTATTTTCTTAGCTGGGCCGCCGTTAGTGAAAGCCGCGACCGGTGAAGAAGTCAGCGCTGAAGAACTCGGCGGCGCCGATGTACACACTAAAATTTCAGGTGTCGCGGATCACTTAGCCCAAAACGATGAGCATGCCTTAGAGCTTGCCCGCCGTGCAGTGCTGCGTCTGAATCATCAAAAACAAATCAACAGTTTACTGAGCCCGGTTAAGCCACCTAAGTTTGATATCAACGAACTCTATGGCATCGTCGGCACCGACTTGAAAAAACCCTTCGATGTGAAAGAAGTGATCGCCCGCATTGTCGACGACTCGGATTTCGATGAGTTTAAGGCCAACTATGGCGCAACCCTAGTTTGTGGTTTTGCCCGCATTCACGGCTATCCCGTGGGAATTGTGGCCAACAACGGCATTTTATTCTCAGAATCGGCGCAAAAAGGCGCGCACTTTATCGAACTGTGCTGCCAGCGCAAGATCCCGCTACTGTTCCTGCAAAACATCACCGGCTTTATGGTGGGTAAAAAGTACGAACACGAAGGTATCGCAAAGCACGGCGCCAAAATGGTGACCGCAGTCTCCTGCGCCAATGTACCTAAATTCACTGTGATTATCGGTGGCAGCTACGGCGCGGGTAACTATGGTATGTGCGGCCGCGCCTTCGAACCAACCATGATGTGGATGTGGCCCAATGCGCGCATCTCTGTGATGGGTGGCGAGCAAGCCGCTGGCGTATTAGCGACAGTACGCCGCGACGGTTTAGCCCGTAAAGGTGAAGAATGGTCTGCTGAGGATGAAAAAGCCTTTAAAGCACCGATTATTGCCCAGTACGATAAAGAGGGTCATCCCTACCATGCCAGCGCCCGTCTGTGGGATGACGGCATTATCGACCCGGCGCAAACCCGTGATGTGGTGGGCCTTGCCCTGTCAGCCGCATTAAATGCCCCTATCGAAGACACCCGCTTCGGCGTCTTCCGTATGTAACGCATCTTGCGATGCCTTACGTATCACTCATAGAGGGGATAAATATGACGGGAATAATAATGACTGACACACAACACCAGAACACTAGCACTCAATCCTTAGCTCATTTGCAGCACGTCAGCTATGCGCTCAATAACGGCGTGGGCGAGTTAACTCTTAACCGAGCAGAAGTGCACAACGCCTTCGATGAGGTGATGATCAGCGAAATGATCGCCGTCCTCGGTTATTTTGCCGAGCACAAAGACTGCAAACTCTTGGTATTAAAAGCCAATGGCAAAAACTTCAGCGCAGGCGCCGACTTAAACTGGATGCGCAAACAAGCCAAGATGGATTTTGATCAAAACCTGAATGACGCCAAGGCGCTGGCCAAGCTGATGCAGGATTTAGATACCTTTCCAAAACCCACTATCGCCTTAGTCCAAGGTGCGGCCTTTGGCGGCGCGCTTGGGTTAATTTGCGCCAGTGATATTGCCATCGCCACCCAGCGTGCAAGCTTCTGCTTAAGCGAAGTCAAACTAGGGCTGATCCCTGCGGTGATTAGCCCCTACGTTGCCCGCGCCATGGGCAATCGCGCCTCACGCCGCTATATGCTGACTGCGGAGCGTTTTGATGCGCAAACGGCACTTAAACTCAATGTTATCCATGAGATAAACGACGATTTAGCGACCGCAGCGCAGCCGATTATCACCGCGCTGCTCGCCAACAGTCCGCAGGGCATGGCATGGGTAAAGACCCTACTCGCCCGCCTCGAAGACGGCGTGATAGACCAAGATACGATTGATTACACCAGCGAGCGCATCGCCCGCATTCGGGTATCTGATGAAGGCCAAGAAGGTTTAAACGCCTTTTTTGAAAAACGTCAGCCGAACTGGCACACGCCAACAGATACTCAAGGAGCACTTTAATGTTGACCAAGCCGATGTTGACTAACAGCATGTTCACTAAGCTTTTAATTGCTAACCGTGGTGAAATTGCCTGCCGCATTATCAAAACCGCGCAGGCCATGGGCGTTCGCACCGTAGCCTTATATTCCGATGCCGATAAAAACGCCCGCCATGTTGCCATGGCCGACGAATCGTTTTACTTAGGTGGTAGCGCCCCAGCAGATTCTTACCTCAAGGGCGACTTGATTATCGAGATTGCCAAAAAAGCTCAGGCACAAGCCATTCACCCAGGCTATGGTTTTTTATCGGAAAACGCCGACTTTGCCCGCAAGTGTGAGGCGGCCGGAATCGTATTTGTTGGCCCAGGCAGCGATGCCATAGATGCCATGGGCAGCAAGAGCGCGGCCAAAGCCATTATGACTGCAGCCCAAGTGCCTTTAGTGCCAGGTTACCATGGCGACGATCAAACCGACGCTACCCTCAAGGCCGAAGCCTTAAAAATCGGCTTCCCCATGCTGATTAAAGCCGCCTACGGTGGCGGTGGCAAAGGTATGCGTATCGTTGAGCATGAAGGCGAAATCATGGGCGCCATCAACTCGGCGCGCCGTGAAGCGGCCTCCTCCTTCGGTAACGATAAGTTATTGATGGAGCGTTATTTACGCCAGCCTCGCCATGTCGAAGTCCAAGTGTTTGCCGATACCTTTGGCAATGCAATTTACTTATCGGATCGCGACTGCTCGATTCAGCGCCGCCACCAAAAAGTGGTCGAAGAAGCACCAGCACCCGGTTTAAGCGATGAACTGCGCGCCCAAATGGGTGAAGCCGCCGTCGCTGCCGCCAAGGCCATCGATTATGTTGGCGCGGGAACCGTTGAATTCCTGTTAGATACCGACAATAGCTTCTACTTTATGGAGATGAATACTCGTCTGCAGGTAGAGCATCCGGTGACCGAAATGGTGACGGGCCAAGACTTAGTCAAATGGCAGTTAATGGTCGCCAGTGGTCAGCCGTTACCGCTCAAACAGGACGAAGTGCGTATCCATGGACACGCCTTTGAGGTACGTATTTACGCCGAAGATCCGCAAAATGAGTTTTTACCCGCCAGCGGTAAGCTCAACTTCCTGCGCGAGCCCGAGCAAAGCAAATACGTGCGTATCGATTCCGGCATCCGTGAAAACGATGTGATCAGTAATTTCTACGATCCTATGATAGCCAAGCTCATCGTGTGGGATGAGTCGCGTCCGCGCGCGCTACAGCGCCTAGTGCATGCCCTCGAGTCCTACCAAATCAGCGGGCTTAAGCACAATATTGAATTTTTGGCGAATATTGCCGAGCATCCCGCCTTTGCCAAGGCGGATTTTAGCACCGACTTTATCAACCGTTACGGCGATGCGCTGATTGGCAGTGCTTCGAGCGAAACCGATACGGCTATCGCTTTTGCCGCGCTGTATCAAGTACTTGCCCGTAAAGAAGCCGCCAAGGCACAGGCAATTAATAGCGCCGATCCTTACTCGCCTTGGGGCCAAGTCAGTGGCTTTAGACTCAACAGCGTTAGCCAGCATACTATTGCCCTGCTCGACGATGCCCACGAGTTACAACAATTGGTGTTACTAGACTTTGGCGATCACTACCAGTTATCCCAAGCCGCAGCAGAGGGCCAAGTGAGCAAGTCCCTGAGTGGTGAGCTTAAGCAGGATTTACTGTTAGCCGAAATCAACGGCCATAAGAGTAAAGTGCCTGTCAGCGCTCAGGGCGATGATTTTACGCTGTTTTTACCCTCAGGTAGTTATCACTTCAGGGCGGTAAAAACCCAAGTGGTTGAGGCCGAATCCAGCAATGAAGATAAACTCAAGGCCCCGATGAACGGCACAGTTGTGACCCACTTAGTGGAAGTCGGTGCTGAGGTGAAGGCGGGACAAGGGCTACTGGTGATGGAAGCGATGAAGATGGAATACACCATTGAAGCGCCCTTCGACGGTATCGTTACCGAGTTCTACTTCAAGGCGGGCGAGTTAGTGAGCGATGGCGCTGTACTGCTCCATGTTGAGCCCAAAGCCCAGAGCGAGGAAGCCTAAATGTCTGCGCTGGATCTTACGAACTTAAGCTCGACCTCGGTAAGCGCCAGCTCGGATAGGATTAGCCTGTTCGAGATGGGGCCCCGTGATGGCTTGCAGAATGAAGCCGCCGTCCCGACACAGGCCAAAGTCGCCTTGATTGAATCCCTCGCCGATGCGGGCGTGAAGCGAATTGAAGCAGGCAGTTTTGTATCACCCAAATGGGTGCCACAAATGGCCGATAGTGGCGAAGTATTGCGCCAAATTCGCCGTCAAGCGGGCGTGGTTTACAGCGCCCTCACCCCCAATGTCAAAGGCTTAGAGCTGGCGCTGGATGCAAAAGCTTCCGAAGTCGCTATCTTTGGTGCGGCGTCACAAAGCTTTAGTCAGCGCAATATCAACTGTTCGATTGAAGAGTCGATTGAACGCTTTATCCCGTTGATGGACATGGCAAAAGCCGCCAATATCTCAGTGCGTGGCTATGTGTCCTGCGTTTTAGGTTGCCCCTATGAAGGGGAAATCGCGGCGAGCGAAGTGGCAAGAGTGTCTGAAATCCTTTACAAAATGGGCTGTTACGAAATTTCGCTCGGCGACACTATCGGTGTAGGCACGCCGTTAAAAGCCCGTAAAATGCTGCAAGCCGTGATGGAGCGAGTGCCGGTAGAAAAACTCGCCCTGCACTTCCACGACACCTATGGTCAAGCATTAGCCAATATTACCGCCTGCCTTGACTTAGGTGTGCGCAGCTTTGACGCCTCAGTGGCGGGCCTAGGTGGTTGCCCGTATGCAAAAGGCGCGTCGGGCAATCTGGCGAGTGAAGACTTGGTCTATATGCTCCAAGGACTCGGTTTGAAGACGGGTATCGATTTAGAAAAACTGGCATTAGCGGGTTTTGGGATCAGCAAACAATTAAATCGTCTTAATGGCTCTAAAGTCGCCAATGCAATCTTGCAGGGCACTAAAGCCTAGACTCAAGCGTCGAGGCGCTAAACATACCTAGCGCCTTGGGGACTGAATAACAGTAAAAGGACATCAAAATGGCAGGACTCAATAAAGTCGTCAACAGCTATGAAGAAGCGTTAGCAGGTTTATCCGATGATATGACCATTATGGTTGGCGGTTTTGGCCTGTGCGGTATTCCTGAAGGCTTAATCAATCAAATGGTTAAGATGGGCGTTAAGGGCTTAACCGCCATTTCAAACAACGCGGGTGTGGATGATTTCGGTCTGGGCTTATTGTTAAAACACCGCCAGATTTCGACCATGATCGCCTCCTACGTAGGTGAGAACGCCACTTTCGAACAGCAAATGCTCTCGGGCGAACTCAATGTGATTTTAACGCCGCAGGGTACGCTGGCGGAAAAAATCCGCGCGGGCGGCGCAGGCATTCCGGCATTTTTCACCGCCACTGGCTACGGTACCCCCGTGGCGGAAGGTAAAGAAACCCGTGAAATCAAAGGCCGTCACTATGTGTTAGAAGAGTCGCTGACTGCCGATTTTGCCCTCGTTCGCGCTTGGAAGGCCGATACTATGGGTAACTTAGTGTTCCGCAAAACCGCTGCTAACTTTAACCCTATGATGGCGACTGCGGGCAAAATCACGGTTGTGGAAGCCGAGTTTATTGTGGAGCTGGGCGAGCTCGATCCTGATCATATCCATACTCCCGGCATTTATGTTGATCGCGTCATCCAAGGCAAGTTCGAGAAACGTATCGAGCAGCGCACGGTAAAAGCGGCAAAATAAGAAGCGCTGAACGATTAACAACGCAAGCTAAAGCGACAGAGTCTAAGCCCGAAATAAAGACCGAAAAATTGAGGCCTATAGCGACTCTAGGTAAAGGAAGGATAAAGATCATGGCATTATCAAGAGAACAACTGGCACAGCGCGTTGCCAAAGAATTACAAGACGGCTACTACGTCAACCTCGGTATTGGCATTCCCACGCTCGTGGCTAACTATATTCCCGCAGGTATGGAAGTGATGCTGCAATCGGAAAACGGCCTGCTCGGCATGGGTGAATTTCCGACGGAAGAAACTATCGATCCGGATTTAATTAACGCCGGTAAACAAACCGTCACCGCGGTAAAAGGCGCCTCGTTTTTCTCCTCCGCTGAAAGCTTTGCCATGATCCGTGGCGGCCATGTGGACTTAACCGTACTCGGCGCCTTTGAGGTCGATGTGAATGGTTCTATCGCTTCATGGATGATCCCAGGCAAACTTATCAAAGGCATGGGCGGCGCAATGGATTTAGTCGCGGGTGCGGAAAATATTATCGTGACTATGATGCACGCCGATAAGTACGGCAACTCTAAGCTGTTACCCGTGTGCGAATTACCGCTCACAGGCTACGGCTGTATCAAACGTGTTGTTACCGATTTAGCCTTTATCGAGATTAAAGACGGCGCCTTCCATCTGTTAGAGCGTGCCCCCGGTGTCAGCGTTGAAGAAATTGTCAGCAAAACCGCTGGCAAATTAATCGTGCCAGAGCATGTACCCGAAATGGTGTTTTAAGCGTTTTTAAGCCTAAGTATTAATGACGTCTTAGCTCCTAGCGTTCGATGCATTAACTTATTTGATTCAAGTAAGCCCAGAATATAAATCTGGGCTTTTTATTGCTTTGCTTAATCCATTGAACCTGTCGAGTGCAACAGCACTTATGCTCTGGCGACACGCCGTAAACCCATCCTTGGGGGCTCAACGAAAAAGTCCCATTTTTCGATGGTCGCCAATGCATCAGTGCTATTTGCAGCAATGTTCTGCATATTCACCCCTGCTTTACAAATCGTTTGAATAGATGGCCTATCCAGTCGTTTTCCTTCACAGTTAGCCACCTTGTATGCAGTTGCGGTAAACTCGCCGCAGCCAAAATAATAAGGATGCTCAAGTTGTTAGCTAAATATCTTAATGTTGGTGAAAAATAAAGTTTCATACTAAACAGTCAATTAACCCTGCTTGAACCGTTTAAGATTAAACGTGGCCAAAAATACAAATTCATACTAGTTGCTACTACCAAATCCAAACCAAGCTACAACTGAATATTAAAGTATCATACTCGTTGTAACTCACTTCGGGACAAAAGCGTGTCAGAACCTCGGCTGCATCAGGTGAATTTCGGATAAAAATTTCTATGGATTAACGCCGCATTAAGGTGTGAGCGACGCTTGGCTATACTTGAGCGAAGCGAAAACGCCAAGCGTTGCGAATCACTCTTAAATGCTTTGTTATAAATATGGTTACGATGAACTATCGACCTTATTCCGCATCGCGTGAAACGCCATTTTTGACAGTTTTTGGTTATGAGACTGCTCTAATATCGAAAAACGAACAAAGTAAAACAGAGATATACAACAAAGCGAGAATTTACTTTTGGGCTCCATGTCTTTCCAATTCATACCTTCATCTAGCCCAAACACACCTAGGTCATGAGCTAATTTATGAATTTTTTGACGATGTTCCGATGAAAATGAATCATAAAAATTATTTATTCGATTTTTATCTATGGACTGTCCTAGATTGTGTGCAAAATCATTACGCATTTTACCCAAGCTCACAAGTGGCGCTTTCAATTCTGAAGCAATTCCGAGAGCTAAAGAAAGATGTACACGAGAAAAATAATCTAGTCGCATCTGTTTCAAGTGAGATGGTTCAGGGAGCGAACTTTCAAGGAAATTAACAACAAGGTGCTCAATATGTATATGTGTGTATATCACAGACTCGATGTCTGATTTATTAAGCAATAGGTCTTTAAAATCAACTTCATTCATGCCAATTTCCAATAGTATTTATAACGCCCGCATTTGGGGCCGTAGTGAAGGTGCTGGGTTTTGTGCCAGCGTAGCGATCGGCACAAAGCACCGTAACGGAGGTCCTAGGCTGCGCAGCAGCCGAACAAGATGCGATTGTTATGGGTGTTTAGCGCCAAAACTGCCACCACTTTTTGTCTTTAGCTTTTCGCCATTTTTTAAATGCGGAGTCAATATACACTGAGAGTTTATCGTAATTATCCCAAGTATCCAGGACATGATAAAGCGTAGGCTCGGATGAAACTAAGGCGGCTTCGTAATCCCCATAGTACGTATTTGACTCATAGTAATGCTTGGCAAATTCTAAGCCTTCAGGATTTAGGTCATCTTCCCAGAACTTCTCATCACACTCTTTGATCAGAAACTCTGTACCTGTCATTTTCCGGGATTTAACTTTGGCAACGGATTCAACAGAGTCAGTTTGGTGCAACTCGCCTTCAAGATTGTTATTGATAACCCAAGCGATAAACATACCGATATGAGTTCCGCCAGCCTCAGGGGCAAGATCTTTTGGAAAATTATCAGCCCCGCTGTGCCAATCTATTCTATCTATCGCCAAACTCAGACTCTCCTATACCCATAACGCTACAAAAAATCAGGCGACGAAAAAATCAGGCCACCCAAGATAAAACAAGAACATAATGCACTTTCTGTTAGCATTCAAGTGACGAAAAGTCACTTAGCCGTTAAAAGGCTAGCGAAGTAGGGTTACAAAGGATTGTGACTAACTAAATTGATCTATTTGGCTGAAAAACGATATTTTTAGTAAAACAAGCCCAACCCATTGTCTCGTTGGAGGTGTTGGAGCTTTTGAAGGAACGAGCAATGAAACAGGCTTGAAATCAGCCTGTGTTAAGGTAACGACAGCATTTAGCAAAGTGCCGTCGTCGCTTCTCTAAATGCTCGCAGTAATCGGTCAGTTCTTGCAACGTACCGACTGGGCCATGAAATAGCTTGCCAAACTCGGTGGTCAGTTTAAGCCAATTGTCTTGGGATATATTTAATCTAGTCAGTAACTTGGTGCTATTTCCACTCATTGCACCACGCTTATCGTTGCGGATGATCCGCCCTGTATCCTCAACTAACTCAAGATAATCCTTGAGCATAAACGCGATTCCATTAGGTTGGTTATCGCGTTCATTACCAATGAAAGGCAGTAAATTGTTAGGATGTTCACCTTTCAATGCAGCCCGAATGCGTAGCTGAATGCTGGTATGGTCTGATTGTTCTGGCGTGTTAGCCATTTTGGCTCTGATGGGATTCAAATCAACATAGGTCATACAGGCTAAAACCGCAGCTTCATCAAGTAGAGCCTGTGACTTAAAGCGACCTTCCCAGAAACGACCACTACAGTTATCTTCTTGATTTGCTTGCCTTGCTATCGGTTCGTTTAAGCAACGCATGAACCAACTGATATCACATAAACGGCTACGGTAAATTGCTATTGCATGTTTTAGCCTGAGGACTTGGTGAGGTTCAACCAACTCACCTTTAGCGAATTTTTGCGTTAATTCATCACCTTTAAATAGCTTATGCCACTGCTCAAGCACTTCGCGATCAGTCCAACGATTAGCACGGTCGATATCCACCCGTAACACCACATGCAAATGATTCGACATTACCGCAAAGGCCGCTATATCAATAGCAAAAACCGCCTCAAGTTCAAACAGTAACGATTCTACCCAAGCGCGGCGATGGTCATAGTTTTTACCCGAATAGGTATCATCGCCGCATAAAAATGCACGCCGAACAACGCGACTACAACAGTGATAGAAGGGCGTGTCTTCAACACTAATCTGAGTTCTTCTAGGCCTCGGCATAGCAACTCCTCCACATAAACACTTTTACTGAGTCTAGTAGAGGAGCCTAAATAACGCGATTTGTAATGGGTGGCTAGATTTTATTGCTTGGCGCAATACTGTGGGTTGAAGCAATCATAGGTTTATATGGTATTGGCAGCTATTTAATTGATACCTCGCCAAATGCCCACGAAGGCATAATATTAGCGGCTGGCATGTGGTTTTATTCGCTCTTTTTTCAGATTCCCTACGCGTTTTTTTTATATAAGTATTGGTACAACACTCGCCCCCTAGTGAAACAGCTAACCGTCATATCCATCCCAATATTATGGTTTCTTTATTTTTATCCAACTTATCAAGGGCTAAATGTTGTTTAAGGCACATCATTTTAAAACCTATTAACTGAAAGCGATCGATTTACTCACCTACAGGTGCTGAATCATTGTTACAAAAAGACGTTTTACCCCTTTAGCACCAAAATTAGCCATCTTAAGCACAGTTACGGTAAACTCGCCGCAGCCAAAATAGTAAGGATGCTCAAGTTGTTAGCTAAATTTCTTAATAAGTGCTGAGCTAGGTTAATGCCCGATAGTCACAATGATGTCTAATCTGAATGTCGGCGCTTTGTAGTCACGGGGTTTGCCTTATGACAGCAGACTAACTGGATAACTAATATTTCATTTAAAATCAAAAACATAATAACCATTTCCATATTAATACCCCAAGGGTTAAGGTTGAGCCTATTCAAGCCTTAAGTCATCCCAATGCAAACAAGAGGACAAAGGATGTACCAGATTGCGATTGTGATATTTGATGAATTTACCGATATCGATTTCTTTTTAATGCGCGATATTCTCGGCCGCACAACAACAGATTGGACAGTCAAAGTGCTCGGCACCAAACCTAGCCACATATCAAGCTTGGGGATGACGGTTGCAACCGATGGTCATGTCGCGCAAGTCGCCGATGCTGACGTGGTGTTATTCAGCAGCGGCTACAAAGGCGTACCTGCCGCACTTGCGGATCCTGAGTTTATGTCGGCCCTTAAATTAGATCCCTCACGGCAATTACTTGGCAGTATCTGTGCGGGCTCATTCTTCTTTGCTAAGTTAGGCTTACTCGACAATATCTCGGCAACGACGCATCCCGATGCCAAACCCGCATTAGTGGCCATGGGTGTGGAGGTGGAAGACTGCGCTCTGGTGATCAATGGCAATATTGCCACTGCGGGAGGTTGCCTGTCCTCACTCTATTTAACGGGTTGGGTTGCGGAGCGTTTATTTGACAGTGCAAAGCGCCGCGAAATTCATCGGCAACTGATCCCCGCAGGCCAAGCCGATGTGTTTGACGCTTTAATCGAATCCTCGATTACCTCAGCCATTCGCTAATATGGTGTGCAATCCTCTGGATGAAGGGCGCAATTATGACACTCAAAGCACTACTTAATCAGTTAAAAACCGAGCACAAGATCACCGGCGTAGTCGAACTTGCGGCGCTATTGGCGCAAGATAAGGCGCTACTTCAGCAGATCAAACAAGCGGATGCACAGTATTGGGTCAACTTTAGCAAGCAGACGTTTGATGGTTGGTACTGCGTCGCTACGCCATCGAATGCCAGCTACCATGTGTACTATCAAGAGCGTGGGCAACATTGCTGGGGAGAAGAGGTATTTAGCGATCAACATTTAGCCATCGCTACGGTGATTTTTGAGTCAGGGCTGTTTCACGCTGAATAAAGGCATAACTGCAAAGTGTTAATCACTTTTGATGAGTTAGGCTGGGCCCTTAATGCCGAGGCTTTATACCTAAACCCGATTCGGCACGCCCATAACAAAGCCATCAATCTGCCGCCACTTACAATATTGATGGCTTTTCATCTGAGTAACTTACTGTTAAGGTGATGTTTTTATAAGCAATTGACGTTCAGGTTGAGTGAGACAATGGCAACGGAGCATTCACTATGGATTGGTTACTGATCGCCCTCGCAGGCTTACTCGGCGGCATGTTAAATGCGGTGGCGGGCGGTGGCAGCTTTATCACCTTATTTGCCCTTGTGTTTGTGGGCGTGCCGCCACTGATGGCCAACGCTACGGGCACTGCCGCTCTGCTCCCAGGCTACCTTGCCAGTGCCTGGCGTTTTCGAAAAGAGATTGAATATCCAGCAAATCTTAGCTTAAAAACCCTGTGCCTGATTGCGATAGCTGGCGGATGCCTCGGCGCAGCGATACTGCTAAGCACCAGCGAGCAAGTATTTGCTTATCTTGTCCCTTGGTTGATTTTGCTGGCCACACTCGCCTTTATCGCTGGACCTTGGTTACTGAAAAAACGTTTAGCCCATGCCAGCATCCCCCGTGTGAATACCGTCAAGCCACTGACGGCAATGGTGATTCTCTTCATCATCTGTATTTACGGCGGCTATTTTAACGGGGGATTAGGGATTATTTTACTCGCCACCTTTGGGTTACTCGGCCAAACCCAATTACATGGGATGAACGGGCTTAAAAATTTACTCTCCGCCCTACTCACCACCATTGCCGTGGTGATTTACGCCCTAGGTAATCTGATTGACGGACAATATCTGTTACTGCTTGCCATTATGGCGATTATTGGCGGCTATCTTGGCGCCGCGCTGGCTTATCGCATTCCCCAATCCCTGTTGCGGGGTTTTATTGTGCTTGTCGGTTTCGCTATGAGTGTGGGATTTTTTATGCGTTAACCCCTTTGCGTTAGCCTAAAATATGCCAACCTCAAGCGTCATGTATTGGCAGACTACCTGCTTAATAGAAATCTAGATACTGGATAAAACAAGGAAGCGTGATGGGCGCCATTTCAATTAGACAAGCACAGATAGCCGACCATAACGCCATGACGGCCTTACTGTTGCAGCTGGGTTATAGTGCCACCGAGGCGCAGTTACATCAGTATCTCGATGATCCCAAAAGATCGGATGAAATCTATCTCGCCGAGTCTGAGGGAGTCGTGGTTGGGCTGATAAGTATAGGGCGTGTTGGCGTTTCAGGGTTATTTTTGCAGCTATTTGGCTGACGTTTATGCAAGGCAAAGTCCGTGTAGTGTAGTTATTCTACATAAACGGACGATAACGCGGCAGAAACGGCAGCCAAATGCTGCCCGAAGGGTTCGTCTGGCAAGCACTTGCTCTTACTTTCAGTCATAAGAGCCGCTCGTCACTTGAGTAGAATAACTACACATCACTCCTCGTTTCGCGAGCACGTGCTTGCCAGAACGAACAAAATTTAATCTCGAAACGTCAACACGCCCTAATCTTTTTGATTATTTTCTCTCGCAACAACACATCTGCCGTATTACTGCTTTAGTGGTGACTGAGGCCAGTCGAGGTTTAGGTGTGGGGACGCAACTAATTGATTTTGCAAAATCGAGGGCAAGTGAACGAGGTTGTCGCCAGCTTGAGGTCACCACCTCTATGCGCCGCGAGCAGACACAGACTTACTACGAGTCCATTGGCTTTGAGAAAACCTCCTTTCGCTATATTCAAGCTCTTGAAGTTAACCCAAAGTAAGTTTGCCCAAATAAAATAGGCGCTTAAGTGTACTTAAGCGCCTATTTTGGCTAAGCGTTCGCGAGGGATTAATCTTGCGCTAATTCCTTTTCTAATTGCTGGGCAATCGCTTCTGGCGAGCCGCTATTACGGGCAAAAAGACCGTAGGCAGTTGGGATCACATAAATGGTAAACAGCGTCGCCAGCATAATGCCAGCAAGCACCACTACGCCAATCACAAAGCGGGTTTCAGCACCTGCGCCCGTTGCCAAAACCAGAGGGACGGCGCCTGCGGCAGTGGTAATCCCCGTCATCAGAATAGGCCGTAAACGCTGGCATGAGGCTTGGATAATGGCGCGGTCAAAATCGACGCCCTTATCCCGCAACTGGTTGGCAAATTCGACGATCAGAATACCGTTTTTCGCCGCCAAACCGACCAGCATAATAATCCCAATCTGACTGTAGATATTAAGGCTCTGCCCCGTAAACCACAGCCCTATCAAGGCGCCAACCGTGGCAAGCGGTACCGTCAGCATAATCACCATAGGGTGAATATAGCTTTCAAACTGCGCCGCTAATACCAGGAACACAATCCCAAGCGCCAACAGGAACACAAAGTACATTGAGCTGCCAGACTCTTGATAATCCAGCGATTGTCCCTTGTAGCTGATGACTGCTTCCGCAGGCAAGTAAGCTCGCGCCACTTGATTGAGGTAATCCAGCGCTTCGCCTAGGCTATAACCATCCGCCAAGCTGGCCTCAATGGTAATCGCCCGCATACGGTTGTAGCGGTTAAGGGAGCTAGCATCGGCAAACTCTTCGACCGTGACTAAGTTGGATAATGGGATCAGCTCCTTGGTCCGTTCGGAGCGAACATAGATATTTTGCAGATCGGCCGCGGTATTTTGGTTACTGCGATCCCCTTCCACAATCACATCATACTCTTCGCCATCACGCATAAAGGTGGTGACAAGGCGCGAACCTAACATAGATTCTAAGGTGCGACCGATATTAGAAATTGACACCCCTAGGCTTGCTGCCCTGTCTCTGTCGATCACCACTCTAAGCTGCGGTTTGGTCTCTTTATAATCGTGGTCAAGGCCAAGCAGTTTAGGATTTTCCGCCACCTTTTCCATCATAATATCCCGCCAAGCAGCGAGTTCCTCATAGCTTGGACCACCAATAACAAATTGCACCGGTTTGCCCACGCCACGGCCAAAGGCTTGACGCATCACAGGGAAGGCCTGCACACCGGCTAAATCCGCGAGGCGCTTGTTAATATCGCCAATCACTTCTTTCATAGGACGACGTTGCCCCCAATCCTCGAGCACAATAATCGCCATACCGTTAGAGAAGTCTGCCGCACGGCCAAAGCCACGGGGCGCACGAATGAGCAAACGCTTGATATCCCCCGAATCCACCAATGGCATTAGGCGGCTTTCCACCTCAGTCATATAGGATTCGATATACTCGTAACTCGCCCCCTGAGGCCCGTTAATCATTAAAAATAATGAGCCTCGATCCTCCTGCGGTGCAAATTCCTGCGGTACTTTTTGGGCAAGAAACACACTACTACCGAGCGCAATCAACACGATAACGGACATCAGCACTGGTTTTGCCATGGCGCTCTCTAGCGAGCTTTGATAGCGACGGGAAATGCCCGTCATAATGCTATCAACCTTACGCACTAGCCATGAGTCCTGCGACGCTGGTTTAAGCAGCTTAGAGCACATCATCGGGCTTAGGGTCAACGCCACGATACTGGAGAAAATCACCGCCGCACTCATGGCCACCGCAAACTCCTTAAAGAGCTTGCCTAAGTCTCCTTCGAGGAACGTGATCGGCATAAATACCGCCACTAACACTAAGGTAGTGGCAATGACCGCAAAGGCGACTTCACGGGCACCCAAAAACGCCGCTTTTAAGGGGGAATCCCCTTCTTCGATACGGCGGTGAATGTTTTCCAACATCACAATCGCATCGTCCACCACCATACCGATGGCGAGGATCATCGCGAGCAGCGTCAACAGGTTGATTGTATATCCCAAGGCATAGAGCACGATAAACGTGCCGAGCAAAGAAACAGGCACCGTAATTGCGGGGATTAACATGGCACGCACGCTGCCAAGGAATAGATAAATCACAATAATCACTAAGATCATTGCGGTAAACAGCGTTTGATACACCTCTTTGATCGAGGCTTCGATAAACACTGAGCTATCGTAGCTACGCTTAATCGACATTCCCGCTGGTAATGTAGGATTGATTTTATCGACTAACGCATTAACGGCGCGGGCCACTTCTAAGGTGTTGGCGGTCGACTGTTTCGACACCCCAAGGCCAATCATGGCCTCCTTGTTGCCGCGGAACATAATGCGCTCTTCTTCCGAGCCAATGTCCACCTTAGCTACGTCACCAAGCTTGACTAAATAACCATCTTCTCCTTGAGCAATCACCAGATTGGCAAAATCCTCAGCGCTGCGATAACTTCGCTCTAAACGCACGGTAAAGTGGCGCTCCTTGGATTCAAGCGAACCTGCTGGTAACTCGACGTTTTCAGCCCTAAGTGCGGCTTCAACATCGGCCACCGTGAGGCTTCTGGATGCAAGGGCTTGTCTATCGAGCCAGATGCGCATGGCGTAAACCTTGCCCCCACCGATACGGATCATCGACACCCCGTCAACCACCGACAGACGGTCGGATAAATAGCGACGGGTATAATCGGTTAGCTCTAATGTGGTCATTTGATCCGACACTAAGTTGAGCCACATAATCACTTCATCGCCACCGTTGGCTTTTTGTACCTCTGGGGGATCGGCTTCTTCGGGTAAGTTATCTAATAGACCCGAAATTCTATCGCGTACATCGTTGGCCGCATCCTCAATATTACGACTAATATCAAACTCTAAGGTCACCTGTGAGCGACCATCGCTGCTCGATGAACTCACATGGCGAATGCCTTCGACGCCGCTGATCCTGTCTTCTATCAGCTGAGTAATGCGACTCTCAACTACCGCAGCACTAGCGCCGCGATAGTTGGTTTCAATCGAGACAATCGGCGGGTCGATATTGGGGTATTCCCGCAGCGGTAATTTATCAAATGCGACTAAACCAAAGGCCACCAGCAATAGGCTAATGACCGAGGCAAATACTGGCCGTTTAACGGAAAGATCGGTCAGGATCATACGCTTGGCTCCGTATTAGCATCGGAAAGATAGCTAAATTTTTCAGCCAGTTGGGTCTTTACCACATCACCAGGATGCACCTTAAGCAGGCCGCGGATCACCACATTTTCACCAATCGCTAAGCCATCGGTAATTTCTACCCAGCCACGGGTACGAACTCCAATAGTGACTTGCCTACGCTCGATGACATTGTCTTTATTCACACTGTAAACAAAGTGTTCTTTCTGAATTGGGATAATCGCCGACTCAGGCAACATTAGCGCCTCGCGGCTGCGTTTGATGAGTTTGACCTTCATCAGCATCCCAGGCAGTAAGCGTAAATCTGGATTTGGGATTTCGGCGCGTACAATCACGGCACGGGTGGTTGGGTTAACACGGCTATCGATGGAAATCACTTTGCCTTTAAAGATTTCATCAGGGAAAGCCACGGCTTTTGCTTCAACAAGCTTGCCGGGCTGCAAGTCTTGAATAAAACGCTCTGGCACTGAGAAATCTAATTTAATCTTAGAGATATCATCGAGCGTGGTGATCTCAGTACCCGGTGTCACTAAACTACCCACGCTCACTTGGCGCAGGCCTAAACGGCCATTAAAGGGGGCGATAATACTGCGATCATTGAGGGAAGATTGTGCCTGCTCTAACTCGGCGCGGGCCGTATCGATTAAGGTTTGCAGGCGGTCACGCTCTAATTCTGCCACTGTTCGACTGGTGACAAGCGAACTAATCCGCGCCAATTCACGCTGATTGTCACTCACTTTCACCTGCGCCACTTTCACTTTGGCTATCTGCTCGGCATTTTGCAGTTGCACCAATAAATCGCCCTTTTTGACAATATCGCCATCATCAAACTTTAATGAGGTCACCACATCAGTGACTTTGGGCGTAATGGTGACGGACTCAAATGCCTTATTTGTGCCAATAGCTTCCACTTCGTCTCGAACTTGTGCCATAGAAGCGGTGGCGATAACCACATTAGGGGTGAGCTTAACTTTTGCTTGCTGCTGCTCTTGAGGTTGCATAGCTTGATATCCAAACCATGCCGCTGCCAAAATAGCGATGATAATTATGATTTTTTTCATCTGGCTTCCAAATGATGACTCGCATTAGTGACGGCTAGTTTACCCACTCGCATCATTGCATCAATACGTTTTACTTTTTCTTACAAATTACGCTGAGCGCGCAAAATTTGTAATAACGCTGCGGACAAGTCGAAAAACACCACAGAGGTGAAGAATGCAATACGATAAATGGCAATTTAAGCGGATTGTTTCAAAATAACTTACAAATTAAGCGGTTTAATCTAAAACCATAATATAACTATTGATATTACCTAGAAATATTCTGATACATCATGCTGTATCGTCCTAGAGCAATAGGCTGAATTGCAGACACAAAAAAGGGCGATAAATCGCCCTTTTTGACTGAGGTGGAATTAACGCAGTTTGCGCTCTTCTTTCATCAGATTCGACAATGATTCATACACCTTGGCGACAACGTCATTCGATAACGGCTGATCTTCAGCGTCACGAAGCAAAATCTTAGTCTCATCAGGGGTATCACCGTCTTGTAAGAGTAAACGGTAGCTACCTTCTTTTAAGGACAATTGATTGTCGTTCCACAATGAACTCCAGAAACCTGAGTTATCGGTAAACTTGATAAAGTACAGGCCTTTAGCACTGTCCATATCTGAAATTTCAAAGCCCATTTCTGGCAATACTATACGCAGACGATCCCACACTTGCTTATAGGAAGCCTTAGCAGACCAATATGCAGCACCCTCTTCTGGCGTGACCAAATCAACATTGATCCCTAAGGTCTGCTTTAAGCGGTTTGCTTGAATGGTTTGCTCACGCTTAACGCTCATATAAGCAATGGCACTGTTAAGCATATCGATGGTGTAACGCTGCTTATCCTCACCACTGAGCATTACATCCTGCTCTTTACCATCGTAAAACTCTTCGTGTTCTACTAAGTGAATAACGATATTAGCGGTACGGCCGTGCGGACGGGTTTCGATATCGAAGCGATAACGCTGACGCAGCAGATATTCTTTATCTGAGCCCCATAAACTTGACTCCAACACCTCTCGGCTTTCAATCCAATCGGTTTCAATGTTGCCTTTATCATAGTCGCGACTACGAACAGGGATCGCTTGCTTCGCTAAGAATCCATCTAAGTTAGCGAAAATCTCTTGCTTAAGATCGACACTGTTATCAATCGATTCAACCACAATCTTAATGTTATCGCTGCCCTCTTCCACATGCGTACCTTCTGCCATTGGCAAAACTTGCAGTGGTGGGCGGATATCAAGGTTTTTACCAACAAGCGCAGGATTTGCTTTAGCGCCGATTGCCGGAACCTCGTATTCTTTGTTGTAAGGCGGCGTTTTCAATCCCTCAGGGATCTTTAGCATTGGCGCTTGCTCAGCCTGAACATAGTCTTCAGCACCGTTGGCTTGGCGACGCTCTAATGGCGAACTACAAGCTGCAACAGCAGCAACTAAGAACAGTGGAGTGACTTTCTTTAACATTAATTATTTAACCTCTATCTGGGCACGAGTCATTGCATCTAACAACAGACCATGACATTGCTCAGAAAGTTCAGTCAAAGGTAAACGAATATGGCCACACTGAATCAACCCCATACGATGGGCTGCCCATTTCACTGGGATAGGATTTGCTTCGCAAAACAGTGTGCTATATAAACCACGTAGTGGCTCGTCGATACTTGCGGCTAATTCGGCGTTGCCCGCCAATGCGGCGTCGCACATAGCTTTAAAGGCTTTTGGCACTATGTTGTTGGCAACCGAAATCACCCCGTTACCCCCAAGGAGCAAAAACTCTCTCGCTGTCGCATCATCACCGCTGTAAAGCATAAAGTCATTGCCGCAAAGTTCACGTAGTCGTTTAACCCGTGATACATCACCCGTGGCTTCTTTTACACCAATAATATTGCTCACGCTCACTAACTCGGCCACGGTTTCAGGCTTCATATCAACCGCGGTGCGCCCAGGAACGTTATAGAGAATTTGGGGAATATCTGTGCTGGCCGCCACGGCTTTATAGTGGGCCACTAAGCCCTTTGGCGTCGGTTTATTGTAGTAAGGTGTTACGCCTAACATGGCGTCAACCCCGACTTTAGATAAGGACTTGGTGAGTTCGATAGCTTCTGCTGTCGCATTCGCACCATTGCCACCAATAACAGGGATACGACCTGCGACAAACTTAACGGTTTGAGCGACCACGGCAACGTGCTCATTCATTGGCAGAGTCGCTGACTCACCGGTGGTACCCACGGCAACGATGGCGTCTGTGCCTTGGTCAATATGGAATTCGACTAACCTTTCAAGACTTGCAAAATCTACTGAGCCATCACTGTTCATTGGCGTGATTAAGGCTACGATGCTTCCGTTTATCATCTGACTTCCCCAAAATTTCAGGATTCGCTATGGTACTGATGCCAACCATTAATGACAAGCACTAACGGGGGTCTCAAATTGATTTAGTTATGGTAGCATTACATCCCGCACAAAAACTCGGCGCTCGGTCTCGAGTTTTCGCTCTATGATATCGAAAAAGTGAGGACAATTCATGACCAATTTCCTGGTCGTAACTGCAATGGGCGTAGACCGTCCTGGACTCGTAAGTAAACTAGCTCGGCTTGCCAGTGACTGTGACTGCGATATCGTCGACAGCCGTATGGCATTATTTGGTAACGAATTTACCTTAATCATGATGTTGTCAGGTTCGTGGGCATCCATAACGAAAATTGAAAGCTTGCTCCCGAGTCTCAGTGTTGAATTAGAACTGATGACGGTGATGAAGCGTACCTCTAAGCACACGCCGCAAAATTATCTTTCGCGCCTTGAAGTGCGCTTTACTGGTAAAGATCAGCGCGGCACGATGAAATCCATCACCCAGTTTCTTGCCGATCGCTCCTTAGACTTGGCGGCAGTCCGCTCCTTCTCTGAAGAGCTTGAAAATGGCGAGCAAACGCAAACTATTTCATTAACCATCAATATTCCTGAAAAAGTTGAACTAGAAAAGCTCGAAAAGAGTATCTATCAACTCTCAGAGGAGATGGCACTGGATTGCACCATTAGACGCATGGAAGGCACGACCTCAAGAAACGACAGAGGATAATAGATGAATACTTTAACCGCTGGCGCTAAAGCGCCACTTTTTACCTTACAAGATCAACAGGGTAACGCTGTTTCACTACAAGAATGCTTAACACGTGGTCCCGTTTTAGTCTATTTTTACCCTAAAGCATCAACCCCTGGCTGCACAGTACAAGCCTGCGGTTTACGTGATAGCAAAGCTGAACTCGACAGCCACAAAGTAACCGTCCTCGGCATTAGCCCAGATCCTGTGGCTAAGTTAGCCAAGTTTGCTGAAAAACAATCACTTAACTTTACCCTACTCAGCGATGAAGACCACAGCGTTGCTGATGCCTTTGGCGTATGGGGCGAAAAGAAATTTATGGGTAAAGTCTATGATGGAATCCATAGGTTAAGTTTCCTCATCAACACCGATGGCACTGTTGCCCATGTGTTCGATAAGTTTAAAACCAGCGACCATCATCAAGTGGTGCTGGCAGAGATTGCAGCGCAGCAATAGCCGCGAAATGGTATAGCAAGGGATTTTCTGACTAATTGCCAACGGCTCAGTTTAGAAATTTCAGTTTGAATTGCCCAAAAAAACCGCAAGCAAACATAAAATGGCCCTAATTTCGGGCCATTTTTGATGAAAAATTTTCAGCTTGTGGCGAATAAATCCTCTAATCACACCGCAACTTTAGTAGTGCTTATTCCATTAAATCACCAACTCAATTCTGGGAAACGATTATAGGAATACAGGCAGTAACTCTTCAGTTTGAAGCTGTTGATAGTGATTAAAATCAATCTGACAGCCTTGCTCAATTACGATTGAACCATGCGCTAAACATACATGCTCAGGAAATCCAGCAGTTATAAGCGGCTGGTTAAAACGGATGAGATCCCAACTTGAAGGCATAAATAGCTTAATCATTTGTGCAACAAGGGGATAGGGATAAACAGCTAAATCCAGATTAGTCTCAAAGCTGACGTAGGAGTTATCTCCCGGCCCTATCGATGGCGTGATATGCAAGGTAACATAGTCAGCCCCACGTATCCCATTTAACGAAAATCCCGCGGGCTGAAAACAGTGCATATCAAATTGAAAATCAGGGAAAAGTCGCTGCAATCCTAAGCGTTGATAAATCCCCTGCTCGGTTTGTGTGGGCAACTTGAGGTAATCAGCCAACTCGCCACGGATGTGGTACATCATCAGTTCAAGGCAGGTATCATACGTTGACGACATAGGTTGGCCGTCAGTGCAAAACTGATTGTCACTACAAAACAAATAGTGATGATGTGAATCTAAGTGACCAACTCGAAAGGCTTTTCCGGGGATCAAGGTCCGCAATTTCGCAATATCGTCAGCAAAGTGTGTGCTTTGTAGCTGGGCTTGGTATTCATTCTTACGCTGATAACAGAGCGCGGCAATGTGCTCAACCCCTAAGGCGTTAATAAAGTAGCAGGCCGCCTCAATCAGGGTGCTATTACCGCAGGTAAGAAGCAGAATTTTATCATCCCAGACGAACAGACTGGATTCACTCAGTAGATAGGCATCGCAGGCAGGATTACGGATTGTTGACAGGATTTCCGCATTGGCACAGGCGACCAAGGTTGACCAAAAGCCGTACTCTCGTTGGCGCAGTGATGCCATATTGGAAGTGAGTCTGATCTCAAGCTTTTTTTCCGCGCCTTCAAAAAACATCAAGCCGTTCGCCTCATCTTATCCCTGTGTTTGGGCATCTAATCTATTGGTATATCAGTCATTCATGGCTCGCTGGCAACGTTGACTTAAATGTATGCACGCATTTTAAGACTGATAACCCATCAATTTTGCGCGGCTATTTTTACACGACTAGCACCGCAATAAAACCACCGCGCTTGCTTTTACAAGGTGACAGCCTTGCAACACACTCACCTTGGCAACGCACTAGCAAAAATAATAGGCTATAAAAAACAAAAGTCAGCCTAAGTGTCCCTAGGCTGACTTTTTTAACACACTCAATATTAAGAAAAATCTTCTAAATAAGTGTAACCTTTTAGGCCCACTTGTAATTCTTCTAAAATTTGTGCGCGTTCATCCTCAACAATATGCTGGTTGACTAACTCTTCGTATGTCCGCATAAAGTCAACGGCATCTAAGTTAACATAGCGTAATACGTCAGCGACTGTGTCACCGGCAAGTACCGATTCAATATTGGTCATACCGTTTTCTTCAATGCTGACAACGGCCGAGTTAGTGTCGCCAAACAAGTTGTGCATATCCCCTAAAATCTCTTGATATGCCCCCACCATAAAGAAGCCGATCAAATACGGGCTTTCAGCACTCCACGCTGGTACTGGTAGCGTAGTTTCAATCCCTTGGCCATCTACATATTGATCCACAATACCGTCGGAGTCACAGGTGATGTCCAGCATCACAGCGCGGCGCTCCGGCGCTTTGTCTAAACCAGACAATGGCAGCACAGGGAAAACCTGATCGATACCCCAAGCATCCGGTAAGGATTGGAATAATGAGAAGTTAACGAAGAACTTATCGGCTAACTTTTCATTTAACTCATCAATAATCGGTCTGTGGTAACGGTTTTTGGTGCTTAACAAACCTTGAACTTCGTGACATACACGTAGGTTAGCCTGCTCAGCCCACGCACGTTCTGCCAAGCTTAATTGGCCTAAGGCAAACAATGATTGCGCTTCTTGCAGGTCACTTTGGCTATCATGATAAATCTCAATCAAGGCACGTTGATCGGCACGACCACTCAGCTCAGTCCAAGATTGCCACATGTTGTGCAGCAGCTGCGGCGATTCTTCCGCTGGCGGCTGGATATCTTCAACCTGATAAGCTTCTGTGCCAATCACATCGGTGATCAGTACCGCATGGTGCGCCGTTAAGTGACGGCCAGATTCTGAAATAATACGTGGCATTGGTTGCTCGTACTCATTACAGATATCGGTAAGCACATTGACGATGTTGTTCGCGTATTCGCTTAAACCATAGTTCATTGAGTTATTACTTTGGCTACGAGTGCCGTCGTAATCCACCGCTAAACCACCGCCGACGTCGAAGCAGTTGATGCTGGCACCTAACTCACGTAATTCACAGTAGAAACGCGCCGCTTCGCTCACACCTTGACGAATATCGCGGATATTGGCGATTTGCGAACCTAAGTGAAAGTGCAATAATTGCAGCGAATCCAACATATCGCTTTGTTTTAACTGGTCAACTACAGTCAAAATCTGCGCCGCAGATAAACCAAACTTAGACTTTTCGCCACCGCTGGCTTGCCACTTGCCTTTTCCTTGGAATGCAAGGCGAGCACGTAACCCTAAGCGAGGTTTCACCCCTAAACGCTCAGACTCGGCTAGTACCATCTTAAGCTCAGACAGTTTTTCTAAAACGATATAGACCTTATGGCCTAACTTTTCACCAATTAAGGCTAAACGAATGTATTCGTTATCTTTGTAACCGTTACATACGATCACTGAACTGGCTTTTTGCGCCATGGCAAGTACGGCCATTAATTCAGGCTTACTGCCGGCTTCTAGGCCTAATTGTGGAACTTCTTTTGATGCTTGGCTCGCAAGGATCTCTTCTACCACAGTTTTTTGTTGGTTTACTTTAATGGGGTAAACCAGCAAATAGTCCGCCTGATACTCATATTTTTGTATCGCTTGGTCGAATGCTTGGCACAAACTGTTCACTCTGTGGTGCAGAATTTGCGGGAAACGAACTAATACAGGTAAAGCGACCCCTGCTTTAACCATGTCTTTTGCTAGCTCATTTAAGCCAATCTTGTGATCAGGATTCTTAGGATCCGGCGACACTGTCACCTCACCTTGGTCGCTGATCCCATAAAACCCTTGGCTCCAGTGGGTAACGTTGTACCCAGCACGAGCAGCATCAATAGACCAATCATTCATTTTTATTTAGCCCGTCTATAAAAAAATGGGTTAAACGGTCAGTGCAACATTGCAAGACCGCCCGTTCGACAAACCCAGGTAAACCATATAGTTACCTGACATACAGTTAGGATGAATTCACCCTAATTTGTGCAGCAAAATCAACCCAGCTTAGGCGACATTGATGCGATTTCCCTTAACGCAACCGGGATTAACCCGATACTCTTTTACCTTGGCGATAACAAGATGGTGTTTATATCCCCCTTTATCGCCATAGGTCTTTCACCCAATGGCATTAACCATAACGCGCTTTGAGGTTAAAAAACACTCAAAACCTTAAGCTAAAGCGTTGCGTCTCCGCTCAATATGACTCTCTCTAAAAACGAGGTGCCGATTAAGTGGATAAACAATAGGTAACACTAAGGATAAACATTAGGTATTAAGCGGCAAGGCATCACCAAGCACACCTAACACTAGGTGAGATTATTGTAACAGGGGACTGTTGGCTTCTTCGCGGCCAGAGTTGATACGGATTAACGTGAGATGTTTAAGGCTAGTATCGTCATAGGGAACAACGATTGAGCGCTGGCATTGAGATGCTTTTAGGCAAAGAGCAAAAAATGGATGCTTGTGCATTAGCTAAACAATTCCTCTTAACCCCATGTAACCATTATAAATTGTACGTTACACGGTGAATGACCTGTGAACCATAAAATCATTACAACTCACGTAATATTTGTCATGTCTGTAACGAGCGAAGTCGTTAAACGGCGCAATTAAACCGCGCAATGTCACAGAATGCAAGCAAGAATCTCATTTAATATTTTTCATTAAAATATAATAAACACCACATTAACAGAATGGTTAGTAACAAGTAGATTTATCTATTTTAAATTAATAGGTTAATCATCAACCTTACTCTAAGTGCGTTCAATATTTTTTAATAGCCAATCAAGATAAATTGATAACATTTGCTCACATCAGCAATATTGTTTTATCTCTGCGCGACTGTTCATTTTCGACTATCGACGCAAAAGCCGATCTGGAAGCTGCTGTTTACGGATAAAGCGGTTATAATCACCGCCGAATGACATCCTTAGATAGAGAGCTCCATGGTACAGATAGGAAAAACCTGCAAACTTGAGGTAGTAAAACAAGTCAGTTTTGGTGTGTATTTAAATGCCCACGAATTTGGCCAAGTGTTACTGCCCAACAAAGCCACCCCAAAAGACTGCCAAGTAGGCGACTGGCTAGAGGTATTTTTATATCTGGACTCCGAAGATATCGTTATTGCCACTACCCGCAAGCCTTTAGCGCAAGTAGGAGAATTTGCCTACTTAAAAGCCGTGGCCACTGGGCCTTTTGGCGCATTTTTAGATTGGGGATTGGATAAAGATCTATTGCTGCCCTTTGGCGAACAACACAAGCCGATTGAAGAAGGTCGCTCGTACCTTGTTTATGTGCACGTTAACCGAGCTGATGAGCGTATTGTTGCGTCATCAAAAATCGATAAATTCCTCGATAAAACTCCCGCCCAGTACGAAGTAGGTCAACAAGTTGACTTATTTATCGGTGGCACCACAGATTTAGGCTACAAAGCCATTATTAACCATGCCCATTGGGGCGTGATTTATCAAAACGAAGTGTTCCAAAAACTGCGTTTTGGTCAAAGGCTAAAAGGCTTTATCAAACAAGTGCGCCGTGATGGCAAAATTGATTTGGTATTGCAGCAAGGCAGTAAGCAAGAGCTTGATAAAAATGCGCACATTATCTTAGTAAAACTCAAGCAAGCGGGCGGATTCTTACCCCTAACGGATAAAACCGATGCCGAAGTGATTTACGAACAACTCGGTATGAGTAAAAAAGCCTTTAAAAAGAGTATCGGTGGCCTGTTTAAAGCCAGTAAGTTAAGCATCGACGATGATGGTTTACGCCTAACTGAAGCTGACTGATTGGGCTGAATAGTCAACCTCACACGGGACTGAACACTCTCTTGTAGTAAGGTTCGTGGTTTATTTGTCCAAATAGTCTGCCTAAACACTCAGTTTACCGACAAGCGCTAGGATCTTAAGCATGGCTCTGTTATAACAAAGTCATGCTTTTTTCTTTGGAGCTTATATGGAACTCACGTTACACGAAGCCAGAGTTATCGGTTGTCTACTTGAAAAAGAAGTCACCACCCCAGAGCAATACCCTCTTTCACTCAATACCCTGACCCTCGCCTGTAATCAAAAAACCAGCCGCGAACCTGTATTAGAACTCACTGAAGCGCAAGTACAAGCCGCCCTTGATTCATTGAACAAAAAGCGCTTAATCAGCGAGCAATCCGGCTTTGGTAGCCGAGTCGTCAAATATAAGCACAGATTCTGCAACACTGAATTTAGCGAGTTACAACTTTCCAGCGCGGCGGTAGCCATTGTTTGTTTACTGCTGCTTCGCGGCCCACAAACGCCCGGAGAGTTACGCACCCGTAGCAACAGACTGCATGATTTTAAAGACGTGCTCGAAGTGGAAGCCTGCATTAAGCAACTGATGGAGCGGGATAAACCCGTGCTAGCACAGCTGCCGCGGGAGCCTGGTAAACGTGAATGCCGTTATACTGAGCTGTTCTCCCAAGGTGCTGAGCAAATTAGCGCAGCGTCATTCACCAATGCCACAAATGCAGATGCCCACCCGCTAAACGAGCAGGATAGACAACAACTGGAAGCGAGAGTCACACAGCTTGAAGAGCAAGTGGCAGAACTTAAAGATAAGTTAGAATCGCTTATCGCTTCTTTATCCTAACCGCGCCGCGGACGACTTTCGCAAGTAGTCACTCTTAATGATGACTAAGGTGAGAGTTTGTCCGCTCACTCACTGACGAGACAGCGAATGACACCAAATGCTCCCAGTACATTCAATAACATGCTTTTGATCGCTGGCTTTGAATGTCGCAAATTTCTATTTAACCTTCGCGGGATTATCGCCCTGTTCGCCTTTGCATTAGTGTGGGGCATGCTATTGCTCTACCCCATCCAAGGCGCTTCGACCCTATTAATGCAGCCCAATATTAAAGATCTGATCGACGGTCTCTTAGGCAGCCAAGCTCTCAACATGCTGTTTGACTGGCCCGTGGCGGAAATGGCTATCTTCTGGTGCTTTGCGCTGTATCTGTTTCCCATGTTCAGTATTTTGATTGCCGCCGATCAGTTCTCCTCAGACAAAACCCGCGGCACATTGCGCTTCTATACCCTAAGAACCAGCAAAGACAGCCTACTCTTCGGCCGCTTTTTGGGGCAAATCTTGATCCAAGGTCTACTGATCTTATTGACCATCCTTGCCACCATAGCGCTGGCACTTACTCGCGATATCGGCTTGTTATTACCCGCGTTAACGTCGGGTGCCTTGGTCGGCGTCAACTTGGTTATCGTGATTTTACCCTTTACCGCAGTCATGACTTTATTGTCCCTCTATGCCAACACGGCAAGGCAAGCCATGGTGCTCGCCACCATCTTGTGGACGGTCGTCTCGATTGCACTGCTGATTTTGGGTAATCAATCCAGCTTATTTGAGGGCTTACAATGGCTACTGCCGGGCGCTCAACTGTCGAACATGGTCAACACCAATGGACTCAATAGCTTTGCCTACGCACCAATTCCCCTATTACAAACCGCAATCGCCCTTTTCCTTGGCCGCGTTTATATCCAAAGGAGTCAACTATGATCCTCGTTCAATGCCAAGGACTGTCCAAACACTATGGCAGTAAAAAAGCGCTCAATAACGTTAACTTAACCCTCGAATCGGGAGCGCCCATCGCCTTAGTTGGCCCTAACGGTGCAGGTAAAACTACACTGTTTAGCCTGCTCTGTGGTTACCTCACCCCAAGCGCAGGCTCGGTTCGTATTCTGGGAGAAGCGCCCAATAGTCCAGCATTATTAGGGCAAATTGCCGCCCTGCCACAGGATGCGACGCTCGATCCCAATTTAACTATTATCAGCCAGTTAAGCTTCTTTGCGCGTCTTCAAGGAATGGATAGCAAGCAGGCACATCAAGAAGCACAGCGAGTGCTGAATTTAGTGGACTTAGCCGAGGTGGCGCAGCAAAAGCCACCAAGCCTAAGCCATGGAATGAGTAAACGTGTGGCGATTGCCCAAGCCTTAATCGGTGCTCCCAAGTTGGTATTACTCGACGAGCCAACCGCAGGGCTCGATCCGGCTAATGCGAAAAAAATCCGTGAACTTGTCAGAACGCTGTCGCCCACAACCACTTTTGTGATCAGCTCACACAACTTGGACGAACTCGAGAAGCTCTGTGACCAAGTGCTGTATTTAGATAAAGGTGAGCTGGGACAATCGATTTCGATGCGCTCATCCAATAGCGGCAGTGATTATCTCACCCTCACCATGGAAAGCTGCGACAGTGAAGCGCTGATCCAAGCCGTAGGTCAAATAGCCGGTGTAGTGAATATCACCTCAAAACAAGCCCATGTATTTGTGATCCAAGTGGATGACACGGCAAATCGTCATTATGAGTTTGAAACCGCCTTACTCGCCCTATTTAAGCAGCAGCATTGGCAATATAAGATGCTACTTAAAGGACGTACATTAGAAGAAACGTTATTTTCTTAAGTCCGCGCGATAAGTCCAGCCATAATTCCACCGCTTAAACCAACTCAAACAGCGCCCGCAAGGGCGCTCAGTAGACACTTTGTTGTTTATACACAGCGAAACCAATATCATTTCTTGCCCCCTATCAAAGGTGGAATAGTCGTAAATATCAATGTTAAAACGCTTTATCCTTTAACTTCCACCTTAGCGCTAAACGCCATCCACTAGGCCAACTTAGCCCCTAACGCTGCTTATATAAGGAGTATTTCCGTTTCAAAAGAAAAGGTGAGTTGTCATCGCTAACCAATAAAGCAGCAGTTAAGCCGCTTTGGCAAACCTAGGCTTTCAATCTGATCCCGAGCTTGTTATAAACTCCCCTTTCCTGCTCTTTCGCTGAATTCAGAGGTTTCAATGAACAAAGCACAACTTATCCAACGTATCGCCACTTCGCTTGAACAGTCCCAGGCCAGCACTAAACCTGTTGTCGAACAGATCCTACAACAGATCCATATCGCCTTAAGCGAAGGTGAGAAAGTCTTCCTGCCGCAATTCGGTACCTTCGAGTTACGTTATCATTTACCTAAATCGGGCCGTAATCCACAGACGGGTGAGACAATTGAGATTTCGGGCTTTAACCAGCCGAGCTTTAAGGCGGCGACAGCGCTAAAACAAGCGATAAATGAGTAGGTAGTATTGTGGATATGTAAAAGAGCCTCATGAAAACCACGGGGCTTTTTTATCGGCCAAGATTAACGATATTACGTTGGCAATGAGCTTGGGAGATAAAACGTAACCTGCCCTAGCTGAGTTTGATGTTATAGAGCTTAGAGAGCAGTAACAAAGTCAACCTAAAGCCAGCTACTGACGGCGTGCCAGAGGCTCTATCTAATAAAATAGACAAGTCGCGGTAAAACAAAACGAAAAAATCAGTGCTGCAAATGCAAAAAAGCCCCGACTAATGTCGAGGCTTATTTACTATTCACTAAGAATAATGGTACCCGAGGCCAGACTTGAACTGGCACGCTGTTACCAGCGAGGGATTTTAAATCCCTTGTGTCTACCGATTCCACCACTCGGGCAAACTCTTAATATCGTCAGCACTGCTGTTGATATTGTTAACTCATTGCTTCGACCTATTGATTATATATCAAATACTTAGGTTACGAAGTTTAACGCTTCAGCTCGTTTGAGCTGTCACCATTATAATAATGGTACCCGAGGCCAGACTTGAACTGGCACGCTGTTACCAGCGAGGGATTTTAAATCCCTTGTGTCTACCGATTCCACCACTCGGGCAAACTCTTTATATTAACGACGGGAATCGTGTCATTAATATCTTAATTATGGAGGCGCGACCCGGAGTCGAACCGAGATCGACGGATTTGCAATCCGCAGCATAGCCATTCTGCCATCGCGCCATCTTTCCAATCATTTAGATTGGAGCGACATATCGGGTTCGAACCGATGACCTATACCTTGGCAAGGTATCGCTCTACCAACTGAGCTAATGTCGCATCACGCAGAGTTAAGATTTTGTTTTCACTTCGTCTCTCGTCTACGGGGAGGCATTCTACCTATTTACGATGCAGTGTCAACCGCTGTTTTATCGATAACTTACTGCTTGCGCACTAAATAATCTCTTTGATCTTTTATTGTGCTATTCAGCCGTTAAATCTTTCCAGGCGGCTAAAATGTAACTCATCATTGACCAGAACGTTAATACGGCAGCGATATATAACAGCACAAATGCCGCGGTGATCATGAGTGGATTGTATTGCCAGATAAGGCCAATAATCGCCACCATCTGCGCCGCCGTTTTATATTTGCCGATCCAAGAAACTGCAACCGTGCCGCGTTTACCTAATTCAGCCATCCACTCCCGCAGGGCTGAAATCACAATTTCACGGCCAATCATAAACAGTGCTGGCAGTGTGAGCCAAATATCAGCGTATTGGTCAACTAATAATACGAGCGCGGTGATCACCATCAGTTTATCAGCGACGGGATCGAGGAAGGCGCCAAAACGGGTCAGTTGCTTGAGTTTACGCGCCGCATAACCGTCTAATGCATCCGTTAACGCCGCCAACCAAAACACAAATGCGGCAACAAAAGGCGTCCAGCTGTAAGGTAAATAAAACAACACCACAAAAATGGGCAGTAAAAAAAGCCTAAAAAGAGTTAATGCTATGGGTAAGTTAAACGGCATGATCAAACCAGTTAGTCAAAAGCAGCGCCAATCTTGCCTTAATTTTATCACCCTCGCAATGCATCATGAATGGTTTGTGCCATTTCTATGCTGATCCCTGGCACTTTCGCTAACTCGGCCACGCTCGCGCCCTTCACTTCCTGCAAACCGCCCAAATGTTGGAGTAACGCTTTACGGCGTTTAGGGCCAATGCCCGGAATGGATTCAAGCGTTGAGGTGTTACGGGTTTTCTGACGGCGATTACGATGCCCAGTGATGGCAAAGCGGTGCGATTCATCGCGAATATGTTGAATAAGGTGCAATGCGGGTGAGTCATCCTCAAGGGAAAAGCTCGTTTCTGTGTCACCAAAGATTAAGGTTTCCAGCCCGGGTTTACGGCTCTCTCCCTTTGCCACCCCAATCAGTTGCGGCGCTTTATCTAAATTAACAAACTTCTCATCCACTATTTGCTGCGCGATACGCAGCTGACCCAAACCACCGTCGATAAATAAGATATCAGGAATTTTGCCGCTGGCATCGATTTTATCAAATCGACGACTAATGGCTTGTTTCATCGCGGCATAATCATCGCCTGGCGTAATGCCTTCGATATTGTAACGGCGATACTCGGCCTTATGTGGCCCCTCGCGGTTAAACACCACACAAGAGGCTACCGTGCTCTCACCCATGGTATGGCTGATATCGAAACACTCCATTCGCTGAATCGGCGCATTAAGCTCGAGGATTTCCTCAAGCAAGACAAAACGCTGTTCAACGGTGTTTTTATGGGACAGGCGCGTCATAACCGCATTGGTAGCATTGGTGATCGCGAGGCGTAAAAAACTCGCCCTATCAGCACGCACATTGGTTTTAATGCTGAATTTTTTATTCAACGCCTCAGAGACGGCCGCCTCTAACTCATGCAATTCTTCAAAGTGATGGCTTATCACCACCTCCTTAGGAATAGTGCGTTGAATATCGGCATTTAAATAAAACTGTAGCAGGAAGGAGCGTAAGACTTCTTCGATATCCGTTTGCACGGGCACCGTTGGATAATAGCTGCGGCTACCAAAAATTTTACCTTCGCGGATAAATAGCAAGTGAAAACAGGCAATGCCCGAGGCATAGTGTACGCCGATAACATCCATATCGCCGGTATTACCCGAGACTTCTTGCTGCTCAGCTACCCGGCGCAGCGCCATAATTTGATCGCGAAAGCGCGCGGCTTGCTCATAGGCTTGCTGCTCAGCGGCCTCTTCCATCTTAGCCACGAGTTCACTGATAACTTGTTTATCTTTTCCCTTTAGGAACAAACTGGCAAGTTTAACCTGCTCATCATACTCCGCATTACTGACCTTGCCGACGCAAGGCGCACTACAACGGGATAACTGGTATTGCAGGCAGGGCCGAGTGCGGGATTTATAATAGAGATCATCACATTGGCGGATAGGAAACAGCTTTTGCATCAAGTGCAAACTTTCGCGCACCGCTCCGCCATTCGGATAAGGCCCAAAATAATGGCCCTTCTCCCGCTGCGGCCCGCGATGGTATGCGAGGCGTGGATGCTCGTGTTGGCTCAAGAAAATATAAGGGTATGACTTATCGTCCCGCAGTAACACATTGTATTTGGGCATGTACTGCTTGATATAGTCATTCTCAAGCAGCAGCGCATCTGTCTCGCTGTGGGTCAGCGTCACATCGATATGATGGATATGGGACACCAGCGCCTGAGTTTTCACATTGCCAAGGTTTTTACGGAAATAGGAAGATAAGCGCTTTTTAAGATCTTTGGCTTTCCCCACATAAATGACGTCACCTTTGACGTCATACATGCGATAAACCCCAGCAGAGGATGAGACCGTGCGTAAAAAACTCTGGGCGTTAAAACCTGTCGACATCGTTACACACCCACTCTTTTACTTACCATCTTCAAAACTGCTTGATAAATCGTTTTCCAACTCACAGCTAACACTTAATTAATGCTAGAACCATTGACATAAGCGGCCATTAGAAATGGCCAGCATCTAACATTTTATAGCGGATCGCTAAACGAGTCAGCTCCACATCACCACTGATCCCAAGCTTCGCAAACAAGCGGTAACGGTAACTGTTAACGGTTTTGGGGCTTAAGTTGAGCTGCTCAGAAATATCATTGACCTTTTCACCATTGGTGATCATCAACATAATTTGCAGCTCACGCTCAGACAAGGCTTTAAACGGATTCTCATCGGCCGGATTGAATTGGCTCAATGCCATTTGTTGGGCAATTTCAGGAGATAAATAGCGCTGCCCACGGGAAACCTGACGTATCGCTTGCAATACTTCAGGTGGCGTCGCACCTTTGGTTAAATAACCAGACGCGCCCGCCTGCATCACTTTACTGGGGAACGGATCTTCGGTGTGCACTGTTAGCACAATAATCTTAGCATGAGGTTGATAACGTAAAATCTTACGCGTCGCTTCGAGTCCGCCCATACCTGGCATATTCATGTCCATTAAGATGACGTCGGCTTCATTTTGTCTCGCCCACTGTACCGCGGTCTCACCATCGGGCGCTTCACCCACAACTTTGATCCCCCGCTCATCTTCTAAGATACGGCGGATCCCAGTTCTCACCAGCTCATGATCGTCAACTAAATATATCGATATCAACTTTATCCACCTTTAACCAATGCTGACTAAGAGAGTTTAGCCAAATCAGAATACCGCAACCGGAATATAGGTTATCAGGGTAATTTAGCCCAACAATGGCATTTCGCAAAGCATAAAATGAATATTGTTAACTAGATGATATTTAAAGAAACAACTTGCTAATTAATGCAGTTTGAAATTAAGAGCTTGGTATGATGAAAGTATGAGTGGAGCTCAGGATTGGGCTAATTGATAAGCTGACGCAAAATATAGCAGGTTTAAAACGCTCATCGAAAATGAAGTCGTGTAAATGCAAAAAGCCGCTAATTGCTTAGCGGCTTTTTAGCCGACTATTGTGCTGGAGCAGCGCTTAGCATGAAGAACCCGGGTTCAAATTGCATAAACAAAAAAGCCATCATTGCTGATGGCCTTTCCATGAAATATTGTGAAGGAGCTGCGCTTAGCATGAGGAACCCGGGTTCAAATTGCATAAACAAAAAAGCCATCATTGCTGATGGCTTTTCCGTGAAATATGGCGGAGGAGCAGGGATTTGAACCCTGGGTGGGCTATAAACCCACGCCGGTTTTCAAGACCGGTGCATTAAACCACTCTGCCACCCCTCCGAACGAGCGAGATAATATACATCTCGCCCAAAGCTGTAAACTTAAATTTATTATTATTTGAATTGATTGGCGATTTGATATCCAGCTGGCGATGAAATCATCGCTTTCAGGGCGATTTTTGATCTGTTGCTATTTCTGCTCACTAAAAACCGGCATGACAACAACATTACCTAAGTCACTTTTGAATAGATTAAAGAATCGCGAGCACTTTTTTAAGGTGGCGGCTTCCTATGAAAAAGATGAAGTATAAATAGGGAGCGTAGGAGAAGGTTAATCCAAACCTTAAAAATCAACTTCTTCATATCAGAACATAATGATTATCAAGACAATCGCAGATACGCCTTTTGGCAATGTAATCAAACATCTCATACCATGGAACCAGATGCAAAAAGGCCGCTAATTGTTTAGCGACCTTTTTGACTGACATGACATAAACAAAAAGGCCATCATTGCTGATGGCCTTTCCGTGAAATATGGCGGAGGAGCAGGGATTTGAACCCTGGGTGGGCTATAAACCCACGCCGGTTTTCAAGACCGGTGCATTAAACCACTCTGCCACCCCTCCGAACGCCGCAAATAATATAAGCATCATCGGTGCTTGTAAACAGCAATTTTTGAATATTGTGTCAAATGCTCATCTTATGTTCAGACGGATGAATTTTCAGGCGAATAGCCAACATATTTTCAGCAATATCTGGGTAAAGCAGCATAAAAACACCTATACAGTAAGAGACTTGCCCTCTCGGTATGGTAAAATCGCGGTAACTTTTCACGGTAAATGCTTATATGAATTCACTCTTGATACCTTCATCCTCACTCGCCCCTGAATTTAATCTTCCCGTCCTGTCGCAATTGCCAACAGGATATAAAGCGTTGCTTTTAGGTCAAGAGCGCGTATTGGATGCCTTTAAGTTACATAACGCCATTGCCGATCAACAACTGTATCTCGCAGATTTTCCTGGCATCGACAGACTATTAATGATCAAAGCATTAATGGAAACGCTTGAGCCATTGCCGGCAGCTTATCTGGTGGCAAAGCGCCCCGAAGATAAAACCATTCAATTCCATTGGCAATATGAAGCGCCGCAGGACAACCAAGGCTCAATTGCTGAAAAGCATGTCAGTTATCGCTATCTGAGTGGCAATATCCGCCGTTCAGACCTACTTGGCCGTATGGTGCAATCAGGTAATAGCAGTAAATATCAAGCGGGTGCATTGGCCGAATGCCATTATGTATTTATCTGCGCTGAATCCCTGTGGAAACGAGAAGGCTTATGGGATTTGCTGCTGCAAATCCTGACACAGAAAGAGTATCAAATCAGTCACAACCTAAGCCCAATCCCATTAAATTGTAAAATTATTTTAATTGGCGCGGGTTTAATCTATAGCCAAATTAGGTCTGAAGATTGGCAATTTCAACGCCACTTTAACCTGTTGGCAGAACTGGCGGGTGAACTGGATTTGACCCGTTTTAAAGAAGCGCAATATGCCAGTTGGCTACAAACGGTGGCACAAAGTGTCGATGTCACATTAGAACAATCCAGTCTTGCGCCACTGTTTAGACACAGTGCTAGATTAACCGAGCATCAACGTCGCTTAAGTCTCTCAATGCTAGATTTGGCGCAGTTAATGGCGCAGGCAAAAGTCTATCGCGGTAAATCAACAATTAATGCCGCCAGCATTGAACGTGCGCTATCGCAAGCCAATTATCGCCATAACAGCTCTGAAGAATTTTCAAGCCAAAGTTTTGATGACAATTTCATAAACCTGCCAACTACGGGCGCTATGGTAGGACAAATTAATGGTCTTACTGTTATCGATGCGATTGATCACTGCTATGGTGAACCAGCACGGATCACCGCTACAGTACACTATGGTGACGGTGAAGTTGCAGATATTGAAAGAAAGTCAGAGCTGGGCGGTAATATCCACGCAAAGGGTATGATGATCCTTTCAGCCTGCTTATATCGTATCTTTGGTCGCGATGCGCCATTGCACCTAAATGCCAATATTGTATTTGAGCAATCCTATCAAGAGATCGATGGCGATAGCGCCTCGCTTGCTGAATATTGCTGCTTGATGTCGGCCATTGCCGAACAGCCGATTATTCAATCGTTAGCCATAACAGGTGCATTGGATCAATTTGGTAATGTACAAGCCATCGGCGGCATTAATGAAAAAATAGAAGGCTTTTTTAATCTTTGTGAACGCCGAGGCTTAACCGGTGAGCAAGGTGTAATTATGCCCAAGTCAAATATATTACAGCTTAATCTACACCCCAAAGTGATTACAGCTGTAGGCAAAGGCTTGTTCCATATTTATGCCATTGAACATATGGATGAAGCGGTCGAGCTATTGATGCAGATGCCCGCTGGCGTTGCCGATGAAGATAATGACTTCCCAGCAGAATCCTTATATGGTCTAGTGCAACAACGATTAGACAAGCTAGCTGGTAACGGTGAAGAAGAAATAGGCTTAATGACGAGATTACTCGCAAAACTAGGATTTTTTCGACATTAATTAGCTGATCGGAGTTGTTTAGCTTACACGTGTTCGCTAATCTTGGCGCTCTTATTGCTGGAGTAGTAAAACAATGAATAAAGCAAACAGTTTCAACAAAGAAGAACTTATCGCCTGTGGCCATGGGAAATTATTTGGTCCAAACTCCCCTCGCCTCCCCGTAGACAACATGCTGATGATCGACAGGATCATCACCATCAATGACAACGGTGGTGAGTTTGGAAAAGGTGAAATTGTTGCCGAACTCGACATTAAGCCAGAATTATGGTTTTTTGACTGCCACTTTATCACTGACCCAGTTATGCCGGGTTGCTTAGGCTTAGATGCCATGTGGCAACTGGTTGGTTTTTACCTAGGCTGGGAAGGTGCAGAAGGCAAAGGTCGCGCTTTAGGTGTGGGTGAAGTGAAGTTTACAGGTCAAGTATTACCCGGTGCGAAAAAGGTCACTTATAAGCTCAATATCAAACGTACCATCCACCGTAAATTAGTAATGGGTATTGCCGATGCCATCCTTGAAGTAGATGGACGTCAAATTTACAGTGCAACCGACCTTAAAGTCGGTGTATTTAGTGATACTTCGACCTTCTAACCTGCTTTACCCAGCAATATTCAATACAGACAAAAATGCCCTCATCTGAGGGCAATTGTGCTGCATTACTCTGTTTGTTCTGGGCTATTTAATTAATGAGCAAAACGCCATTATTTATTAAATAGCCCATTAACTCGGCCATCCACACCTTCACGCCAACCACCTAACCACTGTGACCGCGAATCAAGATTTGCATAAGGACAGAGCTCCTTAGAGCGCCCACCAATACCAGCTTGGAATCCTTTTGAAAAAGCTCTGTCTAAACGATCTCGTTTTTGTCTTTTCATGCAAGCGTCCTCTGTTCTACGTGAAATAGAAGCAACAGCTTCACCCATAGGAATAGTGCTTTTCAGCGCCGAGATCAATCAAAAAATCGTTCATTTTATCGACTATTTATTAAACTATTGAGATCATGATTAAAAAAAATCGAGGCATTTTGCCTCGATTTTTTTAGTCTGAATTCAAGCTTAAAAACTAGCGAACCCGACGACGTAACCAAACTAAGGGTAAGGCTAATAACCACGCGAAAGATGCTGCGCCTTTACGTTCATAATTCCCCGTATCAGTGCTTTCATCCACGGTACATGCTTCACCGTTAGTGGTAGGTTTAAGCACAACCATACGTGGAATATAAGCTGTCACAGGGTCACCATTACCGCTGAGTTCAAACAGAGGTAGGCCATTTTCACCAACGATAATGTTGCCATCTTTATCGAGTTGGTATGAAGGCTTGCGAATGAATGCAGTACCAACAATAGTACCCTCTTCATTTACACTGGCAGCTTCGACAATGAGAATATCACTGTTATAGCTTAATACCTTGCCTGTTCCATCCTTAACTTCAACCTTGTGGCGAGCCCAATTACCATCAGCCCCCTTTTCAAAACCTTTAGATTCACAGGTCAGCAAATTATTGAGGTTATTGAATTCACCCGTTGATTTCTCATACAGGAAGCCAGCCTTAGGGCGTGGCTTTTCTTTATCATAGGTGGTTTCAATATAACCAACGACTTGACCTTTGTTATTGATATCCTTCGCTTTGCTAGATAGATCTGTGGTTGTCGCAGCAAAATCATTAGGCGTCACATAAGGCACATCTGGTGTATTAATATCAAAATAGAAGAATTTATCGCGTTGGTAGCCTTGGATATAACTACGATAGCTCCCCACAACAATTCCATTGTCGTTTACATCGTAGGCAATAGAGCTCAAAATTGAGTCTCCCATTGGGATCCAATGGTATTGATATTTACCCTCTGCATCTTTGGTCCAATAGGCCGCATCTTGACGTAATCTATCGGTATTACCGTTACGGTAAACATGTGAGCGACCAGCCACCACACCGTCGTTATTCACACCTAATGCCTGTGCAGTAAATGTCAATGTATTGTCACTGGCGGGAGTTAATCCTAGCGGTAACTCAGTGCCAGTAGCAATGCCATTATCTAATTGCCAAACATAAGCACGGGTTTGGTACTGGATGTTACGCGTGCCTTGAGCATTAGGATATTGCTCACGCTGAATACACACATCTAATGGCAAAGTGTTATCGGTACCTAAACAGTAAGCAACCCGATCACCACCATACTTGCTGATATTAGTGCTAGCATAACCCACCACTAAGTTATTATTGTTAACTGCCGTTGCCGCAGACCAACCACCGAGCTCTACAGTCTTATCATCCTTAACATATTGAGTATAAGGAGGTGGTAATGGGATCTCGGTGTCACCCACTTTGGCAACACCACGGTACTCATAATCGCGATAATACCAATAGTCGGTTGCATTATCTGTGGTTGCAGTATTTTCTGTCTTCTTTTCAGGGGCAGTCATGCTGCCGACTTTCACACCCGCATCATTGATGCCGTAGTAAAAAGTATCAACTGAATTCACAACCGAAGAATCACTTGGTGGCGTGGTACCATTGATGCTGTCAAAGGTTGGCTTCCACGCACCAGTGGCACCATTTTGCGCAGCGATAAAGGCAAAGTTATTCGCAATAATGGCCGCTGTAATTGAATAGGTGATAGTTTCCTCTGAGGCAATACCATCTTCAACATCAATCACACCACCTTCAACATCAGATGTACTGAGTTTTTTCTTGCCTTTGGCGATACCGACCAGTTCATCGTTGCCATTGACACCTAAAGCGTAGCCATTACGCGTACCTTGGAGGGTGTCTGCAAGTGGTAGATCATAATTATCAATGTTAACAATTTCATAGACTGGTGCAGCATGGGCACTGTGCAATACGCCAAGGACACCTAAGGCAACCAAGGACAGGGCTTTATCCAACTTTAACTTCATTAATTCAATTCCCATTTTTATTATTGGTTTACTTCTGTGACTCAAGCTCTTCCCATCGCTCGAAGCAAACTTCCAATTGCTTTTCTTTATCCGCTAACAAGCTCAATACCTGATTGATTTTATCCTGCGTCTGACTATAAAAATCTGGGCTTGCCACTGTGGTTTGTAAATCGAGGATTTCGGCCTCTAATTTCTCCATCAACTCAGGCATTGCCTCTAACTCACGCTGTAATTTATAAGACAGTTTTTTTGCGGCTTTGGCAGGCTCAGCCACTTTAACCTCAGCGTTTTTTGCCGTCGCAGGAGCTTCGACCGTGTTTGCTTGACTAGGTTCCTCAGAATAAAACTTTGCACCTTGATCGATAGCATCCTGGTAACCGCCAACATACTCAGTCCAGTGACCATTACCGGCATACCACCAACTGCTGGTCACGGTATTATCGATAAACGCCCGGTCATGGCTGACCAGCAACAACGTGCCTTCATATTCAGTCAGCAGCGACTCTAGCAATTCTAGGGTCTCAATATCAAGATCGTTTGTTGGTTCGTCCAGAATGATAAGGTTTGCGGGACGAATGAGTAACTTCGCCAGTAATAAACGGTTTTTCTCTCCGCCTGATAGCGCCTTTACTGGCGTTCTGGCACGCATTGGTGAGAACAAGAAATCCTGCAAATAACTTAAAATATGGCGATCTTGACCATTGATAGTGATGGTCTTTTTACCCTCACCCACGTTATCTTCAACAGTTTGCTCAGGATCCAGTGCTTCACGGTATTGGTCAAAGTAGGCGATTTCGAGCTTAGTACCGACTTTCACTTCACCCGATTGAGGTTGTAACTTCTCAATCAATAATTTAATTAAGGTCGATTTACCACAGCCGTTGGGGCCGATAAGCGCAATACGATCACCACGCATCACTGTGGTATTGAAGTTTTTGACCAGATTTTTATCGGGTAAATTATAGTTTAAGTCCTTCACATCAAAGACCAATTTACCAGAACGCTCAGTATCGGCCACCGCCATTTTGGCATTACCTTGACGATTCAAGCGCTCACTGCGTTCTTGACGCAAGGCTTTTAACGCACGCACACGGCCTTCGTTACGGGTGCGACGCGCCTTAACACCTTGGCGGATCCAGACTTCTTCTTCGGCTAAGCGCTTATCAAATAATGCGTTTTTCTCAGCCTCGACCCGCAGCCATTCTTGTTTACCATCAAGATAGGCTTGATAATTACCGGGCCATGAAGTCACGACACCGCGATCTAAATCCACAATCCGCGTGGCCATGCGAGCAATAAAGCCCCTGTCGTGGCTGATAAACACGATGGCGCCTTGGAAATCCAGCAGGAATTTTTCTAGCCACTCAATAGTATCAATATCGAGGTGGTTGGTTGGCTCATCGAGTAGCAATAAATCTGGCGCGCTGACTAACGCACGGGCAAGTGCCACTTTACGTTGCCAACCCCCAGATAATTCACTTAAAGATTTATCGGGATCTAACCCCAAAAGCTCACAATTTTGATTGATCCGCGAGTCAAGTTGCCAACCATTATGGTGGTCTAACGTCTCCTGCAACTTCTGCATTTGATTGAGCATGCGCTCCATTTGCTCAGGCTCAGCAAAAGCGACATCGTGGGATAATTGATGGTATTGCTCTAGAGCTTCACCTACTTCTTTTAAACCTGCGGCAATGTAAGCGTAAACCGTACCCTGCTCAGCTTTTGGTGGATCTTGCTGTAACCGACTGACCGTGACGCTACCATCGATGTTAAATTCACCTTCATCGAGCAGCACATCGCCGGATAAAATCTTTAATAGACTCGACTTGCCTGCACCGTTACGGCCAACAATACAGACCCGCTCGCCGCGCTCAATAGTAAAATCAGCATGTTGTAATAGCGGGGTGTAACCATAGGCTAACGAGCCATTATTGATACGAACCAGACTCAAACTAAGCTCCTAAAAATTCTTGTAATTGCGTGGCATCAAAGGGCCAACTTAAATAACGCTCGTCCAGGGCTTTAACCACAGGAATCGACACGCCATAACGCTCTGCTAGGGTTTCATCATCGCAAATATCGATGGCCGTAAAAGGCACCTCGGCGGCATTTAATAATGCCGCCGCCAGTTCGCATAAATGGCAACCTTCGGTGTGATACAACACATAGCTTGCCTGCAATGCATTATTTATCTGCATGGGTAATTAACCAGGTGTTATGGATATGAGGATTACGTTTGTAATCCAGCGGCAACGTCATGTCGTCGATGTTTTGCACCTTAATTTTCATTTTGGTTAAAGTTTCAGTGTCCATCTTAAACTTGCGCTTATTGTTGGAGAACACCAATTCACCGTTTGGACTTAACAGCTTGATTAGCATACCGAGTAAATTCACATGATCACGTTGCACATCGAAAGAATCTTCCATGCGCTTGGAGTTGGAGAAGGTGGGCGGATCGATAAAAATTAAATCGTATTGTTCGTTACAATCGCGGATCCACTGCAAACAGTCAGCCTGAACAAATTCATATTGCTTGCCAGACAAATTATTAAGGGCAAAGTTCTCTTTCGCCCAAGCAAGGTATGTGTTTGACATATCAACCGTCGTGACCGACTTTGCGCCGCCTAATGCAGCATGCACTGAGGCAGAACCTGTGTAAGAGAACAAATTCAGTACCCGGCGGCCCTTAGATTTTTGCCCCACTAAACGGCGAGTTAATCGATGATCGAGGAACAGCCCAGTATCTAAATAACCCGTCAGGTTTAGCTTAAATTTAGCGCCATATTCAGTCGTGGTAAGCTCTAACTTACGTTCATCCAACTTTTGATATTGGTTAGTGCCCTTTTGACGCTCGCGGGTCTTCATAATGATTTTGTGTGGATTAACGCCAATGGCCGCAGGCAAAGCCAGCAGCACATCACTTAAACGACGTTTAGTGACGGCCTCAGGAATACTGGCTGGTGCCATGTATTCTTGTACTACAACATAATCAAGATACTTATCGACTGCGACGTTATATTCAGGAATGTCAGCATCATAGAGGCGATAACTATCAATCCCCTCTTTTTGGGCCCACTTCTCAAATTGCTTAGCGTTTTTCTTTATACGGTTAGCAAAAGCAGGCGCGATATCGGCAATATCGACACCCTCTGGCAACACTGGCGTATCGCGGCGAGTACTCTGCGCGTGAAGCGTGTATAAGTTAAAAGCGCACTCTAACGCACCGTTAAACATCTTCATCTGTTTATCGGCTTTGAGTTTCAATGCCGAGATAAGCTCGATATCGCTACACAGCATGGCCACTTTCCAGCCACCAAATTCTTTTTTGAATTTATCGCCTAATTGATAGTACAGCTGCAACAGCTCAGACACACTGCCTAAACGCTCGCCGTAAGGAGGGTTGGTGATGAGGTAACCTTCAGCCGCTGGCGGCTCCACATTAAGGGCATTTGCCACCTTAAACTCAATTAATTCAAGCACACCTGCATTTTGCGCGTTGCGTTTTGCTAACGCCACTAAGCGTGAGTCGATATCGGAGCCATAGAACTTCACTTCGCAGCGCTTTACTCCTAACGATGCACGCGCTTTAGCTTCTTCGACAATTTCGTGCCAAGTGGCCTTATCGTGACGACGCCAATGTTCGAAACCAAAACGGCTGCGTTGTAAACCAGGAGCAATATCGGCGGCCATCAAAGCCGCTTCAATCAGCACTGTACCGCTACCGCAGAAGGGATCGAGTAAGGTAGTCGGCGCGGCTTTCCAGCCACTGCGAACTAGCATATTCGCCGCGAGATTTTCTTTTAAAGGCGCTTCACCCGTGGTTGAACGGTAACCACGTTGGTGCAGTGATGGGCCAGAAAAATTCATCGCAATGGTAATGACCCCATTGCGAAAATGGGCATCAACTTTAATGTCGGCATCGATACGGGCGACGTTTGGACGGGCATCACCGTCATCACGGAAACGGTCAACAATCGCATCTTTAATCTTTAGCGCGCCAAACTGGGTATTGTTAATAAAACCACCCGTGCCATGGAAATCGATACTAAAGGTGTTGCGATTAGAGAAATGTGCTGACCAATCAATACAGTAGGCTGCATTATATAACTGCTCCGCCGACTCACAGGGTCCCTTATAGATCACCAGTACAATACGGCTGGCTAAACGCGTCCACAGGGTAATGCGATAGGCTAAAGCCAGAGGCGCGGTAAAATAGACACCGGCTACACTTTCTTTAATCTCGGTCGCACCAAATTCTGTCAGTTCTTGGGCTAAGCTATATTCAAAGCCCTTAGGGGCGGCAGCAAAAAAATTAAGCATGGGATAATCAATACGCAGTCAAAATCAAACCGACATTATACCTGCGAAGCCACATAAAAGATAAACAGTTATTAGCCAAAACTCGATTTAGTCAGGTAGTTAATCCACATTTAACCCATTAAAATCCGATATCACGGTCAATACTGGGTAAATTCCCCGCACTACGCTTTATATTTAAGCATTCGTCCGCTTTTTTAGAATTCCTCCTTGCAATGCCACAGCGCTGCCGTTATAGTCTGCCCCGCTTTGAAGACGGACGCGGGATGGAGCAGCATGGTAGCTCGTCGGGCTCATAACCCGAAGGTCGTTGGTTCAAATCCAGCTCCCGCAACCATTTAAAGCAAATATAAGTAATACAGATAGATATCGGACGCGGGATGGAGCAGCATGGTAGCTCGTCGGGCTCATAACCCGAAGGTCGTCGGTTCAAATCCGGCTCCCGCAACCAATTCTAAGATGACAGAATTAAAACATTTATCAGCAGCGTTACTCGGACGCGGGATGGAGCAGCATGGTAGCTCGTCGGGCTCATAACCCGAAGGTCGTCGGTTCAAATCCGGCTCCCGCAACCAATTTAGATGTATACGTTTATAAAAAGAAACAGCTCGTCGGGCTCAACTCTTTATAAACAACGGCGAAGGTCGTCGGTTCAAATCCGGCTCCCGCAACCAGTTCTAAGATGACAGAATTAAAACAGTGATCAACAGCGTTAATCGGACGCGGGATGGAGCAGCATGGTAGCTCGTCGGGCTCATAACCCGAAGGTCGTTGGTTCAAATCCAGCTCCCGCAACCAATTTAACAATGATAACGACCAGACCAGCATCAGCTGGTTTTTTTGTGTCCGAAATTTATCGTACTGAGTTTCACCATGCTAGCTTGTCGGGCTCAGCCCTTTATAAACAACAGGCGAAGGTCGTTGGTTCAAATCCAGCTCCCGCAACCAATTTAACAATGATAACGACCAGACCAGCCTCAGCTGGTTTTTTTGTGTCCGAAATTTATCGTACTGAGTTTCACCATGCTAGCTTGTCGGGCTCAACCCTTTATAAACAACAGGCGAAGGTCGTTGGTTCAAATCCAGCTCCCGCAACCAATTTAACAATGGTAACGACCAGACCAGCATCAGCTGGTTTTTTTGTGTCCGAAATTTATCGTACTGAGTTTCACCATGCTAGCTTGTCGGGCTCAGCCCCTTATAAACAACAGGCGAAGGTCGTTGGTTCAAATCCAGCTCCCGCAACCAATTTAACAATGGTAACGACCAGACCAGCATCAGCTGGTTTTTTTGTGTCCGAAATTCCTCGTCACCTGAGTTTGGCTTGATTTACTCGAATCGTTTATCGAATTACTTTAGTGATATCCTGAAATGACTGATAAAAACGGAGGCATTAACTCGCAGAAAAATTGCAGTGTTAGCTGATATTTGTACCAACTTCGTCTTAGCCACTTATTGCCGATTGCCTTTGCGGTTGCCGATCTTCACAAACCCCAGTTTAGTATTCATTTTTCGCTCTAAATGCAGCCATAGTCGTTTGCCGCCCAACACGCATTTCTGCTATGATCCGTCGCTGACTAATCATAATTCCACAAATTGGCAGATAATCAGCACTCAAGCTTTATCTTGCGATACCAATCCATCGCCTGCAGGTACAAATATGATTAACCACTTTAGTGTGCTTGGTATCAAACCTAGCGCCAAAGAAGATGACATTAAAAAAGCCTATCGCCGGCTCTCAAACAAGTATCATCCTGATAAGTTGTTAGGTGCCTCTGATGACGAAAAAGAGCAAGCGTCACAGCAACTTGAACGCGTCAAAAAAGCGTATGAAGCCTTGTCCGATCCGAAGCTTAGAAATGCGTTTATCCGAGATTTCAACAATGTGATAGTGACGGATCCGAATGGCGCAATGCGTGAATTATGGGATCAGTTCTACCCTTAATATTTTATTTTTAGCGCCGAATTAACGAGCGGTTAAATCCGCACTTTCTACGCCGAATAAATTATTTCCGCGCTTTATTTCGAGACAAGCCCATGGCCAAAAAACTGAATATCTCACGCATTAATGAGCTTAAAACCAATGCCTACGACAATATCGAGTCCTATGATGACCCTGATACCCCTAAGGCACTTGAGCAATTTACTAGTCAAATCAAAAAAGTATTACAAGCCGATCCTAAAATGCTCGAGTCGGTACCCGAGTATTTGCCGGTTGCACTGTATGGCCGAGTCAAATTTCCAAGTGATGCCAAGCTCAAATGGGCCCATTGGATCAATACGGCAACGCAACCTGAGTGGGATGAGTTTAAGGTCACAATCGGCTTTAACAATGCCGATTTGCCATTAGTGCTAGCGGTGCGTGCTTACTCAGAGGATTTACTGATTGAAAGCTGCGCAGTACTGTACTTATTGGAAAACCAAGGCAAAAGTACGCCAGCCCCTAAACGCAGCGCTGATGATTTTGAAGACGAAGACAGTGATTACGCCGACTATTCCGATGACGACGATGATGACGGCGAAGAGGAAGATGGCTACTACGATCAGTACGATGATGAGGACCGCTAATGAACACCAGTCTCATTGAGATAACCGTTGCCGAGATTAAAGAGCTCGCCGATGTCGAGCCAAAACAGGCCAGTAAACGTTTCGAACTCATCGCCACCACAATGAACGATGAGCAATTAGTCGAAGTCATTGAAAAAATGGATATTGTGACACTGACGCAAATCAACAGTCACCACGATATCTCCTGCCCGTCAATTATGTCGGAGCTGATGACACCTGAGCAAATTCGCGACATCGTCTGTCAGCAACCTTTGTATTGGGAAGAAAAAATCAAAAACAATGCCGAAGAACTCATTCAGCATACCTTTGATTTTTTAACTTATTTAATTCGTATTCAAGATAGCGAAGAAAAGCAAACCGCTATTTTAGAGTGCATTGCCGAAGATCCCGCCGGCCTCTTCTATCTGTCTATCCCTTTTATCGAGATGATGCTGGGCGAACGCCACGACGATGAAGACCACTTCAACGATTATTATGACGATGAAGAAGATACTGATACCGTTGGCTATGACAGCCGCGTCGCCAGCGAAGAAGCCCATAGCTTAAGCCTAGATGACCCACGTAGTCTGATGGCATTAATCCATGAGCTGGCACCCGATGTAGAAAAAGCCATTAAAAACCTGCTGCGTAACGAAAGCTCTGGCTGGGAAATGATCATTAACAAATTCGTTAATGAATTAGTTATCCAAGCCAAAGAGAAAAATCAAGTCACGGATGAATACGCAGAAGTGGATGATATGTTTAGCTTTTTAGATTAAGGATCCCTAGATGCAACTGGTACTGCGTGATTTAGACCAAGGCCCATACCTGAGTAAGGTGTTGGCCAAAGGCCAAGCAGACAACACCCTTAGCGGTGAGCAGCTCGCACAAATCAAATCTAAAGCCATTTTGATGAGCCTCAAATTGGCCGATAAGTTCTACAACAAGTACAAGATGCACTTACTGGAACAAGCGGCGCACGATGTGATTGGCGTCGTTAGTCTCGGGTTAATGGAACTATCGAATAAAGATCAACAACAGGCATTGCGTTTATTGCTCACCGCCGATGGTGTGGTCAAATGCTTCCAAAAGGGCTGGAGCATGCTCAGCGTGGTGAGCAAACATAAGCTGGTCAATGGCAAATCACTCTATGGTGATGTGGATAAATTCCTACTGGAACAAGTCTCTACGCCGCCTGACGCCGAAGAGTGGCTTGGATATGAGGCCTATCAGGATGCATTGGTCGAGCACCAACGTCAGCAATCGATTGCGGCGCTAATGGCGCAGTTTTATGCCCAAACCAGCTACGATCCTTTGGATTTCTTAAATCTAGAGAGCGTATTGGCCGAAGCCGTGTTGTATCGGATGTTGTTTGATAATGCCAAAGTTAGACAAGATCTGAAAAAGCGCATTGCCAAAATTAGCTTGCAGGACGAATGGTTTAGCCTTGAGTATATCGAGCAGCAAACCCAAAAAGCCTTGGCGGAACTCCCTGCGGAGCTGGCCGACACCATCGGTAAAGATTTGGGTAAAAACTTTGCGCCAGCATTGCTGCGGACACTGCATTTTGCAAAAAGCTACCGTGAGCTGCTGCTCAATGACGCCTCCCCTGAGCGTTTAGAAAGATTCGAGCATAAAGAAGGACTCGTCGGTCTACTCGGCTGGCCACTTTATATCGTGCTGTAATCCTTAGCGGGGCGCTAATCAATTAGCGCCCCGTTTTTTATCTGTCGTCTAAATTTGCTTACGCTTCCTTTATCGTCTCGCCACCAGCCGCAATAACAAATACAGGCATGGTTGCATCGGGGCGTAGATAGCCCCAAATCCTGATCCCTTGAGCTTCTTTACTGTAGGGAAGCCGATACTTATGCAGTTGCGCCTCAATATAATCTGTAAAATCCGTGGTCTTTTCCGGCAGCAATCTGCCGCGGTGCTCTCTTTTCAGCGGATCAATTTCAAGCCACTCAATCCCCTCGCAAATAGCGAGTAACTCGTCCCACCACACTGGCGTAAAACCAGGGTTTGGCTCAACATCTTCCAGCAGCTTATAACGCACATGGGGCACAAAGTCCGGCGACTCGTGAAGCGCCTGCTCAAGCTGACGCCATTTAGTCAGGTTCATCACTGAGGTTAATTGATGTTGATTGAGGTACACCAAGATGTCTGCATTCATTGCGATGAGTGTGCTCCCTGTGAGAAAAAATCCATAAGTGGCGTAATCTTAGCTTAAGCGAGGATGTACTTACAGCGACTTAGCTTGAATTTCAAGTACGCTATAGTCCGTTAATATAGCCAATTAAGTAAGTGATGAATTAAGTAAGTGAATCAAAGTAAAAAGCCTGCAACAGCAGGCTTTTGATATTTAAAGAAAGAGGCTAACGCTTAACGGTACGTCAGTGTCGTCGTATCCGTTAATTTATCATTATCTTTAACGGTTAATTCGACGGTATGCTCTCCGCGGCGCGCCAGACGCAGTACTACAGGACCATTGGCGCGGGTACCATTATCAAACTTCCACTTATGCTGCTTAATAACCCCATCGGTGTCATAGCTAGTCGAAATAAACATATCGACCAGCCATAGATTGATGCGCTGAATTTGGGCAACGGGTGGTTTTTTCACGTTTTCAACTACTACAGTCACCATTTGCGAGCTGCTATGGCTTAAGCCGTCATTGTCCGTTACGGTTAACGTCACTAGGTAATCACCACTTTGCGCATAAGTGTGTGATACCGCCTCTCCAATACCTTGACTATTATCGCCAAAGTCCCACTGAGTAGAAACGATTTGACCGTCGCTATCAATGGCGGTTGACCTCAATTGCACACTCGCACCATTCACAACCTGAGTGAAGCTGGCTTCAGGGGCGACTTTTTCAGCTTTGAGCAAGAGTGAAATCACTACAGGATCATGATCAGATGATCGATAAGCATCATTAGCGTACAAGTCTTGCACCTGCGCAGGGGTCTTAAACTCTTCGTTGTAATCTAACACACGTGGCTCGTCGGTATTGATATGCCACTCAGTCACATCTAGGACTTTATCCACTAACGCAGCATTCGCGAGCGCATGGTCTAACTGTCCCGATTCACCCGAGAATACATAGGAATAAGGACTAGCTTTTTCAAGTTTGGCGAACAACTCACTAAAGCCAGCGTCAGCAAATGCCATCAGCGGGTCTTCCTTGGCGTAGGAGTTTAAGTCACCAATCAGCAGTACACCTTGCTCAGGATACTGCGCGGCAATCCACTGCCCTGCCGCCGTTGCTGCGCGACTACGGGTAATATTGCAGTTGCCTTGGCCATCGTTCATATCTGGATCGCCAGCACACTCACTGCCTTTAGATTTCAAGTGATTAACCGCAACCACTACACTCTCCTCACTGCCGTTTAGCGCGAAAGCTTGAGTCAACATAGGGCGGTTTTTGCTGTCGTCGAACAGCGGCTGCGCGGCGTCATCTAAGGGAGAGTTAGCGCTTGATAAAATACGCGCATCACCCTGAGGGCTCACTTTGTCACTGCGATAAATTAAACCGACGGTAATCGCATCCGTACCTATCGCACTTAAGCTGCTGCCATTGACCTTTGGAATAACATAGGCATAGCGATTTTCACCCACGGCGGCATTGAGGCCAGCCACGAGGTCGGCAATCGCCGAGTTGGCGCCAAAGCCATCGTTCTCGATTTCCATCAGACCAAACACATCGGCACTGATCCCCACCATAGCGCTGACAATCTTCGCTTTTTGACGCTCAAACTCACTCAAGGTATTGGCACCACGCGCTGTCGGGAAACCACCGCCCTGTCCATCGCCATTAAAGTAGTTCAGTACGTTAAAGCTGGCGACTTTCAGGTTGCCGCCTTCGGCAAGCACTGGTGATTGTGGGCGAGGATTTTCCGCTACAAAATTAACGGGCTCAGTCGGCATAATGCGATAAAGATTAAAGCCATAGTGCATAACACCAGTAAGGCTCGTGGCTTTATCACCCACACGCACAGTGTTCGATGCGCTTAAACCTGGCGCAGGGAAAATCACCGGATCAGGGTTCTGCGCCGTTAAGCCATCGTCGAGTAAAATACTGTCTTTGAGATTGGCCGCCGTGACGGCTAAAGCATCGGCACCTGGCGCAGCGACTTGTGTCCCAATAAAGTGACGGCTGCTACCGAGTGAAATTTCACCATAGCGGCCCAAATTGTAGACTTCGTTCACGACCAAATCTTGGCTAAAGCGTACGCGCATGCCTTCAAAGGGTTCAAAGTCATCGCTCGAATTCACAGGCAAGGTCACCACGGCGGCTGTCGGTAAGGTTTGTCCTGCTGCACAAAGTTTATGATCGGCAACGGTAGTCAGTTCCGTTAAGCCTTGATATTCAGTGACTTTAGCCTTTAAGCGTACACGGTCGCCCGCCACGTAACCCGTAGGCGCATTACCGGTATAAACAAACACCCCTTCCGAGGTTTGTGGATCGTTATCGGCTTCGTTGTCGGCCATTTGCACGAAGATGCCCTTTAGGCCAGCTTCTTGATTACTCACCACTATGGCTTCAACCACTAAGGTTTGTCCGTTTAACGGACTGACATTGGTCGAACCTTGCAGAGCATGGATAGGCGTTGAGGCTTCACCACAGGCTAATGAACTCGGTGGCGGCTCAACAGGATCGGTAGGTGTGCCTGCACTGAACTTACCCAAATCCGAGATATCGTCTTTGGCAAAACCTAACCATGTATTAAAGGTGACAGCATCATCAATAATAGGATCGGCGATTAACTGATCGGGATTGCGGCGTAGCGTGTTGTCCTGGGTCGATAAATCACCACTGCCCCATTCACTGCCTGGATCGACACCCACTTGGCCTAAGCTATCAATCACTTGGTCTTGATAGGTCAGCACAATGGCATCATCACCATTGAAAAAACTCGCGCTGCTTTGTTGATTCGTCACCGCCAGAATATCGGCCGATGCGTCGTTATCAGCGACAACATAAGTTGCCCCTGCCGCTAAGGTGCCATTCAGGGTGATAGTCGTGCCCACATTTGTGCTGCCATTAAAATAGAAGCGCAATTGATACTGGCTTAAGTCGATGCTGTTGGCGGTTGGGTTGTACAGCTCAATGGCTTTGTTATTGCCGCTGCCTTCAACATATTCAGAAATAATTAGATTATCGGCAGCATGAGCAACGCCACAGATGCTACTGATGGCTAACGCCAACAGCGTTTTGTTATTAAACATAATGACCCCTAAAAGTATCTTTTATATTGATATTTGAGTTTATGATTGACCATTTTACGAAGCATTCATCTTCGAAAACTGACGATACTATAGGAAATCAAGGTTACAAATTAGTTGCACACAAGTTGCAACTTAAGGTGGATATTTAGGCGACGATTAAGTGGATTGGACTAGGAAAAATAGCTAAAGATGGCGAGCATGACTCACCATCTTGTTAACATCCATTACGGTTGCCCGTTATAGCGGTTGCAACTGCTCATCGAGTAGACTGACTAACAACAACTCTCCCCGTTCGCTGACTCTGAACTCGCCGTATTTGGCTTGGCTGAAGTGGTCAGCTTGGCCCTCTTCAAAGAAAAAACTATTTGAGGCCAGCTTTACTCTATGATTACGCAGGCGAAAATCTACCGTGAGTTGTTCGGCGGCTTTGGGCTGGTCACGGTAAATACCGACAAAGTGCGCCACTTTTTGCGAATCGAGCGTCAACAGCAGCTGCCCCTGCGTCATCCCCTCAGGCAACGCGGCGCGTACCTCCTGTGCAATAGCATACTCCAAGGCCATATAATCCCCCTGCATAATCGAGCGAGGATCCACTGGCGCTAAGGCAAAACGCACCACTTTGCCATCTTGCAATAACTGCTCAAACTGGGCGATTCGCCAATTCACCATCGTCAGCAAGGCCACCACAGTAACTACAACCAATAATAGGACTCTTCGGTGGCTGTTCGCTAAATACAACATCGCCGTCCCCATTACACATGCTCCTCTAACTCAGCTTGTGCGTCTGAGATAGGAAAGTAACGCCACATCACTAATCTCGCGGCAAGCAATAACAATCCTAATCCCATCAAATACAGCGACTTAAGCATCAGCGTTGTCTCTAATGAATAATAATAACCACCAACAAATACCAACCCTGAGGCAATCCCCATTCCCTTCAACCAAGTCTCATTTGCATAGTGCCCCAACAAGATGAGCCACACAGCTGTCGATAAACCCTGCATGGGTAAAGACAGTGCAGTAACTAGCACTAGGCCTAAAAACGCATATAATGCACTGGGAGCGGTGAGTGAGATTTGCCATTGGTTAAACAGACTAACGAGTAGGAAACCACAAAGAGTAAATACTACGAGTAAATGACTAACTGCCATTCCCGACTGCCAACCGGATATAAATAACGCCTCAAAGATCCTATCCATACTGAAGACATGTATTAGTTGAATGGAGAGCAAAAGTGAAGCAGCACCATAGACCAACATCCTCGCCCGCTGATAGTGATATCCTGTGCGATGGATATTTAATAGCACCACACTCAGTAACGACACCAGCAAAGTCGGTGTTAAGTTGAGTAAATGCCACTCAGCCAACAGCCCCGTCAAACAGGCTAATAAACAGAATGCAAATACCCATTGAGCAACCTTGTGTTTTATCATGCCCCAAAGCAACAGAAACAAAGCGGCCATACTCAGATACCAAGCAAGATTAAAGGTATCGCCGAGCAAATCAAACAGTCCCCAAGCAAGGGCAAGCGTACCGCTTAAACATGAGGCAAAGGCAAATTGCTGTAAAAAGTGCTGTTGGCGCCCGCCCCAATACGCGGCGAGTCCTAAGCCTAAATAGATACAACCGATAAACAGAGCGGCTTCCCCTTCGAATCGCCCCCACACACTATCGAAAAGTGACGCCATAAAGCCCAATAAAAACCAGGCGGCAATCCAAGCTGCAAAGGCTTGCATCAACGCAATATACCAAGGTGCTTCATGGGATTGGGGTAGTTCTGGTGCGTTCACTTCGCCCTTTACATACAAACTATTCCAAATCGTTTGCGCCGCTGAAGCACCAGGATCTTGAGTCGAATCAGTGAGGGGGTTATTCATGACTCAGCTCCTCTCCTACGAGGGATATTGGCGTCATTTCGGCGCTAAATTGCCGTTGTAATCGTATTAACACAGTACTCAAGCCGGTACTTGCCAAAATAATATAAAGCCCAATCAATAAAAAGCCGCCTATAGGATCGCTATTCTTAAACAGCAGTTCGGTTAATAGCGCAGCACCCACAGCAATCAAACTAAAACCGCCCAAAGCCAACGGATAAATCTGTAGTAATCTGTGCCTGAACCACCAGAATCCCAATAACAAATGAATAAAGTAACCAGCCCACACACCTACAAGTAGTGGCTTAGAATCACTGGGTTCAAAAATCATCCAACAGAGCAATAAGGTAAAACAGCCCATGGCCATAAGTGAACTCGCATACTGCATAAGTGGTGCATGCCAGCGATTGCTCTGGCTTTTTCCCATAAAAACAAAAACATAATAGATAGTCAGATTAATAGCCGCAAAGACAAATAACCAAATCTGTTCATCCAAAAGGTAGGATGCGGTATCAGCAAAGAGTCCAAGGCTTAAATTAACTAACCCGAGTAATAACAACCATAAGCCATCAAAACCTGCCACCCAAGCTAAGGGGATAATGGCTAATGCCCACAACGCAAATAGCTGCCAAGGATCCGCTCCCGTTTGATAGGTCTGGCCCACCAAGGCTAAAAGTCCACCAATTAACATACTCACCACTAACAGTGCCACGTTTGCAAGCGTGGCACCAAAAAGATGATGATGGGCATCAACTTGCCTCAACATGCTGCGGTAATACAGCCAAACAAAGCACACAAGGCTAATCAATAGCGCGGCTTCAATCAGGGCAAATTTGCTTATTCTGTCTAGGGACTGCCAATTGTAAGCAAAAAAGAAAATAATCCCCGTCACTAGGCTTAACGCCCCCGCCCACTGAAGCAAAAGGGATAATAACCGCTGCCAACTGAGAGAGTTGGGCGACACCAATACGCTGCGAAACAACTCATTTGCCTGCGCCCGAGTAATATGTCCTTGCTCCAGCCACTCATAAACTTGAGAAGTAAGATTGCGCAATATGAAACTTCCTTATTTTTGATACTGACTCACACAAAATACGCATTTAACCAACTTAAGTGCAATAATTAATTGTATTAACTTGTCTCTGTTAAAGATAAGCTTAAGACTTCACGATAAACAGGATAACTTATGCGACTAGCTGTATTACTGAATTTACTATTAGGCCTAGTGTTGAATTTATTCAGTGTTGCAACTGCAGGTCCCCTTTCTCCCGCTCAGACAAAACCCGTTATTCGTGTTGGGGGCTATCAATTTGCTCCCTATGTCAATTTACAGAGCGATGGCCGTTATACAGGCTTAACGCTTGATCTCATCAACGCCCTCAACCAAATTCAGCAAGAAATCAGCTTTGAATTTGTCTCCACCAGCATAGAGCATAGATATAAAGCCTATGCTGCTGGAAGATTCGATATGATCATGTTTGAAAATCCACGCTGGGGATGGGAAAAACTTAATACAGCATTTATCCCCCTACATATCCATGATGGCGAAGTCTTTATCGCCTTGAAGGAAAAAGTAAAAGATCCTCAGTTTTTTGCTCTGTTCAAAGAGCGAACGCTAGCATTAGTTAAAGGCTACCACTATCGCTTTGCCAACTTCGAAACCGATCCTGCAGTGCTTGAAAAAAACTACAAGGTCGTTTTTGTAAACAGCAATAAAGCATCTATTGAAACCGTACTTCGAAAGCGCGCAGAAATTGCCCCAGTGACCATTTCCTACCTCAATTTTTACCTCGCTTCAAATCCGCAAGATCAACAACTCTATGTATCAAATCAATGGGATCAACATTATTATCATGGCGTGTTAATCAATCCACATTCGAAACTACACCCAGATAAACTCAACCTTTGGTTACAGCAATTGCAGCAAAACGGCAAACTCACAGAGCTCGTGCGCCAATATGGATTAGAGCTCGCCAGCGAACACAATAGTGCAGGACAAATCACACACTAAGATGTATTGACAGCAATTTAGTGAGCACTATGGTGCCTAAAAGACAATATTTAATCTCGAGCCCTCGTGCGAACTCGATATTGATAAAACGGATTAGTGCAATGCTCCCAACAACGCAAATAATGATGCCAACAACAGGCTCAATGCCATGATATATAAACTAAACCTCTTCTCGGGTGGACCAAGTTTGGCGATATGACAATGCCAAATAGCAAAAATACCGTAATTTAAACCGATAAATAGTAATAAACTGTAGGCATACATACGAGGAACGACACCTAGCGCGCAAGCAAATAAGCAGAGGCTCGTTGTGATGAAAAAGCCCATTTGGCAATAGAATAAACTAAGTAACACTTGCTTATTCAATTGAGCAATATTGGCTCCCTGAAGCATGGCTATAATCTGTAATCTTCCTTGCGATAGGTAATAAATACAAATCATCAAGCTCAATAACGCCGCCACCAATATAGTTAACTGCATAATATTTCACCTCCTCTGATGCTTTTCAAGAATTGAGAATAGTGCATCTGATTGCGTTAACTGTAAGACCAGCTTAAGCCTAGTTACATTTCGTAAGGGTATGAGATGGATTTAAATCGAGTCAAAGGAATATTATTGAGAGACAAAAATAAAGGAGCCTTATGGCTCCTTTATCATTGATAATATGGCATAAATCAGTGATGACAATGCTCATCATGAACGTGATCATCGTCCATAAACTCATCATCGCCGTCTTGGTGTTGCATCACACCCCAACCATCGGTCATGCCGCCAAACTCGGCCGCAAAATCATTGAGAATGGTTTCTTGCTCAACCAAGTCATCGTAATCTGGCACCATGTTGATGCATACGATGATTTCCCACTTGCCTAGCTCATCATTCAAATTCAGCTCAACTTCACCTTCGAGATCCGAATTGGCTAATTCTTCAAGTGCAGTTTCAGCATCACGCTGATCATCAAAAACTAAAAAGAAATCAACATCGAGGGCTTTAGTAAGGTCAATTCCGGCTTCAGCCATTGCGGCCAGCATTTTGCCATTATCGTCGTCTGGAAATTGCATATCCTACTCCACAGTATCAGGCTTATTCAGCCGCAATGATTTGAACCGATTCACCGTTAAAACTGACAATATCACCCGCAACGACTTTTTTACGTTTGCGGGTTTCTACTTCGCCATTGACGGTAACCAAACCTTCATCAATAACATGCTTCGCTTCGCCACCGGCATTCGACATACCTTGTACCTTTAATACTTTGTACAATTCAATAAAATCTTCGCCGGGATGCAAAACTAACTGATTAATTTGCGTCACTTAAATACGCCTCAAAAAATAAACCTGCGGCATTATAGCAGCATGTCCATTGCGATGCAGATAATTTAACTTATCTTTGCCTTTCATCGGCGAGCAGGCCATAGGCGCATTCATCTAGCCACTCATCGCCTATCTTAAAATGCTGCCTAAATACGCCTTCGAGTTGAAAACCACATTTTTCCATCACTCGTGCCGAACCTATATTGTCTTTGGCGCAGTATCCGACGAATTTATGTATTGATAAGCTCAAACAGGCCCAATCGATGACAGCTTGCAAACTCTCAGTGGCATAGCCTTTGCCTTGTCCCGCGTGCGCCAGCAAATAACCGACCTCAGCACGTTGTTCCTCCACACTTTGGCAATGAAGACCGGTTAAACCGATAAACTCGCAGGTATCAAGGGTTTCAATCACCAGCGTAAGCCAATTGCCAGAGGTATAGTCCCAGGTGACTGAGCGCTGCTCAAACTTTTGCCAGATCACTTCGGGAGCTTCAGGAATACGCACGTAGCGATTGATGTCAGGATCTTGGTGTAATGCCAAAAAGTGTGGCCAATCCTGCTCTTGTAAACTGCGAAGTCTTAATCTGTCGGTATAGAGTTCAAGCATAGCGGCTCCCCAATGAATGGACGAACTAAAAAAAATGGCAGCCAAACGCTGCCATTGTCTCGGCAAGAAGACGATTAACCGCGGCTGGTGACTTCGAGTAAGTGGTAACCAAACTGGGTTTTAACTGGACCTTGAACCACGTTTAATGGCGCACTAAATACCACTTCATCAAACTCACGCACCATCATGCCTGGGCCGAATGAACCTAATTCACCACCTTGAGCGCCCGATGGGCAGGAGGAATGCGCACGAGCGATTTGCGCAAAATCAGCACCGTCGAGGATCTGTTGTTTAAGTGCTTGGCACTGCTCTTCACTGCTGACTAACAAATGTCTTGCTGTAGCCTGAACCATGATAAAACTCCCTGAATAATGCTGAGACATTTGCCCCAAATATCATATGGTTCCCGTTTTTATGACTGAAAACGAGATGTGAATGTCGAGTATAAAAACATTATGTTTAATTAAAAAGCCTTAAACCGCACCGTTATCAATTTTGTTATCGATAACGGTGCTGCATAATCGACTCCGTGTTAAGCCTTAGTCGCCGCTATCCAGCGATCAATTTTCTGTTCCATCACCGCCATAGGTAGTGAGCCAGAAGTCAGAATCTGATCATGGAAAGCCTTAAGATCAAACTTATCACCTAGGGCTTTTTCAGCACGCTCACGTAGGGCAAGAATTTTTAGTTGACCCACTTTATAAGACAATGCTTGGCCAGGAATTGCCATATAACGTTCAACCTCGGCAATAATATCCGACTCGGCCATGGGCGAATTGTCCTTCATGTATTGAATCGCTTGTTCGCGACTCCAGCCTTTGGCATGTAATCCCGTATCCACCACCAAACGCATCGCACGCAGCATTTCGTCTGAAAGCTTACCAAAGTACTGATAAGGGTCGCTAAAAAGCCCCATTTCGATGCCTAAGTATTCAGCATACAGCGCCCAGCCCTCTTCAAACGCAGTATAACCGCTGAAGCGTTGAAACTCAGGTACACCCGTTAACTCTTGCTTAATGGCGATTTGGAAATGGTGACCAGGCGCCGCTTCATGCAGTGACAGTGTCGTCATGCCCCATTTCGGCTGAGCTTTCAAGTTGTAGGTGTTGATATAAAACACCCCTGGACGGCTCCCATCTACAGCTGGTGATTCATAGGATGCGCCCGCAGCCGATTGCTCTCTAAAGCTTTCAACCGGTTTAACCACATAGTCGGCCTTTGGCATTACATTAAAATACTGTGGCAATACTTGGTTAATCTTATCTTTCAACACCATATAACCATCGATTAAGCCTTGGCGATCGCCATAGAAGTATTGTGGCTCAGACGATAAAGAGGCAAAAAAGGCTTTTAAGTCACCTTTAAAACCCACTTGCTCACGGACTTTGTCCATCTCAGAAAGGATTCGTGCGACCTCATTCAGACCAATTTGGTGAATTTCATCCACTGGCATGGTTGTGGTGGTATGAGAATTGGCTAAATGCTGATACCAAGCTTTACCATTTGGTAGACCAGACCAACCATCCGTTGCACGGGACTTAGGCAAATAAGTCTGCTTAAAGTAATCGCGCAGCCCCGCTAATGCAGGCACTAAACGCTCATTAATCATCGCCTGATAACTTGATGTTAGCTCAGCTTTGTCTTGATCTGAAAAACCTTCTGGGAAGTGATTAATCGGTGAATAGAAAATACTTTGGCTGGCATCGGTCGTCAGCATAGCATCTAACTGTGGAATAATACGCTCTACCAGCACTCGAGGAAGTACAACCTTACTTGCAATCCCCTCATCCATACGCTGTTGAGCAAGCTGGATCCACTGAATAAAACCATTCACACGCTGTTCCCAATTGCGGTAATCTTGAACGGTATTAAAAGGCTGAGCACTTTCACCACTTCCTAGCTGCACCATAGTTATAACAGTACTGTAAAACTGGCTGATAGGCATAAAGCGTGACGGATAGGTTTCATCGACTAACGCTATTTCACGATCATAAACAAACAACGAATAACTTAATTGCAGATCCGCTGGTAATAGCTCAACATCAATAGCCTTAACTTGTGCTAGATAGCGGGTATTTAGATCGTGTCGAGCCTTAAGATACTCTTCAGTTAAATCACCACCAAACTGCGCATTGTAGTCGTTAACACCCACAAAAGTGGCGTAAATAGGCTCGAGCTTCAAGTAGTCTTTAAAATAGCCATCGACGAGTGCAACATAACGCGACTCAGCCGTTTGGTTTTCTGCTTGAGTCGCTGGGGTCTGCGTTGCCCCTTCCTGTGTAACAACTGTTGTTTCAGGCTTTGAGCATCCCTGTAGGGTTAGCACTAAGGCTATCGTTCCCGCAACTACATTTAATTTCATTTTTTATATTTCTCCTTTTACGTCCGAGATAGCCAGACTCTTCCTATACTTACTGAAAAGTCTACTTACGGGATTATTCTATGATCTACTCATTTCGTAACTCAGGTTTTAGAGATCCAGAAACAGGGGTTTACAACCAAACTTATTTCATGGAAGTCTTTAACCGAGAATGGCATAGGCATATACGAGAACAGCAAAGCTTAGCGCTATTGTATCTGTGCCCTCACATTCATGAAACCGTTAAACAACCGCATTTACTCGAATTTTTTACTAAACAAGTACAAGAAGCACTACTAAGAGCAACAGATTTAATTGCTAGATTAGACCACAATCATTTTGCCTTAGGATTATTCAATATTGATGAAGCAGGTACCGAAGTTGTTCTTAATCGCATAGCAGATCATATTCAAGAATTTAATCAAGAGTTTGGCAAAACTCATAAGCTAAAAATTGACTACAAACTCGCAGCTTGCCTTTGCTTACCGACTCAAGAACAAAAAATTGAATCTATATTCAATAATGTTTCCAAACTTTCACAAGAGCTTGAACGTAAACAACAGCAATCCCAGGCATTAGTAAAGCTTCAATAAACAAAAAGCCCCTTTCGGGGCTTTTTAGATCTACCTAGCAAATTAGATGAATTACAGTTCGACGTTATGCATACGAGCTTTCTCTTTGATGTAAGAGATATAGCTGTTTGCACTCTTCTCTGTCTTCTTATCTTTCGCAGCTAATACAGCGCGATTATAAGCAGACTTATACTGTTTCAAACTAAGATGAGCTAAAGCCAGCTCGAAGTTTGCTTCACCGGGATGTTCAATACCTAAAGAGATTGCTTTTTCAAGCACTGGAATCGCTTCATTATATTTCTCACCCAAGCTCAGTAAACGACCTTGCTTCAGATATAGCTTACCATCATTGCTAATTGCAGCAGCTTTACCATAAAAGTCAGCGGCTTCTTTAAACTCTTTCGCATTTTGGTAAAAACCAGCCAAAATCTCATAAGATTTAGCATCTTGTGTGATTAAGCCCGACTTCATATGCTTCTCAAAAACTTTCGCTGCTTGGTATGGCGCACCCTTCTGAGCCATCAGCTGAGCTAAACGAGTAATGTTAGCTCCAGTTTCTAAGAAACCATTACGATATGCCAAGTCATAAGTCGCTAGCGCTTTATCATAGTCTTCGACCATTAGATAAAATTGTGCGAGCTGAACCCATAATCTGCCGTCATCCGGAAATAACGGTACCATGACTTCTAATACACCAACGGCTTTCTTATATTGCTTCTGGTTAAAGTAAGACGTTAACTTCATCTGATACAGGCCTTTATCAGGTGACTCAGCAAGTGAAAGGCCTTTATCAGCCACTTCAATTACTTTATCCCACTGCTTAAGCTCTGTATGTGCAATACCAATGCGACGGTACATCTGAGAATCAGCCTTACAGGTGAAATCCATCCATTTGTAATAGTATGGAATTGCTTCCTTAAACTTTTTCTCTTGTAACAACAAATCGGCGTAAAGGCGCAATGTTGCAGCGTGATCGGTACCACCTAAAATATCGGCTTCAACAGCTTGTTTTAGGTACTTGATCGCAGTATCCATCTTGCCTTTTTCGGCATAGAAGTTACCGAGCATACGCGCGACATAGGCTTTATCGAAATCATTCTTTGGGTTTGCTTCTAACAGAATGGCAATCGCTTCGTCAACTTGACCATTCGTATAAGCTTCAAAGGACTTCTGCACCTTTTTCGCAGCACTCTCACCTACCGCTTTAGATTGACGTTTATCAACTTCACACTTTTCAGCTGCAATAGCAGAAGAAACTGATAACGCACCACCACAAAGGGAAAGTAATAACGCAACTGCGATTTTATTAGCATTACGCATTATTAATTGCCTCCTTTGTCTAAAGTGAAGTCAAGTTGTACTGTCATACCAGGTTGTTTAAGTGGCTTACCATCAACAATCTTTGGTTTGTACTTCCACTTTTTCAGTGCTCGTATTGCTTCTTTATCAAATAAACGTTTAGGTTCTGCTTGAATAACTTCAACGTCATCAACCCCCCCTAACTCATTAATTGTAAAGCGTAATTGCACCCAACCTTCTTTACCATCACGAGCGGCTGCGATTGGATATTGTGGCTCAATACGGACGATAGGTGTTGCATCGCCGTCACGAGTCATCATATTACCCAGTTTAAAACCACCTGCACTATGACCACCGGTTTCGACAGCTCCCATATTGAACGACATTGCCGTATCAATATTTGATGAAGTATCTGGTGGCGCAGTTTGAGGTTTCTCAGGCTGTGCTGGTGGTGGTGGCGGTTTAGGCACTACCCTTGGCTTATTCTGTGCTTTTGCATCCTGTCTATCCATGGTGATTTCAATTACAGGGGTCTCGGCCGATGTTTCAGCGCGCTGCGCCCCACCACCGACCAAGAACGCCATAAAAGCGAACAGACCAAAAGTCACAGCAGCACCAATAATGATTGATACTAGTGCTCTTAGCATATTAATCGTTCCCCGCAGATACCGAAATCTTATCTATACCAGCCGCTTTGACTTGGTCTAGAACTTTAACAACTAAGCCGTGCATTGCGTCTTTATCAGCCTGAATAAGCACTGCTGCTTCAGGCGCTTCAGCTAACATACGCTCAACGTTTGCTGTTACACGTTCGATATCAACCTGACGGTTTTCCATCATGATAACGCCAGTTTTGCTGACGCCAATGAAGATGTTAGCCGAAGGCTTTGAAGTCGCTTGTGATGCTTTTGGTTTGTTATAATCCAAACCAGATGGCTTCACGAATGACGTTGTTACAATGAAGAAGATCAGCATGATGAACACGATGTCGAGCATCGGTGTCATATCAATTTGCGCTTCCTCGTCTATACTGGAATGCTTTTTACGTGCCATGTTCAATCTCTCTCTAGTGGTGCGGCATGCTGTCTTTTAGCTTTTCTAAGCTGATTTTCATTTTGGCATCAAGGCGAGTACTGAAGAATACTCCCGATAATGCGGCAACCATTCCCGCCATAGTGGGCATTGTTGCCATTGAAATACCAGCCGCCATTAAACGAGCATTACTCGTCCCCTGAACTGCCATCACATCGAACACTGAAATCATACCGGTAACAGTACCTAATAAACCTATCATAGGACAAATCGCTACTAAGGTTTTAATGATCAGCATACGTGCATTCAAATCTTGCTTCGCTTGGGACAGCCAAGCTTCACGGATACGGTGTGCATACCAAGAGGTAGTTTCCTCTCTAGCATCCCATGCAGCTATGATTGCTTTATGTTGCTTTGGTGATATCCAATTTAGATACCAGTAACGTTCAAGCATCAATACCCACATTAAGAACAGCACAAACGCAACTAACCAGAGGACGTCGCCTCCGGAGGCCATGAAGCCCCTGACGGAATCCCATATGTCCATCAGGTGAATCATCATTAGTCAGCCCTCTTCTCAGCATGTGCTGCGATGATACCCGCACTTTGCTCTTCTAAAACTTGTACAATGGCTTTGCTACGTGCAACGACAATAGCATGCATTAACATTAGAGGCAGAGCCGCAACCAGACCTTGAACCGTTGTTACCAGCGCCATTGAAATACCACCAGCCATCAGTTTTGGATCGCCAGTACCAAACAATTGGATACTTTGGAAAGTTGCAATCATACCGGTTACTGTACCCAATAGACCCATCATTGGTGCGATAGCAGCCAGTACTTTAATGATTGAAATACGAGATTCTAGTGCAGGCGTTTCTTTCAGAATCGCTTCATCAAGTTTCAACTCTAACGTTTCAACATCAACATCTTTGTTTTCTTGATACACTTTCAGGATACGGCCAAGAGCGTTGTTACCTGGTTTATCAACATTCTTACGTTGGCTGTTCACACGGGCGCCGATGATAGTCATGGTCACTAAACGTTCAATAGAGATCAACAGACCTAACGCTAACAAAATCATAATGATATAGCCGATTGTACCACCAGATTCAATACGGTCTTCCATACTTGCTTTGTTAGTGAAGATGTTTAACAGAACACCACGAGCAGGGTCGATGTAGAATGGTGCAGAACCAGAAGCGGTTTGTTCCCATTTACCAACAGCACTGACTTGGTAACCTTCTGGCTGTTGTGATAACTCTTGAATCAGACCCAATTCAGGATTGTAAACAACATATTTGCCATCAGCCGTTAGGTTATAAGCACCGATACGGTGGATAGTGGTATTTTTTACACTACCATCAATCGCTGTCACAGAACCTTCGAATTTAACAACCTTACCAGCTTGTACCATTTCGAATAACTGTTCTTGCCAGAATTGCTCTAACTCTTCAATTTTTGGTAACTGCTTACGTGCACCTAAATCAGCAACAAATTTGTCACGATTAGGATATTGAGCACTGACGTTTGAACTCGCTAATTTACCAGCGAAATCACCCGCTTCACCTTTAACCACACCGAACATCTCACCCAAGTCACCTTGAGCAGTTTTCAGATCTTCTTCTAACTGGGCGATTTTGCGCTCATTATCTAAGAAGGCTTGGTTTAAATCTTTACCGCGTTGTTTTTCAGCCGCCAAAGCGTCTTTTTCACGCTTCAATAAAGCCGCTTTATCGCCGCGCTCAGCTTGGAACTCTTGCTCACGCTTGCTGTTAACTTTGCCTTCAGCAGCGCGATCAACTTTAACTTGCTGCAATAATTGGTCGATGGTCTTAGGTGCATCAGCAGCGCTAGCCATACCAGCAGTTAAAGAAAAACTTGCAGCTAATACAGCTGTAGTAATTAACTTCTTCATTATTGTGCAGTCTCCGCAGCAGGAATTGGTAATGCGAATAGATCTAGAGCGCCTTGTTTACGGGCAATGCGGATACCTTTAGTCAGTTCACGCAGATAGCTGTCATCTAACTTATCCCAACCCTTAGTTTCTGGGTTGTACATCCAGCCAGTCTTTTGATCTAAGCTTTGTGCATACAGAGCAACACGACCCAAGTTAAAGAAGTCTACTAATACTTCTTTACCATCTAAGGTCAATTTACCTTGGTTAACTGCAACAGCACTACCATACTCACGCTCGATGCTGTACGCATCCAGGATCAAACGGTATTTTTCAGCTAAAGTCACTTCTGCTGTGTTTAAAAGTGTTTTTAACTCTTTAACACGGTTAGCACGGACTTCAGAGTTGAATGGCAAGTCTAATTGAACGAATTGTTCTAAAGACTCAACCATTTTAAACATTAAAGGCACAACGCCCTGACGTAGTTTATCTACGCCATTAATGTCATTTTGAACTGCGTCCATTGTTTTTTGTTGATCAGCAACCAAGCTGGCAACGTAATCGTTATAGGACTTCAGTGACTCACGCTCATCAGCAACTGAACCATACTCAAAAAGCATGTCTTGTGCTTGATCGAAATACTTATCAACGTTCTTTTGCGACGCAGCAGCATCAGCATGGATCATACTATCCGCTTTCTGCACGTCGGTAAGAGGATCTGCAACTACTAAGTTGCTGCTCGCTAATGCCAGCACGCCAACAAGTGCAGTAGCGATTTTTGTTCTATTGCTTACCTTGGACATAGTTCCCAACCAATTTGAAGTGAATAAAAAAGTTAACTTACCAGCAACATCACTTTAAGCAAGACTTACTTTAGGAAATGCTTACCGTAAGCTCATCTTTCTCTTGTGATTCTTAGTTTTTTCTTCCCTTTCCTATGCCCTTACAGGCATAGACCCGCTGGCATCATTTCACAAAATGTTGACCTGTGTCAACATTCAGAACATGTAAAAACGAGTGTAAAGAAGTCTTAATTATGAATTTTTTTACGGAAGATGTTTTTTTGAGCAAACACATAAATTTGGTTGATAAGAGAGCCGTGAATTCGTCATTAATATCTGTTAATGCAATAAGATGTGTCAGAAGCCGCCCAACCTATTCAAGCTAAATTTCAACACATTGATAGTCAGAGTAAGAATCATAGATAACGGAAAAAGCTGTACATATTCAACTAGCAACTGCAAAGGATCTTTCGTAATAAAAAAGCCGAACACTTTGCAGTGTTCGGCTCTGATACAACTAAGTTGATTTATGATTAGAACTTGGTAGTCGCACGTAAATAAATAAAGCGATCCATATTCACATCATACTCTGTAACAGAGAAGTTGTTTGTAGAAATGGCTTCGTTATTAGTTGGGCCTTCAGCTTGTGGCTTCTTAGCAAACAAGTTATTAATTCCTAGAGACACCTTAGTATTGTAAGCATCAATGTTATAACCGACAGAGACGTTATGAACCATATAGGCTTCCATTGTTTCTCTATAACCAGCATCCTTTAACTGTTGATAATATTTTTTATCTTCCTCGGAGTCAGTTAAACCAGTGTAATAATCGTTATTTAATGGACCTACAAAACGTACTTTCCAATGTGCATCCCAATCACCCATTGCCCAATCAACCATTAAGTTTGACTTGAACTCAGGGAACCCACCATCACCAGTCTGAACACCGACGCGGTCAGTTCCATCAAATTCGTTTTTCATTACATATGCTACATCTAAAGATGCTTTAAATGAACCAAACGAGGTTTCAGGGAAACGATACGCTGTAAAGAAGTCAATACCTTCTACATTGTATTCACCAGAATTCTGTAGGAAATTACGTAAGTCAACGATATTGCCTAAGCTATCACGATCGATATAGTTACAAGATTCAGGTTTAGTGCCCCTTGCACACTCTCTAGCAATATCAACATGACCATAACGGGCAATTGCATCTTCAACTTTAATTTTATAGTAGTCTAAAGTAACTTCAGCGCCTTCTAACCAAGATGGGTTATAAACCGCACCATAGGTAAACGACTCAGAAGTTTCTGGTTTAAGATCAGGCGATGAAACTTGCGAAATACGAATTTGAGTATTGGATTGTCGATAACCATCAGGCACACCAGCACATCCGGGCAATGTAGAAATATTAAGCACGTTACCTTTAGCATCTCTTGTATTACAAGGATCTGTCCAAGTTGGGAATGAATCTGCATTACCCGCATACAAATCAGAGATAGAAGGAGCACGGTAGCCTTGAGCCCAGGTACCACGTAGCAACAGATCATCCATTGGGCGGAATTCTGCACCTACTTTGCCGGTGGTATTGTTACCATAAGCATCGTGGTCAGAAACCCGCACAGCTGGAGTAATTAACAGACTTTCTAATACAGGAATCGCTAACTCAACATAAGCTTCATCCAAACGGAAGCCACCTGAAGTTGCATCGCGTTGGTTACCTGAAGACTCACCAGTTACAGTTAATGGATCTGGCGTATCAAAACCAGATTCTTCTCGGCGCTCAAGACCTAAAGCTAAACCAACAGCACCGGCGGGTAAATCAAATAGATCACCAGAGATGTTAAAGGTATAATCTTTCATCGTTAAACCTGAACGGCTAACACTGTCGAAAGTAATATAATCAACCATATCCTGGGTTATAGTACCTGGTCCACCAAACAGGTTTAGTGCTACGCAGCCATTGCTTGCATTACAGTTATCGCCTAATGCTTGATTAATACGAGTTAAATTAAGTAGACCAGTGGTTAATACATCTTGGTTATTTTGACCGTAGATGTAGCTTGCACTCCATGTCCAGTTATCATCAATATTACCTTCTAAACCAAGCATCGCACGGTACGTGGTATCGTTTTGATTATATTGGCGAGAACCCGCCTCAATCATACGACGTTGTAAAGAATAAGGTACGTACCCCAAAGGTTTACCATTAGCAACAGCGCGAGCACTACTTCCGTAGAGTGTTTCACCGAATGGGTTATAGATGTTATTGGCACCAATATCCACACGACTCGCAGCCTCTCCCCATGAGGCACCTAATGTCAATGGCATAGGGGCTAATTCTTGCGATGACTTACGGTTGGTCATCATAAAGTCAGAAACAACTCTTAAATTGTCCGAAATATCATAAAAACCTTGCACATAGAAAGAATTACGGTTCTGTGGTGTAGACAAATAGTTATCAGGTGCATAGTTATACACATCAGCACCAGTACGAGGACGGAATTGGTCCGGTCCAACATTAGTTCCTGTCCCTTCCTTCACCATAAGATTGTAAATACCAGTGTCAGGATTTGGTGTTGCAAGTGCGGCTAATGCATCTTGGTTTGCTTGATTTAGTTGCGAACCTACGATTTGCAGACGCGTATTATCGGCAGTAGAACTGTAACCAGTATCCGAAATATCACGGTCTCCAGCCCAAATCGGTTGCTGAGTCACATGACTCATATTGAACAATAGCCCGCCTTTTTCAGAAACTGAACCTGCTGTAAAGTCAGCGGTGTATTGGCGACCATCGTCATATTTAGCGTTTTGTCCACCATAGACAGAAACTTCAACACCTTCAAAGTTTTTGCGAGTAATGATGTTAACTACACCAGCAATAGCATCTGAACCGTAAACGGCTGAAGCACCATCTTTTAATACTTCAATACGCTCAATTGATGACGTAGGAATGGTGTTTAAGTCTACGGTTGAACCTAAAGAAGATATCCAGCGCTTACCATTAACTAATACTAAGAGACGTTGTGCGCCAAGGTTACGCAGGTCCATGTTAGTAGAACCATCACCACCGTTGTTAAAAGCGGTGTTTAATGCTGAACCAGCAGCTGGAATCGTTTGCAGGATATCACCAATACTGATCATCCCAGTAGCTTCAAGCTCATCTCTATTCATCACAAGAACAGGACTTGCCGCTTCCATATCAGTACGCTTGATACGTGAACCAGTAACTTCAATACGTTCTACTTTTTTATCAGCACCAGCTTCATCAGCAGCCATTACTAATGGCACGTTTAGCGCGGTTGCTGCCACACCACCAATCAATGCAAAACGCACAGATTTGGCTAATAAGTTATTCTTATGCATTGTCTATCTCCCTGGACATATTATGTCTTTATTATAATCCGCTTATTTAATAAGCAGTTTCAAACAAAAGTACGTCGAAAACACGCTGTACTCGGCAGAAACAATAAAATCACATATAAAACCTTTAATCAACAAAAAATAAACAAATAAAACCAGCTGATGACAATATGCTCATTTTGAAAGCGAGATTCGTATGCTTTGAAATCTAAAAGCAAAAAACGCCAGTCATTGCTGACTGGCGTTTTTGTTGAACTTAGGCCCTTTCAGGCGACGTTATGACTTACAGTGTATAACGGATCCCGATGGCGATGCCATCATCTTCGGACAATGACATTCTGGCTTCTTGGGCTTGATCTGCGCTGGTGAAGTCGCTGTAGTCTTTACGTGCTTCAACATAAAGAACTGTGCTTGGGTCCCAAACAAAGTGTAAGCCTACAACTACAAACTGACGCTTAAACACATCGTTAGGATCGGCGTTAAAGTTTGGTTGGATAACATAGTCTTTACCAGCATCCAGAATGTTATAGGAAACAAATGGACGTAAACCATTGTCAAACTTATATGAAACTAAAGTTTCAACGCCATAGGCATCTTTAATCAAGCGACCAATGTTATCGGTATCATGGTTCTCTTCTTTGTGAACGTTGGCGGCAACATATAAACCATTCTTGTCGAAGTCACCCCAAGTAGCGCCCACACCATAGATTAAATCAACAGCCGTTTTTTGATCACCATTACCGTAAGCAATATCAAACTCACCGCGGTTTACACCCGCCATCAGACTAAGTTTATCTGTGGCTTTGTAAGTGACAGAACCACCATAGGTGTAATCATAGGTAACCTGTTGTGCTTCTTTTTTACCTGCATTCCATTCTGCTTCACAGGCTTCTTCTGTGATATTTTCAATATCACAGGTGTAAAAGCTATTATTTTTTAACTGAGATTGTACCGCAAAACTGAAGTCACCAAATGAGTTGCGGTATTGTACCGTTTTATCGCCACGACCTACGCCATTTACTGCGCCATCGTCTTTATTAAAGGTGTACACACCGGCAGCGTTTCCGTCCCATACAAAACCGTAGTTGGTGTTATAAACCACGTCATACCAAGCACCCCATTGTTTACCAATAGTGATCGTGCCGTATTTATCGTGACTGATACCAGCGTAACCTAACCGATTGTAAAAAAACTCATCCTGAACGGATTCAAAGCGGTTGTTATAGACAATATCACTGTTGCCAACGGGGTTAACGCCCCATTCCAACTTAGCAAACGCATTCCAGCCATGGGTTAACTCACGGCTGAAACCAAAATTAATTCGAGAAGCACCATTTACAACCTCAGTTTCACCTTGAGTGTTGATTACACGCGCATCAATAAATCCCCCTATCTCTACTGCATTTTTGTCATCTTTGTAGATTTCGATTGCAGATACAGTTGGCGCAAGAAAGAGTGCTGCTAACGCAGTGGCGACTATCGTTTTGTTCATTTGGTGCTTAACCTTTTCGTTTATGTTTTATCAACGTCATTCCGTTGTTATATTTCCTTACAATTTCCCACTGAGAGTAGCAAACTTTCAATAAACACTCCAAGGGAAACCTAAGCATTCTGTAGATAAATATCACAAAAACTGACTGATTAACCGCTGTAAAACAGGTTAAAACACTATAAACACCCGTTAAGAAAACACAAATAAAACAACATAAACATTAAATTAACAGCAGCTGTTTAGAGACAATGTCTGTGTAATTCAATTTCATTATTGAAAAAATAGGCTCTGCAATGGGACTAATTTGCTTATCAATGTAGTATTGATAATCAATTATAGACGAACTATGTGAAACAGGTTCAGGACCATTTACAGTGATGACATAATCAATCTGAGCTCCTCTCTTGCCATAGGATACCTTTCCTGTTAACTCACATAGCTGACGTGCGACTTTGACATGGGGGGAAGATTTTGCGGTGTACTCTTCAAGATTTCGGCGCATTCGTTTACTAAACACTAATTCAGCATCTCGCTTTCCTGTCTGCAGTTCGCTTATGACACCAGCGAGATAACCGCTGATATCTCGCTGATTGAACATTCGCTCATAAAGTTCAGCTTGAACCTTACGCGCTAAGGGGCTCCAATCACTTCGCACCTGCTCCATCCCCTTAAAAGTGATTTCTAACGCTCCGCTATGGTTACGCCACGCTCCAACATAGCGCTTCTTACTCCCCTCCTCCGATCCCCTCAAGGTCGGCATAAAAAACTGTTCGTAATGGCGCTCAAACTGTAGCTCAAGGAAGCTTTCTAGCTGAAACTCTTTTACGATTTTACTCTGCCATTGTTGATTGATTTGCGCGGCAATCTGCTTACCTAAGGCATTAATATCACTGAGATCAGGATCAGAGCCCAAATAAACAAAGGTGGAATCCGTGTCCCCATAAATAACTTGATAACCCATTTCCTCTATCCAAGCGCGAGTCTGTTTCATAATCTGATGCCCGCGCATGGTAATGGAGCTTGCCAGTTTCGCATCATGGAACACGCAGCCTTGGGAGCCTAAAACCCCATAGAGCGAATTCATAATGATTTTAATTGCTTGCGATAAAGGCGCATTTGCCTCCCGCTTGGCTTTTTCGCGTTGTTCTGAGAGATTTTGGATAAGTTTTGGCAGGATCGGTTGATGCCGACTAAAACGAGCCCCTAAAAAACCGGGAACGATTTCAGACTCGTCCAAAATATGTTCCTCGTTATCCAGACCTTCAATGAGCCCTTTCGGATCGATCAAAAAAGTACGAATTATCGATGGATAAAGACTTTTAAAGTCAAACACTAAAATATGCTGATAAAAACCAGGGACTGAATCCATTACATAACCGCCAGGGCTTTCAATCCCTTGACTTGCAGGCTCTGCGGGCGCAACGAAACCCGCTCTATGTAAATGCGGTAGATACAAATGATTGAATGCGGCGACCGAGGCGCCTACCCGCCCCAGTTCTAATCCCGTTAACTCGGCGCGAGCGAGGGCAAAATCCCACAACTGAGTATGCTCAAAAATATCCCACACTAAGCGACTATCAGTCAGATTATAGTGAGCAAGCCCTTGCTTATTTTCGGTAAATAGCGCATCAATCTCTTGGACTCGATTTTCTACATTATGAATCGCTTTGCCTTCACCGAGTAACGCTTGGGCGACAAATTCCAAGGAGAAGCGCTCGAATTGATAAAAGGCCGCCTTTAACCAATCGATACCATCGAGCACCACTCGCCCAGGCAAACTTAAGGTTTCTGGCCGAAATTTATTCTCCACCTTCCACTCAAGGAGCGCGCCACCTCGACCGATACGCAGCGGGATCCGATGCAGTAAAGCACGCCGATATAACAGGGCCAGATCAAAGGTCACTACTGACCAACCAATAATCACATCGGGATCAAACTCAGTAAACCAAGCGATGAGATGATGAATAAGCGCCGCTTCATCGTTCACCCATTCGATGTAGATTGCAGCTTCTGGCTGCGCCTCGCCCACCATAATGACTTTTTCATAGGGCTGAGATTGCGCATCGCGCCTATAAAGGGCCACAGAATAGAGTAATCCGTCAAAGCAGCATTCAAAATCAAGCGAGATTGAACGCAATTTTATTTCCGGCTGAGGCGCAACTGCTTTGGCCCGTATGGCGCTAAAGACGGGCAAGCGGTCTTGTAAACTCACATTGCTTACTTGATACCCTAAAAATGCCACATCGAGTGCCACAAAACGCTCGATTAAAAAACGCTGCTCGGGACGAATATCCGACTCAAATAAGGGAATACCCGCATCTGTCGCTATCCGCTGCAAGTGACGAAATACATTTGTCGATTGAGCATAAATCGCCGCCACGGATTGTCTTTTAAAACTTTTAAGCATAAGCGGCACAAAGCGTAGCGCCAGCCCCGGCGTTTGTAACTGTAATGCAGCTATATCGCTTTGATGGCAAAAACAAATGTACTCAGAGCCAGGTAACTCCACCAGCACAGGGCCAGAAACAGTGGCGAGATAATACTGCAACACGAGCGTTGAACCGCGTGTAATAGCATGGCGCGTCAGGACGCGTCCCTGTACACTCACGGGCGCAGCCGTGTCATGTGTCAGACTCTCGGGGGAATTCAACTGCGGTTTCACTCTAAGGCTCTCGCTGTTTATTGATTCTCGGGATACAGAATAAAATTGCCATAAAATGGCAGAAAAGTTTCTTAGGCTATGCAATCACTGTTATTATGTACAGCATTAATTCGATAAAGTAGTGCCGCATGTTACCTGACAACGTAAAAAACCAGATCCGCGCTATCTATAAAGATATTGCCACCGCTTTGCCTAATTTTAGGCCGCGCCGCGAGCAAAACTTTATGGTAGCAGAAATCTCTAAGACCCTGGCTGGCGACTATGACAAAGATAGACGCATCATAGTGGTCGAAGCGGGTACGGGGATTGGTAAATCATTGTCTTATATTCTAGGCACGATTCCGCTTGCGCTTGCGAGTAAGAAAAAAGTCTGTATCGCCACGGCAACCGTGGCGCTGCAGGAGCAGTTGCTGCACAAAGACTTACCGTTTTTTCTCGAACAATCAGGGCTAAACTTTCGCTTTGGTCTGGTCAAAGGGCGCCAGCGCTATGTCTGTTTATCCAAGCTTGCCATGTTGATCGGCGATGATAACAGTACCCAAATGGCCATGTGGCAAACAAAGCCTGATAACAGCCAAATTGCCATGTTACAGGAGCTGCTCAACGACTTTAATGAAGGCCGCTGGAACGGTGAAATCGATACGCTGTCAACACCGATACCGGACCATCTCTGGCAACAAATCGCCTGCGATAAACACAGTTGTCATCGGCAACTAGCCAGTCATCGTAATTGCCCGTTTCACAAGGCCCGCGAGGACGTGGATACGTGGGATGTGCTCATTGCCAACCACAGTTTGCTGTTTGCCGACTTAGAGCTAGGCGGCGGGGTGATTTTACCCGATCCCGAAGACGTATTTTACGTCATTGACGAAGCACACCACTTACCTATTGTTGCCCGGGACTTTTCTAGCGCACAGGCAACGCTTAGAGGCGCCGCCGACTGGCTTGAAAAAGTCGGTAAGACCAGCGCAAAATTACAAAATCAGATAAAGAGCAACAATATCATCGCCCCAGCGCAGGCGATGCAGGATCATATTGGCGACTTAATCGCTCAGCTCAATCAAGTCGCCCACTATTGTGATACCCAGACCAAGCAGTTTGCCAATCCAGAGAGTCGCTATCGGTTCGAACACGGCAAATTGCCCGATGCACTGAAAATCCCCGCCGAAAATCTCGCGGCCACCTCCAATCTTGCTCTCAAGCAATTTAATAAGATGCAATTATTGCTCGCAGAAGCGATAAAAGATGGCGATATTCCTAAGCACCAGGCTGAAGCGCTACAGGCCGAAATGGGCTTTATGTTGCAGCGACTCGAAAACCTGCAAAAGCTCTGGAAAATGATGGCCAAGGAAGATTCCACTAAAGGTGCCCCAATGGCCCGTTGGATCGAGTTAATTACAGGCAAACAGGTCGATTATCTGTTTAGCGCCTCACCAATTGAAGTCGGTTTTATGCTCGAATCGATGCTGTGGCAAAAGGCAGCTGGCGTCGTGCTATGTAGCGCTACGCTGCGGGCGCTGAATAACTTTGACCATTTTGCCCATCAGGTAGGGTTATCATTAAAGGACGGCAGCCGATATCTTGCCCTGCAATCCCCTTTCGATTATCCGAATAATGCCACGCTCTACTTACCTAAGATGAAAACCGAGCCGACGGATGATGCCTATACTGCTGAACTTGCCGAACAAATTATCGAGCTAATTGAAGGCGAAATGGCTACCTTAGTGCTGTTTGCCTCTTACTGGCAAATGGAAAAAGTGGCCGAATTGCTCGAGGGCAAGCTCACGCAGGAAATTCTGATCCAAGGTAATGCACCACGCCAGCAATTGCTTGAGACCCACAAAGCTAAATGTGACAAAGGTGAGCCAAGCATCTTATTTGGCACAGGCAGTTTTTCTGAAGGCTTGGACTTACCAGGAGATTACCTCACCAACCTCATCGTCACTAAGCTACCCTTTGCTGTGCCAACCTCACCCGTTGAGCAAGCCCATGCTGAATATGTGAAAATAAAGGGTGGAAATCCGTTTCTGCAGCTCACCATTCCTGATGCATCGCGAAAGCTTATCCAAAGTTGTGGTAGATTACTGCGTAAAGAGCAAGATTATGGTCGAGTCACTATCCTAGATAGACGGTTAGTGACGAAGCGTTACGGCAAATCCTTGCTAGACGCACTCCCACCTTTTAGACGAGTCATTGAGTAGGATTAAGATTTGGAGTTGTTACTCGAGCCCAGTAACTGGGCCCTGTTGGCTGTCATTGGCTTAATTGCAGGTTTTATCGATGCCGTGGTCGGTGGTGGCGGCCTGCTCTCCATTCCTGCCCTGCTCACCCTAGGGATCCCGCCCCATACCGCCTTAGGTACCAATAAATTTGCTGCTAGTTTTGGATCCTCGATGGCGGCTTGGACCTATTATCGCCAGCATCTGCTGAAACCCAGTTTTTGGTATATGGCGTTTATCGCCACCTTTATTGGTGCGGTTTTTGGCAGTGTATTAGTTTATTTGTTAAACGCGCAGTGGCTTGAAAAAGCCTTACCACTGCTCATTATTGGCATTGCAATTTACAGCTTGCTGAGCCCTAATGCCATCTCGGATACCGATTGTCAGACGCCGACAAAAGCCCAATCCAAGCTCAAGCAAAGCCTGCAAGGTTTATTACTAGGCATCTACGATGGTTTTGCAGGCCCCGGCATTGGCGCCTTTTGGACAGTAAGTTCAGGTTCATTATATAAATTACCTCTTTTGCATAGTTGCGCGCTCGCTAGAGCCATGACTTTTACCAGCAATTTGACGGCGCTGGCGATCTTTGGCTTTCTTGGGCAAGTCCATTGGCAAATTGGCCTGTGGATGGGGTTATGTATGATGCTCGGCTCCTTTATCGGCGCTCGCTGTGCGATAAAATTTGGTATGCCTTTTATTCGGCCTTTGTTTATATTAATTGTCCTGTCAATTGCCGCTAATCTGGCGTGGAGCGCATGGTTTTGAACACTTCGCAGCTAATCAGCACGTTGAAAAATCAGCTAAAAACATTAGAGCAAGAAGTACTGCAACACGACAGTCATCTTGCGCCGAGCCAACGCAAACTCCTACTAGATATTGAACGCTTTAATCAATCGCTGTTTATTCAAAATGGCGCCCAGTTGATGCCCTGCATTGAACAAATTCGAAGTAGTATCGGTCAGTTAGAGAAGCAAATCGCCCTAAAACTCGCGCCGCAAACCATCGCCTTAAGCTGTGAACGTATTCAAGACCGTTTTACTGCGGTTAAACGGGCGCTACTGACGACCTCAATCGATATAAAGTCTAAAAATCAACAACGTGCCAGTAAGCGCGCACGTTTCGCCCAGCAACAAAACCAATCGCATCAAGCCAGCGGGTTTGCTTGGATCGCCAGCAATGTGTTACAAAATAGCCACGAAATCTATGCCGAACTGAATAAGCATCTGAATTGGGCGAAAAAATTTGAACAAAAAATTGCAGAAATGGAGTCAAAACTTGAAAACTGTCATAGTGCTGACAAAATCCGTTTGCAAAATGACATCCTTTTGATGCATCGTCGTTTGGGAAAATGCAGGCAAGCCATCAGTTATATCGAAGATCGCATTCAAGCATTCGAACGTCCGCATCAGAGCCATAATCGTTAAGGAGCAACAATGAAATCACTTTTGCCAATCAGCAGCCTGCTAATGCTACTCGGCTCTGCCTCAGCCTTTGCCGCAGATCTGAATATCCCTATGTCCTTCGAATACCTTGCCCTCGATGGCAAAAAAGTCGAGTCCAGCGTATTCAACCATAAAAGCAGTTTAGAATTGGCGCCCGGCACCCACAAAATCGCCATTCGCTACCACGAAATGGTGGAAGACGATTTTAGTGACAGCCAAACCTTTGTTAAGTCATCTCCTTTTATTGTGACCTTAGAGGTTGATGGCGATCATCAATACTATTTACAAGCCGCTGAAGGCAAAGTCGTTAAAAAGCCTAAAGTGTTTGCCCAAAATCCCCAAGTCGTGTTAACCCGCTCCGACAAAGGTCAGGTTAATTACCAAGTGGCAAACACCGATATTGAAGAAGAAGGCTTTGTCTCTCGTCTCTTTAGCGGTAACCAAGCGGTAGATGTGTCAGGCACAGCAGCCGCAGTAACAGGCGCAGCAGGCACAGCAGCGGTGGTTGCCGCGCCAGCACCCACTTCGGCGCAGGCAGCAGTTAAGGCAACCTCATTAACCGCTCCGGTTGATACTTCTAAAGCGGCTGGCGCAAATCCACAGCAGATGTTGCAATACTGGTGGTTACAAGCCGATGAGAAAACACGTAAAGAGTTTATGAGCTGGGCTATTTCACAACTCTAATCCAGATGATCCCATTGGTTTATCACGCCAGCTACTCCAAGCTGGCGTTACCCGCCCATCACCGCTTTCCCACAACCAAATATGCGCGTTTTTATCACTATCTGCTCGATAATCAACTGGCTGTTGCGGATCAATTTCATACTCCCTCGCCGATGACGGCTGAAGATGTAATGCAGGTGCATCAGCAAGATTATGTCGAACAATTTATTCAGGGTACCTTAGCCAACACGGCCTTGAGACGCATCGGCTTTCCATGGAGTCAAGCCTTGGTCGAGCGAACCTTGCATTCAGTGTCAGGAACGAGTTTGACCGCAAGCTTGGCGCTACAAACGGGTATCGCCCTTCACTTAACCGGCGGCTATCACCATGCTCATTATGACTTTGGCAGTGGTTACTGTATTTTCAATGACTTGATTATCGCCGCCCGCAAACTTATCGCCGAGCAGCAACTGCATAAGGTATTGATTTTTGATTGTGACGTGCACCAAGGAGACGGCACTGCTACCCTCAGCCATAGGCATCAAGGCATTATCAGTTGTTCCATCCACTGCAAAGAGAATTTCCCCAGCCGTAAACAACAGTCACACTATGATATTGAACTAACGAAAGGTGCTGATGATAGCGCCTATCAGGAAACCGTCGAACAGACTCTCGAGCTGCTTATTCGGCTCCATCAACCAGATTTAATCCTGTATGACGCTGGTGTTGATATTCATCAGGACGATGATTTAGGCCATTTACAGATCAGCCAACAAGGGCTCTATCAACGTGATGTTACTGTGCTCTCCATGGCAAAATCGGCAAATATTCCTGTTGCTGCGGTAATTGGCGGCGGCTACAGCCGAGACGAACTACAATTAAGCCAAAGACATAGCCAACTTTTTATTGCAGCCAACCATTTGTGGTAGCAAACTCAATAAAAATCATCATGGAGCACAGCGATGCAACTCGAAATCCGCAACTATTACGAAGTTCTCTTAATGGAAATGTTATCCGATGAAGGCCTGATGGATGAATTACCGGAGGATTATTTAGCCGATCTCTGCTGTGTGACACTCAATCAACTGCCCGTGCGTTATATTCGTCACCTAGTTGACACCTATTTCTTCGAAGATTACAACGAGTTGCAAGAGCTTAAACGCGAAATCCAAGCCGCATTAGAGAAATCACGCGCCTTTCTTAAACAGAATCTACAAAAAAGAATGCCGCAGGAAGAAGCCGACAGCTAAGTCATACGAAATTGGCATAGCTACATCGATTTGCAACAAGCTTTTACGAGTAAATTCTGCCGTGTTGCTAAATCCTAAGTAGAGCAGTTATTACTAATCGTAGAGTTAAAGATAAAAAAGATTGGAATAGGATGGGGAGATTTGGAGGTTCCCCTAGAGCCGACACCCCGGCACACGAGTCGCTTGCTGCGGTTGCTCCCTTCCGGGCCTGGCCGAGTTCACAAGTTATCATTGCGGGGGGACCCTAGGGTCACCATAACTTCAAGTGGATCACCAAAAGGATCATCACCGAACGACGCGGATTATCCCCTATGGCCTCTATGGGATCAAGTGCTAATCCGCCCGTTTGATAAATATCCGGTTTAACTGGACAATCTATAGGCAAACCTAAGTATTGAAAATGATAAAAGCCTGCAAAGCAGGCTTTTTATTCGCTAAAAGATGTCAAGCTAACGCAAATGACTCAAGACAATGCCAAGGCGTTACAGCTTAATCATATGACGATTTTGCTCAATCAGCTTAGCACCGATCCCTGAGACATTGGCTAACTCATCAATAGTCTTAAATTGCCCATTTTGAGTGCGATAATCGATGATTGCCTGCGCTTTAGCGGCACCAATCCCCTTCAGCAGTTGTAATTGTTCAGTTGAAGCGGTATTGATGTTGACTTGAGCTGCGTCTGGCAATGCTTGTTTAGCATCGCTTGCCATATTTTTGGCCTCAGTTTTCGCTTGGTTTTGCACCTTACTCGCTTCTTTTACCGGATCAGCTGCCATTACTGGCAAGGTTAACAGGGCAGAAAATGCAATAGCAGATACCATCGCAGGTAAACTAGGTTTTAGTTTCATAATGCTTCCTCTCTCTCCTTGATATTCGGCCTTTCGTCCAACTTCCGTGGCCTCCAATCAAACATAGACGAAGCTTTTATGAATTTCCAAACGCCTAAGTACAAATATTACCTCTGGCTTAAATGTGTAACTTTAGATCAATGAATTTACAGATAACAATGAAGAAAAAGGATGCGGTTAATGCATCCTTGTTATAAAAATTATCCATAACCAGCTAAACAATCGTTGCTAATGCCTGGCTTAAATCAGCAATAATATCGTCGCAATCCTCCAAACCGACAGAAATTCTCAGCAGATTATCCCCAATGCCCGCAGCTGCCCGCGCTTCTGGGGAATAAGGAGAATGGGTCATTGAAGCCGGATGCTGAATAAGGGATTCCGCATCGCCCAAACTAACCGCAATTGAAAATAATTTAAGCTTGCCAACAAACGCCATAGCCTGAGTAAAATCCGCAGCTAATTCAAAGGCGATCACCCCTCCTGCTCGCTGCATCTGCTGACCAATAAATTGATGACCCGAATGGGATTTAAGCCCTGGATAGTACACTCGCGTCACGGCAGGGTGTTGCTCTAAAAACTCAGCAACCCGCTGGGCACTCTCGCAATGGCGCTGTAAGCGCACATCGAGGGTTTTAAGGCCTCGTAGGATAAGCCAAGCATCATGGGGTGAGATCACTGCACCGATATCCTTTAGGATTTCATACTTCACTCTGTGAAGTTGCTCTTCGCTGCCACAGACGATGCCCGCAATCACATCACCGTGACCATTTAAGTATTTAGTCGCGCTGTGAACCACTAAATCAATGCCTAGTGCAATCGGTTGCTGCAGTAACGGCGTCATAAAAGTATTATCGACAATGCTAACTAATTGATGCCGCTTCGCAATATCGGCGATAGCTCTAAGATCAAACACCTGTAGATGAGGATTGACCGGCGTTTCACAAAAAATCACCCGAGTGTTCGGTTTGATTGCCCGCTCAATTGCCACTAAATCGGTAAAGTCGACTAAGGTGACTTCGATGCCAAAACGGGCAAATTGGCTAGTCATAAGTGCAAAAGTGCAACCATATACCGCATTAGAAGCCACTAAATGATCACCCATCTGCAAATTAGCGAGCAATGCCGCCGACACCGCCCCCATACCAGACGCCGTTGCCGCCGCCGCTTCAGCCCCTTCTAAAATCGCCATTTTACGCTCAAGTTCGGCCACAGTTGGATTACCAAGACGGGTATAAATATATCCAGGCTCGTTGCCTGCGAAACGCTCGCCACCTTGCTGCGCCGATTCGAATACAAAAGTTGCAGTTTGATAAAGTGGTGTGACTAACGAACCGAAGGCCTCTCGCTCATGTCCTGCATGGATGGCTTGGGTCGCCGCTTTCCACATCTTGCTCGATTCATCTTGCATTGCTTACTCCTTGTTATGCCATTACATCATTCGATTCTTGATTGATTGTTCGAGGAATGATGATTTGCTTGTGTTTTTAGTCCATATAGATAAGTTAATAAAACATTAGCCCTATCGAATAAGCACTAACATACCCTGCTGAACAGTTGAAACCAGTGCAACGGTGAAAATAGCAACAGAACCACTGTAACTAAGTTGTTACATTCAGCGTTTAGGGCAGAACATCGGCGATAAAAAATGCGCTAATGACAGAGTCATTAGCGCATTAGCATTTAGCCTAAAGTGCACTCGCGGTTTTGTGCATTCGGCTATGTTATTTGTCTTTTGCCGTTGAGCTGGTTTTTAGCTCAGCAGCCTCTAATTGGCTCTTAAGCGCATCACGCCCATCTTTGGTCAATAACTTACCAGCAAACTGCTTAAGCTCAATCAACAACTCTTGATGAACTTTCGATAATTTGGGGCGCTGCTCTTCCCTAAAACCGATAGGCCGACACAGTGCCATGGCCTGATATCCTAGGCGCGCCGTTAACAAACCGCCCCCTAATCCTTGGGCAAGCCGCGCGGATAATTTACCGGTCATCTCGACCGACAGCAATTGAGTTCCTAAGTCCGTGACTAACTCACTGGTGCCCGCATAAATAATGTTAATCACTATGCTGCGAATGAGTTTAATCCGGCTCCAATAGCCTAACTCTATCCCATAACAGGCAGCGACATCACGCAGCATTCGCTGATTACGCCAAAGAATGATCGCCATATCCAATGCCGCAAGCGGGCTAGCAGCCAATAACACTGCTGATTCAGCCGCATATCGACGCACGACTTTTTTGGCGAGTTCATCTCGCTCCGTTAGGACTAAGTCCTCAAATAACAGCACTTTTTCGGCATCGTTATGCTCATCTTTTAACGAGTGACGCAGCCGTTGTAATCCTTGGCTATCGGGATAATGCCGTACAATATTATCGATAAAGCTATCGGCCTCCCCCATTTGCATACTCAGGGCAAGCCTTGCACCTGTATCCTGGGTATCGGCAACCTGTTTTAAGCGTTTTAATTTTTGATACTCGCTAACGGCACAGACTATAGCCCAGCTCCCGACTAAACCAAGCACCACACCATAAAAACTAAATAGCCAAGGACTGGCAACCCAAGCATCCCGCAAACCAAGGCCTGTTTGCACTAGCGTGAGTAGTATTAATGCCATTAGTGATAAGCGTGCCAACCAAGACCAGCGGCGAGATTGATGTAATTTAGGGCGTATCGATGTCACATCTAACACCTGCGGTTGGGCCGCTAGCGTCTCTTCAACAACGTCATCAATCGCCTTTATCGGGGTTTGTGGCGCAAACATTTGCGCACTTTTTAACTCATCTGTTGCAGACTGTAGTTTGACCTGTTCAGCATCAAATACTTGCTGCTTTTTAAGGGCTTGAGTTGTAATCGAAGCAACAGACTGCTCCGACTCATTTATTTGCGACTCAGTTGAATGTGGTAACGGGTCTTTTCTCATTCCAGTTTATCCCCCACAAGATACTGCAGAAGGTGATCAAGACGGATATGGTCAAAATGCACCGAAGATGGATCAAGATTACGGTTATCCGGCGGTGCAAAACCGATAAAATTAAAGCCTTGTTCACGCCAAAAAGTGGACTCAGGTAAGCGAGTGGGCACTTCGCCGGGAAACAGTGTCAGGGCTTGGCCATTCAATCCTGTGCCCTGCACAACTTCCACATCCCCATCTTGAGTGGTCACCATGCCGTGGCGCGTGGCCTTAATCGCACTAATGGCCATGGTTTCGACTTTACAACCATCAAAACTAGCAAAGTGCTGGCTGTGCTTGAGCATATCCGTTAACAGCGACAACACATGACTTTGTTGATCCCGCGTGACATGGTCAACCTTACTGGCGGCAAAGAGCAAACGGTCAATCCGCGGCGCAAAAAGCCGACGTAAATAACTGGATTGTCCGTATTGAAAACTCTCCATAATGGCATTTAGCGCCGCGCCCATATCTTCAAATTGTGATTTGCCACGATTTAACGCACTGAAGCAATCAACGAGCACCACCTGACGATCAAACCCTGCGAAATGTTGTTTATAAAAAGGTTTAACAACCTTAGCGACATACTCTTGATAGCGCTTTTCCAGCACATGAAAAGCGCTGTGCTTCTCACTTTGTTTAAGGTTGCTCCACTGAGCATCAGTCACAGATAACAGCGGGAAAAACGCCAGCAGCGGTGCACCTTGCCACTCACCGGGTAATAACATACGCCCCGGTTGCGCTTGGTAATACCCCTGCACATGCACTAAATCCTGTAATAACTGCTGATATTGATCGGCAAGTCGTTTCAGTTCCGCTTCATCGGCCATAGCCGCTAAATTGAGTGCATTTAACGATGTTTCAAAACCAGCATATAAAGGTGAACTCTTCAAAACCGCAAGCCGTTGCTGCTGGGCAGTACACCACTCAATATAGTTTTGGCGCAGCATAGGTAAATCTAAAAGCCACTCCCCTGGATAATCCACAATATCTAAATATAGCGTTGCGGTATCGGCAAACTTGGCGAGTAATCCCTTTTGCGGCCGATATTTAATCGCTAGACGCAACTCTGAAATGGTGCGAGTCGATTCAGGCCAAGTAGGAGGATTCGAAGTCAGCGCTAACATAGCGCCCTGATAATCAAAACTCGCGATTTCAAGATCCGGCTGCATCGCTCGCTTAACCCCAAGCAAACGTTGTTCACGGCTCACCTGCCAAAGAGGCAAACCATGTTGGCGAGAATGCGATTCAGATGATGCAGCACCGCTATTGAGTAATTGATTGACTAACCCTGTAATAAAAGCCGTTTTTCCCGCTCCCGATAACCCTGTTACTGCAAGTCGCAAATGCCTATCGGCCGTTCTGTGGAGCAAAGATTGACTCTTTTGCGTGATTTTGTGGATCGATACATCAAGCATTCCCATAAGGATTTCCCTAAATGTTGAATGAGATAACTATATACTGGAATCAACGAGAGATGACACTGGAATCAACGAAAGATAAAACAACAAGGGCGGACATGGCCGCCCTTTAGAGGGATTACAAGCTATTGATTTGTCTTTTTAAATCAAAATTGTCAGACGTCACATGGCGCTCAAGGTTTTGCAATCTCACCTCAAGGCTCCTAAACTGACGATTCACATCGCTTAGCGCCTGTTTAGCTGGCTCTCCCGACTGCCAAGGTTTCTTCTTCACTTCAATGTCATCCCTAACAGAGCTATTTTGAGGTTTGATATCGAGTATCACCCATAACGCCACATAGATGATAAAGACAACACCCGAACCACCTAATAGAAAGATAGAAACAGCAAGTACGCGTACTAACCAAGTTTCAATCGCAAAGTACTCAGCAATCCCTGCACACACTCCGGCGATTTTACCTGACTGGGGAATACGGTACAAAGTTCGACCACTAGATCCTCTCATGTTTCCCCCTCCATTCAGGCGATTCAGAATCGAGAATCGCCTCTAAGGTTTCGATACGCGCAGCCATTTTATCGGCTTTCGCAATCAAGTCATTCAGCTGTGAAAACTCTTCCTCAGTGAGTCCCTGGCTCACTTGTCGCTTACTGCGATAATGAAGAACTAACCATATAGGCGCCACCACTATCATAAAGATGATAATCGGAGCCATTAGTATGTCCATATCCATAACTCACCTCTAAAATGTTATTCTTTTGACTTTGTGGGAGCTTTGCCTTTCACTTTTGCCTTGAGCGCTTCCAACTCAGCATTGACTGAATCTTCAGCTTCTAATGCCGCAAACTCATCAGCTAAGGTTTTTTTGCTGCCAAGATCGTAGGATTCAACCTGCGCTTCTAATCCTTCAACACGGCGTTCATATTGCTCAAACTTAAGCATGGCATTATCAATTTTGCTTGAGTCTAACTGCTTTTTCACTTCTAAACGTGATGACGCAGTTTGAGTGCGCAAAATAATGGTCTTTTGGCGCGCTTTTGCATCTAACAGTTTTTCCTGTAACAGGCTCACTTCATCTTTTAAACGAGCGATATGCTCATCCAGCACTGCCAACTCTTGGTTTAAAGTATCCACTAAACCCGCCGCTTTTTGTTTTTCAACTAAAGCCGCTTTGGCTAAATCTTCGCGGTCCTTTGAAAGTGCCAGTTCCGCTTTATCCTGCCAATCCTGAACTTGCTCCTCGACTCGGCTGATACGGCGATGCAATTCTTTCTTTTCAGCCAATACCTTAGCTGAGGTTGAACGCACTTCTACCAGTGTATCTTCCATTTCTTGGATGATCAGGCGAACCATTTTTTCAGGGTCTTCGGCTTTGTCGAGTAATGCGCTGATATTAGAGTTAATGATATCGGCGAAACGAGAGAAAATACCCATAATGCTATCCTCAAATTGATGTTGGTCTCGCTTAAGGTAATACACTAACTGTGCCAACTTTTATTTATTATTTAAATTCAATTAGATAAACAAAATTTTAACTTTTCCTTTATTTTACAACGCAAGCCACTTATTATGATTTTCACCAAAATTTAGCGTTAAAGACTAAAAAATATCGTGGATAATAAATTTCAGCAAGACAATCTAATCGGTCAATCAAACGCCCTACTTGAAGTATTAGAGCACGTCTCACAAATCGCTCCGTTATCAAAACCTGTACTGATCATTGGTGAACGAGGCACAGGTAAAGAGCTGATTGCCGAACGCCTACATTATCTGTCTAAGCGCTGGGATCAAAATTTTATTAAGCTAAATTGTTCATCTTTGAGCGAAAACTTGCTTGAAAGTGAATTGTTTGGCCACGAATCTGGGGCTTTTACTGGTGCCAAAGGTAAACACGAAGGCCGTTTTGAACGGGCTGATGGTGGAACACTGTTTCTTGACGAGTTAGCCAATACCTCTGGATTGATTCAAGAAAAACTACTGCGTGTTATCGAGTACGGTGAATTTGAACGTGTCGGTGGCAGTAAAACCATTCAAGCGGATGTGCGCCTTATCTGCGCCGCCAACGAAGATTTACCCTCACTGGCCGAGGCAGGTGAATTTCGGGCCGACTTACTCGATCGTTTAGCCTTCGATGTGATCACCCTGCCGCCACTACGTTGTCGTCCAGAAGATATCATGACATTAGCCGAATACTTTGCTGTGGGAATGGCTCGGCAACTCAAGCTCGAACTCTTTAGTGGCTTTAGTGCAAATGCCATCGAGCAGCTCATGAGTCATGACTGGCCCGGTAATATTCGTGAACTTAAAAACGTCGTTGAGCGAAGTGTTTACCGTAATTGCGGTGAAAATCGTCCCATCGAGCACATTATTCTCGACCCTTTCGCCTCCCCGTACCGGCCGACAACTCGAGTGCGCACTCTTGAGCGTCAGGTGGTGCCCACACCGCACTCAACCATCATAAGCCCTCCCACCGTTACGGCAAAAACCGATATTGATGTCATTGCACCTAGTGAAGCGCCGTTAAATGACTTTAGTTTTCCATTAGACTTTAAAGAACAAACCGAGCGTTATGAGATGGAGCTTATTCAGCAAGCCTTATCGGCGAGCCAATATAATCAAAAGAAGACCGCTGAAATCTTGGGGTTAAGTTATCATCAGCTACGTGGCATTCTAAAAAAATACAATTTGCTCGATAAAGCATAAGCTGATTGCCCATGGGCGAGATGCACTGCTAAAATAGTCGTTCATAGTCGATAAAATAATGATTTATAAATGAGTGTGCTAATTAGACGCCTGTGCCTAGCAACTGCGGTATTCTGCATGAGTGGGTTGTTGGTTGCATGTGGCCCCCAACGACTTCCTTCTGGTTTGGTCTATTGTTCCGAAGGGAATCCCGAGTCTTTTAATCCGCAGTTGGTGACCTCAGGCACTACGATCGACGCCACTTCACACCTGATTTATAGCCGCTTAGTAGACTATGACGCGCTCTCTGGTCAGTTGGTTCCGGCCTTGGCAACCAGTTGGGCTGAAAGTGATGATGGTCTTAGTTATCGTTTTACGCTCAGGGAGGATGTTAAGTTTCAGCATTCTTCCCGTTTTACGCCAAGTCGCTCATTTAACGCCGACGACGTACTGTTTTCCTTCAATCGAATTATCGATAAGCATCACCCTTACCATGGTGTGTCACGCACTGGTTATCCCTTTTTTCAAAGCATTGGTTTTTCTGAACAAGTTAAAAGTGTTGAAAAAATCAATGACTATGAAGTCATCTTTCGCTTAGCCCGTAAGGATGCTTCATTTTTATCGAATTTAGCGACTGACTTTGCCGTTATTCTCTCCAGTGAGTACGCCGAACAACAACTTGCACTAGGTCACCCGGAAAATGTTGACCATTTTGCCATTGGTACAGGGCCTTTTACTTTAGTGCATTACGCCAAAAACGAATATATTCGCTATCGCCGTAATCCAGATTTTTGGGGAGAACCCGCCAATGTCGAGATGTTGGTCTATGATATCACCCCTAAAAGCACCGTGAGATTAGCAAAGTTAATCGCGGGTGACTGCAGTGTTTCAGCACTACCAAAAGCAGGGGAACTTCCCGTTATTAAGCAACATGAACAGCTCAATATCGAATCACAACCCGGCCTTAACGTAGCATTTTGGGCATTTAACACTCAAAAAGCGCCATTAAATGATGTTCGAGTTCGCCGCGCGCTCGCCCATGCGGTGGATAAACAAAATATCTTACGTGCTGTGTATCAAAACACCGCAATAGAGGCGATAGGCGTACTTCCACCAGCCTCTTGGGCCTACGACAGCAATAAGAAGCTACTCGATTATAATCCCCAAAAAGCCAGAGACCTGCTAAAAGAGGCAGGTATTAACAATCTCAGCATCGATATTTGGGCAATGCCTGTTGCGAGAGCTTATAATCCTAATGCACTGAAAACAGCTGAGTTAATTCAATCTGATTTGGCCAATATCGGTGTTAAAGTCAACATAATCAGTTACGACTGGAGTGTCTTTACCCAAAGATTAAGTCGAGATGAATACGATTCAGTACTCATCGGCTGGAACGCCGATAACAGTGATCCCGATAACTTTTTCACGCCACTACTTAGCTGCGCCTCGATGAAATCAAACAACAACCGCTCTCGCTGGTGCAATAAACAGTTTGATGCCATTCTAGACAGAGCAAGAGAAGTCTCAACACAAGCAGAGCGCAAGCAAATTTATCAAGAAGCCGAAGCATTCATCGCCGAGCAAGTACCAATGCTGAGTTTGGCTCATGCCAAACGGGTCGCTTTAACGCGTAATAATGTACATAATATGCAACTCACGCCTTTTGGCGGCATTTCCTTTACAAAAACCAGCCAAACCACACAGGAGACTAACTGATGTTAAGATACCTGTTACGGCGCCTCAATTTATTCCTAGCGACTTCACTCGTCATGATTGGTGTCCTATTTTATGCAACAGGTTTGTTCCCCATTGAACGCACCTTTGCCCTCACTGGAATACATTCACCATCGGCAGCTCAGCTTAGCCAAATCGAACAAGACTATAAGTTAGATAGCAACAAGGCGTTGCAGTTTATTGCTTATTTACAGCAAAGGCTGAGTGGTAACTTAGGGGTTTCAGTGACGTCCCATCAAAGCGTTGCAGAGGAGTTAAGTACCGTACTCCCCGCCTCCTTCGAGCTCGCCGTCATGGCCGCGGTAATCGCCATTGGTTTAGGCGTACCTTTGGGCGTTTTGGCTTCACAAAGTCAGCATAAACTCACCCAAAATACCATTATGGCTATTACTCTTACGGGTTACTCTGTTCCAGTATTTTGGTTGGGACTGTATTTATCGCTTTGGTTTGGTGTCGATCTCGGTTGGTTGCCAATATCGGGGCAACTCAATCTTTTATATGAGATAAAACCCGTCACTGGTTTTATGCTGGTCGATATCCTACTGTCTGATTCGGAATATCGCATATCGGCGTTTAAGGATGCACTGCTACACATTATTCTGCCAGCGACAACGCTCGCAGTACTGCCCTTTACTGTGGTAGTGCGTAGCACACGTTCTGCAATGATGAATGTGATGAACCAAACCTTTATCCGCGCAGCCGAAGCCAGAGGCATGCACACCAATACCATTATTTTACGTCATGCCTTACCCAACGCGCTTATCCCTGTATTAAAGCACTTAGGTTTAATGCTAGGTGCCTTTGCTAGCTATGCTATTGTTGTTGAAGTGATATTTTCATGGCCAGGTGTAGGCTCTTGGTTAGTATCAGGAATTTATCAGCGGGATTACACGGTTATTCAAGGTGGAATATTGGCTGTCGCCTTGCTGATCATCTTTTTAAGTATTTTGATTGAAGTGCTACATACCGTCTTCAATCCATTAAGCAGAAAAGATCTTTATGCCTCCAGTTAAAATTTATCAGGAAGATCAAATTGCTTCCCCAATGATGCGGGTCTGGCAAAATTTTTCGGCAAACCCTTTTGCCTTAGCGGGATTGTGGACCATTATTTTTCTGCTGCTGCTCACCCTCTTTGGTCCAATGATTGCGCCTTTCGCGCCAGAGGCTCAAGATCCACGCGCCCTATTGTTACCTCCCTCTTGGGATCCTTCCGGCACTGTGGCGCATTTTTTAGGCACCGACGATCTTGGCCGGGATATTTTTAGCCGCTTGCTACATGGCGCGCATTTAACCTTTGGCATGGCATTAATGATTGTCGGTACAGCTCTGTTTACTGGATTTATCATCGGCTCACTTTCCGGCATGATGCGTGGATTAAAGTCTAGTATTTTGGGCCATTTGCTCGATGCATTGCTGTCAATCCCTTCGCTTCTGATGGCGATTTTAGTGGTTGCCGTCATGGGGCCAGGGCTTGAAAACGTCTTCTGGGCCGTGGGCATTGCCTTAACGCCGCAGTTTGTCCGCTCTATTCATCAATCGGTCCATGAAGAATTACAAAAAGAATATGTTACCGCTGCCCGTTTGGATGGAGCCAATTCAATGCAGATTTTTTGGTATGTAATCATGCCAAACGTCTGGGAAGTGGTGATTATTCAAACCACGTTAGCCATTTCTGCCGCGATTTTAGATATTGCCGCCCTCGGCTTTTTAAGTCTTGGTGCTCAAGCACCTAGCCCAGAATGGGGCGCTATGGTGGCGCAAGGCATGGATAATTTATTGACCGCACCTTGGACTGTAACTATTCCAGGGCTAGCGATTCTTTTTAGTGTGCTTGCCATTAACTTGGTAGGCGATGGCTTGAGATCGGCGCTTGCGCCCATCAGAAACTAACCTATGCCATTACTCGACGTTAGAAACCTGACTATTGAACTCGACACGCCTCACGGCAAAGTGCGGGCTCTTGAGAAAGTAAGCTTGACCTTGAATGCGGGTGAAATCCACGGCCTAGTGGGTGAATCCGGCTCAGGCCGTAGTCTACTCGCCAGAGCTATTCTAGGGATCCCTGGCCCCAACTGGACGATTACTGCCGACCGCATGATGTGGGATGGTAACAATCTGATGGCCATGACCTCGAAGGAGCGCCGTAATCTGATGGGCTCAGATATGGCGATGATCTTCCAAGACCCATCAGGCAGCCTTGATCCTTCGCAAACCGTGGGTAGCCAGCTGATGCAGGCCATGCCTAAGAATCCTAAAGCTTATTTTTGGCAAAAGCACAAACATGCCAAACTCACGGCGCAAAAATGGCTACACAAAGTTGGCATTAAAAATCCGCAAAAAGTCATGTCTAGCTATGCATGGGAATTATCCGAAGGCGAATGCCAAAAAGTGATGATCGCTATGGCAATTGCCAACCAGCCTAGATTATTGATTGCAGATGAGCCGACAAACTCGATGGAGCTGAGTACTCAGGCACAGATATTTCGCCTACTATCACAGCTTAACCAACTGCAAAATGTGTCGATTTTAATCATCAGTCATGAGCTTGAGACCCTCGCCCAATGGTGCGATCACTTATCGGTACTCTATTGCGGCCAAGTGATGGAGTCAGGGCCGACGGATGAATTGATTAATCAGCCCTATCATCCTTACACTAAGGCACTCTTGGATAATATGCCGGATTATTCGGGGATAGAGGCGCACAAGGCAATTATGCCAACACTGCCAGGCTCGGCGCCAGCACTCCAACATCTCCCCATTGGTTGTCGCTTAGGGCCAAGATGTCCTGAGGCGCAAAAGAAATGTGTTAATCAGCCAAGTTTGAGTCATTCAAGAGACCGCTACTTTGCCTGCCATTTCCCTTACCACGGTGAAACGACAAATGACGACTCCACTGCTTAAAGTTAACGATCTCTTTAAAAGGTATGATACTGGTTATAAAGGCTTTACCCGCCAATATAACGATGCCTTAGCCCCGGTTTCCTTTGAATTAAACCGCGGCGAAACCTTAGCTATTGTGGGTGAGGCAGGTTCAGGTAAGAGTACGTTAGCGCGTATTTTAGTGGGCGCAGAACCGCGCAGCGGCGGTGAAATTTACTTCGAAGGCGAAGCCTTAGACAGCCGTAATATCAAACAACGCTGCCGCCTTATTCGGATGATTTTTCAAGATCCTAATACCTCGCTCAACCCAAGGCTCACCATTGGTCAATTACTCGATGAACCATTGCGTTTTAACACTCAGCTATCTGCCAAAGAGCGTAATTCTCAAGTAATTGAGACATTAAGGAAAGTCGGTTTATTACCTGAACATTCTGACTTTTATCCGCATATGATTTCTGAAGGCCAAAAACAGCGGGTTGCCGTGGCGCGAGCGCTAATGCTCAACCCCAAAATCATTATCGCCGATGAAGCGTTGACCGCTTTAGATCTGTCCGTACGCTCGCAAATCCTCAATTTGCTACTGAAATTGCAAAAAGACTTAGGATTGTCATATATTTTTGTGTCCCATAACCTCAATATTATTCGCCATGTTAGCGATAAAATTATGGTTCTTCATAAAGGCGTTATGGTTGAGAAAGCTCCCACAGAACAGATATTTAATTCACCGCAGCACGAATATACCCAAAGGCTTATTCAGGAGCAGAGCCTGTTTGTTCATAAGCGTTAAACTGCTCCAACCACTTAAATATTCAGGCAAATTGGCTAAAAATAGATGCCATTTAATCGCCGAAGTATTTATCCTATTGGTCATTTTGATAGAAGAAGCTTAAACATGATTATCAAACCCAAAATTCGTGGATTCATTTGTACCACTACTCATCCCGTTGGTTGCGAAGCTAACGTTCAAGAACAAATTGCATTAACCAAAGCGAAGGGCAAAATCGCCAACGGGCCTAAAAAAGTCCTCGTTGTTGGTTCATCCAGTGGTTATGGCCTGTCTTCACGCATTGCCGCCGCCTTTGGTAGCGATGCAGCAACTATTGGTGTGTTCTTCGAAAAACCAGGTACAGAAGCTAAGCCAGGTACTGCTGGCTGGTACAACTCTGCCGCTTTCGACAAGTTTGCCAAAGCTGAAGGTTTGTACTCTAAGAGCATCAACTGCGATGCCTTTAGCCATGAAGCTAAACAAAAAGTCATTGAGCTAATCAAGCAAGATTTAGGTCAAGTGGATATGGTGGTGTATTCATTAGCATCACCTGTACGCAAACTGCCAGATTCTGGCGAACTAGTACGCTCTGCGCTCAAACCAATTGGTGAAACTTACACTGCAACAGCGGTAGACACTAATAAAGACTGCATTATCGAAGCTACTGTCGAACCTGCGACAGAGCAAGAAATTGCCGATACAGTCACTGTGATGGGCGGCCAAGATTGGGAATTGTGGATTAACGCGCTCGCCGAGGCTGGCGTATTGAGCGACAACTGCAAGACCGTTGCCTATAGCTATATCGGTACTGAGTTAACTTGGCCAATCTACTGGCATGGCGCATTAGGTAAAGCCAAAATGGACTTAGACCGTGCTGCAAAAGCCTTAAACGATAAGCTCTCAGTGACAGGCGGTAGCGCCAACGTTGCCGTGCTCAAAAGCGTTGTAACCCAAGCCAGCTCAGCCATCCCAGTGATGCCATTGTATATTGCAATGGTGTTTAAGAAGATGCGCCAAGAAGGCCTGCACGAAGGCTGTATGGAGCAAATCTATCGCATGTTCAGTGAGCGTCTGTTCCGTGCCGATGGTGCAAAACCTGAGACCGACAGCGACAACCGTCTGCGTTTAGACGATTGGGAACTGCGCGAAGATATCCAGCAGCATTGCCGTGATCTGTGGCCACAAGTGACCACTGAAAATCTATCAGAGCTGACCGATTATCAAGAATATAAAGCCGAGTTTATTAAACTTTTCGGCTTTGGTATTGAAGGCATCGACTACGACGCTGATGTGAATCCGTACGTTGAGTTCGATGTGATCGAGCTGTAATCGTCACGATTACAGCTTGCTTTTAAACGCCACCCTCGGGTGGCGTTTTTATTTGCTGCAAACCCATGGCAATAGGCTAGAATAGCATGACCATTCAACACTAAATAAGGATAAAGAATGAAGATCAGTGCACGGAATACCCTAAGTGGCACTATTACCGCTATCGAAATTGGCTCTGTAAACAACGAAGTCACTATCGAACTGGCACCGGGCGTAGTGTTAACCTCCGTCGTGACGAAAGCATCCTGTGAGCGTTTAAACTTGAAGGTGGGTGATTCGGCTTACGCACTCATTAAAGCCAGCAGCGTGATGATTGGCGTGGATGATTAAGCCGCTGAAATAGCGCCCATATCGTTTGATAATGCACAAACAAAAAGGCCAAGTAAACACTTGGCCTTTTCTATTTGATTAGCAAAACACTTTATATTTGCCTTGCGAACATAAGGGATAGACTGAGTTATCCCTTATCACCATTAACCTTCTACAGGGTAATGGATTTTTGCGTTCGCTTTCAGTGACTCGATCAGACCGCGGTAATCCGCTTCGCTGTATTGTGCATTTAGGCGTTGTTTTAGTGCATTGACTAACTCATCGCTAACAGACTCAGCCGCGTTCACTTTGTCCAGTGCAATCACAGCATAGCCATTTGCTAAAGCGACAGTATCAACCACAGGTGCAGCACTCGGCGTTGGCATTTGGAAGGTTTTAGTCACAATGGCCGCGTCTAAATCCTGTGCACCACGCCCCAATTTAGCCTTAGCGATTAAGCTCACATCAGCAGCGCCCGCTTTCACTTGCGCCATTAACTCTTCTGCTTTAGCACGTGCTGCTGCGTTCGCTTGATCTTGCTTTAAACGCTCTGCGATGTCGGCCTTCACTTCGGCTAATGGCATAGTGCCCGCATCGTGATGTTCTTTCATGCGAATAACCACTACGTGATTCGGTTCAAGCTCAATCACTTCACTATTTAGCCCTTGGCGCATCACTGAGTCTGAAAATGCTGCTTTTACTACATCAGGCTTATTCAATGCCGCTGGCACATCATCACGTGAAAATAGCGGCGTTGTCTTAATCTCAACACCCACCACTTTTGCGGTTTCGGCTAAGGTATCAGGCACTTCGTAGCTAGTATCGGCCAGTTTGCTCTGCAAGCTATAGAATTGATCTACCGCTTTTTTCTCTTGTAACTGAGCAATAATCTTGGTTTTAACGTCGGCAAATGGCACTGTGGTACCAGGCTGAACGTCTAACAGTTTGATGATGTGGAAACCAAAATCTGTTTTGACGACAGCTGAGTGTTGACCTTTTTGCAGAGCAAAAAGCGCAGCATCGAATGAGGGGTCCATCACACCTGGCTCAAACCAGTCTAATTTACCGCCCTGCTCCGCACTTAACGTGTCTTCAGAATTGGCTTTGGCTAACTCAGCAAAATCAGCACCGTTATCTAACTGCTTGGCTAAATCTTCAGCCTTGGCTTTCGCTGCTGCTTCATCGCTACCTGGGCCAATCAGAATGTGCGCGGCTAAACGTTTCTCGTTAGACACATATTGCGTCTTATGCTCATCGTAGTAAGCCTGAGCTTCTTCTTCGGTCACTTTGCTGTCTTTGGCAAAATCAGCCGCGTTTAACTCAACATATTCTAAACTCACCTTCTCTGGGCTCATAAACTGGCCCTGGTTGGCGTCATAGTAGTTTTTTACTTGCTCGTCTGTCACAGAGGCATTGGCAAGGTATGGCGCAGAGTCCACCACTAAATAACGAATGTCGCGAGTTTGGCCTTGCAGCTCAGCTAATTGTTTAGCTTCACCGGGTAATACAAATTCAGTGCCCACTAACGCCGCAGTTAACTGACGACGAGTCATATCGACACGCATCATGCTTCTAAAGGTTTGTGGCTGATAACCTAACTGACGCAAAATAGCCTGATAACGGTCGTTATCAAATTTACCGTCAGTTTGGAAAGCGGGTTCAGATTTAATCGCTGCAATAATTTGTTCGTCAGAAACACGTAATCCCATCGCAGCGGCAGCTTGATCGATCAGTTTGTCTGCCACTAGACGCTCGAGAACGCTCTGCTTAATGCTTTCTAGGTATCTTTCGTCCGCAGATAGGGCAGCAAACATTTCGCCCAGTTGTTGTTCCATACGAGCGCGTTCGCTCTGGTAGGCTTGTTCTAACTCGGCTTTAGTGATCTTGTCACCGTTGACTTCTGCGGCAGGTACATCGGAAGTTGAGCCTAAATAGCTACTCACCCCTGCAAATGCAAAAGATAAAATCACAAGTACGAGAATGCCTTTAGCAATCACGCCTTGCGAACCATCGCGGATCTTTTCTAACATCAGATATCTCGCTCGTTGCGATTAACAAAATAAAAAGGCGCATCAGCTTGAGATGCGCCTTTCTGTAATTAATAGGGATTATTCAGACGCTACCACTGGTAAGTGCTAAAACCCCGAGTAATGGTAGAAATTGACCTTCAAAATCCATTACTTTCAATTCGTAAAAAGCACTGTTTAAACAGTGCTTATCATTACGAACGCCTTACAAAGGCTGCGATATCAAAAATTAATTGACAGCGTCTTTCAGAGCTTTACCCGCTTTAAAAGCTGGGATCTTTGCTGCTGCGATTTTGATTTCTTCACCCGTTTGTGGGTTGCGGCCAGTGCGTTCAGCGCGCTCACGCACTTCAAAAGTACCAAAACCAACAAGAGAAATTTTATCGCCTTCTTTCAAACCTTCAGTCACAGCTGCGATAAAAGAATCCAGTGCACGGCCGGCAGCGGCTTTAGAAATGTCAGCACCAGAAGCGATTTTCTCGATTAGTTCAGATTTGTTCATGTCATCCCCTTGAATGTAATTTTTTTGCGCCGCAACCAAATCCGTCTCTAGAGCGGTCTGCGGAGGCTTTTATAACAAGCTTGAATTCAAAGTTCAAGCTGAGTTCGAAAACCAAAGAAATAAAACTAGATACAGCTCAAAGCCAGTTGCCCCAAGGGCTTGGAGCAGCTGGCTCTCCACTGACCTAGGCTACCACAGGTCTGCGCTTTGTTAAGCCCCTTTTTTCATTTTTTTTAACGTCATAGCGCATTTTCTTGCGTTATGCCAAGTTTTTAACCACTTCGAAGCCTTCAACGGGTCTTTCTAGCGCCAGTTTTAACACTTCGTCGACCCAACGCACAGGGCGAATTTCTAAATCGGCAATGACATTGGCAGGAATTTCTTCCAGATCACGCTCATTTTCTTTTGGAATAAGCACCAATTTAATGCCACCGCGATGTGCTGCCAGCAGTTTTTCTTTTAAACCACCGATAGGTAACACTTCACCGCGTAAGGTAATTTCACCCGTCATGGCCACATCGGCGCGCACAGGGTTACCAGTGAGGCTGGAAACAAGCGCAGTACACATTGCAGCACCTGCGGATGGACCATCCTTCGGCGTTGCTCCTTCTGGTACGTGCACATGGATATCACGCTTCTCATAAAAGTCGCCATTGATACCTAATTGTTCCGCACGGGCGCGAACAACTGTCATCGCCGCTTGAATCGACTCTTGCATCACATCGCCTAGTGAGCCTGTGTAAGTCAACTTGCCTTTGCCGGGCACTGAAGTCGCTTCAATGGTGAGCAAATCACCACCCACTTCAGTCCAAGCCAATCCTGTGACTTGACCGATTTGGTTGTTCGATTCCGCCTTGCCATAGTCAAAACGCTGCACACCGAGGAAAGACTTGAGATTATCCGCGGTGACTGTAACTGACTTGATGGATTTATCCAGCAGGATCATTTTCACGACCTTACGGCAAATCTTAGACAACTCACGTTCTAGCGCCCGCACACCCGCTTCACGGGTGTAGTAGCGGATGATGCCGACTATCGCACTGTCTTCGATATGAATTTCATTCGCTTTAAGGCCGTTACGCTCGATTTGTTTCGTCAATAAATGCTGCTTAGCGATATTGAGTTTTTCATCTTCGGTATAACCCGACAGACGGATCACTTCCATACGATCTAAAAGTGGCCCCGGAATATTCATCGAATTCGAGGTCGCCACGAACATTACATCGGATAAGTCGTAGTCGACTTCGAGGTAATGGTCGTTAAAAGTCGCGTTTTGTTCAGGATCGAGCACCTCTAATAGTGCTGATGCTGGGTCGCCACGCATGTCCGAACTCATTTTGTCGATTTCATCCAGCAGGAATAAGGGGTTTTTCACGCCCACTTTGGCCATTTTTTGGATGATTTTACCTGGCATAGAGCCAATGTAGGTGCGGCGATGTCCGCGAATTTCCGCTTCATCACGCACGCCGCCTAAGGCAACACGCACATACTTACGACCCGTCGCCTTGGCAATCGATTGACCGAGTGAGGTTTTACCTACACCTGGTGGTCCAACTAAACACAGGATTGGCCCTTTCAGTTGACGCACACGGCTCTGCACCGCCAAGTATTCCAGAATGCGATCTTTAACTTTCTCTAAACCATAATGGTCAGTATCCAATACTTCTTGGGCTTTCGCTAAATCACGTTTGATTTTAGAGCGTTGACTCCAAGGCACAGACGTCATCCAATCTACATAGCTACGAACCACGGTCGCTTCGGCAGACATCGGCGACATCATACGTAATTTGTTCAGTTCAGCGACCGCCTTTTCTTTGGCATCGCTTGGCATATTGGCTTCTTCAATCTTACGATTTAAGACTTCAAATTCGTCATGGCCTTCGTCTAAGTCACCCAATTCTTTTTGGATGGCTTTCATTTGCTCGTTCAGATAGTACTCACGTTGGCTCTTTTCCATCTGCTTTTTAACGCGGGTGCGGATGCGTTTTTCAACCTGTAACAGGTCAATTTCCGACTCCATCATCGCCATTAAATATTCAAGACGTTCGCCAATATTGGTCATCTCAAGGACGGATTGTTTGTCCTCAAGCTTAAGCGGCATGTGAGCCGCCATCGTGTCAGCAAGGCGCGCCGCTTCATCGATACCTGAAAGAGAGGTTAAAACCTCTGGCGGGATCTTCTTGTTGAGCTTGATATAGCCTTCAAATTGGCCAATCGCGCTACGAACCAAGACTTCCTCTTCTTTGTCTTCTAAAGGCTCAGATTCGAGATATTCAGCCTTAGCCACAAAGAAATCTGTTTCTTGGGTATAACGCGTAATACGGGCGCGGCGACCACCTTCGACCAACACTTTGACTGTACCGTCTGGTAGTTTCAGCAGTTGCAGAATAGATGCCACTGTACCAACGTCAAAGATATCGTCTTTGGTCGGCTCATCTAACTCAGCATCACGCTGAGCAACTAAAATAATTTGCTTATCCTGGGCCATTGCCGTTTCGAGACAACGAATCGATTTTTCTCGGCCAACGAACAACGGAATTACCATATGGGGATAGACCACCACATCTCTCAGTGGCAGCACGGGGAGTTCGATATGCGCTTCACGCTCTAAGGTCATAGTTCGATTCCGTTTAAATAAAAGGGATTTGTTAAGGAGTATATTGGGGCGGTTTAGGCCCTTTCAATGGTCAATACGAAAAAAGGAGCCCATTGGACTCCTTGATTTTCAGTTTATTAGCTATCTGTACAATTATTGTTCGCCAGAAGCCGCCTGTGCTTCATTGCGCTCATAAATCAGAATCGGTGCAGACTCACCATTAACCACTGACTCATCGACAACCGCTTTCACTACACCTTCTATCGATGGGATATCATACATAGTATCAAGTAAGATACCTTCTACGATTGAGCGTAAACCACGGGCACCTGTTTTACGTGACATGGCTTTATGGGCAATCGCTTTAAGTGCATCTTCGCGAAACTCTAATTCGACACCTTCCATATCAAACAGTGCGTTGTACTGCTTAGTTAAGGCATTTTTAGGCTCAGACAGAATTTGCACTAATGCATCTTCATCCAATTCAGTTAGTGTAGCAACGACTGGTAGACGGCCAATAAACTCGGGGATCAAGCCGTATTTAACTAAATCGCCTGGCTCAACTTGAGACAGGGTTTCAGATATCGTTGCTTTATCTTTTTCGCCTTTAACTTGCGCACCAAAACCGATACCCGAACCAACATGAGCACGTTGTTCAATCACCTTTTCAAGACCCGCAAATGCACCACCACAGATAAACAGGATCTTAGAGGTATCTACCTGTAAAAACTCTTGCTGTGGATGCTTACGTCCACCTTGAGGCGGAACCGCGGCAACCGTACCTTCGATAAGTTTCAGCAGCGCTTGCTGTACGCCTTCACCCGATACATCACGGGTAATCGATGGGTTATCTGATTTACGGCTGATTTTGTCGATTTCGTCGATATAGACAATACCGCGCTGCGCTTTCTCAACATCGTAATCGCACTTTTGCAGCAGCTTTTGAATGATGTTTTCAACGTCTTCACCCACATAACCGGCTTCAGTTAAGGTGGTAGCGTCTGCCATAGTAAATGGGACATTCAATGAGCGCGCGAGCGTTTCGGCCAGCAGTGTTTTACCACTGCCCGTTGGACCAATCAGCAGAATGTTACTCTTGCCCAATTCCACCCCATCTTTAGGGGATGAATTTCTCAGACGTTTGTAGTGATTGTATACCGCAACAGAAAGGACTTTTTTAGCTCTGTCCTGCCCAATGACATAATCATCTAAATGTGCACGCAACTCATGTGGCGTGGGTAATTTATCATTATCACGCTTGGGGGAGATTTCTTTAATCTCTTCACGAATAATGTCATTACATAACTCGACACATTCGTCGCATACATATACTGATGGGCCTGCAATCAGTTTTCTGACTTCATGCTGGCTCTTACCGCAAAAAGAGCAGTACAGCAATTTACCGCTGTCACCATTATTTTTGTTGTCGCCCATTAATTACCTCATTTGCAGTCTGCTCTACTGCTTATCTTAAACTTGTTCACTTTAAACTCAGCGTTGCTTTACAGAGCATAGCCCAGTCAAAAGTAAAAATCAGCTGCGTTTAGTCATCACTGCGTCAACTAAACCATATTCCACAGCTTGAGTAGCGCTCATGAAGTTATCACGATCAGTATCACGCTCAATTACTTCGAGTGGCTGGCCTGTATGCTCTGACAGCATCAGATTCAGTTTATGCTTGATGCCTAAGATTTCTTGGGCATGAATAGCAATATCAGAAGCCTGACCTTGGAATCCACCCAGTGGTTGGTGGATCATCACGCGAGAATTAGGTAAGCAGAAACGCTTGCCCTTTTCACCGCCAGCTAATAAAAACGCGCCCATACTGGCCGCTTGACCAATACACACCGTACTCACATTAGGCTTAATAAATTGCATGGTATCGTAAATTGCCATGCCCGCGGTGACTGATCCACCGGGTGAGTTGATATATAAAAAGATATCTTTATCTGGGCTTTCTGATTCGAGGAATAGCAACTGCGCCACAATCAGATTCGCCATATGCTCTTCAACTTGACCCACTAAAAAGATAATCCGCTCTTTTAACAGACGAGAATAAATGTCGAATGAGCGTTCACCCTTAGCAGTCTGTTCGATCACCATAGGCACTAAAGCACTTTGTATGTCTGACGCATTATGCATTATTCATTTCCCTAAATAAAAATGGCTCGCATGAGGAGCCTCATACGAGCCATTATAAATGGCGAACTGCCAATCAAGTCAAGCTTAGCTTATGCGCGACCTGTAGCCTTGTTCATAAATTCTTCAAAAGCGACTTCTTTTTCGGTCACTTTGGCTGTTTTAAGCAGTGCTTCAACAGCTTGCTCTTCAAGCGCAACGTTGCGCATGTTTTGCATCAGCTCTTTATTGCTGTTGTAATACGCAATCACTTCACTTGGATCTTCATAAGCAGAAGCCATAGAAGCGATTAAGCCTTGTACACGCTCATCTTCCGCTTTCAGCTCGTTAGTCTTGATGACTTCGCCTAATAACAGACCGATCTTCACGCGACGAGCTGCTTGCTCAGTGAATAATTCAGCTGGCAGTTCAGGCATGTTCGCCGTTTGACCGCCGAAACGTTGCATCGCTTGTTGACGCAATACGTTAACTTCACCATCGATCAGTGCTTTTGGCAGTTCGATGTCATTGTTAGCTAATAAACCTGCGATCACTTGCTCTTTCACATTAGCTTTTAACGCTTGCTCAAGCTCACGGTTCATGTTCTTACGGATTTCAGCTTTAAGGGCTTCTAAACCACCTTCGCTGATACCGAATAATGCTGCAAACTCATCGTTTACTTCAGGTAAGTTAGCCGCTAATACTTCAGTTAAGGTGATAGCAAACTTAGCTGCTTTACCTTTTAAGTTTTCAGCGTGATATTCTTCAGGGAAAGTCACGTCGATAACGAACTCTTCACCGGCTTTGTGACCTAAGATACCCGCTTCAAAACCTGGGATCATACGGTTACTACCTAATTGCAGTTCGAAATCTTCAGCTTTGCCGCCTTCGAATTCAACACCATCAACTGAACCCACAAAGTTCATTTTCACTTTGTCGCCGTCAGCGGCTTCACGCTCAACAGCGGCGAAAGTCGCGTGTTGCTTACGTAAAGTTTCGATCATGCTGTCTACATCTGCATCGGTTACAGAGGCTTTTGGTTGCTCTACTTCAATTGCATCTAAACCTTTCAGCTCAACTTCTGGGTAGATTTCGAAAGTTGCTACGAATTCGAATTTTTCACCGTCAGTTGCACCTGGAACGAAAGTTGGTGCACCTGCTGGGTTTAATTTCTCAGCGATGATCGCTTCGATAAAGTTACGTTGCATCACTTCACCAGTGATGTCTTGACGAATAGCTGCGCCATAACGTTTGTTGATTACAGTAACAGACACTTTGCCAGGACGGAAACCTGGGATACGAGCACGCTTAGCTTCACGTTGTAAACTGTCTTTAACCAGTTTTTCAATTTGTTCAGCAGGAACAGAAATGGTCAGGCGACGCTCTAGGCCTTGGGTTGCTTCAACAGAAACTTGCATTGTTTTACCTCGAAATTTGTCTAACGTCCTTTGTAATAGTCGAATATTCAACTATTCAGGTATTCGTTTCTTGATCATTAAATTTGACTACAATGCCCACCACTACTGGCTTTTGGCACAGGTCGCTGTTAGTTGATATCTATCAAGACGCGACATTATAGCCACCGTTTTGTGCAGAGTCGAGCCTCAACGGCCGAATCTAGGGTATAAAAAAAGCGACCAGAGGTCGCTTTTTTTATTTTGTACTCAAAGTACTAAAAATGGGGTGACTGATGGGGCTCGAACCCACGACAACCGGAATCACAATCCGGGACTCTACCAACTGAGCTACAATCACCACTGAAACTGGTACGCCCGGCAGGATTCGAACCTGCGACCACCCGCTTAGAAGGCGGGTGCTCTATCCAACTGAGCTACGGGCGCATGGTCTACAGATTACTCTGCATCCTAACCGGCGTTGGATAGCATTTGGCTATCCATGCTACTCGCTCATGTAAACACTCGAGCAAATAACAATTAAAGTGGTCGGTGATAGAGGATTCGAACCTCTGACCCTCTGGTCCCAAACCAGATGCGCTACCGGACTGCGCTAATCACCGAAGGTCTTACTATATTTGGCATTAACTCAGAGGGTTTCCTCTGCCCCGCGCTCATCCAAAATCAGGATTCATTACAGGACTGCGCTAATCACCAAAAAAGTTTTCAAAGCAAATCAACACATCTGCTCGAGAACGGAGCGCATCTTAGCCCCTCACTTTGCACCCGTCAACGATTTTTTTAACCGTTCATGCTAGATGCTGAATTATCAGTCGAATACGCTTTTTTTTATCCATTTCACGACGGCATTTGCCATGACACACCCGCTACGCCCTGTTAAAATAGCCGCGATTGCCAATCTCTGTGTTAACTACCGTTTTAACCATCGCCAATATAAAGGATATCCTACACCCATGACAGCCCAAATAATCGACGGCAAGGCGATTGCTCAATCCATCCGCACTCAACTGCGCGAAAAAGTTACCGCCCGTAAAGAGGCTGGACAACGCGTACCAGGTTTAGCCGTGATTCTCGTGGGAGCAGACCCCGCCTCTCAGGTTTATGTTGGTAGTAAACGTAAGGCCTGTGAAGAAGTGGGATTTATTTCTCGCTCCTACGATCTCGATACCAGCTGCAGCGAAGCAGAACTCTTAGCCTTGATTGATCAACTCAACGATGACCCTAACATTGATGGGATATTAGTGCAGTTACCATTACCGGCCCATATCGAAGACTCTAAAGTGATCGAGCGCATTCGCCCCGATAAAGATGTCGATGGTTTCCACCCGTATAACGTTGGCCGTTTAGCACAGCGTATTCCCGTATTACGCTCTTGCACGCCGATGGGCATTATGACACTCATTAAATCCACTGGCGTCGATACCTATGGCTTAGATGCGGTTGTCGTTGGTGCCTCGAACATTGTCGGCCGACCAATGACACTCGAGCTACTGCTTGCGGGCTGCACCACCACAACTTGCCATCGTTTTACTAAAAACCTCGAACAAAAAATTCGCCAAGCCGATTTAGTGGTGGTTGCCGTGGGTAAACCTGGCTTTATCCCCGGTGAATGGATTAAACCCGGCGCCATCGTTATCGATGTGGGTATCAACCGCTTAGAAAATGGCACCTTAGTAGGCGACGTGCAATATGATGTTGCTGCGCAAAACGCTAGCTTTATCACACCTGTACCTGGCGGTGTGGGACCAATGACCATAGCCAGTCTTTTAGAAAACACCTTATATGCCGCCGAGCAATATCACGACTAGGTTCTAGGTTCGGCAAGCATAAAAAAACCTGCATAATGCAGGTTTTTTTATTGGCTGAAGATTTTTTTATTAAAAACAATAGCTAATTAAGCCTATTTCTTACGCCAAGTGGTGCCACTTGGGCCATCCTCTAAGACCACACCAAGCTCATTTAACCGATTACGCGCCACGTCAGCCGCTGGCCAATCTTTTTCACTGCGAGCGCGGTTACGTTCAACGATCAATGCTTCAATCTCTGCAACCTCATCGTCACTGCCCTCACCTTTAAAGAAGGCCTCGGGAGATTGATGCAGTAAGCCCAGCACATCAGCAAGTTGTTTCATTGACACGGCTAATGCAGAAGCCTCTGCCATATCAGTGAGTTTCAGACGGTTGATCTCACGCACCATATCAAACAGCACTGAATAGGCTTCAGGGGTGTTAAAGTCATCGTCCATTGCCGCTTTAAACTTAGCGACAAACTCTTCGGCAGGTGCCGGCGCTACAGTCAGGTCAACATCTTTAATCGCAGTGTATAAACGCTCTAACGCCGCACGCGCCTGCTTGAGGTTTTCTTCAGAGTAGTTAATCTGGCTACGATAGTGACCCGATAGCAGGAAGTAACGTACGGTTTCAGCGTCGTAATGACTTAATACATCACGAATGGTGAAGAAGTTGCCTAAAGATTTAGACATCTTTTCGCGGTCGATCATCACCATGCCAGTGTGCATCCAATAATTTACGTATGGCGTGTCATGGGCGCAGCAAGACTGGGCAATTTCATTCTCATGGTGTGGAAACTGTAAATCTGAGCCGCCACCGTGGATATCGAAATGTAAACCTAAGTGCTTGCTATTCATCGCCGAACATTCGATATGCCAGCCTGGTCGACCCGGTCCCCATGGAGATTCCCATGTTGGCTCACCCGGTTTAGACATTTTCCACAGCACGAAATCCATTGGATTTTGCTTATTATCATCAACCTCAACCCGTGCACCAGCCTGTAATTGCTCCAGATTCTGGCCAGATAGGCGACCGTATTCGGGGAAAGAGGCCACACTAAACAGCACATCGCCATCGGCAGCGATATAAGCATGACCACGGGCCAATAAACGTTCGACCATATCGATGATTTCGGCAATGTGCAGAGTGGCACGTGGTTCGAAATCGGGACGGATCATATTCAGCGCATCGAAATCCTTGTGCATTTCACCAATCAAGCGATCGGTTAATGTATTGCAGTCTTCTTGGTTTTCGTTAGCACGCTTGATGATTTTGTCATCAATATCGGTGATGTTGCGCTGGAAATTCACTTCATAACCCGCGTAACGCAGGTAGCGAACGATCATATCGAAGGAAACAAAAGTACGCCCATGGCCAATATGACAGAGATCGTAAACGGTCACGCCACATACATACATCCCAACTTTTCCGGGATTAATAGGCTTAAATTCCTGTTTTTGGCGGGTAATACTGTTGTAAATCTTCAACATCGGTATTCTCTTCAAAGATAGATTCAAGTGTAAAATCAAGGGGTCAGTCTACCACGCTGACGAGGGTTTTGAATACTGCACTTTGCGCGCAATCCGAGATAAGTTAGAATCGCGCCACTATTTACTGAGAGTATGAAAACATGATCACATTACACACTAATTTTGGCGACATTAAACTGCAACTGAACGCCGAAAAAGCCCCGCTGACCGTGGCAAACTTTATGAAATATGTTGACGAAGGTTTCTTCGACGGCACCATTTTCCACCGTGTAATTGACGGCTTTATGATCCAAGGCGGTGGTTTTACCGCTGAAATGAGCCAAAAACGTTGCCATGAGCCAGTGAAAAACGAAGCCAACAACGGTTTATCAAACCGTACTGGTACTATCGCGATGGCGCGTACTTCGGACCCACACTCAGCGACGGCTCAGTTTTTCATCAACGTCAACGATAACACCTTTCTCGATTTCAAATCTGAAAGCATGCAAGGTTGGGGTTACTGCGTGTTTGGTGAAGTGGTTGAAGGCATGGACATCGTTGAAAAAATCAAAGCTGTCAGCACTGGTAACCGTGGCATGCACCAAGATGTGCCATTAGAAGCGGTTGTGATTGAAAAAGTAAGTGCGGCCTAATTCCCTAGGATGCGAACCTTATTTATTGGCGATCTGCACTTAAGTGCCGATCGCCTCGATATCACCCAAGCCTTTAATCGTTTTCTCGATACCGAACTTGATGATGTAGATGCTCTCTATATTCTGGGGGATCTCTTTGAGGTATGGGTCGGCGACGATTTAGCCTTGCCCTTTGCCATCGAATTAGCGCGCAAGCTCAAGCAAGTCTCCCAAACCTTGCCCATCTACTTTATTCACGGTAATCGTGACTTTATGTTAGGCAAACAATTTGCCGATGCTGCGGGTATGCAAATGTTGCCCGAAGTCAAATGCTTAGATCTCTATGGTGTTAACACGGTTATTTTGCATGGCGACAGCTTGTGTACCTTAGATAAAGCCTACCAACGCTTTCGCAAATTACGCAGTTTTGCCTTTGCCCGTTGGCTTTATAGCTGTTTGCCGAAGAAAAAACGTCAAGCCATTGCCAATAAAATCCGCAGTAACAGCCAAAGCAGTAATCAGCAAAAAAGCTATGTGATTATGGACGTAGAACCCAGTGCGGTGAATGCGTTATTTGCTCAAACCCACAGCAAACAGATGATCCACGGTCATACCCATAGGCCTGCTATCCATGAATTAAACAATGGCTGCAAACGCATTGTAGTCGGTGATTGGTACGAGCAAGGCAGCGTGTTAGTGGTCAGCGCCGACGGTGTGGAGTTAAAAAGTCTGCCCTTCGACGCCAGCTAAGCACCTATAGCGTCTTCACCATTAACACATCTACCGCTAAGGCCTCATACCTGAATATGGTTGAGGCCGCTATTTATCTTTCCCACTGGGCAACTAAGGGTTGACCACTGTGGAAATGAAACTCGTCATCGGGCGCCATAATCAATTCGGCTTCTCTCTCGCCAAAATAAGCAACTCGCTCGCTGATATCCTCAGTCGATACTAACTGTGCCAGCTTAAGATAATCCTCAAAATGACGCGCCTCTGAGCGCAGCAGTGACACATAAAACTTACTTAACTCTGCATCCAAGTAAGGCGCTAATTTGGCAAAGCGCTCACAGGAGCGCGCCTCAATGTATGCACCCACAATCAACTTATCCCGCAGAATATCCTTCTCATGGGTGGTCACGTGGCTCATCATCCCTTTTGCGTAACGCCCAGCACGAATATTACGATATGGGATTTGCCGTGCGTGCATCAGCTCCAGCACTTGCTCAAAATGATGGAATTCTTCTTTTATCAAACGGATCAGTGGTGGGATCAGATCCTGTGCAAAAGCAAAATGTTGATTCGGCTGTAGATTGGCTACCAACTCATTCTTTTTGACATCACGAGCCAAAAACTGCTCGATATTGCGATCCTTATGATAAACAAATTCCTCATAGGGTTTCGCCCATGCCAATAGCGATTGTCCGCTGTCTTTATCCAAGGCATATCGCCTCAATAAGAACATCGCAGTCTGCGCCGCTTTTAGCTCACAATTACAATGGTCAATTAAGAGTTCATCTAACGAGGCAGAGGCTCTTGCTACATCAATCCAAGTTTGCGGCGTCTCACAACGAAGAAACGCATGAACAGGTGCCAGTAATTGCTGCATGGGATCACTCAAAAATCTTAAAGAAAATATCGCCATATTTTACGCGTAATTATCAACAAGCTATAGCTTTAGACACCAGTAAACTTGACTAGCTGAACTTTTTGTTCAATAAATAATCTACACTTTAAGAACTGAGATCCTGATCACGGCACATCTCAATTCAAAGAGTAGGCAATCGGGAGTTAAAGGGATTGTGGAGCATTAACCCTGATTGCAGAGCTGTTATCAGCTCGTCTGACGTTTGGCGAGCCAACATCAATGCTGAACAAGGATAATTATAATGATACTGAATCACTTAATGGGGTTATACACTCATCCAAAGCAAGAGTGGCATGCGATTGAACAAAACCATGAAGCACTCAAAAGCAGCTTAAGTCACGTTCTTCTCATCGCACTCATTCCCGCTGTCTGTAGCTTTATTGCAACAGCTTACATTGGCTGGAATCCAGGAGCTGGTGATCCTATTTATCTCACGCCGCAAAGTGCGATGTTTATGTCCGTAGGTATGTATTTTGGCCTAATTGCAGGCGTCTTTGCCCTCGCCTATTTAGCCTTTTGGATGGCAAAAACCTTCGATGCTCAGCCAACTTTCACCCAAGCATTAGAACTCGCGTCCTACACCGCAACACCGCTGTTTATGGTTGGTTTGGCGGCACTCTACCCAGTACTCTGGTTTATTATGATTGTTGGGCTGATTGGCTTAGCCTACTCGGTTTATCTGCTATATGCAGGTGTGCCCATTATTATGAATATCCCTGAAGAGAAAGGCTTTATTTACGCCAGTTCTATGGTCACAGCAGGTTTAGTGCTCTTGGTTGGATTAATGGCCACCAGTGTTATCCTCTGGAGCATTGGCTTTGGTCCTATGTACCAATAAGGGATTAATCCGCACTCAGGTGCAAACGACTTGAAATACTGATAGTGACAAATTGATAGTGGCAAATAGACGTGTTGAAAACGAAAAGTTGTAAAACAGAAAAGGCCCTTAGCTTGAAAACACTAAGGGCCTTTTTATTCTTTACTGCTGTTGACAGTTAGTCGCGACAGAGATTATCGCGGCCAACAACTTGCTATTCAAACGAGTCCCGCAGTGCAACTGTTAGGTTAAACACTAAATGCTCGGCTGAAGAGTCTTTATTGTCAGCACAGAAATAACCTTCACGCTCAAACTGATAAGCTTTTTCCGCTGGCGCATTCGCAAGGCTTGCTTCAACTAAACCATTAACCACTTCAAGTGAGTTAGGGTTAAGCACTTCATCCACTGTCTCGGCAGCAGCAGGATTTGGATCAGTGAACAAGCGTTGGTATAAACGGAACTCAGCAGGTTTAGCCGTAGTCGCTTCAACCCAATGGATTACGCCTTTCACCTTGCGACCATCGGCAGGGTTTTTACCTAAAGTATCGGCATCGTAGCTACAGTAGACGGTAGTGATATTACCTTCACTGTCTTTGTCACAACGTTCGGCTTTAATCACATAGGCGTTACGCAGGCGCACTTCTTTGCCCATGACTAGACGTTTGTACTGCTTATTGGCTTCTTCTCTGAAGTCAGCCACATCGATATACAGTTCGCGGCCAAAGGCGAGTTCGCGCGTCCCCATGCTTTCATCGCTTGGGTGAGAAGCCGCTTGAATCGTCTCGATTTGACCTTCTGGGTAGTTCTCAATCACCACTTTTAATGGGCGCAGTACGGCCATCGCACGTGGGGCATGTTCGTTTAGCTCTTCACGGATGCAGGCATCGAGCATCGCCGCTTCAATCATGTTTTCTTGCTTAGTGATACCAATACGTTGGCAAAACTCGCGGATAGACGCTGGGGTATAACCACGACGGCGTAGACCTGCAATTGTTGGCATACGGGGATCATCCCAGCCAGTTACTAACTTGCGTGTCACTAAGTCATTTAATTTACGCTTAGACATCAGCGTATATTCAAGATTTAAGCGTGAAAACTCATATTGACGAGTACGATTTGGCGCTTGGAAATCATCTAAATTATCGAGAACCCAGTCATACAGACGACGGTTGTCTTGGAACTCAAGTGTACATAATGAGTGAGTAATGTGCTCGAGCGCATCGGAAATACAGTGAGTAAAATCGTACATTGGATAAATGCACCACTTATCACCCGTTTGGTGATGGTGAGCAAAACGAATACGGTAAATCACCGGATCGCGCATACACATGAAAGGCGATGCCATATCAATCTTAGCGCGCAGCGCACATTCGCCCTCTTTGAATTCACCTAGACGCATTTTTTCAAATAAGCGCAGGTTTTCTTCCACAGGAGTATCGCGATAAGGGCTATTTTTACCAGGCTCTTTTAACGTGCCACGGTATTCACGGGTTTCATCAGCATTGAGAAAACACACATAGGCTAAGCCTTTATTGATTAACTCAACGGCATATTGATGTAATTGGTCGAAATAGTTAGAGGAATAACGCACCTCACCATCCCACTGGAATCCCAACCAACGCACATCCGCCTGAATAGAATTGACATAATCGATGTCTTCTTTTTCAGGGTTGGTATCATCAAATCGTAAGTTACAGAGACCTTGGTAATCGCGGGCGATGCCAAAGTTCAAACAGATGGACTTAGCATGACCTATATGTAAATAACCATTTGGCTCGGGTGGAAAACGCGTCTGCACACTCGTGTGCTTACCGCTTTTCAGATCCTCATCAATGATATTACGAATAAAGTTACTCGGACGTACTTCAGTGTCCACATGACTCATGGAATTCCTCTTTGCGAACAATGGCAATTTTAACAAAACCAGCATGATCCTACAGATCTCGGCCAGTTACAATGCCCAGTATTAAAAACTAAGGGTTATGCCGTGGATAGTAAAACAATAAAAGCAGCCGTGAAAGCTGCTTTTATCTTTGTAACCACTAAGCTGACATTTATTACTCAGGGATTTACTCAGTAATAATCCGCACGCCGGGGATAATTTGCTGAGTTCTGCGCCCTTTACGTTTTAGCCATAGATAGAATATGACTAACGCACTGAGGAAGAAACCAATCCATAAACCCGATTGCAATGGGTGCTCGGCAAAGGTTGCTACTTGGTAAGCGATAGTTGCACTGCCATAGGCCAGAGAGAATGTCCATGTCGCTGCAAACGTTGCCCAACGAGTACCAAACTCGTTCACTAAAGCGCCCATCGCCGCAACACAGGGAGTATAGAGTAAAATAAACAACAGGTAAGAGAACGCCGCTACCTTGGTAGTAAACCCAGATTGCAAGGCACTAAAGGTTGACGTTGCAACACCTTGCGCCTCTGCCGCAACATCGGTACTGGATACATCACCCACAGATAACTTAAGCGGGTCTTCCAAATCCAAACCGAACAAGTTTGCAGGAATGGTCGCAAGTGCCTCGTTAAAGCTGTCTGCTAGTGGTGTTAATTCACCGTCCTCAGGCGCCGCATTGGTATATAAGCTATTGAGTGTTCCCACCACCGCTTCTTTAGCAAAAATCCCGGTGATAATACCTACGGTTGCAGGCCAGTTATCTTGTTCAATCCCCATCGGCGCAAAGATTGGAGTCACTTTCTGGCTCGCTACACTTAAGAGTGACGCTTGGCTATCCTCGTGGCCAAAAGTGCCATCAATACCAATCGCATTGATAAAGTTGAGCAGTGTCACCACCAGCACAATGGTTTTACCCGCACCAAGGATAAAACTCTTAGTCCGCTTACCAGTACGCACCATCACTGCTTTAAATTTAGGCAACTCATAGCTTGGTAACTCCATCACTACCGCACTACTGGTGCCTGGTAATAAAGTGCTTCGCAGCAACAATCCGGTACCGATGGCCGCAAAAATCCCGATGATATACAGTAAAAATACCAGGTTTTGGCCAGAGTCTGGAAAAAATGCCGCCGCAAATAGTGCATACACAGGCAACCGGGCACCACAAGACATAAAGGGAGCCATCATTCCCGTGACAATACGCTCACGCTCACTGCCTAAGGTACGCGTTGCCATAATGGCTGGCACAGAGCAACCAAAGCCCACGATCATTGGTACGAAAGCTTTGCCCGGTAAGCCTATGCGACGCATTAATCCGTCAACCACAAACGCGGCACGAGCCATATAGCCCGAACTTTCAAGAACAGATAAACCAAGGAATAATGCCGCAATCACAGGAATAAACGTAGAAACCGTTTGAATACCTTGGCCCACACCACCCGCAAGGATAGTCACCAACCAAGCTGGCGCGCCTATGTTATTGAGCAATGCACCAAAATGATCGACCAGTAATGCCCCTGCAAACACATCGAAGAAATCGATAAACGCACTGCCGATGTTGATGCTGAACATAAACATCAAATACATGACAAATAAGAACACCGGAATCCCAAGTACGGGATGTAAGACTAATTTATCGAGTTTATCGCTCAAGGTTAAGAAGCCATCGGCTTTAACGGAACCTTGGAATACTCGCTCAACAAAATTAAAGCGAGTGGTTGCGACCATCACTTCAATGTCGTGTCCTTGCTGCGCAATTTGCTGAGTACAAGTATTCACCTCATCCTGAAGCTCAGCATTTTTACAGCTGCCACAACCAGAACCGTTACCCAACATAGCTAAGGCGCGGCCACGGCTTAAGTTGGGATCTTTACTACAAAGTAGTTGCACGCCTGCTTCAATTTGCTCGTCGTAATCAAGTAACAAAGGCGCTTCAGATACACGACCTTGAAGTAAGTCAAGCACTTGCGCTTGTACTTTAGCAACATCAGCAGGATCGCGAGAACAAACCCCAATCACTGGGCAGCCCAATTCTTGACTCATTTTCTTTAAATCGACACGAATGCCACGCTTGATAGCAGCATCGATTTTGTTCAACACCACCACCATAGGGATCGACAATTCACGGAGTTGTGCCGTCAAATAGAGGTGGCGCTCGATATTGGTCGCATCAACTAAGTTAATGATGCCATCGACACGTTGTTCGGCGAGATATTGTTGAGCAATCTGCTCATCGAGAGAACAATCACAGCTATTACCCGCAGGGAGTAAATCGTAGATACCGGGTAAGTCGGTTAAGTAAACGTCAGCACCATTGAGAGTGAAATGACCGGTTTTTTTCTCAACCGTCACACCGGACCAGTTGCCAACTTGCTGATTCGCGCCTGTAAGCGCGTTAAAGAGTGTTGATTTCCCAGCGTTTGGGTTACCAACGGTGACGCAATGAAACTGCTTAGTCATTCGCCTTTTCCACCTCAATAATGTCTGCCAAGTCTCTGCGCATACAAAGCTTACTACCACGAATATCCAGCTCTAAACCAGAGCCCATTGGCGCTCGGCGAATCAAAGAAAATCGTGTATTTGGGGTAATGCCCATGGACAATAATTTACGCTTCACTGTTTGCGGCAAATCTAATCGCCCGATTTCAGAAATAATGCCACGGTCACCGGGACTGAGTTCGCTTAACTTCATTACCTATTTCACCTTGTAACAGCTTCAGCTTGAAAAACTGTGTTCATTGTATCTGAGCTATGGAGCTAATAACTTTACCTAGATCAAGCTTTTTGACTGGTAACGATAATAGTTTTCAATTGTGTTGAGTATTATGTGACAAAAATCTCAATGAATAAACGCCTGACCGAAAATAAAAATGCCAGCTAGCTGCCACCATTTATTGCAATGGAAAAACATGTTCAATAAGCGTTAAAAAAAGTCATCCTCGGTACAAAGTGAGACATTGATCACACTTATTGTTTATCCCTACAAAATCATTCCTCTTTACAGTCAACCAGCTAAAAAATGTTAAGCACTTGTCACATGTTTGTTCTAATATTAATCAACTAAATTAGCGATGTCGAAAGCTTGAAAAATAACAAATAAAACGCACTCGGGAATAGATGAACATGGATATAGGTTTAAAGTTCAAAAGCATAACTCAGGTTATGCTTGCTCTGATGTTATCGATACTCAGCCTTTCAACGGTAGCAACACCTTGGGATGACAAGCCACCCGAGGAGGTCGTCGCGACTTTGGACAAAAAGTTTGCCGAAGGTAAGTACTCGGCCAAAGGGGCTGACACTTGCCTGATGTGCCATAAGAAAAGTGCCACTGTGATGGCCATTTTTGATGGTGTACATGGTAATCCTAATGTCAAAGATTCCCCCATGGCCGACTTACAGTGTGAGGCTTGCCACGGCCCACTCGGTAATCATAACAAGGGCGGCAAAGAACCGATGATCACCTTCGGCCAGAATTCCCCCGTTCCCGCGCAAAAACAAAACAGTGTTTGTATGAGTTGCCATAACGACGATCAACGCATCGCATGGAAAGGTAACCACCATGACAATGCCGATATCCCTTGCAGTAGCTGCCACCAAGTACACGTGGCAAAAGATCCTATTAGCGACAAAGCGAACGAAGTAGCGATTTGTACCCAATGCCATACTCAGCAAAAAGCGGATATGCACAAACGCTCATCCCATCCATTGCAATGGCAACAAATGGTCTGTAGCGATTGCCACAATCCCCATGGCAGTTTAAATGATGCCAGTCTGAAGCAAATGAGCGTCAACGAAAACTGTTACAGTTGCCACGCCGAAAAACGCGGTCCTAAATTGTGGGAACATGCGCCAGTCACCGATAATTGCGCGAACTGCCATAACCCCCACGGCAGCGTCAACGAATCCATGCTCATCAGCAAACCGCCACAGTTATGCCAACAGTGCCACGCCTCCGATGGCCACAGCAGTAATGCTTACTTTGGTAATCAAACCAATGCCTTCACCTCGGCTAATTCCTGTATGAATTGCCATGGACAAGTGCATGGTTCAAACCATCCATCCGGCAAGTTGCTCCAGAGATAACAAGGGAATGATCATGCAAATAATGAACATATCGACTCCTAAAGCTTGTTTCTCACTCACATTACTGGCTTGGGCGATTAGTGGCGTACTCAACACAGCCCAGGCGGAAGGATATGAAATCCAAAAAGCGAATCGCAGTGGCGTAAAAAGTGAGGCATGGGGCTGCAAGCAATGCCAACCCAAAACAGGGCGCCAAGGCAACGTCAGCGCCACGCTCGCCTATAATGACGGCGAAGATAGCCGTTTTGGTAATCGCACTGGCACGGATAAAGATGGCTTGGTCGGTGCTGTGGGCGCCGATATGCAATACCAAGCTGAGAGTGGTTACCAAACCCGGCTAGAGGCCGATAAACTGGGATTTGATACGGGTTCTGCCAAGCTAACCACAGGCCAACCCGGACACTATCAAATCCAATTGGGTTATAAAGGTCTCGCCAATTACCAATACAATCAGCTAAAAAGCCCTTATCTCACCGATAACGATAAGATGCTCTTGCCTGATAATTGGGTAGAGGGAGCAACGACCCAATCCATGCCGTTACTGCAATCGAGTTTAATCGAACAGGACTTAAGCATTACGCGGAATAGATTCAACCTCGGCGGTTACTTCGCAGGCCATATCTCATCGAGCAGCCGCTACAAAGCCTCGGTGAACTACCAGCATGAAAACCGCAGCGGCGCGAAAAAGACCAGCGCAAATATTCTCACTAACAGTGTGATGTTGGCGCAGCCCATTGATGACAGCACAGATGAAATCGATGCCAGAGTCTATTTTGGCGGCGCAGGCTGGCAAGCGGGCATAAACAGCCAGATAAGCCAATACAAGAATGACCATCAGGCACTGCTATGGCAATCGGCCTATACGCCCACATTTGGTGCGGCCTACTTTGGCCAAAATGCCGTCGACCCAGATAATAAGGCCTATCGGATCGCAGCCGAGGCCAGTGGTGGTCAAAATGGCCATAACATCCTTATGCACGCGGGCATCAGTAACATGTCACAGGATGAGGCTTTTCTGCCTGCGACCATTAATGGCCCCTCACCTTTGCTGCCAACCGATAATTTAGATGCCCAAGTGGACGTCCTAGATATGGTGCTTAAGTATTCAGGCCGCATCACACAGGATTTGAGTGTTCAAGCCAGTTATAACTATCAAGACAGGGAAAACAAGACGGCTCAGTTAGATTTCCCACAGGTCGTGACCGACAGCTTTTATCAAGGCACAGCTACAAATCGTCTCTACGATAAACGCAGTAAACAATTTGATCTCAAAGGCAAATACCGCCTATCGCCGTCGGCCTATGCTGAAGCGGGATATAGCCGAGATGAAATCATTTATTCGGAGCTTGATAGGCAGTCCATCGATGAATCGGGTCTCTTTGCCAAACTCAGCTACCGCTATTCGCCAGCTTGGTCAGCTTGGTTAAAGGGCGAAGTATTAGATCGTAATGGCAGTGAATACGATGCTGTAACAAGCACACAAAGTCCGAGTAATCCTTGGCTACGTAAGTCTTATCTTGCTGATCGCAAACGTCAAAAAGTCACCTTGCACACAGATTACCAAACCGATATAGGGTTCTCTGTGGGTGCGAGTTTACACAGTATTGATGATGACTATAACCATACATCAGTCGGGCTCACCCAAGTGTCTTACCTTGGCTACGATGTAACTGCGCAGTATCTAATTAGCGACAATCTAAGTCTTAACGCCTATCTCAACCAAGACTGGCGCGATTCAGATCAGGCCGGAAGCAATCGTTTCTCAACACCTGATTGGTACAGCACCGCTGAAGAGAAATCGACCCTGATTGGCGCGGGTATCGCCTATCAAAACCTGCTGGATAATCGTTTAGATCTGGGATTGGACTACAGCTACTCCGATGGTCAAAGCGATACTGAAATCACCTATGGCATCACTAGCCCCTACGGTGACTACTACAGTCGCAAGCACAATATTAACGCCTACGCCAAATATAAGCTGGCCGACAGTATGTCATTACGCTTCGATTGGTTGTTCGAGAAATATCAAGATGCAAACTGGCAAAACCAAAACATCACTTGGGACACGGTCCCCAATGTGCTCAGTTTTGGCGACATCAGCCACGATTACAATGCTCATTACTTAGGTTTGACCTTAAGCTACCAAATGTAACTTAGGCACTGACAGCGTATTCCAAGGATAGAAATATGAACAAGTTTGCCAAATTAACCACACAATATAGTTTGATGCTGCTCCTCGCCACACTTGTCTCCGCTTGTGGGGGCAATGATGGTAATGATGGCTCACCCGGTGAGCCGGGGAAACCACCCGCAATAACGATCACTAGCCTAAACATCATGGTCGATAAAGTTACCGTGACCGACGGCATTGCCCAAGTCGATTATCAGGTGAGCAATCAAGACGATGAAGCCGTGGTTGGTATTCCTTCAGCCACCTTTATTGCGGCGCAATTACTACCTCAGGGCGCCACAGGTGCTGGTAATAGCAGTGAGTGGCAACATTTCACCTCTGAAACGTGCGCCGCTTCTTGCCCAGGCACGATTGTTGACCATAAAAACGGCCATTACAGCTATCGTTTTAGCGCCACATTTAACGGCATGAATGGGGTGACATTCGTTAACGACGCCACCCAACGAGTAGTCATCAAACTGGGCGGTGATGCATTAGCCGATGGCACAGCGCTCCCTATAACTAATCAGCACTATGATTGGCAAACCTCGGGGAATACCTTAGCTTATACCCGTAACTTAATTACCATTGAAACCTGTAATAGCTGCCACAACAATTTAGCGTTCCATGGTGGACGTTATAACCAAGTTGAAACCTGCGTAACCTGCCATAACAGTAAGAAGGTCAGCAATCCCGCGGATATTTTCCCGCAAATGATACACAGCAAACATTTAACGGGATTCCCTCAATCCATCAGTAATTGCCAGACTTGCCACGTTGATAATCCAGATTTAGCCGAGCGTCAAAATTGGCATAGGGTACCCACCATGGAAGCCTGTGGTGCCTGCCATACCCAAATTAATTTCCCTGCGGGCCAAGGCCATCCTGCGCAAGCAGATAATAGCAATTGCGTTGCTTGCCATAATGCCGATTGGACCGCAAGCGTACACGGTAATGAAGATCAAACAGCCGCGTTAGCTCAATTTAGTCCTAGCATCAGTAGTGCAAGCATGGATGCCAATGGCACAGTGACTGTTGCGGTGACCCTGACCAACCCCAGCACAGGCACTGTTTACCTAGATAGCGCAGATAAACTCAAATTTATCAGCGACCTAAGGGTTTATGCTAACTGGGGAACCAGTTTCGATTACAGCACCCGCTCCGCGCGCTCAATTCGTCTCCCTGACTCCACGCCAGTTTCTGGCAGCAACGGCACCTACGTTTACACTATTTCAGGTCTCACCGTTCCCGCTGGTACTGAGGCCGACCATGGCGGCTTAGCGATTCAAGGTCGAGTTTGCGCCAAAGATAAAGTATTAGTGGATTGCAGCACCGAACAGGCAGAAGTGCTGGTGATCAAATCAAGTCATAGTTACTTCAATATGTCTGCATTAACCAGCACTGGCCGCCGCGAAATCATTAGCAATGCCAACTGTGCTAGCTGCCACGGCGATCAACAACTGAATATTCATGGTGCGCGCAACGATTTAGCAGGCCAATGCCAACTTTGCCACAACCCGAATATGCAGGCCGACGCTACTGCGGCAAATCCCTCCATTACCTCCTTTGACTTTAAGCAGTTAATTCATGGCATCCATACCAGCCAATTTACTGGTTTTGCAGATCTCAACTACCCAGGCAAAATCGGTAATTGTGCTCAATGCCATATCAAAGATGCAGCAGGCGTTTCAACGGTTGCCCTGCCCTTAAATACAGCGGTTCAACCGCTTGCGCTTAACAATGGCACCTTTACCAGCCCAATTGCCGCCGTATGCAGTAACTGTCACTCAAGTGATGCGACCCACAATCATATGAAGCAACAAGGGGCCGTGTTTGCAGGCTCCAAAGCTGATGCAACCGCAGGCACTGAAACCTGTGCATTCTGCCATGGACAAGGGGCCGTCGCCGATGTACTCAAAGTCCACCCAATTAATTAACCCTATGATGCAGGCCAAAAGGCCTGCAACTGCAGATATAAAAGGAACTCATACTATGCAGTCTTCTACCTCTAAAGAAATAGTCAGATCTCAATCACATAACCCGCTTAAAGTGACTGATAAATACCAATGACTTAGTTAGCCTTACAGGTGGGATCTAATCCCACACATTAAATGCCAATAATGAGATTTATTCTTATTTGATAAGTGTTTAATGATGATTAAAACTATTGCAGGGAAATATCATGATGAAACGGTTCAATTTCAATACCGCAACAAAAGCGATGTTGGGTGCCGGTTTACTTTCACTTCTTCTCACTGGCTGCGGTGGCAGTGACGGTAAAGATGGTGAAGACGGTAAACCAGGCGTTGTTGGTGTCAATATCAACTCAACCTCAACCTTAAAAGCAAAATTCACAAATGCCACTGTTGATGCAGGCAAAGTCACCGTTGATTTTACGTTGGAAAATGCTAATGGCGTTGCCGTATTAGGCTTAACTAAAGATCACGATTTACGGTTTGGTATTGCGCAATTAACTCCAGTTAAAGAAAAAGTGGGTGAAACTGAAGCTAACCGCGGTTATCAATGGCAAGCTTATATTAATGCCAAAAAAGAGCCAGGTACCATTCCATCCGGCGTTGATAACCTCAAGCCATCAGCCCAATACCAAGCAAACGTTGAAGCAGCAAGTAAATGTGACACTTGCTTAGTTGACCATGGTGATGGTAGCTATAGCTACACCTACCAAGCCAACATTGCTAATGTAACTGAGCCATTAACCGTTACTTACAGTGCTGACGCGACTCAACGCGCGACGATGGAGCTTGAATTACCACAACTCACAGCCAACGCCCATTTCGACTGGCAACCTTCTACTGGTAAGACTGAAGGTATTCAAACCCGTAACGTGGTTTCTATTCAAGCTTGTTATACCTGTCACCAACCTGAAAGCTTAGAGCTTCATGGTGGTCGTCGTATCGATATTGAAAACTGTGCCTCTTGCCATACTGCAACATCTGGCGACCCAGAGTCAGGCAATAGCATTGAATTCACTTATATGATCCATGCTATCCACAAAGGTGGCGAACGTCATACCTTCGATGAGACAGGCGCAGAAGTACCTGCTCCTTATAAGATTGTCGGTTACGGTGGTAAAGTGATCGACTACGGCAAAGTAGGCTTCCCATTAAAACCTGCTGCTGATTGTTCAGCCTGTCACGTTGAAGGTGCTGGTGCACCTGCCAATGCAGACCTATTCAAAGCAGATTTAAGCAATCAAGCTTGTATTGGTTGCCATACTGAAAAACCATCTGCTCACCATAGCAGCACTGACTGTACCTCTTGCCACAATGCGACAGAGCCTTACGGTGGTACAGGTAGTGCAACTAAGCGACATGGTGATGTGCTTAAAGCTTACAAAGATGCAGAAGCAATGAGCGTTAAGTTCACTGACATTGCAGCAGATGCTAATGGCAAATTAACATTCAAAGTCCAAATCTTAGACGGTTCTGGTAATGCAGTAGATAAACTCAGCATAAATCAGTCAAGTAGAGTGCTTATTGCATGGGATAGTGATAAAAACTACCCAGAATACGCTTCATCTTCTTCTCGTCGCGTTGCGCTATCGGAAGGTACATTTGATGCGGCTAACAAAACTTATTCGTTAACTGCTAGTAAAATGGTATTTCCTGCAGACGCTGTAGGTAAAACTTTCGAACTATGGTCAACTCTTGAAGTTTGTTTCAACAACGGCGGTTACGGTGTTTCAGATGTTGTGATGACCGATTGCTCTACACCCAATGTACGTAAAGTTATGATCAAAGAAGCTCCATTCCATTTTGTTTGGAACGGAACAGCTGCTGACCAAAGTGCTAAACCAGGTGTACGCCGTGAAATCATTGACCCAGCTAAGTGTCAAGGTTGTCATAATCAAGTAATCCACCATTATGACAATGGCGTCAACTGCCAAACTTGTCATACATCGGACAAAACCCTGAAAAATGATGCGGCCTATCCAGGCGGTAAGATACCAACCAGCTTTGCTTGGAAAGCGCACGAGCGTGAAGGACATTATCTGAAATATGCAGGCGTACAATCCGGTACTGTACTAAAAACCGATTGTGCAACATGTCATACTGCAGATAAATCAAACGTTGTAACAGGTATTGCTTTAGGCAGATCACCAGAACGTGCATGGCGCTTTGGTGATATTAACAACAACGGTGCAGAAATTTGGGTATCTTCCGATGCGGGTGCATGCTTAAGTTGTCACCAGAAATATCTGTCTGACGCTGCTAAATCGCACATCGAGACTAATGGCGGTATCTTAAATGGCTCAAGTGCAGCAGATGTTCAAACCCGTGCCTCTGAAAGCTGTGCGACTTGCCATACTCCATCACAATTGATGGAAGCTCACGGTAACTAAGTCGACGTAATTCTCTCAATAGAGAGCAAGAACAAAAAGAGAGAGGTATCCCCTCTCTCTTTTTTATTTTAGCTTCACAATCCGCCGTTTTTTTGATCTAAATTTGTTTTTCCCCTGTGGTTTAACTACCTCTTTAGAAATAGAAAGATCCAAGTCACACATTAGCAAAGGCTTAGAAGATTTTAGAGGCATGTTAGGTTAGCCTTTCCTTGGGGAATTCTATTTCCAGCATCCACTTAGGTTGCCTTCAAGACCAAAGCACAGACAAAGAATCTGTCGGGTGAAGAAGACAAGCACTTAAGTAATGCCAAACCTATGCAGGGAAAAAAATGATGAACGCAAAAAAATCAAAATTCGCACTGCTGCTTGCAGCAAGTGCCGTCACTATGGCCTTAACAGGCTGTGGTGGTAGCGATGGTAACGATGGTAAACCCGGTGAACCTGGTGGAGAGCCAGCTCCCGCTATTCAAAAGCTCAATTTTACATTCAACAAATCTGTTGTGACTAACGGTGTACCTAGTGTTGAATTCACTGTCACCAACGAAGACGATTTACCAGTCGTGGGTCTGCAAAAAATGCGTTTTGCAGCAGCTCAATTACTTCCTCAAGGCGCTACAGGTGCCGGTAATGCCTCTCAGTGGCAATACTTTGGTGATGAAACCTGTGATCTCGCTTCAACTTGCCCAGGTACTTTTGTTGACAAGAAGAACGGCCACTACAGCTATACCTTCAAGATGAACTTAACTGCCAATGCTAAGATCACCTACAACGACCAGTTGGCTCAACGTGTGCTAATCCGCGCTTACAATACGCCACTACCAGATGGCACCTTAGTGCCTAACAGCAACGCTTTTGTAGATTTCACCGCTGACACAGGTGCCGAGCCTGGTTATAGCCGTAAAATCGTTGCCACAGAAAGCTGTAATACTTGTCACCAAGACTTAGCACAGGTTAAACATGGTGGTGCGTATTCAGATGTTAACTACTGCGCAACGTGCCACACCGCAGGCAAAGTGGGCGTAGGTAAAGAGTTTAATGCTCTAGTTCACGCCAAGCATAAAGACCTGACCTTAGGCTCATTAGAAAGCTGCCAAAGCTGTCACACTGAAAATGAAGCAACACCTGATTGGGGCAACTGGTCACGTATTCCAACTGCCGCAACCTGTGGAAGCTGTCATAGCACTGTGGATTTTGCTGCGGGTAAAGGCCACTCTCAACAACTCGATAACTCTAACTGTATCGCCTGCCATAACAGCACTTGGACAGCCGAGTTACATACAGCTAAAACCGCTGACAAAAAAGCCGTTATCGCTCAATTAGGTATGTCTGCAACATTAGCTGCTCAAGCAGACAATACTGCGGTATTAACCGTGTCTATCTTAGATAAAGACGGCAATGCCATTGATGCGGCGAGTGTACAAAATAAGATTAAACGTTTAGAAACTATCACTAACGTTGGACCTAACTTCCCCATCATGGGCTATAACAAGAGCCCAGGTAGCGGTACAGCTAAAGTGGCCAAAGATCTAGTCAAAGATGGTGCATTACAAGCTGATGTTACCATCGCTGATGGTAAACTGGTGTTCACTACTCCTGCACTGCCATTTGGTGCGGGCGATACTGATACCGCCTTTACCTTTATTGGCTTAGAAATGTGTAACACTGGTACCACATTAACGGCTTGTACTGCTAATAGCACAACCACCAGTATGAAAGCCGAGTTAGCCTTTGGTACTAAATCTGGTAAAGCGCCTAGTACACGTCATGTTAACTCAGTGAACTTCAGCACTTGCCAAGGCTGTCACAGTGACACCTTTGAAATCCACAAAGGTCACCATGCAGGCTTTGTGATGTCTGAACAAGTTTCACATGCCAAAGACGCAAACGGTAAGCCTATCGTGGGTGTTGATGCTTGTGTTGCCTGTCACACACCAGATGGTACCTATGCAAACGGTGCTAACAAAGGTGGTTTCGAAATGAAACTACACGTGGTTCACGGTGAGCAAGGCGTGATCAAAGAATGTACTCAGTGCCACAACGACTTCAACTTAGATGCATTTAAAGTGAAAGGTGCACTGGCTACTTCTGCAGGTAAATACACCACCCCAATCACAGCAACTTGTACTTCATGCCACGCGCCAGAATCTATCGGCCACGGTTTAGAAAATATGGGTGCGATTGTGAATGGTGATTATACTCAAGCCAACCAAGCGGCACAGTCAGAAACCTGTTTCTACTGCCATACCCCAACAGTTGCAGATCACACTCAAGTGAAAATGTAATTTGCCCAAGCAGGGGGAGTTCGCTCCCCCTTTCTTGAATTTTGTTGGGACAAATTGGGAAGCCTATTATGAAGAACAGTCACAAAATGAAAAATCTACTGCCGGCATTTGTCATTACAATGGCAATGTCAGCAGTTATGTCTTTATGTATCACACCAAACGCTTACGCGTCGAAGTGGGATGAAAAAATGACCCCTGAGCAAGTCGAAGCGACCTTGGATAAGAAGTTTGCCGAAGGCAACTACTCCCCTAAAGGTGCAGACTCTTGCATCATGTGCCATAAAAAATCTGAAAAAGTGATGGACCTTTTCAAAGGTGTCCACGGCGCGATTGATTCGTCAAAAAGCCCCATGGCTGGCCTGCAATGTGAGGCGTGCCACGGCCCAATGGGTCAGCACAACAAAGGCGGCAACGAGCCGATGATCACTTTTGGTAAGCAATCAACCTTAAGTGCCGATAAGCAAAACAGCGTATGTATGAGCTGTCACCAAGACGATAAACGTATGTCTTGGAATGGCGGTCACCATGACAACGCCGATGTTGCTTGTGCTTCTTGTCACCAAGTACACGTAGCTAAAGATCCTGTGTTATCTAAAAACACTGAGATGGAAGTCTGTACTAGCTGCCACACTAAGCAAAAAGCGGATATGAATAAACGCTCAAGTCATCCACTCAAATGGGCCCAAATGACCTGTAGCGACTGCCACAATCCCCATGGGAGCATGACAGATTCCGATCTTAACAAGCCTAGTGTTAATGATACCTGTTATTCCTGTCATGCCGAGAAACGCGGCCCAAAACTTTGGGAGCATGCACCCGTCACTGAGAATTGTGTCACTTGCCACAATCCTCACGGTAGTGTGAATGATGCCATGCTGAAAACCCGCGCGCCGCAGCTGTGTCAGCAATGTCATGCTAGCGATGGCCACGCCAGCAATGCTTACTTAGGTAACACTGGTTTAGGTTCTAATGTCGGTGACAATGCCTTTACGGGTGGAAGAAGCTGCTTAAATTGCCATAGTCAGGTCCATGGTTCTAACCATCCATCTGGCAAGCTATTACAGCGCTAAGGAGACGAGAAAATGAAATTTAAACTCAATTTGATCACTCTAGCGTTATTAGCCAACACTGGCTTTGCCGTAGCCGCTGATGGTTATGGTCTTGCTAATGCCAATACTGATAAAGTGAAATTATCCGCATGGAGCTGCAAAGGTTGCGTGGTTGAAACAGGCACATCTGGCACTGTGGGTGTCGGTGTCGGTTATAACAGCGAAGAGGATATTCGCTCAGCCAATGCCTTTGGAACATCCAATGAAGTCGCGGGCAAATTTGATGCCGATTTAAGCTTTAAAGGTGAAAAAGGTTACCGTGCCAGTGTTGAAGCTTATCAACTCGGTATGGATGGCGGTCGTTTAGATGTGAATGCGGGCAAACAAGGCCAGTACAACGTCAATGTAAACTATCGCCAAATTGCAACCTACGACAGCAATAGCGCCCTATCGCCCTACGCGGGTATTGGTGGCAATAACCTGACGTTACCCGATAACTGGGTAACTGCTGGTTCAAGCAGCCAAATGCCATTGTTGATGGATAGCCTCAATGCCCTTGAATTATCACTTAAACGTGAACGCACGGGATTGGGATTTGAATATCAAGGCGAATCCCTGTGGAGCACCTATGTTAACTACATGCGTGAAGAAAAAACTGGCTTAAAACAAGCCTCTGGTAGCTTCTTCAACCAATCGATGATGTTAGCAGAGCCAGTGGATTACACTACTGACACCATTGAAGCGGGTGTCAAACTCAAGGGTGATCGTTGGTTCACAGCGCTCAGTTACAATGGGTCTATATTCAAAAACGAATACAACCAATTGGACTTTGATAGTGCATTCAATCCTACCTTTGGTGCCCAAACCCAAGGTACGTTGGCGCTTGATCCCGATAATCAGGCACACACAGTGTCATTGATGGGACAGTACAACGATGGCAGTAACGCCCTATCGGGTCGTATTCTTACTGGACAAATGAGCCAAGATCAGGCGTTAGTAACGGATAACTATCGTTATTCCAGCCAGCTAACAAGTGATGCGGTTGATGCAAAAGTCGATCTATTGGGCATGAACCTTAAAGTCGTCAGCAAAGTCAGCAAAGATCTTCGCTTGACAGGTAGTTACGATTATTACGACCGTGACAATAATACCCAAGTTGAAGAATGGACCCAGATCAGCATCAACAATGTCAACGGTAAGGTGGCTTATAACACGCCTTATGATAATCGTACGCAACGCTTTAAAGTCGCGGCAGATTATCGTATTACCCGCGATATTAAACTTGATGGTGGTTATGACTTCAAACGTGACCAACGTGATTATCAAGACCGTGAAACCACGGATGAAAATACCGTTTGGGCTCGTTTACGCGTCAATAGCTTCGATATGTGGGACATGTGGGTAAAAGGCAGTTACGGAAAACGTGACGGCTCACAATACCAAGCATCTGAATGGACTTCTTCTGAAACCAACAGCCTGTTACGTAAGTACAATCTGGCTGACCGTGACAGAACCCAAGTCGAAGCGCGCATCACCCATTCGCCGCTTGAAAGCCTGACCATCGATGTTGGTGCCCGTTACGCGTTGGATGATTATACCGATACTGTGATTGGCTTAACTGAGTCAAAAGACACCAGTTATGATGCCAATATCAGCTATATGATCACCGCTGACTTACTGGCAACCGCCTTCTACAACTACCAAATCATTGAGTCTGAACAGGCGGGTAGCAACAATTACAGCACCCCAACATGGACTGGCTTTATTGAAGACAAAGTAGATGTGGTCGGTGCAGGTATTAGCTACAACAATCTGCTAGAGAACAAGTTACGCCTCGGACTGGACTACACCTATTCCAACTCCGACAGTAACACTCAAGTCAGACAAGGTATCACTGGCGACTATGGCGATTATTTTGCCAAAGTACATAACATTAACTTATATGCTCAATATCAAGCCACCGAAAAACTCGCGCTGCGCTTCGATTACAAAGTTGAGAACTATAAGGACAATGACGCCGCAAATGATATCGCTGTTGATGGCATTTGGAACGTCGTAGGTTTTGGTACTAACAACCATGACTACACCGCACAAATGCTAATGCTGAGCATGAGCTACAAGCTCTAATCTGCGTTATTGATGGTCAAAAGCCCGCTCTGCGGGCTTTTTTATGAGAGCGTGTTGACGTTTCGAGAGTAAATATTATTCGTTCTGGCAAGCTCGTGCTCGCGAAACTATGCAAAAACTCACCGCACTTTAGTTACAACATCTCGCTATTCCAACCCACAAAATCTTGAATAAGATCAGAATCTGGGGCAAAACTCGCACTCAAAATAAGGTATTCCTTGAGTTTACAAGCACTTTAGCGGATGTTAATTCAGCCCGTTAATTTTCAGTGGATATCAGATGTCGTCCTTCACTTGTTCTTTTTGGCGTTTATCGCCAGTACCCGCCTTGATAGGCTTAAGTTTGTTCTCTACCCCGGCCATGGCATTTGATGCCAGCGGTGGCACAACAAGCTTATTTATCATCGTCGGTCTGGGTGGATTTACCCTGATCAATAGCTTAATGCAAGGGCTGTTCTTTTTTGCGGGTCAGTATCGTAATCCCATCTTTGCCAAACGCCACGTACTAACCGCACTGATAGTACCACTGCTCGCTTTTACCTTTACCCTTTATGAACACCGCACTTGGAGCGACTTTGCACTCAATCTTGGGATGATCATTGTAGGCGTTGGGCTGATTTTATTGCCGCTGCAGTTACGCCAACTTCATCAGCCCAGCAATCAACATGCGGGCTGGCTACTGAGTCTTGGCGCCTTATTGATTCTCGGCATCAGTTATCTACTGCCGCCCTGCGCTCTATTTGCTATCATCTTGGCCCATATTGCTTTAGCCTCTCATGCCAAAACTCCCACTAAATCATTGGGTGCTAAGCCATTGAGTTATCTTGTATTAGCCGCCTCCTATGCACTCTTTGGTTATTGGCTCTATCATCTATTGAGCAAACTAGGGGCTTAACGATGACAACCGCCCCACACCCAAGTATCGAGCCCGCTTACTCAACCGAACTCAATTTACTGCTCAAGCAAATTCGCGCCTGCCAACTTTGTCAGGCCGAGCTTCCCCTGCCAGCAAAACCTATCTTGCAAGCCAGTAGCCAAGCAAGGATCTTAATTGCGGGCCAGGCCCCCGGTGTAAAAACTTACCACAAGGGCATTCCCTTCGATGATGCCAGTGGCGAGCGTCTGCGCACTTGGCTTAATGTCAGCAGAGAACAATTCTATGATCCCGCCCTGTTCGCCATAGTACCGATGGGGTTTTGTTTTCCGGGAACCATTGAACGAAACGGTAAAAAGCAAGGTGATAAGCCGCCGCGCCCAGAGTGCGCCACGACTTGGCATGAAAAGTTATTAGCCTTGATGCCACAGGTAGAGTTAGTGCTCGTCCTTGGCCAATATGCAATTGATTACCATCTGCTACGTGCTAAGGCTCGTCTTAGTACAGCATGCAGGGAGTTAACCTCACCGGACTTAACGTTATCGACACCATTGTCGCCCCCAAAAGTCACAGTAACCCAAGCGATTGAGCAATGGTCCTTGTATTGGCCGCAATTGATGGTCATGCCCCACCCTAGCCCTCGAAACAACCTTTGGCTAAAGCAGCATCCCGAATTTGAACGCGAACGACTTCCCACGCTTCAAGAGAGGGTTGCTAGCCTACTGGCAAGCTCTCCAGAACCGAAATAAAAAACCATCATCAACAGGATAGCCTTGTGAGGGCAATATAAATCCAATTAAAAAGCCCCATTTAGGGGCTTAGAAAAAGGTCTTGAACGACCGACTTAATATCTACAACACAGCACTTTATGCATTGCGTTTAAAATAAGCTTATTGGCAACTCACACCAACTGCCGAAAATGCCGCTGTCACATCCGCCACAGGATAGCCTGAGCCTTTAGCACTCGCGGCCTGCTGAACCCCACAGGCTGCTTGATTAAACGTCGATGTCGGAGTCCAATACAACTGGTTTGCTAGCACAAACACATCGAACGCCTTACGCGTATTCCAACCACTTTTAGTCGCCAGTGTGTAAAAGGCTTTATTAAAAACACCAGAGGAATAATGCACATCCATAGAACTGGTATAATTGGCGGCATTGTCAATTGAACGTCCATCCTTTGTTGGGGTATCCATATAACGCAGCGCCCCAGCGCCTTTGACTATATCGTAGCCGACTTTCCAATCGTTACTACCACGCATGTAGTACTCGGCCGCTTCACCAGCTATATCCGAAAATGCCTCATTGATACCCCCGGACTGGCCGCTGTAATTTAACCCAGAGTTTTGCTCGGTAAAGCCGTGGCTGACCTCATGGGCGGAAACATCTAAGCTCACAAGTGGATAGAAATAGCTTGCGCCATCCCCAAAGGACATAGCCGTACCATCCCAGAAGGCATTTTCATAATTGCGGCCATAATGCACCCGCATCTCCAGCTGGAATGTTAACGGTGCAGTGTTGTACCAATCCTTGTACATATTAAAAATAACGCCGCCGAAATAGTGCGCATCATTTAAAGGAGAATAAGCACCATTTACCGCCAAATAAGTGTTCTCTGGACAAGTAAAAGTGAACACCGAACCACGGCGAGTCGAGTTCGCCATGTTGACAGTTTTCACATTGGTGTTGGTCATGGTGCATGTACCATTAGACTCGCTCACCTTGAGATAACCATAATCACTGCCGTAGTAATAACCACCGATTTTGGCATTTCCTCCAGGTCCAGTGGCATCTAAGGCTGTGCTACCGCCACCGGAACCACCACCGCCAGGTTTACCTGCGGTACTTTTTGCGGTCATGATTTCATTCCAATGCTCGAGCACCATCCCTGTTTGAGCATCTACAAAGCCCGTTGGTCGAGACAATGCATCGGTTTGGTCGCTTAAATAGGAAACCCGATACGCTAACCTTGGAGTATCACCCGTCATCAGGATAATAAGCTGTACGTCCTTTTTCCCCGTTGCCGCCGAACCCGGATATAGTCTATTCAAGGCCGCAATCGCCTGCCCTTGAGAAATCCCAGCTTCCACGGAAAAATCATCCGCAATTTGTGCCACATCTCCTTCAGCACTCAGTTGAGTATCATCCGTGCTAACAACCAAATGGTGGCCATACACCAGCACCCCATCGAAATACTGCAACGCTTTGGTTTTACTTTGGCTTTTGTTAAGCGTTATCGTTTTAACTTCTTTAAAACTGTGTTTTTGGCTCAATCCTACAGCAGCGGATAAGGATTGCCCGTGATTAAATTTAATTTCAACAGCTTGTGCCTGAATACTCGCCGCTATACACATCGCCAGTGCTGACGGTAAGAGATAAACTTTCATCGTGATATCCTTTGCCTTAGCCCATTAAGGGACAAACGACACTAAAGGGAATAAATACGGCCATCATTTTACCCACCCAATTTGTTAAAATTACGTTAAAACCGATTGAGTTCAATAATCAGTATAGAAGATAAAAAAACACCTGCCCTTTTCTGTCGTTTGCCATTACCCTAACTGCGTTGCTGTTTGCGTCAGTGGTTTATAAATAGATTGAAAAATAAGGTGAGTTATGTACGTTTTGGATCAACACATCGCCAAAAAAATTGTGAGTCGCACAATGAAAATCATTGGACACAATATCAATGTGATGAATGGTCAAGGCGTGATCTTAGGCTCAGGAGACCCTAAACGTATCGGTGCAACCCATGAGGGCGCTTTACTCGCGATTGCGCAAAATCGCAATGTGGAATTGAGCGAAGAAGTCGCCTCCGGTCTTCATGGCGTAAAACCAGGCATCAACTTACCTTTGCATTACCAAGGGCAAATTATTGGTGTGATTGGCATTACTGGCGACCCGGCAGAACTAACCCACTACGGCGAGCTACTAAAAATGACCGCCGAGATGATTGTCGAGCAAGCCAATCAACAGGATAAATTGCAATGGGAAAACCGCCAGCGTGAAGAATTTATTCTGCAACTTATCAAGGCACAAACCGATGACGATGAGCAATTGCATCGCTGGGCCAAGCAGCTCGATATTGATATCACGCTACCACGAGTGGCCGCCATTATTGAAGTGAGTGAAAAACAACCCTCTGCCATCCACAAAATGATATCGCAGGTAAACACATCAACACATAACGAGCTAAGCGGTGGTGATGAGCGCAATCCCAGAGTCAGCGAAACCCTCAAGCAAGTATTGCATCTACTGCAAAATCCCGACCGCGGCAACCTAATTGCTATGACCTCCATGTCACAGCTGGTGATCCTAAAACCCGCCTTTCTAGATGGAAAACAATGGGATCCCGAGCTTGAAAACCAACGTATTGATAAGTTATTGCAACGATTACCGGCGCAGATGGACTTAAATTTTAAAATTGCCTTGGGCCACTTTTTTCCCGTAAAAGGTGGGATTGCACGCTCCTATCAAACCGCGCAAGAAACGTTGAGCTTAGGTAAACAGCTCAACCCTGAAGGCACAAAATACCTATTTGAGGATTATTCCTTACAAGTGCTGCTCTCAGGACTCAAGCATGACTGGCGCGGCCAAGCGCTAGCAAGTCCCTATCAGCAACTAACGCAGGCCGATAAAAATGGCCAATTACGTAAAACTTTAGCCGCCTACATCACCCACTTTGGTGATGCGCAGCAATGCGCCAATGCCCTGTTTATCCACCGTAATACCTTAAGATATCGTCTAGATAAAATTCAGCAATTAACCAAAACTGATATTCAATCCTTACACGGCTTATTAAGTCTGTATCTGGGACAACTGCTTGATACTTCTGCAAGCCCAAAGTAGCGGCCTCTGTTTAACAAGACGCTCCTTTAGCCGCCGAATTCAACGACTGAGTATTTAACTCACGTGGCTTAAGCAATCAATGGATATCGCAATCATGTCTCAAACTAACCTCATTTACTGCACTATTACTACACTATTGAGTAAGCAATACATTCGGTGAAAGATTTATACCGTATCTCCTGTCCTATATTTCTGGATAACTCTCTCGCGTCGACATTTCGAACGCTCGTTACAGTCCATTGAAGGAATAACAATGACCCTATTCAAACTGACTTTACTTGCCAAAGCCTGCATCATCACAGGCTTAGCACTAACTTCACCCACATTAATCGCCGCTGAAAAAACCATTCCCGAACTGGTTGATGCCGTCAATGGCACGCCGGATGCGGCAAGTCGCGAAGCCGGCAAAAAAGTGAAACTGCGTAATCACACAAAAGGATTTTGCACCTCCGGCTATTTTGCGCCCAACCCAGAGTTACAAGATTCGCTAACGATTCCATTTTTTAATCAAAGCCAAATTAAGGTTACTGCTCGTTTTTCCCTTGGTGGCACCAATCCTCAAATATCCGACAAAACGCCTGGGCGCTTTATGTCACTCAAAATTGATGGCGATAAAGAAAACCTGAACTTTGTCACCACCAATGTGCCAGTGTTCTTTGCTAGTAATCTGGATGATTTTTTTACCTTTCAGACCAAAGTGAAACAAGGCGCCGAAGGTAAACAATGGCTTATCGATAATAAGCCCGATGCCAAAGCTTTTTTCGAGTATGTAAAACAGCTGCCACCCAGCCCCAGTTTTGCCAATAGCCGCTACTTTGGCGTAAACAGCTTTTTGTTTACCGACAAGCAAAATAACAGCGTTGCGGGTAAATGGATTTTTGAACCCGTCGCCGGCACAGCAGCCCTTTCTGCCAGCGAACTGGCTAATCTGGGTGATGATTTTTTAAAGGCAGAATTACTCCAGCGCATTAATACCCAGCCAGCACAATGGAACCTCTATATTCAACTGGCAGAATCGGGTGATGACATTAATAATCCAACGGTGATTTGGCCTGAGACTCGTAAGCGATTACTGGTCGGCCAAGTGGTGATTAACGGGGACCGCGATAGCGCTCCCCAAGTGCAACAGTGTGATAAAGGCATTTTTAACCCACTGTTATTACCTAAGGGCATTGCCCCCTCAGCCGATCCGATACTTAATGCCAGAACGGCGGCTTATGTTGAGTCTTTTATTCGTCGTCAATAACTCAAGATATTAAACGCTACACTTTTAAGGTTGGTAAACCGCAGGTTTACCAACCCCTCGCAACAATATTTCTGCTATTGCATTCGAAGTCACACGCATTATTTTGTGCACACGCACAAAATAATGGCCTGTTTATACCGTAATTCCGTCAGTTTAACCAAAGCTATTCAATTCGCAGTATTCAATAATAGGCTGACCTTAAAGCAGCCTTTATTTGAACTTAGGATCAGATAACCGCCGCGCCCTACAAAAACAGCCAGAACCACTTAAGAACTTCAGCCAAGACTGAACGGGACAATCTATGAACTTAGTGCTCATCCTCATCGGCGTGATTGCATTTATTGTTATCGCGACCTCAAAATTTAAGCTCCATCCGTTTTTAACCTTAATTCTAGCCGCCTTTATTGGCGCCTTCGCCTATGGTTTACCGAGTGGCGATATTGCAAAAACCATCACCACTGGCTTTGGTAATATCCTCGGCTATATCGGCCTTGTGATCGTGCTCGGGACCATTATCGGTATCATCCTCGAAAAGAGCGGCGCCGCCATCACCATGGCAGATGTGGTGATTAAAGTTTTGGGCAAACGCTTCCCAACACTCACTATGTCGATTATCGGCTACTTAGTGTCGATTCCGGTGTTTTGTGACTCAGGATTTGTGATCTTAAACTCGCTTAAACAATCCATGGCAAACCGCATGAAGGTCTCGAGCGTGTCCATGAGCGTGGCGTTAGCGACAGGTCTTTATGCGACTCACACCTTTGTACCGCCCACACCTGGCCCTATCGCCGCAGCAGGTAACTTAGGTTTAGAGTCCAACTTGGGCCTAGTGATTGGTGTTGGTTTATTTGTTGCTGCCGTTGCCTCACTTGCGGGCATGCTATGGGCGAACCGCTTTGCAGGGGTTGAACCTGATGGCGAAGGCGCGGAAGAACTCAAAGCTCAAGCCGCTGATTTTGAATCCTTAAAACAAAGCTACGGCACACTCCCTAGCCCATTAAAGGCATTTGCACCGATTTTTGTGCCTATTCTCTTAATTTGTTTAGGTTCTATCGCTAACTTCCCTTCTGCACCACTGGGCAAAGAAGGCCTATTCAGCCTATTAGTCTTCCTCGGTCAACCCGTTAACGCCCTGCTTATCGGTCTATTCCTGTCACTGCTATTACTGAAAAGCGATAACAAGATCGCCGAGTTTAGCGAGCGCATTAGCCAAGGCTTAGTCGCCGCAGCACCGATTATTTTGATCACTGGTGCCGGTGGTGCCTTCGGCGCCGTGTTAAAAGCCACACCTATTGGTGACTTTTTAGGCAGCTCATTATCAGCACTCGGCGTTGGGATTTTCATGCCCTTTATCGTCGCCGCAGCATTAAAATCGGCTCAAGGTTCATCCACCGTTGCCTTAGTGGCAACCTCAGCCTTAGTCGCACCAATGCTGGGCGATATCGGTCTTGGCAGCGAAATGGGCCGCGTGTTAACCGTAATGGCAATTGGTGCCGGCGCCATGACAGTCTCCCACGCCAACGACAGTTTCTTCTGGGTGGTGACTCAATTTAGCCGCATGAGCGTTAAACAAGCCTATAAAGCCCAAACCATGGCGACCCTTATCCAAGGTGTAACCTCCATGCTGGCCGTGTATGTACTAAGCTTAGTGCTGCTCTAAGCCGCTGTTATCTTGTCCTTGGGCGCAACCAAGCGCCCAAAAAGCTGTAGGATTTTGAATGAAGATAGTTATTGCCCCCGATTCCTTTAAAGAGAGCTTAAGCGCACTCGATGTGGCTAACGCAATCGAACAAGGCTTAACACAAGTGATCCCAGACTGTGAGATTGTCAAAATCCCCGTCGCCGATGGCGGCGAAGGCACAGTGCAATCTATGGTCGATGCCACTGGCGGCAGCATTGTCAATTTAGAGGTCATGGGGCCACTCGGCCATAAAGTCAAAGCCCATTACGGCATTTTAGGCCAGCAAGCCAAAGGCACGATTGCGGTGATTGAAATGGCCTCCGCCTCGGGTTTGCACCATGTACCAAGGGATCAGCGTAACCCGCTGATCACCACCAGTTATGGTACGGGCGAGCTGATTTGTGATGCGCTCAATCGCGGGATAAAACACATTATTTTAGGCTTGGGCGGCAGCGCAACCAATGATGGCGGCGCAGGTATGGCCCAAGCGCTGGATATTTTACTGCTGGATAAACAAGGTAAAACCTTAAGTGCGGGCGGCGCGGCACTGTCTCAGCTTGCCAATATCGATATGAGCAACGCCCATCCGCTACTGAAAGAATGTACCTTTGAAGTGGCCTGCGATGTCGATAATCCGCTGTGCGGTGAGCGTGGCGCTTCGGCCATCTTTGGCCCGCAAAAAGGCGCAACACCCGAGATGGTGAGCACCTTAGACTCAGCCCTGAGTCACTATGCCGATGTGATAGCCCAAAGTGGTGTAACCGATCACCGCAATCAAGCTGGCGCGGGCGCAGCGGGCGGTATGGGCCTTGGCGTGATGGCCTTTTTAGGCGCTGAGCTTAAACCCGGTGTCGAGATTGTGATGCAAACGGTAGGACTGGCTGACAAAATTCGCGGCGCAGATCTTGTCATTACGGGTGAAGGCCGAATCGATGGCCAGACCATATTTGGCAAAACCCCGATGGGTGTATTAAAGCAAGCGCAGCTGCAAAATATTCCGACTATCGGCATTGCGGGTTGCCTTGGCGACAATGCTAATGCGGTGCTCGAGCAAGGTATGGCGGCGATTTTCCCCATCATTCCACATTTAAGTCCGCTGGACGATGTGCTAGCTAACGCCAAAACCAATCTAATCAATACCGCCCGTAATATTGGCGCCGTCTTGATGCTGGGCAAGCGTTAACTTTACCTTAGCGTACAGACAGTGTTTAGATAACCAACAACACACCCAAGGCGCTATTTATAGCGCCTTTGTTTATTCTATAACCCAAGCACAGACTTAGGCGGTGTTTTAGTGCTTGATGCCTAAAAGGCCTTGCAGTAAAGTGAGCTCCCTTTTTGGTAATCCGTAAACGGGTTTAAGCGCCATGTATTTGGTTATACTCTTAATCACCTTTGCGGTTTCACTATAAGAATTAATAGACGGCAAGCCCCATGACCCAAAAACTCCCTCGCCAAGCCATCGCATCCGAAGAAAGTCTAATGCGGATTTTCACTGTGCCCGAAGATGCGGAATCCACCTTAAGCATTATCGAGCAGAAGCTTTCCGAGGACTTAGCCGGTTTTTTGGGTGACAGCATTGCCGCACTGGAAAAGCCGCTTTCCGAAATCGAAACCGATTTTCAAGCCTTTGAAATTCCAAGCCAGCCGCGTTTTGTCTCCGACTACACCGACGAAATCATGCAGAATCTGGTGGCGCATTCGGTGCATACGGCGGCGCCCAGTTTTATCGGCCATATGACCTCGGCACTGCCCTATTTCGTGTTGCCACTGTCGAAGATGATGGTGGGGCTGAATCAAAACTTAGTCAAAATCGAAACATCCAAAGCCTTTACGCCGCTTGAGCGCCAAGTGCTCGGCATGATGCACCATTTGATTTACGCTCAAGATAATGATTTTTATCGTAATTGGATGCACAGCGCCAACCATTCCCTCGGCGCATTTTGCTCTGGCGGCACAGTGGCTAACATCACCGCCCTGTGGATTGCCCGCAACCAATTACTCAAGGCCGATGGCGACTTTAAAGGCGTGACCCGCGAAGGCTTAATCAAGGCGCTGCGTCATTATGGCTTCGATGATTTAGCGATTCTGGTCTCCGAGCGCGGCCACTACTCCTTAGGTAAGGCCGTAGATCTGCTCGGTATCGGTCGCGACAATATCATCAGCATCCCAACCGATAGCAATAACAAAGTCGATGTTGCCAAAATGCGCGAAGTCGCCGCCGAACTGGCGAATAAACGCATTAAAGTCATGGCGATTGTTGGGGTGGCAGGCACTACCGAGACGGGCAATATCGACCCACTGCGCGAACTTGCGGCATTAGCAAGTGAGCTAAACTGCCACTTCCATGTGGATGCGGCTTGGGGCGGCGCAAGCTTATTATCCAATAAATACCGTCACTTGCTCGATGGTATTGAACTCGCAGATTCAGTCACGATCGATGCCCATAAGCAAATGTATGTCCCCATGGGCGCGGGCATGGTGTTATTTAAAAATCCTGAGTTTGCCCATGCGATTGCCCACCACGCCGAATATATTCTGCGCCGAGGCTCTAAGGATTTAGGCAGCCAAACGCTCGAAGGCTCACGCCCCGGCATGGCGATGTTAGTGCACGCCTGTTTGCAGATTATTGGCCGCGATGGTTACGAAATCCTGATCAATAACAGCCTTGAAAAAGCCCGTTATTTTGCCGAGCAAATCGACGCACATCCTGACTTTGAGCTAGTCACCGCGCCAGAGCTGTGCCTGCTTACCTATCGTTATGTGCCAGCAAGTGTGCAGGCGGCGATGCAAGTAGCGATAGAACAAGGCGATAAGACCAAACTCGCTCGCTTTAATGAGCTGCTCGATGGCCTGACCCAATTTATTCAAAAACACCAACGCGAACAGGGTAAATCCTTTGTCTCGCGCACCCGCATTCAACCCGCGCGCTACTTCAGACTACCCACTGTGGTGTTTCGCGTCGTATTAGCTAATCCCTTGACTAGCCATGAGATCCTTAATCAAGTGCTTATCGAGCAAGGCGAAATTGCCGCATTGGATAAAGAGTTCTTACCTGCGCTATTAGCTATGGTCAATGAATAGCGAGTGATTTAGTGTAAGCGTTAAATCTATTTAAAAACAGAATGTTAATCACAAACAGCCGCAAATATTTGTGGCTGTTTTTGTTTGCAGAGCTGGGATGAAAGAAGGTTAGGTTGAAAATATAAGGCTTTATCCAAGCACTTCTGATCTCGTTGCGGATACGCCGAATTCCATTGCTTCCGTGACACGCCGTGAAGCCATCCATGGCGGCTCTGCGATGATATCCATATCATCGAAGGTCACGTCCACAATCGAATTCGGCTTAGCAAATCTCGGTGTAATCTGCGGCAACGTTTGAAAATATAGGAATTTAACTGTGGTACGCATGTTCAACCCTTAACCAATTAAACGGCGAACAGACATGACGCGATTAGCGGCATAGACAACACCGACAGCAATCACCACTAAAGACAGGTATTTTAAGCATGGTTTTCCCCTTGGGATACGCTGCCTCACGGTGGATTAACGTGCCAACGCTTCACAGCGTTGGCTAAGTGCGCTTATAGGTATATGGGGATGGGCAGGAGAAAAGCGTATCCGTTAACGGGTACGCTTTATAAACTATACTTCCTCTAAAATTAATTAATCCCGTAAAGGTCTAACTTTGGCAAAATTACATGGCTTTCAGTAGCTACCGAGTTGATTTTTGATATTAAAACCTGAGTTTTCTCTCTGTCATCTATTTGCCTAAACTCGCTAACCAAGAGCATATAATCCCTATCGGAAGTATAAGGTCTAATTATTTCTAAGCGGCGTTCAATGCCTTTGACAGCCTTTAAATTCACCAATGAAGCAATTAATAAATCTGTGTATACAACTGAGATGAAAAAATAAACCACCATCATGATGACAATATATTGACCATATTTACGTTTTTTTAATGTTGCACTTTGAATGAAAGAATTAATATTTTCATTTATAGAGCTAACATTAGAATTTACTGTTAAGGGTTCTTTTTCTTTAATGATATCTGTACTGGCTGTCGATAGTTTTGTAAGTTTTCTTTCTGCGAGTTCAAGTTTTCTCCAATTATTTCTGAGAATATAAAAGACAATAAATGGTGAGGATATAATAAATAACAAAATGAAAAGTGAAGGAATAAAGTAAAGGGAATCCGCGCCAGAACCTACTTGCGCATATAGTCTATCAATATACCCTGAATGTATTGAAGTAGCTAGACGAACAAAAATACCACCTAACCAGTAAAGCAAGTCTTTTACTGCAACTTCCCACAATCCTGAACCCAAAGCTCCAACTAATAACATGAGCGAAAAGGAAATGAAACCCTTGAAAAATTTATTAATCACCACAGTTACGATTCCAGAAATAGAATGTTAGTAGATTGATTGTATTGTAACGTGGTTCACGAAATCAATGGGATTAAAACTGAATATGTGGTTTTAATATTCCCCTTCACCACTTGATTCGTGTTCATATCCTTCATTACATAATCCAGTGGCACCTGAAATTTAACGAGACAAATTTAACGAGACACCCATTGTTAAATTGCTAAAAGTGGTTGTAAGCATTACTCAGTTTGCTTTGCATGACTTGCAAATAACACAAACGCGAAAGGAGTTCACCTCCCCCTCGGAGTTGCCGCAGGGCGAATAGACAAATTGCGTGAGTCTTGCCATGGTCGTTCGCGTGCATCCTTGCACTTCACAACATTCAGGCATCCTGCCTATCAGATGCCGAGCTAGCTTTCGCAGGTGCAGGGGCGAATGAAAATCGGTGATTTTCGCGCTTATGAGCGAGAGGTAGGGACTGCCGAACTGGGCGCTTTACATGGATGTAAAGCCCATCCTTCGGAAGCGATAGCAAATTTGACAATGAGCACAAGGGGTTTTCAACTCCGTTGGGACGGCAAGGACTCTTGTTAAAAAGAGGCAAGAGGGAATTGCTGTTGATCCCCTCTTGGTCGGGTGTGGGGTGAAGCCCCACGACTTTGACTTTGCTTTTAAATAATTTAACGAAGACAGATTCAACAACAGTTTAACAAGACTCTCATTGTTAAAATGTCCTAATTGTAAGTAACAGACCAGCTGCCATACCAACGGCTTAGCGGAATTCGGGTGCATGATGAAGCCCCGCCACCTCTCTGTTGGTTTTTACACCACGACAGAGTAATCTAACCAAATCAACAATGGGGTGTTCTATGGACAGAAAATCATTATTGCTAGTTACACTTATCCTGCCTTTTTCGACCAATGCCGCCGTATACCAATGTGCCGATGGAAAATATCAGGCCGATCCCTGTGATGAAAATAGCCAACCCGTAGATCTCAGCGGCGTCGGTAGCGTGGTTAAAGGCCCTGATATTACCCATGCAAACGCTGTTACTCACTCAGATAAAAAACAAGAAATTAGCGATTTTATTGATAAACAACGTATTAGCCGTGAAATCACTAAACTAGAGAACGACCGAAAACTCATTATCGACCAAAGGGATAAACGTATTGTCGAGCTAAGAAACGATAGAAGTTACGCCAATAACAATCTTGCGGGTGCGACTTGGGAGCAAAGCTTGGCGCAAGAAATGTCGGCTGTGGCGCAGCAAGCAGATACACAGGTTGCGTCTATCGATAGGCAAATAGAACAATTACGACTCAAGTTAAAGTAGATAAAGTGCAGCTACTCACACTTCCCATACCAAATACATAAGAACCAATACAAGGAATGACGATGTATTTTATTGCGGCTTTTGGCCTATTGATGCTGTTTTTTAGCCTTGTAATGGTCATCAAGCCTGCGGCTTTCGCTAACGGTATCATTGCATTTAGCGAGCAGCCCTACTTCCATATTGCTGAAGTGGTTAGCCGAATTATTGCGGGTTTGATTTTTATCCAATATTGCGCCGATACCCGATTTCCACAGATCTTTTTGGCGATAGGCATTGTCTTACTCTGCGTTGGAATAGGCTTGGCATGCACGCCGCCGAGTAAACATCGTAAATTTGCCCTATGGTCAGCCCAAGCGTTTAAGAATCAATTTCGCTTAATCGGTGTTGTTTCCGTCCCGCTGTCTTTGCTACTGATTTATGCCGCTGGCGTTGCCTAAAACTCAGTAATAATCCACCCAACTTTCACGACGTTAGCAACCAAGTGTAAAAGCGCAAGATTCGGGTCGAGTTGCATCCCCTAACCCTTCACTATGTCTCTATCGGCGCATATTGGCCGAGGCAATTAATGGAGACATATCTATGGCAGTGTTACAGGGAAAGGTCGCAATCATTACAGGGGCAAGTTCGGGGATTGGTTATGCCACCGCAAAACGCTTTGCCCGTGAAGGCGCAAAACTGGTGCTGGGGGCGCGCCGCGGCGCCATATTGGCCTCAATGGTGGATGAGATAATCACCCAAGGCGGTGAAGCAGTTTATCTGGCGGGCGATGTGACTGACGAGGTGTATGCCAGTGATTTAGTGGCACTTGCTGTTGAGCAGTATGGCGGATTAGATATCGCCTTTAATAATGCCGGTATTAATGGTGAGTTAGGCGTGGATTCGGATGCGCTTAGCCGTGCCGAATGGGAAAACACCCTAACAACCAACCTTACCAGTGCATTTTTAGCGGCAAAATATCAATTGCCACAGATGCTTAAACGTGGCACAGGGTCGATTATTTTTACATCTTCCTTTGTTGGCTATACCATAGGTTTTCCGCAAACGGCAGCCTATGCGGCGAGTAAAGCGGGGATGATTGGCTTAACCCAAGCCTTGGCCGTTGAGTACGGCGCGCGCGGGATTAGGGTCAATGCGCTATTGCCAGGCGGCACAGATACGCCGATGGGACGGGAGTTTGCCAATACCCCAGAGGCCATGGCCTTTGTGAAGAACCTCCATGCCCTCAAGCGCCTCGCAGATCCCGCGGAAATCGCCCAATCCGCGCTATATCTCGCCTCCGATGCGGCCAGTTTTACCACAGGGATCGCCTTATTGGTCGATGGTGGTGTGTCCATCTGTAAAACCTAGGGAATGGATAACGATGACCCAAGATTACGAGCGAATTGCACGTGCCATTGACTTTATTCGTCAGCATGTGGGTCATCAACCCTCACTGGCTGAGATTGCGGCGCACGTCCATTTAAGTGAATTCCATTTTCAACGGCTCTTTAGTCGCTGGGCGGGGATCACTCCCAAACGTTATTTGCAGGCCTTAACCCTAGAGCGGGCAAAACAATTATTGCAGCAGCCGGCCCACTCGACCTTAAGTGCCAGTTATGAGTTAGGCCTGAGCAGTGGCTCGCGTCTATACGATCATTTTGTGCAACTCGAGGCGGTCACCCCCTTTGAATATCGCCAGCAGGGTTTAGGGATCAGCATTGCCTATGGCTATCATTCCACGCCCTTCGGGTTGGCCTTTATCGCCCAAACGGCCCGGGGCATTTGCCAGTTTGATTTTGTCGATATGCAGCAAATTCAATTGCCATTAGAACGTTTAAAGCAGAGCTGGAGTCAGGCCACCATTTATGAGGACACAGCGCAAACAGCAAGCTTAATTGATCACCTCTTTAGCCAGTACTTTGCTGACACGAGTGCCAAAAAGCTTAGTTCAATAGCATCCAGCACTCAGACTATTCACCAAGGTGAGCCTTCCCCGCTCTCACTCTGGGTAAAAGGCACTAATTTTCAGCTTAATGTGTGGCGCGCCCTACTGAATTTACCTAAGGGAGAAGTCGCCTCCTACGGTGATATTGCCAAGGCCATTGGTAAGCCTAAGGCCTCACGCGCGGTCGGTACGGCGATTGGCGCTAATCCGGTGGCATTACTTATCCCCTGCCATCGGGTGCTACGCCAAACTGGTGAACTTGGCGGTTATCGCTGGGGTGAAACCCGTAAACATGTCATATTGGCAAGGGAAGCGGCCTATAGTGAGTAAAACCATTAAACAGAGGTTTGACAGGCTTTCATGCTCTTAACTGAATTCTTAGCTATTAAATAATAAGGGAGGCAAACATGCCGACGCATTCCCCATCCCAACAGGGACCTAACCCGAATGATAAATCCCCCTTAAAAGGATTTCCTCAGGTGGGTTTTCTGAAGAACTTTATTAGCCGCGACAACATTATCGTCGGCGATTACACCTACTACGATGACCCCGCGGGGCCCGAAAGATTTGAGTCAAATGTGCTTTATCACTTTGACTTTATTGGCGATAAACTGATTATTGGTAAATTTTGTGCCATTGCAAGGGACGTTAAGTTCATCATGAATGGCGCCAATCATTCAGTGTCTGGCTTTTCCACTTATCCCTTTTATATCTTCGGTAATGGCTGGGAGAAGGCAACACCTAAGCCAGAAGACTTTCCTTTTAAGGGCGATACTTGTGTCGGTCACGATGTTTGGATTGGTTATAACGCCACAATCATGCCTGGGGTGAAGATTGGCCATGGCGCGATTATCGCAAGCCAATCTGTCGTCACAAAAGATGTGCCGCCCTATGCTGTTGTGGGTGGTAATCCTGCCGCTATTATTAAACTAAGATTCGAGCAAACAGTGATAGATAAGCTCGTTGCTATTGCATGGTGGGATTGGCCGATTGAGAAAATCACTCAGCACTTAAGCGCTATCGCTGGCGCAGAACTCACTAAGTTGCAGCTGGCAGATTAAGCAAGCGAGACCCACAAAACGAGTTACAAGTGAAAAGATGAAACCTTTGCCGATATCAAAGGAATGACTGTTGGCAGTATAGCTAGCGCTTAACTCCGGTGAACCCAATGATAAACAAGTAATCATTAATCATCCTGATTAGGATATTGGGCTAAAAAATGGACGCAAAATGATGCGTCCATTTGCAGTAAGATTAGACGGTTAATTACGTTTAATTGGGGTCAAACCTTTATTACGACTCTCAATAGCATCGTCTAAGTCAAAGCCTGAATCGCGCCAATTTTTAGCTTCTTCTGGGGCAAATTTCTGTGCTCCCCACGCCATCGCATCCTTTAGATTAAATCCAGCCTTGTTCCAGTCAGACGCTTGCGCTGCATCAAATCCACTAAGATGCCACTTTTGAGCAACTTCAGAACTAAAACCTGCCGACTTCCAAGCAGATATTTCATCGGCGGACATTCCAGACCAATCTTTCGGCATAGAACTACAAGCAAACAACACCAAACACATCAATAAGCTAGAACTAATTTTCAACATAGCGCCTCCGCAGCGTTTTTCATTAATACGACTTACGATTACTGTTTAACCATCTTCATTAGCGATTGCCAATGATTGTAGTAACAACGATTCCCCCCTAAATATCGCTATCGATATCCCAACAGACACGACCTGATTCACTGTTATTTAAGAGGATCGATTGGTTGCTCACAGACACATCACTGCAAATGCAGCGTCGAGGAGCTCAACAACTGTCTCGACATCTTACGTATCATTTCCTCTAGCAACTACTTCATAGTGCAAATCAGTGAAAATACAACAGAAATTAGCATAATGATGCTCCAACAAAACAGCAATAGCTAGCAATGAGGATAAAGAAAAATTTTTATCTACTATACAGTTAACAGTATTAATCTGGTTACAGAATCCAATCCTCTTTAAAGAAAGTAAACCATCAATAGCACACACAGATCAGCTAACAACCATTTAACTTTTTTGATAATGAAAAACTTAATATTCCCATTAAATATGGGATTAATGGTACTTCTCACATAGCGCCGAAAAATCACTACTTGGTTCGAGCAAAAAGTCCTTACCAACAATTGATGTCATTTCTGCTTCAGTAGTGAGTGGGTTATTAATTTTAAAAACTCGTCTATGATTAATATTACTTTTTAACAAAAATTCGCAATGCCGCCGATAAAATAATTCATCAAACTTTCCATTAGCAATTATTCGTTTAAGTCCCTCTTTTATTCTTGTGGCTAAACGCGGCTGATTTGGTGCAACATAATAATAAGTTGCAAGGGGTATATGCAGTAAAATATTATCATCAACAACGAGATCGGGATACTGTTGCTTAAACTGTTCAACCTCTTGAAAAGCCTCATTAATACCACGTCCGAAAGTAATAAACCTCCCCATAGATAACATATTAAACAAATTATCATATTGAATACTTTCAATAACGTTAAATCCAGCATTTTGCATGGCAGCTTTACTTGACCATTGGCTACCAGAACCGGTATCTAACGCCATTAACTGCGCCAATGTATTTATATTTTCCATAATGGATAAATTTTGTTTCTTGATAATAAATACTCTAAAACCCTGAATACCTTTCCGGATTGGAATTTTTATTGGAATTAACTTTTCATCCCACTGAGAATTGGATGCTTCAGCAATAACGTTGACTGTTTTACCTTCTAATAATCCTCTAAAAATACGGTTACGACTCATGACAACATCAGAAATCTGTATTGTTCCAACACCAAAATCATTGTTTGTTGCTTCAATAATTAATGTCAACAGATCATAAGTATATTGGTATCTATGGTCATTATTCGATTCAGGAGGATTAATAATAAAAGTATCAACAGCATATGAGTTTGGTATATATGTCCATATTCCAATACAAAACAGCAAAGTGAACAGACTAAAACGCTGAAATGTCATCATATATGCTCATTACGCTATATCAAAGCTATCCTTCCCGCTAAATTTTAGCAGAAAGAATAGATCTCGTAGGTATGTACAGCACAACATTTATGCGTTTTGTGAGTCAAACCAAGCAAACATGCCCTTATAAGCCGTGCAGGGTAAAATATCCAAATACCACATTGTACATATAATGCGAGACGCTGGATCTGCTAAGATGGCTTTTACGCCATTAAACATAAATTAAAAATCCATAATAACCTTATTAATCAAAGACTTTGGTTGATCAATATTGACTAAAACCATTGTGTTAGAACCATAGTTCCTTTGAATGGTTAACGATATAAACAATGTTTTCCTCACTCAATGAGGTATTCCATCGCTTTCTATCAACACCACCATCACCGCAAATGTTAAGACTGGCTTTCAATCAGGCAAATATAATCCTCTAACTCCTGTCCCGGCGTCGGTTCAAAATGGCAGTTAAGCCTTAATAATCCTGTGATACGATCGACCCGAAAGTTGCGAAAATCTTGGCGTAATTCACACCAGGTCAGCAAGGTCCAAGTGCCGCGCCAAAAATAGATGGCGAGCGGCCGCACTTCGCGCTCTGTCAGGGTTTTATTCACATCTTGATAGAATAGTTTGACGTATTCACGGCGCTGGGCCGCATTACGCAGCGGATCGAGAAACTGAAACTCGTTGGAATCTAGATAAAAATCCGGCGAGAACATCAAGGATTGATAGGCTTGCAAACGCTTAGGTAGCACGGCTTCCACTTTTATCATCGCCTGACGCGCCGCACTGCCAAGCTCTTTGCCGCCCCATGTTTGCACCATGCGCATGCCGACTTGAATCGCCTCTAATTCGGCCTCGTTAAACATCAGTGGCGGCACATTCACTTCGTGGCGCAATAGATAACCCACGCCCGCCTCCCCTTCAATGGGAATGCCGCTCAAACACAAATCCTGCACATCGCGGTAAACCGTGCGAGTCGAGACTTCTAAACGATCCGCCAGCTCTTGGGCGGTCGTCAGTCGTCGATGTTTAAGAATTTGCACTATTTGAAATAGGCGGTCGGCACGGCGCATGGACAGTAATCACACCTCAAATTAGGTTTGCTACAAAAGCTTGGGATCTTAACCGCTAAAGCTTAGCCGCCCAAGCGATAGTGTACAGGCAAAGCGTTATGGATTCGGCCTACACGATCCCGATATAAATCTCGACCTTATCGGCGCTTCGATACACTTCAAAGTCCGTTTGATAATCACGCTGATGCGGACAATTAGGTGCACTAAAGTAGCGCCAAATCTGTCCCCAAAGATCCACCACACAGTGGGGCATTTCCCCTTGCGCACTGAACTTAAGGTAGTTTCCTTCTCACAGCTGCAACGCCGTAAAAGGGCCGGTCTCGCTGACAGACTCAACGCTTTTCCCCACTAAAACCGAATAGTCTCCCGTCATATCGGACTCATAGTCGTAGTAAACCCCATACATGGGAGAATCGAGCATCGCCGTGAGTTGTGATGATTCAAAGAATGTCTGCCAAAGCGCTGCAATCTTGCCGCCCTCACCCGCCATTTCGGTGCTATTGTTGGTGCGCGTACTCAGCCCAAGCATAGGTTGAGCCGCCAAATAAACCAGTTCTATTGTCGTGTTCACTTTCACCATCACTTAAGGTTATTAATTAAGGCCTGTCATTTGATATCTATTGTTTTAGGTGCATAGCCAGACGCTGGTAGCCAACAATATCTTATAAATATCAATGTAAAACAGAGAGCAAAAAGTCGTGCCAAAGCACGACTCCGCAAGGTTTCAATTACTGGTTTTGCGACCAGAGGCCGACCTTATTGCCTTCGCTATCCACAAACAGGGCGATATAACCACAACCGCCATCCTTGATAGGCGTCACAGGCAATAGCATAGTCACATTGGCGGCCACGAGTTTATCCACTAAAGGTTGCAATTGAGTGCTGAAATGCAAGTATACAGTGCTACCGTCCATCGACGGTTTGCTCATGCTGCATTTAACGAGGCCAATGCTTGGTGCGCCTTCATCCTCTGTTTCAATCGTGGCGTATTGCATGTCTTCCATGTCGTCACGCTTAAATTCAACGCCGAAATGTTGTTGATAAAAAGCGATGGCACGATCCATATCACTGACAGGAATTTCACCCCAAACTAACGGTGCAATTGATAACATTTTCACTTTCTCCTTGTTGAAAAATGCCAATGATTCATCACGTTATAAATGTGGATCACCAGCGGACGACAACAAGAATAAAACAAGGCTACTGACAGCATCATGTCAGTAGCCTTTGAGTGAAGCTGAATTTATTTAACGAAGAATAACAGGATTACTTAGGCAGGCTTGCCTGATGGGCTGAAATAAACACCTCCATCGCCTTAGTCGCTCTCGCTTGCGCCGTGGCTAAGGTATCTTGCGCCGTCATAGGCTCAACCACCTCGTAGTAACACTTGATTTTAGGCTCAGTGCCCGATGGCCGTACTATCACCCGCGCGCCATTGGCTAAGCGATAAGTTAATACATCACTGGCGGGCAGATTGATTTTCTCAACCTTGCCGTCGGCAAATCGGCGTTCTAACGCCTTGAGATCATCGGTCGACACCACGGCATGTTCACCAATCTTCAGCGGCGGATGTTCACGCAGATACGCGCCGATATTCGGCGTGTCGGGTTTTAAGGCAATGCTGACTTGGGCATTGAGATGAAAACCCTGCTCGCGGTAAATCTGCTCGAGTCTATCCCAAATGCTTTGCCCTTTAGCAGCAAGTTCGGCAGTTAATTGGGCGAAGGCAACTAAGGCCGATAGGCCATCCTTATCCCACACCATGCTACCGACGGTATAACCCAGCGCCTCTTCGTAGGCAAACAGGAATTGATTTTCAGGCTGACTCTGCGCAATCCCCACATTCATCAGCCATTTAAAACCGGTGAGCGTGGTATAACTTTCAACGCCAAAGCCTTTGGCAATTTTAGATAATAGACTGGAGGACACAATAGTCGTGCCCACCAGTCGTTGGTCTTTCGCGGCATGGCTTAACAGATAATGGCCAAAGAGCACGCCCACTTGGTCGCCTGTTAGCATTTGATACTCGCCATCATCCTTACGTACTGCAACCGCAAATCTGTCGGCATCGGGATCATTGGCGCAAGCAAGCATGGCGGCATGTTTTTTCGCTTCGGCGATGACTAAGTCCATCGCACCCTTTTCTTCCGGATTAGGGAAGTTAACCGTTGGGAAATCCCCATCGGGTTCGCGCTGCGCCGCCACCGAGTAGACTTGGGTAAAACCCGTGTCCTTAAGCACAGTTTCAGCCATTTCAGCGCCCACACCATGCATAGCGGTATAGGCAAGGCTGACTTTTTCGGGCGCAGTGTGATTTTGCAGCACATTGGCGTGCATCACGCCGCGGCGATAGGTTTCGTAATAATCGTCATTAAGCCAAATCAATTTACCGTGCTTGATGGCATCAGCCTGATCCATAAACGGAATTGCTTGGGTTGCCGCCTGCTCAATCTTAGCGGCGATACCTGAGTCATGGGGCGGGATAATCTGCGCGCCGTTTTCCCAATACACTTTGTAGCCATTGTATTGTGGTGGGTTATGGCTGGCAGTCACCACAATACCCGCTGCAGCATTAAAATGCTTAACCCCAAAGGCCACCAGCGGCGTTGGCGCCACTTTGGCGGTGAGACGCACTTTAATCCCCATCGCGGTGAGTACACTGGCGGTATCATGGGCGAAAGTGCGTGAATCGTGGCGGCCATCGTAACCAATCACAACCCCGCGCTCGGCGGCATCTTTAATTTGTTCGAGCAAATAGGCACCAAGCCCAGCAGATGTTTGGCGGATAACCAAGCGATTCATGCCCATAGGACCTGCGCCCACCACACCGCGTAATCCGGCGGTACCAAACTCTAACCGTCCCGCAAAACGTGCCTCGAGTTCGGCGTCATTGCCGGCGTCGATTAAGGCTTGCAGTTGTGCCTGAGTGCGGGGATCGGGGTCATTTTCGAGCCAATGCTTAACCTGTAATTGCAGATGAGTATTCATATGAGCCTCAGTGAAAATCATTTTCAATTACCTTAGGAAAATCCATGCCGAAGAACAAGCAAATTTGCACTTTTCGCGGCGGATTTAAGGTGTAAAGAGAGAGAGTGTAACGAAATTAGGAGAAGTTAAGTCACGTAAAGACGCGATTTATTAACCCTGTTAATCCTCATGTAACAGGGGCTGTCGTGCTTGCGCAGCAGCGCGCCGAGGTGCTTCGAAAGCACTCACCACCTCAAGCAAAATTGCACTGATAAATGCCACGAATTGACGTCTTAACGCAGTAAATTAATCGACACTACGTTAGAGAACAGCTCCTTTTCAGAGTCCTGCTCCAATTGATTTCGCCAAGGTTTATCGAAAACCCGCACAAGATAATATGTATCGCGCCCCGTGTCTGTCACAAAGGCGATGCCAAAACGCATCAACTCGTAGTGAATATCATGGACAAACACCAATGAAAAATTTTGGCGTCCGGTCAGCTGATTGATATCTTCTCGAGTTAAACTCACGCCCTTTTCAACACCCTCGAAGCGTTTCTTTAGCCAATGAGCAAATTCCTTCGCACTCACCATAGACATGATCTTTCTCCTCGTACGATCCTCGGCATTAACGGCCTGGTTCGCGGTCATCTGTTCGATTATTTGTAATGATGGCGTGGCGTAATGGCCAACATCTCAGAATGAGCCAAACTGTCGTCCCATTCCGGCAGATAAAGAGCTAAGCCACAAATTTGATGGTGCTAATAATTTATTGTTATTAGTGCAAAATTGATGAAAACAGACTATCTATATTTGGCTCAGTGCGCTGTAAGGCGAACGATTACCCAAGTAGAAAGAAAGCCCGAGCCAAACGACTGTCTATACGAAAAATAGAACAGTTTGCACACTTTTACCAAACCTAAAAACCGCAAATAGAAGTTATTTCATCGGTCAATAACCCAGGCAATCACAACCTATCTTTGAGATGACCGAATAAAAAACTGGCGCACTATGGCGCCAGTTTTAGGTAGAAAAACATTAGCTTACTTCTGCTCGCGCGTCTTCCACAGGGAGAATAATACCCCCGCCAGCAAGAGGCCGAAGGTGACACCAAGGGATAAGGCCGTTGGGATTTTAAAGTCCACAATGCCTTCATGATTAAAGTACACCAGTCCGACTTTTACACCGATAAACACTAACACGACCGATAGCGCATACTTGAGGTACTCGAAACGATGCACCATGGCCGCGAGGGCGAAATACAATGCCCGCAGACCTAAAATCGCAAAAATATTAGAGGTATAGACGATAAAGGGATCTTGGGTAATCGCAAAAATCGCCGGAATACTGTCCACCGCAAACACCAGATCCGCGGTTTCGACTAAGATCAACGCCAAAAACAGAGGCGTTGCCCACCAGCCTTTGCTGAGTTGATGCTCCTCTCCCCTTACCCAAAACTTCTCTTGATGAAGGCTTGGGGTAAAACGCATTTTAGAGCGTAACCATTTGTAAAACTTATTATCTTGGATATCACCATGCTCATCATCGGAAAAGAGCATCTTAATACCGGTGAAAATCAAGAACAGGCCGAATAACACCAACACGCCTTGGTATTGCGCCACCAGCGCCGCGCCTAAGCCAATCATAATCGCACGTAGCACAATAACGCCCATGATCCCCCAGAATAACACTCGGTGTTGATACAGACGGGGAATGCCTAAGCTACTGAAAATAAGCGCGATAACGAAGACGTTATCCATAGATAAGGATTTTTCGATAAGGTAACCCGTGAGGTATTCCATCCCCGCGGTCGAACCCTTGTACCACCATAACCAAGCGCCGAACAACAGACCCATGCAGATATAAAAGGCCGATAACTTAAGACTCTCTGCCACGGTAATTTCGTGTTGCTCTTTGTGTAGCACGCCTAAGTCGAAGGCTAACAATGCCAACACAAAGCCAAAAAACATTAACCAAACCCATATCGGGTAACCCACAAATAGCGTGGTAAAAAACTCCATAACACTCCCTAAAACCTAAAAATACCGAGTTTTCTCGGCCACATCGCCATGCTCGATCTTAATACTTAGCGACACCAAAAACAGTGAAACAGGGTAAAAAGTTTAAAATAGCAGATTAAAATTTGTTTAAATCCATACTAAACAGCCAAAACAACTAGTTGCACTAGACCCTATCTTCGGAGCATTTATCGTACTCTATATCAGATTTAAGCCTAGTCCTAACGCTCACGGACTCATCACTACTCACGCCTTAGCCAGCACAAATCGATAGCGTTTGCGCTAACGGTGTGAAAAGCGAGCTGTTTGAGCGCACTGTTTAACACTTGAGTATTAAGCGAAAATGAAAAATCCGCGGGCAAGAATGGCCGCTTGAAATAGCGTAAATGGCGAGCATGACTATCCACTGCAAGGGGTAAAAAAATGATTCGATAAGAAGTGCAAAACTATTCGCGCCCGAGCAGACGACGCGCGACTAATACCACAAGATGCAGTAACAACAAACCACTAAAGGCTGAGCAGAAAAACAGTAAGGCGATGGAGTTGACCTCACGTGGAGCGTCACTGTAGAGATACCACCACAACGGCCAACCGATAAGCGACAGCAACGTCAACTGCCACATGCAGCGTTTGCAGCGGCCAATCTTTTGCCGAAAAATCGAAGTATTACAATCGTCGCACGCCATTAACGCTTTAATCCATTAGGTTACCGTAATGGCATAAGATATCACCAAGTTTGTCCTGTGCTAAATACTGCACTAGAGCGATGCCTTGAGGCGCCTCATACCCTCGTCTATCGACACTAAGGCATGATAACCAAAGTCCCGTTTTGCCGCGCTGATATCGAAGTAATGGCTACAGGAAAGCTGTTTAGCGACAAAGCGCGTCATTATCGGCTCTTCTTGCTTATTCAGCAGTCGATATGTCATTTCTAACACTGCGCCCACCACATAGGCTAGGGTCTGTGGCACTCGCGCGGTCACAGGCGGCAACCCATCACAGGCTAGGATGAGGTTCAGCATCTTGGCCATAGTTAGAGGCTCGTCGTTACTGACAAAATAGGCTTTCCCTTGGCACTTAGGCGAGACTTGGCAAAGCTCAACGGCCGCCAGAATGTGGGCATAAGCGGCGTTATCGATATAAATGGTATCGACCAGTTTATCTTCACGGCCAACCAGTTTTAACTTTCCTAAACGGCCACGTTCCAGTACCCGCGGCACAAGATGGGGATCGCCAGGACCCCAAATCAAATGCGGCCGCAGGGCAACGGTCTTTAGCGCATACGCCGATGCAGTTATCGATGCTTGATTTGCATCGAGCATCATCTTCTCGGCAATCGCCTTGGAGTGAGCATAAAAATTTAAAAAACGGCTGGCGTAGGGCGTCGATTCATCAATACCCGATTCATCCTCGCCCGCAAAGGTCACGCTAGGGGTGCTGGTATAAACTAATTTGCTGATTTTAAGCGTTTTACAAGCGGCAATCACATTAGCTGCTCCCTTCACATTAGGGCAAAAATAGCTGTCCCTGTCGCCCCATACACCCGCTTTTGAGGCCACATGGAACACGATATCGCAGCCCTGCATCGCCTGTTTGACTTGCTCAGGATTGGCTAAATCTCCCTGAACCATAGTCACGCCAAGAGCTTCAAGCTCAGGGTAATGGCCACGGGCAAACCCTGTCACCTTAATCCCAGCAGCAAGTAAGCGTAGGCAAATCGCCTTACCCAAAAATCCCCCCGCGCCAGTCACAAAGGCATGGCTGACCTTAGCCGCCAAGGCATAAAGCGCGACTTGCTCACGCTTATCGAGACTTAGTTTGCTACATGCTTGGTCACCGCCCACTGGGTTTAGGCCTGTTGGTTGCGACGGCGTACATTCTAAGTCCGTAGGGGCGAGAGAAATGGAACAATTATCGGTCATCTTGCTATTCCGAGACACACAGTGTCGTTTACAGTATTAAGTTCAGCGCTTATATGCAATGGAATAATATTTCATCCCTATGCCACTAAAAAGCAACAGAAAATCTAGACGAGTAAGGTTAAAAGTCCCTTAAATGAACATCAGCCTTTGGTTTGCGATTGCGCCCAAACGGCTAATTTTTCTCTAAATATTTTGGCATTGTGGCGCACATCCACAGGGAAATCGGGATGAATGAGAAAACGTCTAATCCCCTGAGTGTGGCTATACTGCTCGGCAATCGCCATCAGCTCTTGATAGAGCTGCGCACTCTTATTGCATACCAAAGATTGGTCAAGCTCGATGCAGATGAGGGGTTCAATCTCACTCGCGCCGCCTTGCCCCTTCACTTTGATCCCCACTAACGCCGAACGCTTCACATTCGGATGGGTATTAAAAATACGCTCACTCGGAATGGAATAGTACCGTTTAACAAACTGCCCACCTTGGGTGGCATCGACTCTATGGGCTTTGCGGCCACACATCCACAACCGGCCGCTGTCGTCCAGATAGCCAAGGTCGCCCATTCTGTGCTTAAAGGTTTGCTGCTCGCGGTCCCAGATTTTAGCCGCCGTCGTTGCCGTTTCGCGGCGATAATAGGACTGGCTCACCATAGGGCCTGTTACCACTATTTCGCCAATTTCCCCCGCGTTAAGACGCATGCCATTATCCCACTCAGAGATGTTATCCTCAGTGATGGCGATAATCTCGATGCTGACACCATCGATGGCACGACCGACACAAATCCCACCGCCATTGTCTGTGGTTTGAGTCGTGGTAAATAGCTCGTCGCTGGCAATCATGCTGATGGGTAAGGATTCGGTAGCGCCGTAGGAATTGAGTACAGGCACGCCGTCACTGAGCATTTTGCTAAAGCGTGCAATCGAGGCAATAGTCGCGGGCGCGCCAGCGGAAATTACGCGTTTCACACTGCTGAGTTTGTGCTGCTTTTTCGACTCGGTTTGCTCACCGGCGCGGCCTAAACGTTCAAGCAAGGCTGGATTAACAAAGATATTGCTGCATTGGTATTTCTCAATGGCGGCAAATAAAAATTCAGGATTGGCCGTAATCGGTTTACTGGCATCCATCTCAGGCACAATCGATGCCATACCGAGCGCCGGACCAAAGAGGGAGAATAGCGGAAATGTCGCTAAATCACGCTCGCCATGTGCAATGCCATAATCCTGTTTTAGCGCCTGAATTTGCGCCTCAAACATGCCATGGCTATAGACAACGCCCTTTGGCGTCCCCGTGCTGCCACTGGTAAAGAGAATCGCCGCCATCTCGTCATGCCTAAGCAGCGCCATCGGGTACTCGCCCTGTTCCGACAATTTAGCCACAGATGACTTAGCTGTAGACGACTTAGCTGTTGATAAGAGTATCGACGCTAAACTTGGCGCGCCCGTGAGTAAGCGCGATAGCGTGCCAGCAACTCCGCGTGGATTACTATCCACATTGATAAGATGCTGCACGCTGCCCTTACCCCAGCCTAATAAGCGTCTGGCGATATGGGCTTTAGGGATACCGATAAAGGCATCGGGCGCAGCTTCAATAAAACATTGCTTAAGGTTTTTAATGCCCATGCCTGGGTCAACCAGCACGGGGATAATCCCCGCCTTAAACAGCGCAAACGTTAACGCAAAAAAATCCAGACTCGGGGTGACCATCAGCACCGCCTTCATCCCCCGTGTCAACCCATGGGCATTGAGCGCGAAGGCGATGGCATCGCTTTGTTTATCGAGGCTAATAAAATCGAGTTCTTGGTAAGTCAGATTGGCAAGGGATTTACCCTTGCCCTGTTGCACCGCAACCGCAAGATGATGGGGAATGTGATGGGCGGCTTGCTTTAAATGCCGACAGATATTGGCATAGCTTGCTTGCTCGGCGGTAGATGTCCCATGGCCGAGCTGCGCATCCTCCACTCTAGCCATTAATGTGCGGCCTGTGGCGCTTGAGTCTCTTCCTCAGGCTCTGTGACCGGCACCATTTCAACGTGCTGCACTTCTGCCGCTGGCGTTTGCGCCTCAGCCATAAAGTGTTTGATATGGGTAATCACCTCATCGCTCGCATCTTCGAGGATATAGTGACCACAATCGGCAAATTCATGCACCTGTGCATGGGGCATATGTTCGCGCCATTTGGCTAAAAAGTGCTTATCGAACACAAAGTCCTGTAAACCCCAGCAAATCAGTGTCGGTACCTTGGCAAACTTTGGCAGACTGGCGGCAATATCCGACACTAGCTGATAGTTTCTGTCACCCAGTTTTAGCGGAATATCCTGCACAAAACGCAAGGTCGAAATCCGATTTGCCCATGAGTTAAACGGCGCGACATAGGCCTCGCGAATGTACTTGGACATCGGCTGACGCTTTACCCCAACATAGGAGGCTATCGATGAAAACGCATTAAAACCACGCACTAATACGGTGCCAAGCAGTGTATTACGGCAGATCCACAGCGCCAGCGGTAAGGGTTTAGTTTCGGGTAAATGGAAGGCGCCGGTATTTAAAATCACCAGACGTTTAATTCGTTCAGGGTAACGCGCAGCATAGCCCATGCCGATCATACCGCCCCAATCGTGGACGACTAAGGTAATGTTTTCGTTTACCTTTAGGCTATCGAGCAGCGCCTCTAAATCGTCAATGCGATTCTTTAAGGTGTAATCGTAACCGCTGTCATCCGGCTTATCCGACAGGCCACAACCAATATGGTCGGGCACGATACACTGGTGAGTATCCTTAAGGGCGCTCACGAGATTACGGTAATAAAAACTCCAACTTGGATTACCGTGCACCATGACCACAGGTTCACCTTGGCCTTCATTGATGTAATGCAGCTTGTTGCCATTACGGCTAAGAAAATGACGTTTAAACGGCAACAGAGTGTCTAACATGACGCTTCCTATCTTTTGTTTTAATTATTTTGTATTGGTAGCCTGTGCAGGTAAATTCGCCTTTACCTATGCTCAGTGCTAATGCCCATCGCTAAACCAATAAGCATAAAAATGCCCTAGCAAACCTTGCTCTCAAGCGTCGGCTAAGGCAAATAACAATCCTTGAAAAACTACCACTTAATGCCCAGCATCATACAGTTCAAACCACTGCCGATACCTAAAAAGCTCACCTGATCCCCTGGGCGTAAAAAGCCTTGATCGTGTGCCATGGCCGCAGTGACGGGTAAAGAGACTGTGCCCATATTGCCGAGCAGTTGATATGTTGGAAATTCTTTTTCAGGTGGAATATTTAACGCACTCAAGACCTGTTTGCGGTTTGAAGCGCCGACCTGATGACAGATTACTTTGTCGACCTGCTCGACCAACCAATTCCGCTGAGCGAGGAAATGCTCCCACGTGTGCTTTGCCAGCTCGACCCCTTCTTTGAGTAAGGTCACCGCATCGGTACGCATAAACTCACGGTAAATATTGTGACCTACTTCCTGCAAACCCCACTGACACAGTTGATGGTGCTGCGGCGCAGATAAATGGGAGGCGCCAAGTAACTGATGCTTACGCACATTCGTCAGCGGCAAACTGCCATCGGTCAGGATCACCGCCACCGCGCCAGAGCCGCCAGTTAAGGTCGCCAGCGACTGGGCAAAATTCTGCATGGTCGGATCGGCCAACATATTATCAATGGTCACATCGACAATATCCCGCGCCGATTCACAAGACACCACCATGCCCGCCTTAATTTGACCAAGCTCGATACGGTTGGCAATGTCTAAAATGCCCGACAACACCCCAAGACAGGCATTGCTGATATCGTAAATCGCCGTGTCCTTCGACACCCCTAAGGCCGCCGCAATCCGACAGGCGGTGGCGGGTTCGTGCTGGTCACGGCAAACGCCGGTGTACACCACAGCGCCCAGTTCGGCGACTTCTATTCCCGTTTCTGCTATCGCCTTGTGCGCCGCTTTAATCGCTCCATCAGATAATTGATGCCCTTTTGGCCACCAACGGCGTTCGGTAATACCCGTTAAGGCCGCAAGTTGCCCCATGGGAATGCGAAATTTTTGATATAGAGGCGCGAGGCGAGATTCTAGCTCACTACTGGAAACCACCACAGGTGCCAGTTCATAGGCAAGGCTATTAATAAATACGCGGGAATATTTCATGAAACTGTTTTATTCGCTCACTAGGATCACTGATCTTTTAGGTCAGTTTTTAGTTGTTATGTGTCATTAAGGCGACATTTGAACAAGAAAAGCCCGATGATTCAATAAAAAACCATCTTTCGCCTTAGACTTGTCTCACAGGGTTTATAAACCCTTGTGACGATCATGCCGCCAATCCGTTAATTCAAAATGAACTAATAAAGAAATACTTTATAAAAAACAGTCAGGTATAACATTAAATAGTAGATTGTTTTTTACTCGCTCAATTTTTGCGCCAAAATCAGCGCATTTCTGGGTGTCACACTGTTTGCACAAAATTCCCTCAGGGTCACCCGATAGCCACTTTCCTGCAAAAAGCAGCAACGATCGAGAATTAACCACAGCTCCAGCGCACGGCGGAATAAATGCGCCGCCAAATCGATGCGTCGGGTTAACCTTTGTCGCTGCTTTCCTATCTCGAGCCAAGCGTCAAAATCACAATCTGCATCTAAGGTAACCGCCTTTTGCGCTGCCGCCCAATGGCAAAACTCGGCAAACTCACCACTCAGCTGACTTTGCTTTATTGCGGGTAAAGGTAAATAAGCATCTATGCCACGACAGCTTCGCTGCAACGCATCAAAACCGAGCCGCCAGGCGATTTCCTGATGCCGCAGCGCCTGTTGTTTCGGATTTGCAATCACGCTCTGTTGTAAAGGCAATTGCAAGTCATGGCGACTTAAACGTAGAGCGCTGTGTTTGGCGAGTGTCGATAAGCCTTGATATTGATTAGCTTGAATTAAATGATAGCAGCAAGGTGAAATCGCCAGAGCCTGGGTGCCCGCCGCTGCGGCTAATTGCAGTAAACGCACATGCAAATCGCCACAGGCATGCAACGCCACCGCCTGTTGCTGGGCGCGAAAAGGATTGGTTTGATGAGTGGAATTTTCGCAAGCATTACCTTCGATAGCGAAGGCATCAGCACAGAGAAATCGCTGTGATAATTGCCATTTATCAGCAAAGGCTTGGCCCTCTTCACAGAGCATCGCCTGCCACTCGAGGCTTAACACATCCACACCACGTGCTTTGGCTATTAAGCGGCCTAAATGGCCTTTGCCCGCACACCACTCCAGCACGGGTAATCCCGCATCGGGCAAATGCTGCACAAAGGCAGTGATCTGCTCCCACTTACGGCCTTTTATATGGGCGCTAAAGTGAGCCAGCTCGGTAAGATCAATACGAGGTGAAGTAGCAGTTTCAATATCATCAGAGCCAATATCAAAGCCTATATCTGAATCAATATCTGAGCCCAGCGAAAGTTCGGCAAAGGAGGATAGGAGTAAAGACAGATCCCAGTCTAAGCCTAACGCGGCAAGATCCTGCTTGAGTGCAGGAGATAAGGCATCGACTAACGCCGATTGCTCGGCATCCAAACTATCGAGCACAGCATCATCAAGCGCCCAAAGGGTGGTTGCTAGCCTTGGGAATTGCGCCGCCCAAGGCAGTGCTTTTGCCTCAAAGGCACGGACTTGCCACAGGGCGCGACTCTGCTCAAGTAACTTATCCAATTGGATAAAGTGCGCCCTGAGCCTGTCCTGACGCTCGACCCTTGCCTGCTTATGATTATCGAGCTTAATTGCCATGCTGAATTTGCTTTACTCTGATGTGTTCCATTTGACTCTCTTATTGGCCTTAGCCGCCAAGCCTTCACAACAGCACTGTTTTTAAAACCAGTTTGAAAACTATTTTGAAAACTTTGCCGTCACTTTGAAAACTATGCCGTCATTAAGCCTTTACAAATTTCAAGGCGCATTTGACTTAATATCGCTGCCCATATGGCGCCTAAAGCTGCTAGTATCGCCGCAGTTTTGGCCAACTTGCTATACCAGTTGGCAATCCATGTGTGTATACCCAAAAAAGCCAATTAAAGAAAAGAGTTTTAGAGGAAAAGTATGCTCTCCCCCTGCGTCGCCCGCTGCGGCTTAAATGATGAAGATTATTGCATGGGCTGTTTTCGCCATATCGATGAGATTGTCGCTTGGCGCGATAGCAGCGATGCAGAACATGCCGCGATTATCGCGCAACTTCCCGCCCGCAAAGCCCATTTCGAAGGCGACGAAAATCAACAGGTGCTAAGCCGCGCTAAATGGCTGGAAGCCGAGGCACGACTTGCAAAAAAAGCCTGAAATTGCAGGCTTTTTACTTTTATCGCTACTTTTTCATCATCGCTTTTAAATCGGCAAAGGGATTATAGGTCGCCGCCGCTTGCTTGGTTTCTGTGGTACTGCCGTAGCGGATCAGTTCTTCGAAGCGTGAATGTTCGTTATCGTGGCAATAGAGACACAATAATTCCCAATTCGAGCCGTCGGATGGGTTGTTGTCGTGGTTGTGATCTCTATGGTGAACCGTCAACTCGCTTAAATTTTTTGAGGTAAATTCGCGGGTACAGCGGCCACAGATCCAAGGATACAATTTGAGCGCCTGCTCGCGGTAACCGCCCTCACGCTTCGCGCGGTATTCCCGCTCTTGGGCTAAGACTTGATCTAACTTACTCTGGCCTGGATTTGCTGACATGCTCACACCTAACTGATAACCCCTAAAAAAGTGCCCCAAGGATAATCCGAGTTATTCCTTGGGGCAATATTTCTGATGCGCAAAACGTTTAGGCGACATGTCCTTGGTCAGCATTGGACAAGTGCAAATAGTGCAGGTATTTCTCGTATTGGGTGACCACATCCGCCAATAGCTGCTCTTCGGTATAGCCCATCACATCATAGTGCTGGCCGCCCTGCTCTAAGTACACTTCGGCGCGATAATACCAATTGTTGCCCTGCTCTAACTCTTCACCGACCGGATTGACGATTTCAAAGCAGCGCATCCGCACACCGTATACGAAGGGTTGATAGGCTTCGTTGCTAATCACCAATCGCACTTTGCCGTCGAGATACTCAAGATCCGCCGTCAGTCCCTTGCTCATAAATTGCTGACACACCTTAGATAACGCTGGTGTCGCGACATTATTGAGGAAGATACGCGCCTCATCTTCCGTGGGATGCGACACTAAGACTTCGATACGCTCCTCCCAGCTGATATTGGTCTTAGCATATTGCACACTGGTGGTATGGAGCTGCACGCTGTTGATCTTAAGCCAATCGTCCTTCAGCGCCTTATACAGCCCTAAACACATCAGCAGCATCACGCATAAAAATGGCATCGCACTGGCAATAGCGGCGGTTTGGAGTGCCTGTAAGCCACCCGCAAGCAGCAGCACTGAGGCCACCACACCCTGGAGTAATGCCCAGAACACCCGTTGCCAAACGGGTGCATTGTTATCGCCCCCCGAAGTCAGGTTGTCGATCACTAAGGATCCCGAGTCAGATGAAGTCACAAAAAAGGTCACCACTAAACAAATCCCAATGCCCGATAACAGGTGCGGGTACGGCATATGTTCAAAAAACACAAACAGCGCCACGGGAACATTGGTATTCACCGCTTCGCTTAGGTAGGTCGCGCCTTGATTCATAATAGCGTCGATGGCCGAGTTACCAAATACCGTCATCCACAAAAAGGTCAGCGCCGAAGGTACAAATAAAATGCCGACTAAAAACTCACGTATGGTACGGCCGCGACTCACCCGCGCAATGAAGGTGCCGACAAAAGGTGACCACGAAATCCACCAGCCCCAGTAGAGTAGCGTCCAACCGCCAAGCCAGTCTTCCTTATGCTGATAGGCATACAGATTAAAGGTTTTATTAACAATATCACTCAGATAACTACCAGTATTTTGCACAAAAGCCTGTAGCAACATCACCGTTGGGCCAAGGATTAACACAATCAGCAGCAGAATAAGGGCCAAGCCTAAGTTAAGCTCACTTAAGCGCTTCACCCCTTTATCGAGTCCCGAAAAAACCGACAAAGTGGCGAGTAAGGTAATGCCAATAATCAGCGACACTTGCACCGTGGTGTTATTTGGCAGTTGCGCGAATAAATAGCTTAGGCCCGAGTTAACCTGCAACACCCCAAAGCCTAGGGAGGTCGCTACCCCAAACATTGTCCCCAATACCGCAAAGGTATCGACGCAGTGGCCAATCGGGCCATGAATGCGCTCACCGATTAAGGGATAGAGTGCGCTGCGAGGTAACAAGGGCAACTTATGCCGATAAGCAAAATAGGCCAAGCTCAGGGCAACCACCCCGTAAATCGCCCACGCATGTATGCCCCAATGGAAGAAAGTGATCTTCATCGCCTCTTTAGCGGCTGCCAAACTCTCAGGGGTTGCATCGGGCGGCGCTAAGTAATGCATCACGGGTTCGGCAACGCCGAAGAACATCAATCCAATCCCCATCCCCGCCGAAAACAGCATGGCAATCCAGCTCTTATAGCTATAGTCGGGCACGGCATGATCGGGGCCTAGCTTAATATCGCCAAAGCGACTGACCATAACAAAGATGATAAAAATCAGAAAAACCGCCACGCCAAGGATATACAACCAGCCCGCTTTCGCCTCTAGCCACGACTGCATGGATTTGAAAAAGTGATTGGCCTCGGTGGGCCAAATGGCGCAGATCATCACCATTAATGTGATAAAAAAGACCGACGAATAAAAAACCGGTGGATTAATACTCGACTTGATAGACATAAAACTCCCTTGTTCTAGCCAGTTCCCTATTAACATCCCTTCGATGTTGAAGAGATAGCACAATAATAGGTAACCCTAGCCTCAGCTAGTATGTGGTCAGGATGAAATAGGCATAAATAATCCATGACAAGGGCTCGCGGTCAGCAATACCTTGTGATGTCATACTCATATTGATAACGCTTCCCCACTTTCCTGTTTGCTCGACGCTTTTACGCAATAGCAAAGTCAGTAACCATTTGCTCGACAAACCACTACACCGCAGTTGTGCAATGCCCTTTTAGAACCAGCCGCCCTCTTAAAGACAGCGAGCATCGACACCATGCGACCGGATCGCAGGGTTCAACCTCAATGGCGACATAATGCATATAAGCGGTTCGATATCGGTGATATCGAGAGTGAGGAATGCAAAGCGCGATTAGCGGCTAACGGTTAACGGTTAACGGTTAACGGTTAACGGTTAACCCGTAACAAATAACGACTCGGCCTTGCTTAAGCTCTACTGGAGTGCCTTCGAACAGAGACCACATACTGTCGAAAACTGACTCAATAGAGATACAGATAATGCTAAACAACAGTCGCTGAATTAGCATAAAAAATGGCGACCTATTAAGTCGCCATCGGATTATATCACAAAAATACCTCTATTTGACGTAAAAAACCAAAACAGCTTTATTCAGCTTTAGTTTTTACCGTTGCCGCGCCCGGCGTTTGTGAGATACCCGCCGTTAAATTAAAGCGCATCGCCTCTTCAAAAGACCAGTCGACTAAAATCAAATCTTCACGTTTGACGAGGCTAGTCACCCCCGCCATTTGGTAACTGAGTTGGAATAACACAGGCACCCAATCCCCTTCGGGTAAAGCATCGAGCAACGGCTGCGGCGGCGTATCCGTCATAATAAAGCCCACCACAAACCCGCCATTGGCCTGTTTAACCAACACAGTTTGCTGAGTATTGGGTTTGCCCTCACGGTTCATTAAGGAAGCGATATCACGAATACTGCCATAGACAGATTTAAACAGCGGAAAACGCATCAGCTGACGTTCAATCCAGCCATAGAGCCACACAATGGGACTCACCGAAAACAACAGGCCCACCGCAAACACTATGGCCACGACTAAGATAAAGCCCGCGCCGACAAAATGTTGGTTAATCCCTACCAACTCTAAAATAAAAATCCCTAAACCATCTAACGATACAAACAATGACCAAAATAACCACAGGCTTAACGCCATCGGCAACAGGTTCATCAAGCCACGGGCTAAGGTTTTCTTCATTACAATCTCATCAAATCCAATGGGATAAAAAAAGGCATAAATTATTTACGCTAAAAAGCGCGTTAAATGCTACCACAGAGTCACTTTTGCACCAGCACTTGATGTAAGGTAAGGCGCAGAGAAAACCAATAACGAACTGCTACGGCATCGAGGGAAAGAATATGCGCGTGACCCGCCTAGACCATTTAGTGTTAACTGTGAAAGATATCGAGGCCAGTGTCGACTTTTATCAACGCGTGTTAGGGATGAAAAAGTCCGTATTTGGTCAGGGCCGTATCGCATTAAGCTTTGGCGATCAAAAAATCAATCTTCACCAAGCAGGCGCCGAATTTGAACCGAAGGCAAACCTTGCTACGCCCGGCAGCGCCGATCTCTGTTTTGTGGTCAGCCACAATATCGAAGAAGTGATCAACCACTTAAACAACCTTGAAGTTGAGATTATTGAAGGCCCAGTCCTGCGCACCGGCGCCACAGGTCGCATCAACTCCGTCTATATCCGCGACCCCGATTTGAATTTATTGGAATTATCCGAATATCTGCCGGCCTGCACGCAGTAGCGTCTAATCCAATCATATTTAATCGGCACGAATAACCTTATTTCAGAATAGAAATACTATAAAATATTGTTTTACAAAAATAAATTTCAGCAATAGCTAGCTAATAAAGTCAACAATGAACGGAATGATAAGATGATAACAATACCCATCCTAGGTTTGCTTGAAGTTGATCCCTATGATGGCTGGCTTAAAAGCCAACCCATTGAGATCAATGCGCTAAGCGGTAAATTTGAGTTTGTCTTAGAAGAGTACGAAACCGACCCACAGGTGGAGGATTTTCACACTGCGGTGCAACATTTTCTCGCCCTAGACCATACCGCACTCGAGCAAGCCCAAGACGCGATTTACCAATATTATCAAGATTGCTGCGCATACATTACGCCTGCGAGCGAAGAACATATTCATATTCCTAGCCCGAACCAAGTGTGGCGCCATATTGAGTTTGGCGACGAATTAATGGTGTCACGCCGCCTACATGGGGATAACGCCGTGTATATCTCCCTTACTTGCCACTGCGATTGGGAGCCCGAGCACGGTTTACAAATCGTGTTTAAACAAGGATCAACCATCAATAAAATTGGGGCTTTTGATGGACACCTTTCCCACGCAGATGCCTATGACGATCCTAGATTCGAAGACATGGTCTATGTGCCGTGTTGCAGATAAATTCAGATCGTTTATCTGATTATCTATTTGATTTATAATATTTTTCATTTATAACGCTAGGCTAGTAACATAATTCTCGGCTGAGCATCAATTTATATAGGCTACTGTTTTGAAAGGAAAAGTTGTCTCATACCTTGCCGCTAAAAAGTATGGGTTTATCCAAGGCGATGATGGTGAAAGCTATTTTTTGCATTTTTCTGAACTATTAGACAAGAAAGATGAAGGCAAGTTAGTCAAAGGCAGAATGGTCCATTTTGATCCAACGCCCACACCTAAAGGCCTAGCCGCCAAAGCGATCAGTTTGCCCGAAGTCTTTATCAGGGAGCGATTAGTTGACTTTTTTACCACTAAAGACCGCCACCCTAAAAACGGCACAGTGCTTGTTAGCTATCCCATTACGACCCGCTTTTTTAAAGACCCCAGCGAAGGAAGACGTCATTTAGAACAGCTTGCAAAGCATTGTGGATGCAATGCAGTACTGAATGTCAGCTTTGAGAAAGACACTTTCTCAAAAGGTAATTATCGCTATACGGTACACGCCTTCAAAGGTGAACTCGCCCTAGTAACCGAGAAAGTTCCTGCTGACTCTCAAGAACTGGTTATCGCCTCTGCACAGTTACTCGAAAAACGAAAAGCAGATGTAGAGCAGGCAGTTAAACAAATGAGTGAAGCCGAAAATTTAGCACGACAAAAACAACTGTCTGGTTGTCTAGGTACCCTTGCCATGATCACGCTGATACCGCTCGCACTGGTGCTCAGTGCTATAGCGGTTTTTCCTGCTTAGCGAGTTTAAAACAAGTCGATAGTGTTATTTATTAAAGAATATATGGACGGATTTATAACCCATGATAACTGGCTTAAACTGACCACCGTGTTTGGCAAGCTATTTCACTGTTGCTTCCCCAGTGACACGCCATAAACTCATCCCTGAGGGCTCGACGGCGGCATCCATGCCGCCAACGGTCACAGTTGCAACAATGACAATCTTTACGACCATTGAACTGTTCATCTAGCTAAAAACTTTTTGCCCCAAAGCAATTTAGCACTCCATTTTTAGACTCCGCTTTAATTTCATTTATACATGAGATTTTATAATCCATATGTGTCCAATTAAGCGCACCATTTCCTAAAATTTAAGTGTCTATTCATCACTACCCGAGGAGGTTTGTATGGACGCTTGGAATAAAGGTCATCCCATGGGACAAAAACGACCTTTTAAATTGGAAGAGATTTGGCGCATTCGCACTCGTTTGGAGTTAGAGCATAATATTGCTGAGTTAGCGTTACTTAATCTGGCGATTGATTCAAAATTACGCGCTTGTGACTTACTGCATTTGAAGGTTCAAGACATTACCTCAGCAGGCATCATTAATCCGCGAGTGCGTTTAACGCAACGTAAAACTCACCGTGAAGTGCAGTTTGAAATTACGCTACCAACCCAACATTGTTTGACTTCTTGGTTACTTGAAAAGCGGCTCGTCGCAGAAGACTACTTATTTCCGAGCCCAAGGTGTGCTCATCAGCCGATGAGTTATAGCTATTACCGCGCGATAGTCAAAAACTGGGCGCGTCAGTTAGGCCAAAATAGTGAATTGTACGGCACGCATTCACTGCGCCGAACCAAAGCCACGCTGATTTACCGTAGAACGAAAGATATTCGAGCGATTCAAATATTACTTGGCCATGTCAAGTTAGATAACACCGTCCGCTACTTAGGTGTTGAGATTGAAGATGCACTGCGCATATCGGAATCCATTGAGGTGTAAATGGATAAAGGCAGTGGTTGTGTTGAGCGCCATTGCCTTGGTCTAATCGCACGGTAGCTCTGCCCCCAAAAAAACATCCCCTATTTACCGTAGTCAGCCTTATCGCAATATTGATTCGCAAGCACTTAAGTTAGTTGTTTGTTTTTAATGTGTTGCAATCATGTATTTATTTTTGTATTTTGATTTGACAAAAAAGGAAAGTTAAACTAAAGGGAATATTATGTTGCCTCTGTGGACACCGCACCGTCACTCATCTTTTGCCGCTTTTATATTGCTATTGGGGTTGTCTGTGGGAGCACCGAGTGAGGCGGCGCTGACAAAACCTGATGTTGAAATTGACCCTATATTGCCAAGTATTCCTTTACCTGTAGCAATACCTTCTCTTTCCAGTAGTCGTTTTTCGTCAAGTGTCGAATTACGCTGGAGTATTGATTGCTCTGTCACTGCCGTTAATATCCAAGAATCCATCAATAATCAGTCTTGGGCATCAATCTATACGGGATTAGGTCAAGCGGATAATACAGCTGCCTATGCTACGTTTGCTGTTGGGGGTGATGTTTGCAGTGGTGATTGGTCAAGCAAACGATTATTGCAACTCCCTAATAAGACCCTCCCAGGTTATTACTATCGCATCAATGCTTGCAAAGGTTCATTGTGTAGCGCTTATAGCCCTTCTATTCTTGTTGGCACTCCTTCTGCGCCTTCTACCCCCTCGGCTCCAGCCTCTATCTCGACTCCTGCAACCAATACAACAGGGGCGTTTAGCGTTTCTTGGGCTGGCGTCAGTGGCGCTACGCGTTATGAGTTACAGCAACGCATTAATGGTGGCGTATGGGTTGCGAAATATTCTGGAACGGCCACCAGTTATGCTTTGTCGGGACTCGCTTCGGGCACCTATCAATATCAAGTGCGGGCTTGCTCAACGGCGTGCAGTGCCTGGAAGTTATCCAGCAATACTCAGGTCAGTTTGCCCGTGCTTGGCAGTGATTGGAAAAACCTATCACGGGTGACAGTTGCCGATGCGGGCGGTAGTGATATCGAGCCCGCTGAAGTTGTTGATTTAAGTGCGGCTGCGGTTAAGGGGCGAGCTGGCGTTTCAGGTGGCCAGGCAAGTTATCACATTCCTATCGATTTACCGCCAGGGCGTAATGGCGTTCAACCTTCGATATCACTTAGCTACAACTCTCAATCTGGTAATGGATTGCTGGGGATGGGCTGGTCACTCAATGCGGGCTCAAGTATTAGTCGTTGTGGTGCAACCTTTGCGCAGGATGGTTTTACCCGTGCGGTCACCTTTAATGCCTCAACAGACCGATTGTGCCTCGATGGCCAGCGCTTGATTGCCATTACTGGCACCTATGGCACAGGTAATACCGAATATCGCACTGAGATGGATTCCTTCACTAAAGTGGTACAGCTCGGCAATATTAATGACAGTAACAGCAGTTTTACCGCCTACAAACCTGATGGTAGCAAGGCTACCTATGGCGCAAACGCCAACAGTCGCTTTGTGCCAAGCGGCTTAAGCACTGCACTCAGTTGGAAGGTGACTCAGGAGTCTTATTCCAATGGCGCTAATACCATCGATTATCAATACGATACGAGCGTGGCGGGTGAGCATCTTCTTAGCCAGATTTTATATACAGGTGGTTTGGGCGCATTAGGTGATAGGAATGTCACATTTTATTATCAGCCTCGGACTGACAAGCGTAAAAGTTATCTGGCCGGAGGGCTAACAACCAGTACTCGTTTGTTATCAGAGCTTAAGGTCAATGGTGCAGGAGGACAATTAGTTCATCAATATCAGTTTGATTATCAACTGAGTCCGGCTAGTGGGCGCCACTTATTAAAGGCGCTAGCGCAGTGCGATGCCTTAGGCCGCTGCACACCGCAAACTCAACTGACTTGGCGCGATAGCGCGTCAACAGTTAAAGCCAATGAACTCCTCATTGGTGGGCAAACGGTATTCTCAGGTGAGTTGGACATTAATAAAGTGACCCCGCATGGCGATGCTAATGGTGATGGTTCCACCGATTTCCCAGGATATGACTCAAATGCAGAGCAGGACATGCTGGGTCAAAATGGTTTTACTCATGAGAAAGCTTGCTATAACGATTATGTCTCCGATGGTTGGATTTGTGTTGCATTCGATGCGGACCATGACGGTAAAGTCGACCCCTTTAAATCCATCAACAACATCTTACATATTCAATTATCTGCATCAGGGGCAGCTTCGTATGTGTCAACGGGCATCCCTTTTAATCCGAATCGCTTTCCAAGCCCTGATAGGCTAATGAGCGCGACTGACCTCAACGGAGATGGGGATGTTGACCTGATGGTCTTTACTGTTGTGAGCGGTAAAGGCTATTGGCGGGCTTATTTAAATACGGGTAACGCATCAACGCCTTATTCCGCGAATTCCTTTCAATTAATCCATGAGACCGCAATAGACCCTAAACTGGGAAGTTGGCCAGCAAGACCTGAAGTTGATGTCACTATGGCGGGTGATATTGATGGCAATGGGATGGTGGATTTTGTGGTGTCAAGCTTGGGCGGCAGTGGTGCGGCGAATGCCCCTGTCCCCGTGTTGCGAAGTTTCATCTTAAATAACAGCACACCGCAACAATGGAGTGTGCAATGGTCAAGTGCTCCAACTTATCCATTCCATACTGGGGATGGTTTTCATTTTTTCCAAAAGCTGATTGATATTAATGGTGATGAATTAGCGGACATTATTTCCTGGCGCATGGTAAATAATGACCGCGTGATTGGTTATGAACTTAATCAAGGACGCGCCACGTTTGCCCCTTGGGTGGCTTTTGCGGGCAATCTGCATTTGAAAGAGCGTTTCCATTCGGTGGTGGTCACGGCGCAAGAGCCTATGGATGTAATTTACCCACAATACTTTGACAGTATGCAAACGGCTGACATCGATTTAGATGGTATTGAGGAAATATTACTTCCAGGTACGAGGGTTATCACGGGTTGTGCCTATGTTATGTTTCCCGGTGGGACTTCGGGCAGCGGCATCAAAAGGACACTCTGTGGTGATGCGCTCTATGGGGATATGCCTGTAAACAGTTTTAATACGGTTCCCAGCAAACCAATTGCCAGTTCAGATTTTGATGATTCGATTTATCAATACGATGCAATTAAATTCGTGTTGCAAGCCGATGGCCGCTGGGGGTTGGTAAAGCAATCCACCCCATATTACGGCTCTGCCCATGAATCCCGCTTGGTGGATACATTTGGGGATGGTCTGGTTGATATGCTCACAACCTATGGGCCACGCGTGCCTGGCACGGGACAGTTTAACGAAACGTGGATACAAAACCCGGGTTCAAGCATGTGGGGCGCGCGATATGGCGCTTACCTCAGCCGTAACTATGGTTCGGGTACTGGACAAGCAACCAACGATTATGCCGCCACGGATTACCTGCAATCAGTGACGGATGGCTTTGGTAACAGTAGCGAATGGCGTTATCGCCCACTGTCAACAGGAGAAGGCAGTGCCGGGCAGGATAAACTCTACGCCACAGATTTCGATGAAGTGGGAACCGGCTATGTGCATTTCGCCTCCAGTATGTATGTGGTGCAGTCCTTCAAGCAAAGCAACGGACAGAGTGGCGAAAATGAAACCCAATATGCCTATAAAGGCGCGATGTACAACCTGCAAGGACGTGGCTTTACCGGATTTAATCAAATCTGGGAAAAGGATATGCAGCGGGATAAGACCGTGCATAGCGTCTTCAAGCAGAAGTTTCCTGAGGTGGGACTGCTAACTGAACAAACGGTCAGCGTAGGTTCGACTACCGTTAACCAAGTGACGAACACTTGGGCAGATAATCCACAGCACACCCTAAGCGGTGTTTACCACAATATTCAAACCCGCTCGCTACAGCAAAGCTGGGATTTACAGGGCATTGCTTTATCAACACAAGAAGTGCAAGTGAATGCCAGTGATGTTGATTCATCGGGCAATATTAAAAAGCAAGCTCAAACGGTTACAGATTACATAAAGGGTCAGGCGAATACCTATACCAGTGTCACGGAAACCGATTATGTGCCCGATATTAATAATTGGTGGCTCAATAAGTTCAATTCGATAAAGACGAGCCACACTACTGCGCTGCGCAACTGGGGAGATGACCCCGTCGGCACGATGGATAAGGCGCAGTGGCAATTGCAAACGGTCAATACCTGGGATAGCAATCATAAGTTACCCACTAAAGTGACTTATACCGCCAGTAATAGCAGTTGTTATCGCGTCGAAGAAACCGGATTAAACAGTTACGGTCTGCCACTGTGGACTAAAACCACAGGGCAAAGTAGTACGTGTAGCGCCATGGCGGCAAGGCAAACCAGTTTTACCTACACCAAAGACGGTACAACTCAGGCTGACGATGGTTATCTGCCTTACAAGGTCACCAATGCCAAGGGCCATATCACCACTACCGAATACGATATGGGGCTAGGACTCCCCACCAAAGTGATAGCGCCTAATAATATCGTGACTCAAACCCAGTACGATGGTATCGGTCGTCCGGTGCAGGTCAAACAGACGGGTAGTCCAACCCGCTATTTGCGTTATTTACTCGCCAATGAGGGGAATAATCCGCCCCAGGACAACGACAATATTCCTGTGGTGGTGACCCGCACCAGTGGTGCAGGTATCCCCGAAACGGAGCAATATTTTGACGGCCAAGGTCGATTACTGCGCACGGCAACTCAGGGCTTCGATGGCGGCTATCAATATCAGGATAAGCATTATGATGCGCTCGGCCGCTTAACCCGAGAATCGACGCCCTATGGTAACGGCACGGCGGCAGACTATACCGAGTTCAGTGAGTTTGATGCACTCGATAGACCCAAATTCCGCAGCATACCTAACGGTCAGTCCGGCGGCCTTGTGTCGACTTACGAATATAATGGCCTCACCACAGACATTACCGTCGGCGGTCGCAGTATGTCGCGCACCTATGGTAGTCAAGGCTGGTTATATGAAACCGTGGATGCGCAGAATGGCACCAACCGGTTTGCCTACGATAGCGCTGGTAGGCCGTTAGTTATCCGCGATGCCAACAATAGTGATATCAAGGCGACTTACAACGGTTTTGGGCATAAAACCCAAGTTATCGACCCTAATCAAGGCACTACCAATTTTGGTTACAACAGCGTAGGCGAATTGGATAAGCAAACTTACATCATGGATCCTGTCAATCTCAATGACGATGTTATCCAGCTATTCGGCCTGGATACTCTGGGTCGTATCACTAGCAAAACCACTTCAGGCGGCAGCGCGCCGGGTACTGCCACCTTCGTGTGGGACACGCTCAAACAAGGCTTACTCACCTCTGAAACCGAAAACGGCGTCACTCGCACTTATGCCTACACAACTGCGCAGCAATTGGCGCAAACCACAGTGACCGTTGATGGTGTGAGTCGCACGGTTAAACATCAATACGATAGCTTCTATGGTCGTCCTAAGGCACTCGAATACCCGAACGGCTTAACCCTGAAATATAGCTATAACGATTACGGTTACCTCGAGCAGACCAGCAATGCAGCTTCTGGCTATCAATATCGTCAAGTCACAGCCATGGATGAAGCGGGCCATATCACAGGCGCTGACCTTGGTAACCGGGTGATGTCTGAATCCCGCAGTTATTACAGTGAAGGCACCATGGCGAGTGTTGAGGTGGATGGCCCGCTGGGGCGGATTCATGCGCACTACTATGATGGCTATGATGAGTTTATGAATCTCACCAGTGAACGTGATGGGGTGACAGGCATAACTAAGAGTTACCGTTATGACACGCTTAATCGCCTAACCGAGTATCAGTTTAGCAATACCAATCCGACCTTTAGCGCCACAGTTAACTATGCCTACGATAAAGTCGGTAACTTCCTTAACAAGACCGACTACAGTGCCAATAGCACCACAGCCTACCGTTATGGTGGCAATGCCAGCTGTGCAGCGGGCAATAATGCTGGCCCTAACGCAGTGTGCCAGCTGACTAAGCTCAATAACACCACAGTAAACTTTCAATACGACAAGCGCGGCAATTTGCGTGTGGGTGATGGCCTCACCATGACCTACAATGCCATGGATAAGCCACTGAGTGTCTCTGGCCGTGGTGCCACCACCAGTTTTGTCTATGGCAGCGATAATATGCGCGCCAAGCAGAGCCGTACAGTCGGTAGCACAACCACAACCACTTATTATGTCGATAAGTACTACGAAGCCGACAGTGATGGTAGCTGGCGTGCCTACTTAGACGACATTGCGGTACTCAGTTATACCTCACAGCGTGGTCATTTGCTGCAATTTACTCTCAAGGACCGCCTCGGCAGTGCCACCACCCTAGCGGACCAAAATGGCAATATTGTTAGTCAGCGCTATTTTGACCCCTTTGGGCGAACCGCATCGACAGGCGGTGGGCATCGTACTGATATAGTGAATAAAAATACCCTGCAATCAAAGCTGCAGGATTTGGATGTGACCAACAAAAACCGCCGTGGCTTTACCGACCACGAGCATTTGAATGAGCAGCAGTTAATTCATATGAACGGCCGGGTGTACGATTACAACCTGGGTAGGTTTATGTCGGTGGACCCGTTAATTCAGAGTCCGACATCGACTCAGAGCGTGAATCCCTACTCGTATATCATGAATAACCCCATGTCTGGTATAGATCCAACGGGCTACTGTTCGACGGACGATACGCTGAAAGGTTGTGCCGATGGCTTGGAAGCGGGGAAAACTGAAGCCATCACCAATGCGGACGGCAAAACCGTTGGCCATATCGGCAAGGATAGCCAAGGTAATGTGCATATCAGCAATGGTTCCAGCAAAGGTCAGGCTGCGGTTGCCAACTCAATAGCCAATGCTGGTAAGACTGCTGATATTGGATCCCAGCAGCAGATTGCTAAAGGCGGGGGGAATGGTGGCACCAGTGGAGGGAGTGCGGATGTATTAACCCTCGGTGGTGCCGCTGCCGCTGCAGCAGGAAAGAATCTAAGCGCCAAAACATTGGCTAAAGGCGCCGCTGCACTACTAGGTGGTGGTGCAGTTATGGCAGGGATTGAGGCCCTCAAACCGACCAAAACAGCAACCGATGAAGAAATGGAAGCGCTTGCGGCACCAATTATTGCTGCAAACATAGCTGCGTATGAGAAAGAGCAAGCGGCCGCAATTTCAAGAGTAAGAACAGCAGATGGAGGAATAGTGCTTTACCATGGCACTGACGTTCAATCAGCGATCAGATTGCTAAACGGTGAGCCGCTTAGTGCTCAGATAGCAGCTGGCAATAAAATAGATGGGCCACCGGGTTTTTACTTGGCTACTGACTATGATGACGCTGCATTCTTCGCCACTCGACGAGGAGAAGGTGCCGTCATTCAGTTTATAATTTCAAACAAAGCACTGGGCGGGCTAAATGCTAACGGAGCCTACTTTCAGAAAATTCCTGTTGGTGGATTTAGAGCGGACGGTTATGAATATTTGGTCCCTCCGCAAGCATTTGGAACATTTAACTCATATAGAAAGACTGAAGATATAGTAGCGACGCCATGAAAAAATATACTTTGAACGACCTAAAACCAGTACCAACGGCTGTTGAGTTAATAAAGGCGCACCCTGAGAAGTACTTAGCAAATACAGAGTCACCGGCAAACGAAATAGCATCCCACTTGATGTCTGATGCGCTTGCATTATCAGCTAGAAGAGTGCTAGTGCAGAATGTTAATGGTTGGTACTTAGTATCAGCAGATAAGGACTGGGTGAGGGATAATATAGATAATATCAGTGAACTATCTAATATTTTTTGCAGATTACTTGCTATTCCCGAGAAGTGTGTGAACTCGTTTCGAGGAGAGGTGTTAGCTTACACTTTCTCTTCAAATTGTTTTGTATTTGACCATGGAAAGATTGACTTAATAAAGGGAGACGTTCCAACTGAAGATGTAACAAAGCATCTTCCTAAAGACCTCCCTTTTTCAGTATGCTTTAGTATTGAACTGTAAGAACAAAGATAGAAAAGAAATAGAACATGCGTCACACTTTTAGTCAATTAGCCCCATTTATGTGGGGCTTTTTCTTGCCTGAAACCGGGCAATTCGACCAGCGGTCTGGGCAGTGCTTGCCGGTAGAAGTGATCAGTCGCTGCCAGCAGGGCGGGCAGTTTGATGCAGCGCCGCCAATTGGCGGCACTGGCGTAATTGATCGCTTCTGCTGTTCACAAGTGATCACTTCTACTGTTTTGGACTGCTCAAAATAGCGGGGACATATATGGTCACCTCGGGGTTAGCAAGGCCAAGGGGCAAAAGCGGGGACAGCCATATCTTTTTGTGTTTTTCAGCACCTTCAACTAGGCTTTAAAATAGCGAGGACAGCCACATCTTTTTGTGTTTTTCAGCGTCTTCTACTAGGCTTTAAATTATCCTGATTTTGTCTGTGTGGAGTTTGCAATGACTTCTGCCAGAAGACAGCTAATTGATGCTAATGCAACGCCCTTCTATCACGTGATAAATCGCTGTGTTCGCAGGGCTTTTTTGTGCGGTGAGGATAAGTTTTCAGGGCGCAGTTACGAGCATCGACGTGGCTGGATTGTTGATAAAATCAAAGCCTTGTCTGCGATATTTTGTGTGGATATTTGCGCTTACGCGGTGATGAGCAATCACTATCATTTAGTGCTTAAAATAGATGTCGATAAGGCCAAATCCTTAACGCAAAAAGACATTATCAGCCGTTGGTGCCAAATCACTAAAGGCCATGCAGTCGCGACTAAGTATATGAATGGTGATGCATTAATCGAAGGTGAACGCATGTTGCTCGATGGCTTAATTACCGAGTGGCATGAACGATTAAGCAGTATTTCTTGGTTTATGCGTTGTTTAAACGAAGAAATTGCCCGTAAGGCTAATCGTGAAGATGAGTGCAAGGGCGCCTTTTGGGAAGGCCGATTTAAGTCGCAAGCGCTGCTAGATGAGCAAGCCCTGCTCGCGTGTATGATGTATGTCGATTTAAACCCCATTCGAGCAGGCATTGCCGATTCTTTGCAATCCTCTGATTTTACATCGATTCAGGAGCGAATTAACTCGCTAGATTCACCCAATCGTTCATTAGCCATCTCAACGCCACAAACTGACTCCGCAACTAATCAAGCTCATATTCCCCACAAGGCTCTGGTCCAATTCGATGGCGCAGCTCACCTAAATGAGCAAGCGGGCATTCCGTTTCATTTTGCCGATTATCTCGAACTGATTGATTGGACAGGCCGCGCCATCCGCCTTGATAAGAAAGGCTATATCGATAATCAACGGCCGAAACTACTCAATGAATTAGGCATTGCGCCCGATGCGTGGCTCACATCAGCCAAAGAGTTTCGACGTCAATACAGTGGCATAAGTGGTCGATGGGATAGCATGTGCGCGTTTAAAAAACAGCATAACAGCGGCAAATGGTGTAAAGGAAAAGCCTCAAGCCAAGCGTTACATCCTTAAGTTCGTTACGACTCAGCGTTTGGGATTATTTTTTTTTATCCGAAATGGAGATAATTTCGCGCAAAACATAGCACGCTTTTGTCCCCAAACGAGTCTCTATCTCCTTTAAAACAAACAGGCTACGCCGATGTTAAACATGTGAGCCATGGTGATTAGCGAGACGACCGTCAGCCCCACGGACGGGGCGGTCGAGCATCCACGGATGGACTCGCTGCGTGTCGTTGAGCAAATACCATGGCTCACCTACCAATACGCATCAGCAACGACTCTCAAGTGCCCTCTTCCATTTACCCCCTTAAACAAAAACGCTCTGCGGATTAGGCAGAGCGTTTGTGGATAACGCCTTGTGATAAAAGGCGTTTAGTTCTTCATATCCTTTTCCATATCTTCATAGGAAGTATGGCGGACGTCTTTACCTTTTACGTAGTAAATAATGTATTCGCAGATATTTTTACAGCGGTCGCCCACACGTTCAACCGCACGGGCTGCCCAGAGTACGTCTAATACATCGGGGATTGAGCGTGGGTCTTCCATCATATAGGTCATTAATTGGCGGATAATGCCTTCATATTCACGGTCGAGTTTAGCGTCTTCCTTGTGCAGTTCCAATGCAGACTCTGCATCCATACGGGCTAATGCATCTAAAGTGGCGTGGAGCATACGAGTCGCATGGCGGCCCATATTTTCAATACTGACTAATAAAGGCTGCTGATTATTCAATCGCTTATCTAATGCTGCCTTGGCAATACGCACACAGGCGTCACCGATACGCTCAAGATCAGCAATGGATTTTGAAATCGCAATGATCATCCGCAAGTCGCTCGCTGCGGGCTGGCGCTTGGCGATAATACGGGTGCATTCTTCGTCAATCGAGACTTCCATCCCGTTGACTTTATGGTCACCTAAGATCACTTTTTGCGCTAATTCGGCATCTAAGGTGCTTAAGGCGTCGATGGCTTGCTCTAATTGACGCTCAACCAAGCCACCCATAGCAAGTACACGGTTACGAATATCTTCTAGCTCGGCGTTAAATTGCCCAGAGATATGTTTGTTTAAATTCATATTTTCCATTTTGCCAACCTTTTACTCAACTGTATCAACGCCTAGATGGAGTTTGCAATGCTTAACTCTGTTCTAGGCGGTGGCTTATTTCGTTAATCGCTTATCACTCACATAACCACTGCCAAGGGCAAGGTGATTAACCGTAACGGCCGGTAATATAGTCTTCGGTCTTACGTTTTTTCGGTGTGGTGAAAATGGTGTTGGTATCGGCGTATTCCACCAATTCGCCCATATACATAAAGGCCGTTTGGTCCGATACCCGCGCCGCCTGTTGCATGTTGTGGGTAACGATAACCACTGTGTACTTAGTTTTAAGTTCGGTTATCAGCTCTTCGATGGTTAAGGTTGAAATCGGGTCGAGTGCCGAAGTAGGTTCGTCGAGCAGTAATACTTCTGGCTCAATGGCAATCGCACGGGCAATCACCAAACGTTGCTGCTGACCACCGGATAAGCCAAAGGCGTTATCGTGCAGGCGGTCTTTCACTTCATCCCAAATCGCCGCGCCGCGTAGCGAACGCTCGGCCGCTTCGTCGAGTTCACGGCGGTTGTTAATGCCCTGCAGACGCAGTCCATAAACCACGTTTTCGTAAATCGATTTAGGGAATGGGTTAGGACGCTGGAACACCATACCTACGTTGCGGCGCAGGGCGGCAACGTCGATCTTTTTGTCATAAATATTTTGACCGTGCAGCAAAATCTCGCCGTCGATATGGCAGTTGTCCACCAGATCATTCATGCGGTTAATGCAACGCAATAAGGTGGATTTACCACAACCGCTGGGGCCGATAAACGCCGTAACTTGCTTTTTGGGGATCTTCATCGACACATTGAATAGCGCTTGCTTATTGCCATAGCGCAGGTCTAAGTTGCGGATCTCCAGCGCGGTATCGTTCTGGCTCAAGTTTGCTAAGTCAAAGTTGTTGGTTTTCATGGCTGTCGAATCTATAGAAATCATATTCAGTCCTAATACTTTCAGGATAATCGCTGATTAATGCTCAAGCGAACGATATTTTTCACGTAAGTGGTTACGCACACTAATCGCGGTTAAGTTCAGTGCCACAATCACTGTTACCAGCAAGAAGGAGGTGGCGTATACCAGAGGACGTGCTGCTTCAACGTTAGGACTCTGGAAGCCCACATCATAAATATGGAACCCTAAGTGCATGAATTTACGTTCTAAATGCACGAACGGGAAGTTTAAGTCCAGTGGCAATGTCGGCGCTAATTTCACTACACCCACCAGCATTAACGGTGCCACCTCACCCGCGGCGCGGGCCACAGCTAAAATCAGACCCGTCATGATCGCAGGGCTTGCCATCGGGATCACAATCCGCCACAGGGTTTCGGCCTTAGTCGCGCCCAGTGCCAAACTACCTTGACGCACAGCACTCGGAATACGGCTTAAGCCTTCTTCGGTCGATACAATCACCACTGGCAGGGTCAGAATCGCTAATGTCAGCGCCGACCAAATCACCCCTGGTGAACCAAAGGTCGGTGATGGTAAGGCTTCGGCGTAAAACAGTTGGTCAATTGAGCCGCCCATCATGTATACGAAGAACCCGAGACCAAATACCCCGTACACAATCGATGGCACACCCGCTAAGTTGATTACCGCAATACGGATCATCTTAGTAATTGGGCCTTTTTTGGCATATTCGTGCAGGTAAATCGCGGCAATCACCCCAAATGGCGTAACAATAATGGCCATTAAGATCACCATAAATACTGTGCCGAAAATTGCAGGGAATACCCCCCCTTCAGTGTTGGCTTCGCGTGGGTCATCCAGCAGGAAACGGCCAACCCCGACAAACCATTTACCGATTTTTCCCATCAAGCCTAAGTGGTTGACGTAGGTGACATCCAGCACAGTGTCTAATTTAAGTTCCACCTCAACACCGCGCATATCGCGTACAATCACAGCGTCGCGAGCCGCTTCATCACGCAGGGCAAACAGCTGTTTTTCGAGTACTTTATAGTCTTGTTCGAGCGAATGTTTCGCCGCGGCTAACTCCTGCTTGCGACTATCGGTCAGCTCACCATCTAACTCGTAACGGCGCTCTTTTAGACGCAGTTTTTCGATGTTGTAGTTAATCGAGCCAATATCTTGTTTTTGCAGTGATAAGGCTTTGTCAGACAGTGCGACTGCGCGCTCAATATGTTCCATTAAGGAGGATTCAAGCGCATCGTTTTTAAGTTCTAAGCGTTTACCGTTTTCAATCACGGCCACTGGGTAACCGTAAAAGTTACCGTTTTTCGTCCGCTCAAGCATTGCGACATCAGCTGGCTCACTACGGCTAATAATGTCAGTCGCTAAAATCCAGCGGAAATCTAGGCCCACAAATTCACGGTTACCGGTTTTCACTAAGTAACGCGTCACAAACTCACCGGGTGGCTGTTTAAACACGTGGCCCGCGGCGGTTAAGCGTTCGGTTGGCACTTCTTCCCTATCGTAAATCTCACCGATTAAGGTTGAACGTGCGCCAGTGTTATCTTCAAGTTCCCATTGATAAATCGTTGCAGGCCAAAAGTAGCTTAATCCGCGCCATGCAATCAGCAGTAACAAACCTAATACTGCAATCAAACTGATGCTCACCGCGCCACCTGTCATCCAAATCCATGGCGAGCCTGATTTTACCCACTTACCCATTGCACAAACCTCTCAAGGTCATTGGCGAAATAGTATTTAGTATCATTATCTTATCTCCATTACAGCGAGCTATAGCGGTCACGCAGACGCTGTCTTACCACTTCGGCAATGGTGTTAAAGAAGAAGGTGAATACGAACAGTACAAAAGCTGCGAGGAACAGCACACGATAATGTGAGCTACCAATTGCCGATTCAGGCATTTCTACCGCAATGTTAGCCGCTAATGTCCGCATACCTTCAAACACGCTCCATTCCATAATGGCGGTGTTACCCGTTGCCATTAGTACGATCATGGTTTCACCCACCGCGCGGCCAAGGCCCATCATCACCGCAGAGAAAATCCCTGGGCTTGCGGTCAGCAGCACAACACGAGTCAGAGTTTGCCAAGGCGTCGCGCCCAGCGCCAAACTGCCGTTAGATAGATGGCGTGGCACAGAGAAAATGGCGTCTTCCGCAATCGAGAAAATGGTTGGAATAACCGCAAAACCCATGGCGATACCCACCACCAGCGCGTTACGTTGGTCGAAGGTGATGCCTAATTCGTTAGTGATAAATTGGCGAGTGTTACCATCAAACAATGCCACTTCAATCATCGGGCTGATGGCAAAGGAGAACCAACCCACAAAGCAGATAACCGGGATCAGCATCAGCTCCTGATAGACTTCAGGTAAACGTTGTTTCCATTTACCGGGTAACTTGCTCCAAGAATAGGCTGAAAGCAAAATCGAGGTCGGCAGCAAGATCAGCAGCACTAAGATGCCCGGCAAGTGTTCTTCAATCAGCGGAGCTAACCAAAGTCCTGCGAGGAAACCTAAGATAACCGTTGGTAAAGCTTCCATGATTTCGATGGTTGGCTTAACAATGCCGCGCACCTTAGGCGACATAAAGTAAGCGGTATAAATCGCGCCTGCAATCGCTAATGGTACAGCAAATAACATGGCGTAAAATGCAGCCTTCATGGTGCCAAAGGCCAATGGCATTAAGCTCAGCTTGGCTTCAAAGTCATCACTGCCCGAGGTGGATTGCCACACAAATTTAGGCTCAGGGTAACCTTCGTACCACACCTTATTCCACAACGCGCTCCAAGACACTTCTGGGTGCGAGTTTTCCACGTGGAAGATATTCAGTTGGTTGTTCGCTTCGACCACTAGGCCGTTCGAACGTGGGCTAAAGCCCATCACACCTGGGTTTTTAAGGTCAAACTTTTCATCAAACAGTTCGCGCTCACTGGTGGTGTACAGGAGTGATAACTCACCCTCTGGGCTCACCACGGCAAAGCTTTTACGGTAGAACTCAGAGGCAATCGAGGCCACTGGCGCTAAGTCGGTAAACTCACGGATCTCTTTGTATAAACGGCCTTTTGGACCATTCACTTGGAAGTACTGGGTCACCACACCGCTGTCATAACTCACTAAAATCGAGCTAGCACCTGCGAGCAAGGCAATATTATTAACCTTAGACTTGTCCTTTTCGGCATCAATAACTTGAATTAAATCGATATTTTCAATGTCACGAATATTGTAAACAAACACCTTATTGCCCATCTGCAACATCAGTTGGCGTTGATCAGGGGTCATTAATTGGTGCGCCGCCTTTTTAGGGGCATCTGGGAGCAGTGCACTCGTCGTTGTCCACTCAATCTCTTCGGTCATCATGTTTTCTTGACCTTCAAGACGGCTTAAACGCCAAATGCCATTATTATCTTGGTAGGCAAAGGTGATTTTATCGCTACTGTAACTAAAAGCTAAATGGTGGATAGCACTACCAGAACCATCAATCGTGATAGGTGTTTCACCTGCGCTATAACGCAGTTTTGGCGTGATAAGACGTTTATTATTGGGATAGCTTAACCCAAACTCAATACCCACGATTAAGGCTTGGCCGTTACTCAAACCTAGGGCAAAACGTTGCTCACTCGGCGCAGCAATCGCGGCGCTGGTTACGGTCACACCCGCAGGTAATGGCGGGGTAAAACTGGAGAGTAAGCTGCCATCGGCAACAGTGTAGAAATCCACTTGGCCATCGGCGGCTACGCGATACATTACCTCATTTTGCTCATCAGCACCGACCATCAGGGTCGCGACTTCAGCATGTTGATAACTCACGCTTTTTACTGGAGTCACATCCGCGCTGTCGAAAATGGGTTTAATCACGTATAACAAATAGAAGAAGATCAACAATAAGGCGACAAACACCATAGTGCCGCCAATCGTGACCCCAATTTGAGCCGCTTTATCCTTAAATGCCCTGCGACTTGAACGTCCGCCTTTCAGCATACTGTGCGGCGCAGAACCAGGTTGAATGACCTGACTTTCCATTAAGAACCTCTATTATTAAAGCCTGTGAGTTTTTTCGCTAGGAATTGCGAAATGCTATGCTTACACTGTTTGAGCATAAACTGAGCAATAACAACACCCTTCATTCTAAGTGCGTTGAATTATATGACGCAAAGATGACAGTTGTGTTACACCCCGTTGTAAAACAGGTGCCTTTTACAAAAAATAGGAGTCAGTCGCCATGCTACGATATTTAATCACGCTTCAAGCACCTGATAGAAAAGGATTAGTAGAGCAAATCGCCCACGCCGTGAGTCGCCATGGCGGCAATTGGCTCGACTCAGAATTGCGCCATATCGACGGGATTTTTGCCGCCATTTTGTTACTCGAAGTACCTTCCCTGAAAATGGACGAGCTGATTGAAGCCTTAGAGTGTATCGACGGGCTCACCCTCACCTATGCTAAAACCTCAGTCGCCCTCAAACCCATTAAGCGGCTGACCTACAGTTTAGTGTCCTACGACAGACCCGGATTAGTGCTGGATATCTCCAATCGGATCACCGCACTTGGCATCAATATCGAGCAATTTAGCAGTCAATTTGAAACCGCTGGCCATACTGGCATCGCCCTCTTTCGCGCCACCATAGGTTTAGGCTTGACCGACCTTGCTCAAGAGGAGCAACTAATGCAATCCCTCTACGCCCTCGGTGATGACTTAGTGCTGGATAAACTCAGCCGTTAGGTTTCAACACTTTTAACAAAAAACGCCGCGGGCACTGCCAGCGGCGTTTTTTTATAGAGACTTAGTTAACGTTCTGGTGCCGAGACTTAATCAAATAACGCAGCGGCACTTGAGAAATCAGCATACCGAGCAGCATCAAACCGCAGCCAACCAAGGCGCGCAGCCCTAAGCTCTCCCCAAGGAATAAAATACCGCCGATGGCCGCAAACACAGTTTCTAAACTCAAAATAATCGCCGCGTGGGCAGGATGCGCATGCTTTTGCGCCAGCACCTGCAAAGTGTAGGCAATACCCACTGAAATCAGCCCCGCATAGGCCAGTGAGCCCCAGGCGGCAACCACCTTATCGACTGTCGTGACCTCAATGGCCGCCGACACCAGCAGGCTTAATACGCCGCACACCAAAAATTGCATCATGGCGAGTAACACTGGCGAAATCCGCTTGGCAAAATGATCTACCGCCAAAATGTGCATCGCCCAAAACAGCGCGCCAATCAATTGCAGCATATCGCCATAACCAATGTGAAAGCCGTCTTTAATACTTAAAAAATACAACCCCACTAATGCAACGGCACACCCCAACCATGTATTTGCGCCAGTAGCATGTTTCAGCGCCAGCCCCAAAATCGGCACTAACACGATATAAAGCCCAGTGATAAAGCCCGCATTGGCCGCGGTGGTATACAGCAGCCCCACCTGTTGCAATGAGGCGCCAGCAAACAGCAATCCGCCTACCGCCACGCAGCCAATGGCAAAATCTTTAGGTGTACCGAGATGAATTTTACCTTGCCGAGCCAAGTACCACACCAGTGGAACGAGTGACAGCGTACCAATTAAGAAACGTAGCCCGTTGAATGCAAAGGGCGATAAATGCTCCATTCCTAAGGTTTGCGCGACAAAACCAAAGCCCCAAATGGCAGCGGCGAGCAGGAGTAAAAAATTGGCAGGCAAGATACTGTCTCAATGATTAAAAAGGATGACAAGATTACCGATATGCTGGACGCTTGTCCAAAATAACCTACAAGTGAATAACAAACTGACGCACTCACCACGAGTTAATTGACAGTTCATTGGCCCTCGTTAACCGCCGTACATTTAAATCAAGTTGGGGTATCAATCGAAAATTCCTATCTAAACTCGACTAGATAATCTTGTATACTGCACACCAAGCAATGACGAATGCATAAGTGCGCTGGGAAGCCTTGCCCAACCCAGTGACACAATAAAAACTAGGAACACCTATGTTAGGAACGCTAAAAAAGCTGCGCGCACACTTAGATGAGGCGCAACAAGTACAGTATCAACTGGTGATAGGTGAAGAATTACTGCCACTGAATCCCTTAATTGGCAAGCCGCTGACACTTACCCACACGGGTAACATCTTCTGCTGTAACTGCGGCAAAAAGACCAAAAAGAGCTATTCGCAAGGCCATTGCTTTGTGTGTATGCAAAAGCTCGCCAGCTGCGATATGTGCATCATGAAGCCCGAAACTTGCCACTTTGACCAAGGCACCTGCCGGGAGCCAGAGTGGGCGCAAAGCCATTGTTTTGTGCCGCATTATGTTTATCTATCTAATACTTCAGGCATCAAAGTCGGCATCACTCGCCACACTCAACTGCCAACTCGTTGGATTGACCAAGGTGCCACCCAAGGTTTACCGATTTTTAAAGTGTCGACACGACAAATCTCGGGTTTAGTGGAAGTGGAGTTAGCCAAGCTCATCAACGATAAAACTCACTGGCAAGCCATGTTAAAGGGCCATGCCGATGATATCGATTTGAATGCTAAGGCTGCGGAACTGATCCCACACATCGAAGCAAAACTGCATGAAATCGCTATGCAAAAAGGTGATTACAGCATCGAGCGATTGCAGGAAGACATTCAAACCATTCATTATCCGATTGAAGTTTTCCCCAAAAAAATCAGCTCACATAATTTTGATAAAGACGCCGTGGTCAGCGGAATTTTACAGGGCATCAAAGGCCAATATTTACTGTTCGATACGGGCGTGATTAATATCCGCAAATTTACGGCCTATGAAGTGAGTGTATCCTTAAGCAACTAGCTTACGCCGCGTTGTGCTAAGGCGAAGCCCTACACAACGCGCGCTATTCTTGGCTTAGCAACGCTTGGCTTGAAAGGCAATGTACTAACCAACTTGCGCTTCCATATAGACAAGTTCCCAAATATGTCCATCGGGATCTTCGAACGCATGGCCGTACATAAACCCTTGATCTTGTGCTTGACGATAGGCTTTGCCACCATGCTGTTCAGCAAGTTTTACCAATTGGTCGACACGTTCTCGACTGTCACAGTCTAGGCAATTGAGTACCTCTGTCGTGGCATGGGCATCGGCAATCACCTTATCGGTAAAACCAGCAAAAAAAGGCTTCGCCAGCAGCATCACATAAATATTGTCCGCGGATCACCACGCAAGCAGCCTGCTCATTGCTGTATTGCTCATTGATACCAAACCCTAGACCAGCATAAAAAGCCCTTGATTGTTGAACACTTTCAACCGCCAAATTAACAAAGATACTTTGTGCCATCATAATCTCCCTTTATAAGTCCTCTGCGGACGTATATCCTAGTCAGGTAAAAATACCTGTCATCTGTAGATAGGTAAGTAAATAGCTAACTGAATTGTCTAGTCTATCATTGCAACATCCTAAACTCGTGTTCCAGCTAGCTCTTTAGGCGAGCATCTTACTCACCTTAAGACTTTACTGATTACTGCGCCAAAATATCCGCCCTATTGCACCGCATGAGTGGCGGGCAGCGATAGCAGCATTTCCTCGATTGAGCCATCGAAGCGGGCTTTGACTTCGTCCATATCCTTAATATTGGCAAAGCCTTGGCCAAGAACTCGCCATACCATCTCATAAGGCTGACCCGCAATGCCCGTTGGCTTAAAAAAGCTAATCAACACTGAGCCTTTATCGTATTTTTTAAGATCAACACCTTGATTCGACAGGCCAGGCACTAAGCCTGCGGCGGCAAGTATCTGCTCATCCGACATTTGTGTGCCCATGGCGATGCCGAACCCCACTTGAAAGTCCGCCAGTTGCGGGTCTTCAACCCAGCGATAACCTTTTGTCAGCAGCACTTTTTTAAGGGTGTCCTGCATATGTTGTAAGACTTGTTGTTGATCGAGCCTGCGGTCAACAAAAATCTTCTGTAGTGTGGGATGCCAACTGTAGGTCATGGCGCTCGGCGGTAATTGACTCAAATCCCCCGAAGTTACGACAGTAGTTCGTAGCACTTGCGAATCATCGTTCACACTTACACAGGCGGTAAGACCTAGCAAACTCAAGCTTACAATTGTCAGTACACATCTTATTTTTTGTGGTAAATACATGCTCTTTCCCTTATGGCAATTTTTACAGCTTAAGGATAGTTGCTATTTCTCAGACTGAAAGTCGATATTCATCATAGTGTTAAATTGCAACGTTCGGCAACCGCTGCACTTATATTGCTCAGAAACCTTAGTGTGCACCACATAGTTATGATTTGTTACTTTATAAAGCCCGTACAGCGTATAGGCGCGATTCAATTTACCCGCTAGAATGCCTCGCTCAACGTCAGTGATAGTAATACCTCGGCGCTTAAATTCGAGAGTAATATCCCTATTCAATGCCAAAAATGACAATATATAAAAGGTGTGGAATTTATCTATGGAGTTAATACTGGCTATCGCATTGTTTGCCTTTTCATCGGGGATCACTCCTGGGCCTAACAATATTATGCTGATGACCTCAGGGGTCAACTTTGGCGTTAAACGCAGTATTCCGCATCTGATGGGGATTAGCCTTGGCTTTCCTACCATGATCCTCGCCATCGGCCTAGGCTTAAGCGCCCTATTTCAAGCCTACCCGATTATCCACCAAGTGATTAAAGTCATTGGGATTGTATACCTTCTGTACCTGTCATGGTTGATAGCCAATAGCAGTAGCAAGATGGAGGGCAAGAGCATCGCTAAACCTTTTAGTTTTCTGCAAGCCGCGGCATTTCAATGGGTTAATCCTAAAGGCTGGATTATGGCCGTGGGCGCGATTGCCACTTTTACCTCAGTACAACAGGATCTCACACCTCAAGTGGTTACTATTGCCACAGTGTTTTTATGTGTGGCTTTTCCCTGTGCCGTGGTCTGGCTTGGGTTTGGTGTAGCACTTAAACGTATTTTGAAAAACGAACGCCAGCAGAAGATCTTTAATATCACTATGGCCATCTTGCTTGTGGCGTCTATCATCCCTATGATCGCCCCCTAATTTTGGCCGTAAGAGTTAAGCACTAGCATGAATGAGATAGAACTGATCACTCAACAAACCGATAACTGGGTGAAAAAAGTGATCATGAAATACAATATTTGCCCCTTCGCTAGACGTGAGGTCGAGCGCGGCAGTATTCGCTATCTTGTTGTTGAACAAACCAAAGTCAAGCTAGTGCTTAAGGCATTGATTGAAGAATGCCAATACCTGGATGCGCACCCAGAGCACGAAACCTCGCTGTTTATTCTGCCGCGGGGATTTGAGGGCTTTTACACTTACCTCGATCTCGTCGATATGGCGAACGACGCCTTATTCGACAACGACTATGAAGGCGTTTATCAGCTCGCGCATTTTCATCCCGACTATTGTTTTGAGGATGAACCACAGGACTCGGCCGCCAATTTTACCAACCGCGCGCCCTACCCAACCCTGCATATTATTCGCGAGGCCAGTATGGAGTTAGCCCTGGCTAACTATAACGACCCTGAATCAATCCCCGAGCGCAATATTCAATTTTGTGAGCGTAAAGGTAGCGAGTTTTTTATTAAATTACTCGCCGAGTGCATGGGGAAATAGCTTAATCACGGCGAATAGCACATGCGCCGCATCGCAATCTGCTCATTGCTTACGACAACGGAATGTAATCACGATGGACTTGATCATCCCACTAGCATTAAAGCCATGGCTTAGCTCTGATATTCCTGAATCACGCCAACTTGATATAGGTTTTGCCCTATTTGAATTTCCAAGATTTGAAGACCTCATCGATTTTCAAATGGGTTATCGCTGGCATGGTATCACCCAAGCGCGGGAGCCTACTTGGGATGATAATTGGCTAGTACTGGCAAGCTCCTATGGCGATCCCTTAATTTATCATTTAAAGGATGAACACATTCTTTTCGCTCGCCATGGCGCATGTGGTTGGAAGCCCAACCTTCTTTTTACCGATTTAGCCCAAATGTCTCGCTGTTTTAATGCCTTAGCAGTACTAATCTCCGACGCAGGCGACGCTCTTTTTGATGATGACGACAATATCCAGCCAAACTATGTTGAGTTAATTAAAGCGAAGATTGTGAATCATGTAGGGCTTGAGCAAGGCAACCAGATCGTCGAGCAACTAGAAATTATGGCCTACTAAGGCTTTGTTTCCTAAATCGAGTGAGCGAACAACACTCTCATCATTGTTCAAATATCAAGCTACATAGTGGGTTTCAGGCATACCTAGCCCAGTAAGTTTGTTCAAAGCCCTAATCATCGCGTAAGC
>NZ_BMOP01000007.1 GCF_014647135.1 Shewanella xiamenensis
CGAGACTAGGACGTTGATAGGTCAGGTGTGTAAGCGTTGTGAGGCGTTGAGCTAACTGATACTAATGACTCGAGAGGCTTAACCATACAACCCAGATGGGTTTTGCTAAGTAGCACTTAGACGAATAGAAACACTTAAGAAGTGGTCATAAAATGCTCCTGCATTTATGACATCAAGTACCTCCATGTACTTGTGAACTCAAACCAGCTTTCCGAATTATTAAATAAGATAAGAGCAGATTTTAGTTCCTAGAATCTAGCAGCACGCAGTGCGCTCTCGAATCTTGTTTAAAACCGAATTTGCTTGGTGACAATAGCATTTCATCGCCAAGCGCCTAAATAAACAATGAAGCCAGCTGAATAAGCTGGCTTTTTTGTTTTTCGCGTTTGCCATCTTTAGATTGTGATTTTGAAATCACTCATTCCAATTTTCAGCCTCTTTCGCTCACACACCCCTGATGTGCGCTAAATCGCGACTGACTACCTTATTTTCTTCACACTACTGAACCATATCTCCCAAAGGTCAACTCTTGCTATTACTTCAGAGGTTACTTACCTTATGCAGTAACTTATTGGGGTAGCTAAGGATCTATGATGAAGTTAGAGATGATTTGTACTGGGGAAGAGGTGCTGTCGGGTCAGATTGTTGATACTAACGCTGCTTGGTTTGCCAGCACTATGATGGAGCATGGCATTGAGATCCAAAGGCGCGTTACAGTCGGGGATCGTCTCGAGGACTTAATTGCGGTTTTCCAAGAGCGTAGTTTGCATGCCGATGTGATTTTAGTGAATGGCGGCTTGGGGCCGACCAGTGATGATATGTCTGCCGAGGCAATGGCTAAGGCTAAAGGCGAGCCTCTGGTTGAGAATCGGGAGTGGCGTCAACGTTTAGAAGATTGGTTTACGCGCAATAATCGCGAGATGCCAGTGAGTAATTTAAAGCAGGCAATGCTGCCTGAGTCTGCGGTGATGGTGGATAACCCCGTCGGCACGGCCTGTGGATTTAGAGTGAAGTTGAATCGAGCTTGGTTGTTCTTCACCCCTGGCGTGCCATTTGAACTCAAGCATATGGTGAAGGAACAGTTTATTCCTTTTATCCGTGAAGAGTTTGACCTCGACGCTAAGGTGGCGCTGAAGAAGTTGCTGACCATAGGCCATGGCGAGTCTTCCCTTGCCGACAAAATTGAGCCATTGGAGTTGCCTGAGGGAATTACCATTGGCTATCGCTCCTCAATGCCACATATTGAGATTAAGATCTTTGCCCGCGGCGAGAAGGCGATTGCTTTGCTGCCACGGGTGACTGGGCACATCAAAATGGTGCTGGGGACTGCGGTCGTCGCCGAAGATAAAGCGACGCTTGCCGAAGAGATCCATGCGAAGTTACTGAATTCTGGATTGACCTTGAGTGTTGCTGAGTCTTGTACGGGTGGGATGATTACCAGCCAATTAGTCGACTTCCCGGGCAGTTCTTCCTATCTACAACACGGTCTAGTGACTTACAGTAATGAGTCTAAGGTGCGAGTATTAGGTGTTAATCCGGCTACGTTGGACGATCACGGCGCAGTCTCTATTCCAACGGTTGAAGAAATGGCCAAGGGCGCGCGTGCTATTTTAGACAGTGATTTTGCCTTAGCGACCAGTGGGATAGCGGGACCTGATGGCGGAACCGAAGAAAAGCCCGTTGGTACGGTGGCAATTGCCTTGGCAACCCGCAGTGGCGTCTACAGCCAAATGATAAAACTGCCGCGACGTTCGCGGGATTTAGTGCGTAGCTTAAGTGCGGCGGTAGCCTACGATATGTTAAGACGTGAATTACTCACCGAAGCTGTGATTGTGGATTATCAATCGATAGGGCGTTTCAGCAAGTAACTCTTTGGATACTTACGGGTTTTAGTCAGTCTAGCTTGACTAACAAAAATGCTCCCGAGGGAGCATTTTTTTATGGCGAATGGTTTGCAACGCAAGCCGTTATTTAGTGAACTTAAGGACTAATTTGCCTGGGACGACTTGAATGCTCTCGGTCATCTTGGCCATCAGCGCTTGGTTACTATCCTTCGTATCGAGCACATAAACGGGCTGATTCTCGAGGAAATGCCTTAAGTAGCCCATCACTTGTGGTGTCGCGCTACTGATGGCTTTCTCGATATCCTTGGGTGTTGACTCGACTTTCACTAATTCAAGCTGGCGTAGGTAGACGCTGTGGGTGGCACTGTCATACCAAGGCTTGGCCTCAAAGGTGGTTGAAAGTTGCGCCTTCAACGGATAAATAGGGTTAGTGATGGACACCTGAGTGGTTGCACTTACGCTCATAGTGTCAGGCTTTTCGCCGAGTCTGACACTGATGTCGTTAATGCGCACTTGCGCGCCGACCAGTTGATTACCTTGTTTCACCTCAAAATGGATCTCTTTGCTGAGATACTGCTCCATTTCATGCTCGCTGATACTGTACTGCGTGACGCAGCCGCCAAGCAGTACAGATAATCCCAAGCAAAGGCTAAGCGTGAGTTTTTTCATTAACCTGTGTTTCTCATGCCCGCCGCGACACCGGCAATCGTCAGCATTAAGGCGAGTTGCACGTGTTCGGAAGCGGGAGCTTCGGTTGTTTCCTTGCGAGTTCGAGCCAATAACTCGGTCTGCAGGAAGTTTAATGGATCGATATAGGGATTGCGCAGTTTGACAGATTCGCGATTCCACGGTGTATGCGCCATTAAGGTATCCGATTTAGTCAGCTCCAGCACCACTTTAATGCCGAGATCTAAACGCTGGCGTAAAGTTTCGCCTAAGTGGTGAAGATTGGGCGGAACTAAACAGGTTTCATAGTAACGCGCTAAGTTAGGTTCCGCCTTGGCGTACACCATCTCCAGCATGGAAATCCGCGTGCTAAAGAAGGGCCATTCGCGATCCATATCCTGTAGCAAACCCATTTCTCCACGTTCGCAGGCAGCCTGTAATGCTTCACCGGCGCCGAGCCATGCTGGCAACATTAAGCGGTTTTGAGACCAAGCGAAAATCCAAGGAATGGCACGTAAGCTCTCGATACCGCCATCGACACGGCGTTTTGCTGGGCGACTGCCTAATGGTAATTTGCCCAGTTCAACCTCCGGAGTGGCTGCACGGAAATAAGGCACAAAATCCGGCTCTTCACGGACAATACCGCGGTAAGCACTCACTGACTCCTGAGCAATTCGCTCCATGCAATTGCGCCATTCCTGCTTAGGCTCGGGCGGCGGAAGCAGAGTCGCTTCTAACACCGCTGAGGTGTACAGGGCTAAGCTTTGCACCGCCAATTTAGGCAGGCCGAACTTAAAGCGGATCATCTCACCTTGCTCGGTGACACGAATACGGCCATCAACAGATCCGGGTGGTTGTGACAGAATCGCTTTGTGAGCAGGGCCGCCGCCACGACCAATACTACCACCACGACCATGGAACAGCGTCAGCTTAACGCCAGCCTGTTTACAGACGGCGACTAACTGCTCCTGTGCGCGATATTGCGCCCAAGCGGCTGCCATCACGCCCGCGTCTTTGGCTGAGTCTGAGTAGCCAATCATGACCTCTTGCATGCCTTTGGTATAACCACGGTACCAGTCGATATCGAGCAGTGCGGTAATGCACTCGGCGGCGTTATTTAAGTCGCTTAAGGTTTCAAATAGCGGCACAACCCGCATTGGATGTGTGCAGCCAGTTTCTTTGAGCAGTAATAATACGGTTAACACATCTGAAGGCTTGCTCGCCATCGAGATCACATAGGAGCCCAACGCCTTAGCAGGATGTTTAGCAATTAAGCGGCAAGTGTTAAGCACTTCGGCTACATCGGCGGAAGGTTGCCAGTTGCTCGGGATCAGCGGACGACGGTTACTGAGTTCACGCAGTAAGAAGGCTTGTTTTTCGGTTTCATCCCAATGATTAAAGTCACCCATACCTAGATAACGGGTTAATTCTGCAAGTACATCGCAGTGACGGCCGGCGTCTTGGCGAATGTCGAGCCTAAGCATATGAATACCAAAACAAGCGAGGCGGCGTAAAATGTCGAGTAGTAAACCGTTAGCAATCAAACGCATGCCGCAGTCACATAAACTCTTATACAGCATCTCTAGCGGCGCTTTAAGATCGCTTTCTTGCCAAATCAGCGTCGACTTATCCACTTCAGGATTGTGGCCCTCAATACGGGCATTTAAGTAATCTATGGTGTCACGCAGTTTTTGTCTTAATGAGCGCAACACAAAACGATAGGGTTCGCAGCTATTGTTGGTATAAGCCTTTAATTCATCATTAGCTTCTTCCATTGACAGTTCACCCACTAGCAACACTATATCCTTGAGGAATAAACGTGCCGCAGCATGGCGATTACGGTCTAACACTTCTTGGGTGACTTTGGCGGTCACAAAGGGGTTACCGTCGCGATCACCACCCATCCAGCTTGAGAAGCGCACCGGTGCAATATCGATAGGCAATTGCTGGCCAGTGCGCTCTTGTACTTGATCGTTGAGCTGCCTTAAAAAGTCGGGGACGGCGTGCCAGAGAGATTCTTCAATCGTCGATAATCCCCAGCGGGCTTCATCCACTGGCGTTGGGCGCTCACGGCGAATTTCATTGGTGTGCCAGATTTGGGCGATTAACTGACGCAGACGCAGATTAATTTGGCGACGTTCTCTATCGGATAATTGATCGTTTTCTTGCTCGGCGAGGCAATCCACAATCGCCGCATATTTTTGGATCAGTGTGCGGCGAGAGATTTCCGTTGGATGTGCGGTGAGGACTAAGTCGATATCAAGCGTCTTTAAGCAATCCAACATCTTGGTTTGATCGATACGGCCATTAAGCATACGGCCAAGCAACTGTTCGACCGGATCCGGTACACAAACCAGCTCATCACAGTTACGGCTAATAGTATGAAATTGTTCGGATAAGTTTGCTAGGTTGAGGAATTGGTTGAAGGCTTTGGCAAAAGGCACTAACTCTTCATCGGGGAGTGCGGTCAGCAGTTCTAGCATTTGCTCCCGTGCCGCCTCATCGCCACGGCGGGAATCTTTTGCAAGTTTACGAATTTGCTCAACCTTCTCGAGGAAAGAATCACCGAGGTGGGTGCGCATTGTATCGCCAAGGATCTGCCCTAACATACTCACGTTTGATCTTAACGACGCATACATGTCGGTCACATTGTCTGCCACATTACCTGCCATAGTTACTCCGAATAGAAAAACATCAAAATCCGCTTTGTATTAGCCCGCTAGCACAATACCTACCACTGAGGGCAATGGTCAACAGCAGAACTTATAACTTATACGACTGGCTTATCTTATATGCAACTAATCACGATAATTGTTGAGGAATATTCAATATAAATGCGAGCTAACGCAATATTTTATTATGTTTAGCCAAAGTGAATATGAACTGCATTATTTTGGCTTTGCGTACATGTATATCAGGTGTTAATAAAAAGGACTGATTTTTCAGTCTTTCATCCATAGATAACTGAGTTATAAAGAAGTTAGTGAAGTATTGTGTCATTTGCTAAGCGTGCTTGAACGCAGATTAAAGATAAAATTTGATAAAAATATATATTCACATATATTGCATAAATAGATCTTTGTGGTAGTCTAGCCTGCAGTTGAGATGAGTCACCCCTTGTGACCTGTAGAGTAAATATCATGATGTATAGCGTTAAGCCGTCAGTGAATAAAATAACGAGCCATTACGATTTCCCACGACGATAGTCCTGTCATCATAGATATGCGCTGTTGCGTATACGCTATTCATCTATTCTTTAAGTCTCTTTGATTTGGTTTATAAAAATACATATGAAAAATATCGCCATTATCGGCGCCAGTGGTTACACAGGTGCACAACTCACTGCTTTAGTCCATGCGGAGTCTGAATTATCAATTCAAGGCCTGTATGTCTCTGAAAATAGTTTAGATAAAGGTAGAGCTTTAGCAGATTTGTACCCTGTCTACAGCCACATTGACTTAGCTCTGTCACCATTGACTGAAGAAGCGAAGGCTAAGATTGTCGCCGAGGCGGATGCAGTGGTGTTGGCGACCGAGCACTCGGTGAGTTTGCATTTAGCGGCTTGGTTCTACAACCAAGGTTTAGCCGTGTTTGACTTAAGCGGTGCTTATCGTTTCAGTGATGTGGCGCAGTACCCTAAGTGGTACGGTTTTGAGCACGAATATCCCGAGGTGCTAGCCAAGGCTGTTTATGGTCTTGCCGAGTGGAATGCCAAAGAAGTCGCCGCTACTAAAATAATTGCTGTGCCAGGTTGTTACCCAACAGCATCATTAACCGCTTTGAAACCATTAAAGAATTTACTGACGTCAGCCTATCCAGTGATCAATGCGGTTAGTGGTGTGACGGGCGCGGGTCGTAAGGCACAGTTGCATACCAGTTTTTGCGAAGTGAGCCTCACACCCTACGGCGTATTAGGTCACAGACATCAACCCGAAATTGCCACTCAATTGGGGCAAGAGGTGATCTTCACGCCGCACCTTGGCAACTTCAAGCGCGGCATTTTAGCAACCATCACGGTACAGCTAAAACCGGGCACCACCACCGCCGATGTGGCTGCGGCATACAGTGTGTATGACCAAGCTCCGCTGGTGACGGTGAAACAGAACCAGTTCCCGAAAGTAGATGATGTAGTGCTGACTCCGAATTGCCACTTAGGTTGGAAGTTTGATGAGAACAGTGGCTACTTAGTGGTTGCCAGTGCCATCGACAATTTGATGAAAGGCGCGGCGAGCCAAGCCCTGCAATGCATAAAGATTCACTTTAACCTTTAACCGTTCATCCTTATTTAAGAGAGTCGTCAAGATGTCTACCAACAACTCAGTATTAGTTCTTAAAGTCGGCGGCGCCCTGCTGCAGTGTGAAATGGGGATGGCGCGTTTAATGGATACCGCCGCAGCAATGATCGCAAATGGTCAGCAGGTGCTGATGGTGCATGGTGGTGGCTGTTTGGTCGATGAGCAATTAGCCGCAAACGGCATGGAAACCGTCAAGTTAGAAGGCCTGCGGGTGACCCCGCCGGAGCAAATGCCGATCATTGCCGGTGCACTGGCCGGAACATCAAACAAGATCCTCCAAGGCGCAGCGACAAAAGCTGGGATTGTGAGTGTGGGCATGAGCTTAGCCGATGGCAACACGGTATCGGCCAAGATTAAAGATGAGCGTTTAGGGTTAGTGGGCGAGGTTTCTCCTAAGGACGCGACTTACCTCAAGTTTATTCTGTCCCAAGGCTGGATGCCGATTTGTAGCTCAATTGCCATGATGGACGATGGCCAAATGCTAAACGTGAACGCCGACCAAGCGGCGACGGTATTAGCTAAGTTGGTCGGTGGCAAGTTGGTGCTGTTATCGGATGTGTCTGGCGTGCTCGATGGTAAAGGTCAATTAATCCCTTCACTGAATGGTAAGCAGATTGCCGAGTTGGTTAAGCAAGGCGTGATCGAAAAGGGAATGAAAGTAAAAGTTGAAGCTGCGCTCGAAGTGGCGCAGTGGATGGGGCAGGCGGTTCAAGTGGCCTCATGGCGTGATGCAAGCCAATTAGTCGCATTAGCAAAAGGTGAGGCCGTGGGCACACAAATCCAACCATAAGCGGAGTAGGTTATGAAGCATTTACTATCGATAAAAGAGTTAACCCAGCAGCAGTTGCTGGATCTGATTACCTTAGCCAAGACGATTAAAGCGAATCCCGCAGAATATCGTCATGCACTGGATGGTAAGAGTGTGGTGATGTTATTTGAAAAGCCATCTCTGCGTACTCGTGTTAGCTTCGATATCGGTATTAACAAGCTTGGCGGCCACTGTTTATACCTAGACCAGCAAAATGGTGCCTTAGGTAAGCGGGAATCGGTCGCTGACTTTGCTTCTAACCTGTCCTGTTGGGCCGATGCCATTGTGGCGAGAACGTTCTCCCACACGACTATCGAACAATTAGCTGAGTTTGGTAGTGTGCCCGTGATTAATGCACTTTCGGATTTATACCATCCTTGCCAAGCTTTAGCCGATTTTTTAACCTTGGCCGAGCATTTTGAAAATATCAGTGATGCTAAGTTAGCGTATGTGGGTGATGGTAATAACGTTACTAACTCATTGATGTATTGCGCGGCCATTCTCGGTGCCACCATGACAGTGATCTGCCCTGCGGGTCACTTTCCTGATGGCTACGTTGTGGCCGAAGTGCAAGAGCTCGCGAGCCGATATGGCGGCAAGGTTGTACTGACTTCAGATATTGATGCGATTGAAGGTCACGATGCTATCTATACTGATACTTGGATTTCCATGGGAGATCCAACACCGTTAGCGGAAATTAAGGATAAGTTTGCACCTTATCAGGTTAATAAGGCCTTGATGGCGAAAGCGGGTGCTCACTTCTTTATGCACTGTTTACCCGCTCACCGCGGTGTTGAAGTGACCGATGAAGTGATGGATGGCGAAGGCTCCTTGATCCTGCAACAAGCTGAGAATCGGATGCACGCCCAAAATGCAGTACTGGTAACCCTATTTAGTTAATTTAACCCTGTTTAGCAGCCTACTTTCTCCAAGGTGAGAAACGAGTTATAGGAATTTAAGATGTCTATCGAGAACAAAAATACTGGCGTGAAAAAAGTCGTTTTAGCCTATTCGGGTGGTCTAGATACTTCGGCCATTATTCCTTGGTTAAAAGAAACCTACGACAACTGTGAAATCATCGCCTTTTGCGCTGACGTTGGTCAGGGTGAAGAAGAGTTAGTGGGTCTGACTGAAAAGGCATTAGCCTCAGGCGCGTCTGAATGCCATATCGTCGATCTGAAAGAAGAATTCGTTAAAGATTACATCTACCCAACCATGGCAACGGGGGCGATTTACGAAGGGACTTACTTGTTAGGTACTTCAATGGCGCGTCCAATCATCGCGAAGGCGCAGGTTGAAGTGGCGCGTAAAGTGGGTGCCGATGCCCTGTGCCACGGTTGTACCGGTAAGGGTAACGACCAAGTGCGTTTCGAAGGTTGCTTTGCGGCATTAGCGCCTGATTTAAAAGTGATTGCACCATGGCGTGAATGGACCATGCAGAGCCGTGAAGATCTGCTGGCTTACTTAGCTGAGCGTAATATTAAGACGTCGGCTTCTGCCACTAAGATCTACAGCCGTGATGCCAACGCATTCCACATTTCCCACGAAGGTGGCGAGTTGGAAGATCCATGGAACGAGCCAAGCAAAGGTGTGTGGACGCTGACTGCCGATCCGGAAGATGCGCCAAACGAAGCAGAATATGTGTCACTTGAAGTCGAAAATGGTCGTGTGACTAAAGTAAACGGTGAAGCATTAACGCCTTACGCTGCACTGATGAAGCTGAACACCATCGCTGCACCACATGGCGTGGGTCGTATCGACATCACTGAAAACCGTTTAGTGGGCATGAAGTCCCGTGGTTGCTACGAAACCCCAGGCGGCACTGTGATGTTTGCCGCACTGCGCGCGATTGAAGAGTTAGTGCTGGATAAAACCAGCCGTACTTGGCGCGAGCAAGTGGGTGCCCAAATGGCACACTTAGTGTACGACGGTCGTTGGTTTACACCTCTGTGTAAGTCGCTGCTGGCGGCATCTGAGTCCTTAGCCGAGTCTGTCAACGGTGAAGTTGTGGTTAAACTCTACAAAGGTCACGCGATTGCCGTTAAGAAACGTTCGCCAAACAGCTTGTACTCTGAAGCGTTTGCGACCTTCGGTGAAGATCAAGTGTACGACCAAAAACATGCTGAAGGCTTTATCCGTCTGTACTCGTTAGCGAGCCGCATCCGCGCGCTCAACGCTAAGTAATAGGCAGACTTAAAGGGCGCCTAGCGCCCTTTTTTATATCTTAAGTTTTAATAGCTTTAACGTATTCAAAGCAGTGACCGAGGGGATTGAGCATGGCTTTATGGGGTGGAAGATTTCAGGGCGAAACCAGCGCGCTATTTAAATTATTCAACGATTCACTGCCGGTGGATTATCGTTTGTTTGAGCAGGATGTAGTTGGCTCTATCGCTTGGGCCGATGCAATTGCTAGCGTTGGCATTATCACTGCCACTGAATGCAGTGACTTGAAGAAAGCGTTGAACGAGCTGCTGGTGGAAGTGAAGGGCGATCCTGCGATTATTCTCGCCTCGGGCGCGGAAGATATTCACAGTTTCGTGGAATCTGCGTTGATCGCCAAAGTCGGCGATCTGGGAAAAAAACTCCATACGGGCCGTAGCCGTAACGACCAAGTCGCTACCGACTTAAAACTCTGGTGCCAATCCGAAGGTGCGGCATTAGTGGCTCGCCTACAAACCTTACGCAGCGAGCTTATCGCGCTCGCGGAGCGTGAATTTGATGCTGTAATGCCAGGCTATACTCACTTGCAACGTGCTCAACCTGTGACCTTCGGCCATTGGTGTTTAGCCTATGTGGAAATGATTGAGCGTGATCTTAGCCGCTTAACCGATGCCTTAAAGCGCGCCAATACCTGTCCGCTCGGTTCGGGTGCATTGGCGGGCACAGCCTATCAAATGGATAGATATGCGCTTGCAGCAGCACTGAACTTTGCTTCGCCAACCTTAAACAGTTTGGATAGCGTGTCGGATCGCGACCATGTGGTTGAGCTGTGCGGAGCCGCCTCAATCAGCATGATGCACCTAAGCCGCATGGCCGAAGATTTGATTTTCTTCAATACGGGTGAAGCGGGCTTTATCTCCTTGAGTGATGAAGTGACCTCAGGCTCGTCCTTGATGCCACAAAAGAAAAACCCCGATGCGCTGGAGCTGATCCGCGGTAAAACGGGTCGTGTGTACGGCAGTTTAGTGGGTATTCTCACCACCATGAAAGCCCTGCCTCTGGCCTACAACAAAGACATGCAGGAAGACAAAGAAGGCTTGTTCGACGTGGTCGACAGCTGGGCAATCTGCTTAGATATGGCGGCGCTGGTATTATCTGGCTTAGTGGTGAATCGCCCGAATGCGCTGTTAGCCGCGCAGCAAGGTTATGCCAACGCGACCGAATTGGCGGATTATCTGGTGTCTAAGGGCATGCCGTTCCGTGAAGCGCACCATGTCGTCGGTGTGGCCGTGGTTGCGGCGATCGCTAAGAAGATCCCGTTAGAAGGTTTTACGCTGGCCGAGTTTAAAACCTTTGCCGATATCATCGAAGATGATGTGTATCCCAACCTTACCATCGAAGCCTGTTTGGCAAAACGTGATGTCCTCGGCGGCACAGCGTTGACTCAAGTTAAGCAAGCGATTGCGGCTAAAAAAGCGGGTTAATGCAAAGTAGGTTAATCTTAGGTGAGCAATAAAAAACGCGACTCAAGGTCGCGTTTTTTTATTGCTATTTACGGCTATTGGAACAAGTCATCCGCTGGCGCATCGATGAAGAGATTATTTTCATCTTGGCTTTCACTGATATATTCCTTCGGTTCAGTGCCCGAGATAAAGTATTCAAAATCACTGGTGTAATCAGTTTTACGAGTGAGCTTGCCTGTTGCAAGGTCGATCCGCACCGAGACTATTCCTTCTGGTGGAATCGCCGTGGTTTCTGGGACGCCTTTAAGCACGTTATTCATAAATTCGTTCCAGCCAGGCCCTGCGGTCTTAGCACCGGCTTCGGTCCCGGTGATTTGATCTTTTTCACCATTAGCGTTCCAAGCGGTTCTACCTAACTGGCGACCATGATCGTCAAATCCCACCCAGAAGGTGCTCGTCAGCGTTGGGCCAAAACCACTGAACCACGTATCACGAGATTCGTTGGTTGTCCCCGTTTTACCTGCAATATCATGGCGTTTAATTAATTGCGCCGCACGCCAAGCAGTACCTTGCCAACCTGTGCCTTTACTCCAATCGCCGCCACCCCAGATCACGCTCTTCAGCGCTTCGGTGATCAGGAATGCCGTTTGTTCGGAGATAATTTGCGGTGCGTAACGGCCAGTTTGTTCAAAGCAATGGGCAATTGGCTCATCGGTTTGCGCCGTTGGCTCACTAAAGCCCATTGGGTCGCTACTCGGTTGGGTTAGATTACCACTTGGCTTACAAGCTAAGGTTGGATTGGCTTTTTCAATTACATTACCGAAGGAGTCTTCTACTCGTTCGATATAGAAAGGTTCAACCAAGAAGCCACCATTTGCAAACACGTTGAAAGCCGCTGCGACTTGTAAGGGCGTTACCGAAGGTGAACCCAGTGCTAAGGACTCGTTGCGTGGTAAGTCGTTAGGGTCAAAACCGAACTTAGTTAACTCGGCAATAGCTGCATCTAAACCAATATGGCGCATGGCACGAACAGACATGACGTTGATCGATTGCGCTAAGCCCACACGTAAACGCGTTGGGCCACCATAGATATCGGGTGAGTTTTTCGGCCGCCACGCAGTACCTTGGCTAATATCGGGTTTATTAATCGGTGCGTTGTTAATCAGAGTCGCGAGCGTAAAGCCTTTTTCTAATGCCGCAGCATAGATGAAAGGTTTAATATTCGAACCTAATTGGCGTTTAGCCTGAGTCACCCGGTTGTATTGGCTTTGGCTAAAGCTGTAACCACCTACTAAAGTACGGATAGCGCCATTTTCCGGATCGAGTGACACTGTGGCACTCGCTACTTCGGGGACTTGCGATAATTGTAAGTACTGGCCATTGTCTCGGATCCAAATACGTTCGCCTACTGTCAGCATGTCTGAAGCCGATTTAGGTACCGCACCTTGGCGTTTATCGTTAATAAATTTACGCGCCCATTTCAAGCCATCCCATTTGATGACTTTGGTTTCACCTTTAGCGGTTAATACACTGGCTTGCTGTCCATCAATGCTTAATACCGCGGCAGGTTGTAACTCTTGGACGGGTGTGACTTTAGCCAGTTCAGCTTTGATTTGTGCATTATCAGGCTTAGCGCCTGTCCACAAAACAGCAGCAGGACCGCGGTAGCCATGACGTTCATCATAGGCATAAACATTATTGCGTAATGCTTGCTGCGCTAACAGCTGGAGATCGGATGAAATCGTGGTGTAGACGTTATAGCCATTGGTATAGGCTTCTTCTTCACCATATTTTTGCACCATATAATCCCGGGCCATTTCAGAAATATACGGAGCGTAGAGATCGATTTCGGCACCATGATATTTGGCTACGAGTGGCTCCTGGAGTGCGGTTTGGTACTCCGTTTTGCTGATATACCCCACTTCATTCATCCGCATCAACACCACGTTGCGACGAGCGAGAGCACGGGAAGGTGAAGTAATGGGGTTAAGCGTTGAGGGGGCCTTTGGCAAGCCAGCAATCATACTCATTTCAGACAGAGTCAGATCTTGGACGTTTTTGCCAAAATACACTTGAGCGGCTGCGCCAACGCCATAGGCTCTTTGGCCTAAATAGATACGGTTAACGTACAGCTCTAAAATCTCATCTTTCGTTAACAATTGCTCGATATGGTAGGAAATAAAAATTTCCTTCACCTTACGAATAATGGTTTTGTCGCGGGTTAGGAAGAAGTTACGTGCCACCTGCATGGTGATAGTACTTGCTCCTTGCTTTTTTTCGCCGGTTGTTAACATGACGATTGCTGCGCGGATTACCCCGACAGGATCGATACCACCATGCTCATAAAAGCGCGCATCTTCGGTGGCAAGGAAGGCTTGTAACAGCGGTTTAGGGACTTCTTCCAGTTTTAAGGGAATACGTCGTTTTTCACCAAACTGAGATATGAGTTTGCCATCACTACTGTAAATGCGCAAAGGTGTTTGTAATTGCACATTTTTTAGTGTCGAAACATCCGGCAGATCCGGCAAAACATAAAAGTATGCTGCAACAATGGCGCCTACGCCCAAAAGGGCTAGACTGAATAGAGCTATAACAATACGTTTTAACCACTTCACCTAAATTGATCCTAATGTTCAGTTAAGTGCGACAGTATATAAGGCGCGAACGTTTGGGTGAAGCAAAAACGTGACGGCCCTAAAATAGCGTTTGTAAAATCTTGAAACATTCTATACAAATACGTATAACGGGTTGATTTTGTGCTAATCTCTCATACTGAAATATAAATAATAAAGTGACAACGGATTATGCTTTCAAATTTATGGAAGCGTCAGGCTCCGCAAATGGTCGGAATTGATATTGGTTCCCATGAAGTAAAGGCCATTTTGCTGAGTAAGACTGCTGATGGATACAAAATATTAAGTCACGTAGCGGTTCCCGTAAAAAAGGGTGCTATTAACGATCATGATATTCGTGATACCGATGCCGTTGTTGAATGCCTCAAACAGGTAAAGCGTGCTTTGCCTAAATCGGTTAAATATGCTGCGGTTGCGGTTTCTGGTTCTGCTGTAATGACTAAGGTCATCTACATGGATGCCTCGCTTAGCGAAGAGGAAATGGAAGCGCAAATTGAGATTGAGGCTGATAACTTAATCCCCTATTCCCTTGATGAAGTCAGCATTGATTTTGAAACCTTAAACGTCAACAGTACCGATCCTTCTAAGGTCGATGTATTACTCAGTGCTTGCCGTACTGACAATATCGATGCCAGAGTTGATGCGCTTGATGAAGTCGAGCTAGAGACTAAAGTCGTTGACGTTGAAGGCTATGCCTTAGGTCGAGCGGTTGAGTTAGTCCTAGGCCAATTACCTGAAGGGGCTCGCCAGAAAGCAGTTGCCATGGTCGATATCGGCGCGAATATGACTACTTTCTGCGTTGTCGAGTCTGGCGAAACTACATTTATCCGTGAACAAGCCTTTGGTGGTGAGTTATTTACTCAGTCGATTCTCTCTTTTTATGGCATGTCTTATGAGCAGGCAGAAAAAGCAAAAATCGAGGGTGATTTACCGCGTAATTATATGTTTGAAGTGTTATCTCCCTTCCAAACGCAATTACTGCAGCAAATTAAGCGAACGCTGCAAATTTATTGTACTTCAAGCGGCAAAGATAAAGTCGACTATCTCGTCTTATGTGGTGGCACATCTAAACTGGAAGGCATGGCTAACTTATTGACCAATGAGTTAGGTGTTCACACCATAATTGCCGACCCTTTCCAAGGATGCCTGCACGCGGATGAATCCGTTAAAAATATACTGCAACCTAGCATTAGCAAATATATGGTTGCTTGTGGCTTAGCCCTGAGGAGCTACGGTCAATGGCGAACATAAACCTGCTTCCTTGGCGTGAAGAAGCGAGAGAAAAGCAGAAACGCGATTATATCGGCATATTGGCTGCGGTATTTTTGGGGTCAGCAATCTTAGTCTATGCTGCGCTGGCTTTACTCGAAATGATGACTGATGAGCAGCGAGCAAGAAATGCTTATTTACAGTCAGAAATTCAGCAACTCGATGCTCAAATTGCCGAGATTAAAAAGATCACAGAACGTAAAAAAGATATTGAGCGTCGAACAGAAATTATTTTAAACCTTCAGCAATCCCGTAATTTGCCGACACACGTATTAGACGAGCTAGTGCGTATTGTTCCGCCAGGAATTTATCTATCGAGTCTTGAGAAAAAAGGCAGTTTGTTGCTCATTGAAGGTCGCAGTGAGTCGAATAATAACGTAGCAAATATGATGCGTAAGGTAAAAGCGTCTGAGTGGTTAACCGATCCCAATATGCAATCGATCGTTACCCAAGATGATGAGTTAAGACAATTGCAGAGCTTTAGTTTAAGGGTGAGTATCAAAGGAGCCATTGCTGAAGAGCCCGTAAAAGCGGCAAAAGGAGCGAGTAAATGAAGCTCGATCTCAGTCAGTTTAATGATATCGATTTTGAAAATATCGGAAGTTGGCCAAAACAAGTAAAAGTATTTTTCGCTATTTTGCTAGCTCTTTGCGTATTTGCAGCGGGATATTTTGTGGTGTTGTCTGATGCAATTGATGTGATTAATAATGAACAAAACAAAGAGTTACAGCTAAGAGAAGATTTTCAAAACAAATATCAACTGGCCGCTAATTTAAAGCTCTATCGTGAACAACTTGCCGTAATGGAAGGGCAATTTGCCGAATTGCTGAAAATGTTACCTTCAGAAAACGAGATGCCCGGTTTGCTTGATGACTTAACCTTTGCAGCAACGGATGCTGGTTTACGGATTAAAAGTTTAAATTGGGAAGCTGAAATTCAGCGAGATTTTTATATCGAATTTCCAATTAAGATGTCTGTCACTGGTGATTATCACCAGATTGGCAATATGGTGAGTGGCGTTGCTAAGTTACCTCGTATTGTTAGTTTGCATGATTTTACGATCAAACGTGATGATAGCGGTACTTTAACCATGGACATTCTTGCTAAAACCTATCGCTTTAAAGAAGGGGCAGAGTTACCCCCCGAAAAGCCTGCTAACAAGGGGAAGAAATAATGAAACTCTTACCTCTGTTAGGGATAAGTCTTTTTTTAATGGGGTGTGTTGGCGATCGTAGTGATTTAGAGCTATTTGTTACTACAACTAAAGCACAGCATGTGGCGCATATTCCACCCTTAAAAGAACCGCCTAAGTTTGAGCATTTTGCCTACCAGGCTGAGTTAATGCGTAGTCCCTTTGTTCCGCCTTCTCGCGAATTAACCGAAGAAGTCGTTGATACCAGTAAAAACTGCTTACAACCGGATTTAAAACGTCGTAAGGGCCGTTTAGAAACTTATGCTTTAGACAACCTAAAAATGCGCGGTACGTTAAGTGAAGCTAATGTAACTTGGGCGCTGATTGAAACGAATGATGGCAGTGTATATCGGATGGGCGTGGGTGAGTATCTAGGGTTGTTTAACGGACGTATAGCGAAAGTGACTCCACAGAATGTGGAAGTTGTAGAATTAATTCCAGATGGTACGGGTTGTTGGTCAGAGCGCACAAACAACATCGAACTTTCTGGAAAATAACAAGCGAAGGATGAGGGAACAATGAAATCTTCTGCCGCGATAAAAATCCCGTTATCGTTTTTATCTTCAGGCTTAGTTAAGTCTGTTATTGGGATCGCATTACTATTTGGATTTTTGCCATCGAGCTTTGCGGCAAATCGGCTAATGGATGTGAAATACCATGCTTTAGTCGATCATCAGTTAGAGGTCGAGTTAATATTTGAGGATGCGATTTCGGCTCCACAAATTGATTCAAATGCATCGCCTGCTGAGCTGGTATTGACCTTTGATGATAGTATTTCTGGTCTTTCTAAAGATCGCTTACCGATTAATCAGGTCGGTGTTAAAGATCTAGTGACCTCGCAGCAAGATGCGCGTTTGACGGTGACTTTAGGTTTATCCAAAGTCAAACCTTATCAAGGTAGCGTAGTTGGTAATTCTTATCGCTTAACCATTAATGATGAGGTTGTGAATTCTCAGACAACAGCAAATAGCCCATTTGTAAATAGTATTAAAAATATTGATTTTCGACGTAATGAAAATGGCGGTGGCGATTTATTAGTCTACCTAAATAGCCGCTCTGTTGCGGCCAACGTTGAGCAAATTGGTGCCAAACTTGAGGTTCAGCTTTACAACACTGACATCAACAATGACTTGTTGTATGTGATGGATGTACAGGATTTTTCTACGCCAGTTAAAAACTTTGAAACCTTTAAAGATGACTTAACGACTCGCATCATAGTTGATGTATCGGGTAATTATGAGTTCAATTATAAGCAGGAAGATAACCTCTTTAGGTTGTCGATTAATAAGGTTGAACGTACTGTAGCGACTAAAGATATTAAGAAATATAACGGTAAGACCCTTTCATTAAACTTCCAGAATATTTCTGTTCGTACCGTATTACAGATTATTGCTGACTATAACAACTTTAACTTAGTGACCAGTGATACTGTTGAGGGAGATATTACTCTTAGGCTTGACGATGTACCTTGGGACCAAGCACTGGATTTGATTTTGCAAACCAAAGGACTCGATAAGCGCATCGAAGGTAATATTTTGATGGTGGCGCCGAGTGAAGAACTTGCAATTCGCGAAAGTCAAAATCTAAAAAGTAAACAGGAAGTTAAAGAGCTTGCGCCGCTTTATTCTGAGTATCTGCAGATTAACTATGCCAAAGCGACCGACATTGCCGAGCTATTAAAAGGCACTGACTCAAGTTTATTGTCTCCTCGCGGTTCTGTGGCCGTTGATGAGCGCACCAATACGGTACTCGTCAAAGATACCGCTGAAATCATCGAAAATATTCATCGTTTAGTTGAGGTGCTTGATATTCCGATCCGCCAAGTGTTGATTGAATCACGTATGGTTACCGTAAAGGATGACGTGTCCGAAGATTTGGGTATCCGCTGGGGAGTTACTGATCAGCAGGGTGATAAAGGGACCTCTGGTTCTCTAGAAGGGGCCGGTGATATTGCCAATGGTACGATACCGAGTTTAGATAATCGTTTGAATGTGAACTTGCCTGCGGCCGTCACTAACCCAACTAGCATCGCCTTCCATGTGGCTAAGCTCGCCGACGGTACTATCTTGGATCTAGAGCTCAGTGCACTAGAGCAAGAAAACAAAGGTGAGATTATCGCGAGCCCTCGTATCACGACCTCTAACCAAAAATCGGCGTATATTGAGCAGGGTGTTGAAATTCCCTACGTACAATCCACGTCAAGCGGTGCGACCTCGGTGACCTTTAAAAAGGCGGTGTTGTCACTAAGGGTGACACCACAAATTACACCGGACAATCGTGTGATTCTGGATCTTGAGATTACACAGGACTCACAGGGCAAAACGGTGGATACGCCGACAGGTCCAGCAGTAGCGATTGATACACAGCGTATTGGTACTCAAGTACTTGTCGACAATGGCGAAACCATTGTATTAGGTGGTATCTACCAGCAGAATTTGATTAGCCGGGTTAGCAAGGTACCTATTTTGGGAGACATTCCTTTGGTCGGTTTCTTATTCCGTAACAGTACCGACAAGAATGAGCGCCAAGAGCTATTGATTTTTGTAACACCTAAAATTGTGAATGAGAAACTCTAACTCTATGTAGTCGTTCGGATAAAGCCAGCACCACTTGCTGGCTTTATTATTTATAAAATACAATTCTTACCATAAATAGCGAGCATCACTTGCCAGACTAGACATTAAACTGAGATAATCCTCGGTCAAGTCTCATAAGAGCAAGGTAACATACAGTAGGTCGGCTTGATCATGAGTCGATATAGGCATACTTTTCATTAAGATTCAGACGTACAAGAAATGGCTGAAAAACGTAATATTTTTCTGGTAGGCCCAATGGGCGCAGGTAAAAGCACAATTGGTCGCCATCTGGCGCAAATGCTGCATTTAGAATTCCACGATTCAGATCAAGAGATTGAGCAACGCACTGGCGCTGATATTGCTTGGGTGTTTGATGTAGAAGGCGAAGAAGGTTTCCGCCGTCGTGAGGCTCAGGTTATTGCTGATCTGTCTGAAAAACAGGGTATTGTCCTTGCCACTGGTGGTGGTTCAGTTCAGAGCAAAGATATCCGTAATCATTTATCTGCTCGCGGTATTGTGGTTTATCTCGAAACCACTATCGACAAACAGGTTGCGCGAACTCAAAGAGACAAGCGTCGCCCATTACTGCAAGTAGATGATCCGCGAGAAGTATTAGAGAGCCTCGCAGAAATCCGTAACCCTCTGTACGAAGAAATTGCTGATGTGATCGTTAAAACTGATGATCAAAGTGCAAAGGTTGTTGCGAATCAAATCGTTGAGAAATTAGGTTTCTAGGCAGAATGACACAACAAATTCAGGTTAATTTAGGTGAACGTAGTTACCCCATTTACATTGGCCAGAGTTTGATGAGTGATAGCGAGACTTTGTCTCGCTATCTGCTGAAAAAACGTATCCTTATCGTCACCAATGAAACCGTCGCGCCCTTGTATCTAAACCAGGTTCAAGACACGATGGCTTCGTTTGGTGAGGTATCTAGTGTCATCCTTCCCGATGGCGAACAATTTAAAGATTTAACGCATTTAGATGCTATTTTTTCGGCTTTACTGCAACGTAATTATGGCCGAGATTCTGTGTTGGTGGCCCTCGGTGGAGGGGTGATTGGTGATATGACGGGGTTTGCCGCGGCATGTTATCAACGTGGTATCGATTTTATTCAAATCCCTACAACGCTTTTATCCCAAGTGGATTCTTCGGTTGGCGGCAAAACGGCGGTCAATCATCCTTTGGGTAAAAATATGATAGGGGCTTTTTATCAGCCACAAATTGTCATTATTGATACTGACTGTTTAAAGACCTTGCCGGCGCGTGAGTTTGCTGCGGGGATGGCGGAAGTTATTAAATATGGGATTATGTGGGATGCTGAGTTTTTTCAATGGCTTGAGGATAATGTTCAAGCACTAAAAAATTTAGACACTCAAGCCTTAGTCTATGTGATTTCCCGCTGCTGCGAAATTAAAGCTGATGTGGTCAGCCAAGATGAAACAGAGCAGGGCGTGCGCGCGCTTTTGAATCTTGGGCATACCTTTGGTCATGCTATTGAGGCTGAGATGGGCTATGGTAACTGGTTGCACGGTGAGGCCGTTGCTGCTGGCACAGTCCTTGCTGCTCAAACCGCTAAGTCTTTAGGATTGGTTGATGAGTCAATTGTCCGTCGTATTGTGCAATTGTTTCAAGCCTTCGATCTTCCTGTAAAAGCGCCGGAATCAATGGATTTCGACAGTTTTATTCAACATATGCGTCGCGATAAGAAAGTGTTAGGCGGTCAGATCCGGCTGGTACTTCCAACGGCCATTGGTCGAGCAGAAGTATTTAGTCAAGTCTCTGAATCTACCCTAGAACAGGTTATCTGCTGCGCATAAACCTTGTGTGGTGGATGAGTGACATTTCAGGGGCAAGTCTTGCTTCCCTCACAGGAAGCCCTCATACAAAGATTGCATCATGTTGCCAGTTATAGCGACCAATTGCTGGTGCTTGTTGGCGGCCAAGGTTCGGGCAAGACAACGCTGCTCACTGCATTAGCTACCGATTTTGATGATTCAAATGCGGCGCTGGTTATCTGCCCCATGCATGCCGATAACGCTGAGATTCGCCGCAAGATTTTAGTGCAGTTGATGTCATCCCCCATTTTTGATGATGAGATCCCCCTAGCTGAAACCATTCTGCGTGTAGCTCAAAATCAAAGTAAACCGTTACATATCATCATCGATGATGCTCATTTGCTCTCAAAAGAGCTATGGGCAGAATGCATCATACTCAATCAAATTCAGTGTGCGGGACAGCGGATAGCTGTGACCTTAACGGTTCCTCCAGCATTTTTAGCCGATTTATTGCCACAATTACCCGATTCTCTCCGGCGGCAGATCCTGCCTATTAGTATTGAACCGCTAAGTTTGCCTGAGCGGGAAGCACTGTATCAAACCTTGCTGCGATACAGTGACCAAAATCCATTTACTCCAAGAGACATTGTTCGCGCACAACTTGAAAAACAAACGGGTACTCCTCAGGAAGTTGTTACCTTGCTGGAACTGGCGCTACATGGCCAGAGTGAGAAGAAGTCAGTATGGGTGCACTATAAGGTCGCAGTGCTTGGACTTTGCAGTTTGTTGATTACCTTTTTGATTTGGTTTGGATTGGCTCAACCCTTTTCCGATGAGCCCGTGCTTGACGTGGTCACTTATCCCGCATTGGATTCCGACGAGTTTTTAGCCCATGGTCAACGGATATTAACGCCCTATTTTAAACAACGTGAGGAGTCGTTAGCGCAGTCTTTATTATCGCAAGCGGCGCTGCAAGCCGATCCTTTGGCGGGATTTCATGGTGAAACTCCAGCCGAGAATGAGTCCGCCATAACACAACCGATTGATGAAGCCACAAGTAAGGCCGAAAACAATGTTGTGACTGCTAGTAACAATACATTACATGAAGATATCGCTAAGAACGATAACGTTCATCCAGCGAAGAACATCACGGCTGCATCAATAACTAATGTAAAAACTCGGCCAACGTCCGGTTATACCATCCAAATAGCTACAGTCTCCCAGCGTGACACAGTCGAGTCGCTGTTGAAAAAACTGCATTCTGTGCCGGATATTCGAGTCGCTAAATACAAACAATTTTGGGTGGTGCTGGTGGGACAGTTTAGCGACAGTCAATCGGCGCAACAGTCTGCCGCAGAATTGGTCAAACAATATCGTTTGAGTCAACCCATGATAAAAAAATGGGCTGAGCTCGGTGGTTATCAATTACAAGATGCGCTTCCAAGCGGTGAAATTTCAGAATAAACAGAGTACAATCATGGCCTTTATTTTTGTCGGCATTCATCAAGTTAAATGATCAAAAAACATAGAGCCTTCCTGAAATGGGCTGGCGGAAAATTTAAATTGGTGGATGAGCTCTCGAACTATTTACCCACGGGTGAACGTTTAGTTGAGCCCTTTGTTGGCGCAGGTTCGGTATTTTTAAATACTGACTATCCCAGCTATTTACTCTGCGATATCAATCAAGACCTGATAAATCTCTACAACATAGTCAAAGAAAGGCCCTTGGAGTACATTGCGGCTGCTAAGAAGCTATTTGTCGATGAGATGAATCAGAAAGAAGCCTACTATCGCGTGCGTACAGACTTTAATAAATCTCGCGATCCTTTCCTGCGTTCGGTTTATTTCCTGTACCTCAATCGTCATGGTTTTAATGGCTTGTGCCGTTATAACCGCAAAGGCGGCTTTAATGTACCCTTTGGCTCCTACAAGAAGCCTTATTTCCCCGAAAAGGAAATCTTGGCCTTTTCAAAGAAAGCGCAACGCGCCGAATTTAAGTGCATTGGCTATGAAAAAGCCTTTGAACAAATCCGAATTGGTGATGTGATTTATTGTGATCCACCCTATGCGCCATTATCCTCCACGGCGAGTTTTACTACCTATGTCGGTGCAGGCTTTAGCTTAGATGATCAGGCGTTGCTCGCGCGTTATTCGCGGCATATGGCTCTTGAACAGCGCATTCCTGTTGTGATTAGCAACCATGATATTCCGCTGACGCGCGAACTGTATCGCGGCGCGCATCTCGCTAAGATCCAAGTGCAACGCAACATTAGCCAAAATGGTAGTGGCCGCAATAAAGTTGACGAGTTGATTGCTTTATACGATGAGACTTACGATCCGCAGGATGACTAATTACTGATGACGGAAGGTTTGAGTTATTTGCTTATTTAGCTAACGACTTGGCTAACCAGCAAAATAAGGCTGGCAACTAAGGCTATCGCTAACACGATTCCCATCAAAATGTACGGTAATGGTGAATTGGTCTGGAAGTCTTTTTGGCGATTTTTATCTGACTGCACCCCAAAGAAGGCGGCTATCGTACTGTGAAAGACTTGCCAGATCCGGCTTAGCATCAATAGGACTGTTGTGAATTGGCAGGTTTCATGTCATCGATAGGTTTATCTTGATGGCCATGGAGCAGTTCAAGCAAGTCGACAAAATGGAACTGGCTAGAGCGATTTTTGCCAGTAAGCCAAGTCTTCCAACTCAAGGTTTGTGCTTGTTCGGCACAACGGTTATTCGGATGGCTGCTAGGTAAGCTATTGTTGTAACGAGTATCACTACTGCAAGCGCAGGAGGAGGTATCGTTTCCTGCGGTCAGTTTTTCGACACCAAAGGCTAGGGAGGCGACTACCACAGCGGTAAATGCCAACATCATCGACGACTTAAATGTCACCGAGCCTAAAATGTGTGAAAACTGTGTTAACCGCCCTTTCATGATACTTCCCTTGAAATCATTAAATGATCCACGCCAGCTGCCCGAGTATAACAAACTCGCTTAGTTTATGAACAATAATTTATCAATCTTCACTAAAATCTTTCTAACGCTTCAGCTTCTCCTAGGACTTACCGTAGGTTGTGAGTACTGCAATTGAGCTTCTATCTGGTTTCAATCGCGATAAATGTGGCATTTGCTATAGAGGCATGGTCTAGCTAAGGGTAAAATAAGGCACTTTTTGTTCAATAGCAGCGAGTGTCCTATGCGCCCATTTTTAATTGCTCCATCGATTTTATCCGCCGATTTCGCCCGTTTAGGGGATGACGTTAAAGCCGTGTTAGATGCAGGGGCTGACGTAGTGCATTTTGATGTGATGGATAACCACTATGTGCCGAACTTAACCATTGGTCCTATGGTGTGTAAAGCGTTACGCGACTATGGCATTACGGCGGAGATCGACGTGCATTTAATGGTTAAGCCTGTTGATCGTATCGTGCCTGATTTTGCTAAGGCGGGTGCGTCTATTATTACTTTCCATCCCGAAGCCTCTGAGCATATCGATCGTACTTTGCAACTGATTAAAGAATCGGGTTGTAAGGCAGGTTTAGTGTTTAACCCTGCAACACCGCTGCATTATCTTGACCATGTGATGGATAAGTTAGATGTGATCCTGCTGATGTCGGTCAACCCAGGCTTTGGTGGCCAATCCTTTATTCCTTCGACCTTAGATAAATTACGCCAAGTGCGTGAGCGTATCGATGCGAGCGGTTTTGATATTCGCTTAGAGGTTGATGGTGGCGTAAAAGTGGATAACATTGCCGAAATTGCTGCCGCAGGTGCCGATATGTTTGTCGCTGGGTCGGCTATTTTTAGTCAACCAGACTATAAAGCCGTTGTCGATGAAATGCGTGCCGAGTTAGTAAACGTTGAGGCCAAATGATGCGAGAACAGATTAAAGCGATTGCCTTTGATCTCGACGGCACACTGATTGACAGTGTGCCCGATCTTGCGGTCGCGACACAGGCGGCACTCGCCGAATTAGGTTTGGCAACGTGTACCGAGGCACAGGTGAGAACTTGGGTGGGTAATGGCGCTGAAATGCTTATGCGCCGCGCCATGAGCCACGCTTTAGGCGCAGACGTTGAGCAAACGGCATTAGATGCGGCTATGCCGATTTTTATGCATCACTATCAAGAAAATCTTGAGAAGCACAGCGCACTTTATGCCGATGTGCACCAAGTGCTACAAACTCTGTTTGACGCTGGATTTAAGCTGGCAGTGGTGACAAACAAACCCTACCGCTTTACTTTGCCGCTGCTTGAGGCCTTTAAGATTAATGACTTCTTTAGCTTAGTGCTTGGCGGCGATTCGCTGGCGAAGATGAAGCCGGATCCATTACCGCTAGAGCATTTATTAGCGCAATGGCAACTCGATAAAAGTGAGTTGTTGATGGTGGGCGATTCTAAAAATGACATTTTAGCGGCGAAAGCAGCAGGTGTTGCATCAATCGGCTTGACCTATGGCTACAACTACGGTGAAGATATTGGGCTCACTGGCCCTGACGCGGTGTGCGAGCAGTTTGCCGAGATCCTTAGCTGGCTAAATGTCGGCCAGGCAGTTTAATCGAATCTTTTTATCTTTATTTGGAGCAATGACGTAATGACCAAACCCATAGTACTCAGCGGTGCACAGCCGTCCGGCGAATTAACCATAGGTAACTACATGGGTGCATTGCGTCAATGGGTTGCCATGCAAGATAGCCACGACTGCCTTTATTGCGTGGTGGATTTGCATGCCATTACCGTGCGCCAAGACCCTCAAGCATTGCGTGAAGCCTGCTTAGATACGCTTGCACTGTATTTAGCCTGCGGCGTCGATCCAAAGAAGAGTACGGTATTTATCCAATCTCAAGTGCCGCAGCACACTCAGCTGGGTTGGGCGTTAAATTGCTACACCCAAATGGGTGAATTGAGCCGTATGACGCAGTTTAAGGATAAGTCACAAAAGCACGCCAACAATATTAACGTCGGTCTGTTTGGTTATCCTGTACTGATGGCGGCGGATATTCTGCTGTATCAAGCGAATGAAATCCCAGTTGGTCAAGATCAAAAGCAACATCTTGAGTTAACTCGTGATATCGCCACTCGCTTTAACAACGCTTACGGCGACACGTTTACTATTCCTGAGCCTTTTATTCCTGAGCATGGCGCTAAGGTGATGTCGCTACAGGACCCTCTGAAGAAGATGTCTAAGTCAGACGATAACCGTAACAACGTAATTGGTCTGCTTGAAGATCCTAAAGCGGTTATGAAAAAGCTGAAAAAAGCCATGACCGACAGTGACGAGCCGCCAGTGGTGCGTTTCGATATGGAAAACAAGCCAGGTGTATCCAACCTGCTGAGCTTAATGTCAGGTATCACGGGTCAAAGCATTGCCAGCCTCGAAGCCGAGTTTGAAGGCAAGATGTATGGCCACTTAAAAGGTGCCGCGGGTGAAGCGGTCGTGGGCATGTTAGAGCCGCTGCAAGAGCGTTACCGTGCGCTGCGTGCCGACCGTGCTTACCTTGATCAAGTGATGAGAGCGGGCGCTGAAAATGCCCAGGCTCGTGCTGAAGTGACGCTTAAAAAGGTGTACGAGAAGATTGGTTTGTTAGTGTAATTTGACCTAAAAAGCGCATTACATAACACTCGATTAAGCCGACCCATTCTTAGGTCGGCTTTTTTATGTCTGTTATTCATTGGGCTGTTAAGTGTTAGGCCTGTGATTTCAGCCAAGAGGAAAAGGCGGCAATCGCGGGTTCAGCTAGACGGCGCTGCTTACAGATAAAACTAAACTCAAAGCCCGTATGGACATCGGGTAGATTTACCGCTACCAGTCGTCCGGTGCTGATATCGCCGGCCACCATAAAATCAGGGGCGAGGGCGATACCTTGTCCGGCAATCGCCGCCTCAATTGCCATCACTATGTGGCTAAAAATATGTTGTTGCTCGTTGTTCAGGGGGATTTTATGCGCCGATGACCACTTATGCCAATCGAGTCCAAGTGGGCCTTCATCCACAATCAGTAATGCTTGTTGCTGAAAATTGCCCAAGTTAATCTCGCGCCATTTAGGATAAAGGCTAGGGCTACATACGGGGATCAGGCGTTCCTTGTGCAGTAATTGTTGCCAATAACCCCGTTGATTGAGTTTGCCTGCGATAAAGATATCGGCCGTGCTGGTGCTGAGATCGGGGTCTTGAGTGATCATCTCGAGGCGAATTTTAACGCTGGGATATTGGCGCCGAAAATCCGCTAACCTTGGGATCAACCATTTCACCGCAAATGAGCTGTATACCGCCAAACAGAGTTGTTGATTTGGGGTGTCGCGGATTTTGAGATTAAGATCGCTTAACTCATTAAAAATTCTTTCTAACTCAATAAATAAGCTCTGGCCTTTGGGCGTGAGCTGTAGTTTACGTCCCTGACGATCAAAAAGTTGTTCACCAAAGTACTCCTCCAATACACGCACTTGGTGTGAAACCGCGCTTTGGGTAATGCAAAGCTCGGCGGCAGCCTTGGAAAAATGTTGTTGCCTCGCGGCAGTTTCAAATACTTGCAGCGCACGTAAGGGTGGAAGCTTTCTCATGATTTTCAAAGTCTAAACGATTTAGTATGAATTTAATTCATCTAGCATGAGAAAGCATCATTTCAGCTTAAGTTTTGCGGGGATTATCATGCCAGCATTGAGATTTACGGATAGTTAAAATGCAGCGCCCTGTTGTTATCGGTTTGATTTTATTGATAGTGGGTAATCTATTTAGTGCTTTTTACGATGTATCGATCAAATGGTTGCCAGAAGATGCTAATGCAGCCACTTTTCTACTCGTGAGACAAATCACTTCAGTACTCATGTTAACCCCGATTTGGTTGTACTCGCAGCGACCGCAGACGGAATATATTTCGGTTCACCTTTGGCGTGCCAACATAGGCTCGGTTGGCGCGCTTTTTTTAATTATTGGTTTGATGGCATTGCCTTTAGCCACAGTCAGTTCCCTGTTTTACTCGGCCCCCCTGATGATTATTTTGATGGGATACTGGTTTTTAAAGGAGCGGATCACAACTGGGCAAGTAATATGCACAGCGTTAGGTTTTGTCGGGATCTTAATTATCCTCAGGCCGAGCGAGATGAACTGGTTTGGATTAGCGGTGTTATTTTCAGCATTTACTTTTGCTATCAATCAGTTGATGCTTAAAAAAGTGCCCAATACTGAGCACCCGGTATTAACCTTAATGCTCTATAACTTGCTGGGGATTCCTGCGACTTTAGTCATTGCGGCCTTTCAGGGGGTGGAGGGACTGAGCTGGGAATTGCTCGCGGTTGCACTACTTAGTAATGCCTTTTTACTGATTTATCATTGGTTCTGTGTACTGGCTTACCGTAAAGCGCAGGCGAGTGATATTGCGATTGCCGAATATACTGGTTTGTTATTTATCGTTTTCTTAGGCTGGCTGTTGTTTGATGAATGGCTGGATAGCTTAAGTTGGCTGGGTGCCGCTTTGATTGTGCTGCCTTCGCTGTTTTTACCTTGGATAGGAGCGTTGGTGGAGAAGTCACCCAAGATGATGGATAACATACAGGTGAAGTCTTTAGGAATTGATACCGCGGTAAAAGGCGAGCCTAAACTTTAAGTGTTTAGGCTCAATCGGTTATTCGATATATTCGAAAACCTTAACGACTTTGCGTACACCAGCAGTATGACGGGCAATGTCAACAGCAAGCTCTGCCTGTGAGCGGTGGATCAGCCCTAGCAGGAAGACTTCACCGTTTTCAGTGATCACTTTAATTCGGGTCACATCCAATTCTTTCTCGTTGAGCATACGTCCCTTCACTTTGGTTGTTACCCAAGTGTCGTTACTGCGAGTCGTGAAAGACGTTGGATTACCGATGCGGATCTGGTTGTGGATTTTACCGCCCAGCTTAAGGTCTTGTACGACCTTAACCGCTTTATCCCTCAACATCGAGTTGGGGGCTTGGCCTATCATCAGCACATTACCGTTTACCGATACACCCGTGATATTGGTTTGTTTCTTAAGATCTTCATGCTCAAGTAGCGCACTGGTGATCTTAAAATCAGTATTAGTATCATCGAGCTGCGTTTTTACCGAACGCTCATCGTTGGCCATCATGGCGCCGCTGACTGCGCCCACCATAACGGCACCGGCGCAACCTTGCAGTAGCATGCAAACCATTAACAGTGGGGCAGCATATCTCATTGCTGTTCGTCCTGTGGGAAGAGTGTGCGGTCGATATTGTCACACAGGCAATGGATCACCAGTAAGTGCACTTCTTGAATACGTGCCGTCACGTTCGAAGGAACGCGAATTTCGACGTCACCCACGCTGAGTAATCCCGCCATCGCGCCGCCGTCTTTACCGGTTAAGGCTACGATAGTCATATCGCGACTCAGTGCCGCTTCCATCGCTTTAATCACGTTACCAGAGTTACCGCTGGTGGAAATGGCTAACAGGATGTCGCCAGGCTGACCTAAGGCTAAGATTTGCTTTGAGAAAATCTCATCGTAGCTGTAATCGTTAGCAATTGCCGTGATAGTCGATGTGTCTGTCGACAGGGCAATGGCTGGCAGTGGTGGACGTTCAATCTCATAGCGGTTTAATAGCTCGGCCGAGAAGTGCTGAGCATCACCGGCACTACCACCGTTACCGCAGGCAAGAATTTTATTGCCACCCAAAAGACATTGCACCATCATCTCCGCCGCTTTGGCGATGGATTCTGGCAGTGCTTCGGCTGCATCGATTTTAGTCTGGATAGATTCAGTAAAGCTGTCTTTAATGCGTTCTAACATGGATACATCCTTTCAGGATAAAGTGTGGCTATGATGCCATATTTCCACGGTGGAGTTGAGGCATAAGCGTTAAAAATTATTCGATGAGCTGAGTCGAGAGCCTCGTTTAAAAGGCATCGACCAGCCATTGGATCTGCGTATCTTCGATGGCGACAACGTCGAATCGGCAGGGTACATCCAATTTATGGCTCTGTAAATAATGACTGGCCGCCATGCGGATCCTGCCGATTTGTGCTTTGCTAAGTGCTTGTATTGCGCCACCAAATTGATTTGCAGAGCGGTATTTTACTTCTACAAATACCCAGTGGTTTTTGTGGCGCATGATTAAGTCTATTTCACCAAAGGGATAGCGGACATTGCGCTCAACAAAGATTAAACCTTGCTGTTCAAGGTAACCTTGGGCGAGCGACTCTGCCTGCTGTCCGAGTGTCATAGTTGGCGGAAACTGCCTCTTTGATAGCGTCCCCAGCTTAATTGGCGGTTAATTACGCCATCGGGATTGACCGATAACACGCCGCTACGACCATTGAACTGGTAACCGGTAAATGAGCGCATTTGTGCGAGTTTGCTGATCAAATCCATCGCATCATAACCCATCACAAATAAGCGTTTTTGGCCGTTGTTCCAGCCGGGCCATAAGGTATTAACCATCAGGTTTTCTTCGCCATTTTGCATCAACCAAGGTGCGTCACTGAGAGTGAGGTTATTTAAATCCTGCGCAGTTTGGCTCGATTCATTATCGATACGGCTACGGCTCGAGGTGTACAACGGCACGGGCTGAGTAAAGACGCTAAAGGTGACATCGATAAAGGCCTTGAGCAGGGTTAACTCCTGCGGCGTCGAGATCATATAAATCGCATCTATATCTTGGCGCGAGCGAAAATCGGCCTGTACTGAATTGCCCAGTAGTTCCTTGATGCGCGCAATACGGGCTTGGCTATCGCGAACGCCGAGCGCATCTTGCACCGTGGTTTTCATCTTATCGCCACTGTCGTAGTAATAGACTTCGATGGGCGTATCGCTTTTCTTTTTCCAGGCTTGAATAAAGCTCTCGGCCATACGTTTGCCGATAGCATCGTTGCTGGCGAGTAGCAGTGGCATAGTTACGCCATCTTGATACATGCGTATTGCTGCATCGGCTGCTTCTTGTGCTGGTGATAATGCAAAGTAAAACTTATTAGCATCAGCGACAAACTTGTCTGTTTGATTTAAAAACAGTTGCGGGATCGGCGCGCTTGCCGCAACAGGCGCTGCTGGCGTGCCAGTGGCAGGGGTGTTAGTTGCCGCAGTACCAGTGTTTAATGCCAATAATTGATCGATTTCATTTGGCAGTAGCGGGCCAATAATAAACTCAGCACCTGCATTTACCGCTTGCTGATAGGCGGCTACTGCGTCATTGGCGGTATCGTAAAAATTCACCGAGACTTGCTCATTCGGTTTAGCTAAATAACTGGCCAAAATACCTTGGCGAATCGCATTGGCGGCACTGGCGCGCTGGCCTGTTAGCGGCAAGAGTACAGCGATATTTTTTGGGGTATAAGGTTTGGCGTTTAACGCTTGATCTAAATCCGCGGGCAACTTCGCCGCCGCAGGATGGTAAGGGTTTTGTTTTTGCCAGTCGCCTAAATAACGGACCAGTTGATTGGGATCGACCGCATAGTGCTTAGCGATATATGCCAGCTGTAACCAACCGGCAAAAACCGGGCTTTTGGCATCTTTAGTGAATTCGAGCAAGGTTTGCTCATGCATTGGCTGCAATACTTGCCAGATCTGATTATTGACTTCACTCGCCTCAGCGGGAGGCAAATAGGTGGTCAATAAGCTTAATTCGCGTACTTGATCGATAGGTTGCTTATTCAGTTGGAACAAATGTGCTCTCAATTGATGATACGCAGCCATTTGCCAGCCGGGTAATACCCAAGTGCTTGGGTAAGTTAGCGTTTTCAGTGCATCAAGCGGCGTCGATGTATGCTCCAGCACCCGCGCAGTCAGGTACTTATGCTCAGCCACTAGCGTCGGGACCTGAGTCAGGCTTGGCAGCATCGACTTGAGCAGCTTTTGCGCCGCCGCATAGTCGTTCGCATTGATATGCGCATGCGCCGCCAGCAGCAGGTAAGTATCACGTTGCTGAGGATCTTTGCTATTAGCAGCCTGTGCTAAATACACATTTGGCGCCAATGGAGCAGAGGCTAAAGAGGTGGCCACGGTGGGCGCAGTATTAGTTGAGGTGGGCGCTTGACTGCCGCAACCCGCCAACACTGCGGATAAAATGGCCACGGAAACGAACTTAGTTGTATTCAGGCTTTTTAACACTGGGCTTCACTCTGGTAAGATGCTGCCTCTAGTTTAACCTTCTCTTGCGCTTGACGAAAGTCTTGGCACTGTCATTACAGAGGTATATATGGACCAAAGCGTCGCACTCTACATCGTTCCCACTCCTATTGGTAATTTGGGGGACATGAGCCCACGTGCTATTGACGTGCTCAGCCAGGTTGCATTAATTGCCTGTGAAGACACCCGCCATAGCGGCAAGTTATTGAGTCATTTTGGCATTTCAACTAAAACCATCGCACTGCACGACCATAATGAGCGTGCTCGCGCCCAGTGGATTGTGGATCAGCTAGCCGCAGGGCAGTCGATTGCGCTAATTTCCGATGCAGGCACGCCGCTGATTTCCGACCCCGGCTATCACTTGGTCTCCCATGTGCGCCAATCTGGCTTTAAGGTGATCCCGCTGCCAGGCCCCTGTGCGGCGATTACGGCGTTAAGTGCCTCGGGTTTGCCGTCGGATCGTTTTTCTTTTGAAGGTTTTTTACCCTCGAAAGAAAAAGCTCGCGCCGACAAGTTGTTAGAACTAAAAGAAGATCCGCGCACGCTGATTTTTTATGAATCTCCCCACCGTATCGAACATAGCCTAACGACCATGGCTCAAGTGCTAGGGGACGATCGCCAAGTGGTGATGGCGCGTGAAGTGACGAAAACCTTCGAGACCTTCCTCAGCGGCCCCGTGGCTGAGGTGTTAGCCACTGTGAGTAGCGATCTTAACCAGCAAAAAGGTGAGATTGTGCTTATGGTGCATGGTCACCGTACGGCCGAGGATGATGAAGCCATTCCAACCGTTGCCATCAATACACTTAAGTTACTCTGTGAAGAATTGCCCCTTAAAAAGGCCGCCGCCATTGCCGCGCAAATTCACGGTCTTAAAAAGAATGCCCTGTACAAGTTCGGTTTAGAGTCTGATTTATAAGCAGATCTAACAGATAGACGCGCACTGGCAGGATTAACAGTGGTGCAGGTAGAAGGCTTAGGCTATAATCCGCGCCGAGTTGGCCAGACAGTCGCCGCGTTCGCAAGAACGGGGAGGAAAGTCCGGGCTTCAAAGAGCGGGGTGCCAGGTAACGCCTGGGCGGTGTGAACCGACGACAAGTGCAACAGAGAGGAGACCGCCATCATAGCCTCGGCTAAGGTGGTAAGGGTGAAAGGGTGCGGTAAGAGCGCACCGTGCGGCTAGCAATAGTCCGTAGCAAGGTAAACTCCACCCGAAGCAAGACCAAATAGGGTTCCGTATGGCGTGGCTCGCGTTGGAACCGGGTAGGTCGCTTGAGCCTGTGAGCGATTGCAGGCCTAGATGAATGACTGTCCACGACAGGACCCGGCTTATCGGCCAACTCAACCTCTTTAAAATAAAAGGCCTCGCAGCAATGCGAGGCCTTTTATTTTTCAGGCAATACGATTAATTGATGCATAAAGAAGATTGATAGTTAAGCTTCTGGATAAATGCTAAGAAATTGTTTTTATGTTATTTTCTGCGTTAGCTGTAAATAGTTATACCTTACGGCATTTCTTTGTTGATAAGACTGAATAAACGTGAATTTTCATTTGAAATGAATCAAAAATAACACCTTAACTGGTGTTATGCATTTTAGTCTAGCAATCGAGAGAGAAAAAACGGGTGGATTATGGCCCGAGATACTCGATTTTTCTGCGGATCAATAAAAGCCGTCTGTATCTAGGGCATGTTGACGTTTCAGGGTTATTTTTGCAGCAATTTGGCTGGCTTTTATGCAAGGCAAAGTCCGTGCAGTGTAGTTATTCTACATAAACGGACGATAACGCAGCAGAAACGTCAGCCAAATGCTGCCCGAAGGGTTCGCCTGGCAAGCCCTTACTCTTACTTTCTGTCATAAGAGCCGCTCGTCATTTGAGTAAACTACACATCATTCCTCGTTTCGCGAGCACGAGCTTGCCAGAACGAACAAAATTTAGTCTCGAAACGTCAACACGCCCTAGTAAGGCGGAAATTTTAACTCTGTTGAAATCATCCTTTTTGCCCCAATATAGTCTCTAGTGCTGCAATCTGGTGGCGTTTATCACAGGAGTTTATGTCATGCTTTATGATTTAACGGCTGTTCAATTTAGCAAGATGCTGAAAAACTTGAGTCTTATTCTGGAAAAGGGTGAGATTTTTGCCAACTTGAAGAAGGTGGATATGGCGGTATTATTGAATTCCCGCTTAGCACCCGATCAATTTAACCTGATCCGTCAGATCCAGATTGCCTGTGATACCGCCAAGATTGGGGTCGCGCGTCTAACGGGGAATTTAGATACCGTACCTAAGCATGATGATACTGAAACGACTCTGCCAGAGTTGCAAGCGCGTATTGCTTCTGTTATCGAGTACTTAGCCCAATTTACCGAGGCAGATTTTGCCGATGCGGCAACAATTCACGTCTCTCAACCACGTTGGGAAGGTAAGTATTTAACGGGATATGAGTTTGCGATTGAACATGCTATCCCAAACTTATATTTCCATGTGACGACGGCCTATGCGATTCTGCGCCATAACGGTGTGGATGTGGGTAAGAAAGATTATCTCGGCTCTATGCCTTATAAGTCGTAATTCCCATCGCACAGCGAGCATTTGCTTTGCTGTGCGTTTAATGCGGCTGAGGTAATGTCACGCTAACTTTTAACCCGCCAAGTGTTGAATGCGTAAAGCTAAGTTCTCCCTGATAACTCTCGACAATATCTTTGCAAATCGACAGGCCTAAACCGTGGCCTTGAACGCTCTCATCGAGCCGAATCCCTCGCTCAGTAATCACCGTTAAATCGCTATCCGATACACCTTCGCCATCGTCGCTGACCTCAATCAGATACGCTCGATTGCTGGTATTTGTCTGTTCAATACAAAGCTGTATCTGTCGACGCGCATGCTTGCAGGCGTTATCGAGCAGATTGCCAAGCAGTTCCAGTATGTCGTCCCGGTCAAAGGGAATCACCAGTGCTTTATCAAACCGATAATCAATTTTGCGCTCTGGATAAATGCGCTGCATCACTTGGATGAGTGGCGGCAGATCGTCATTGAGCACGGTGAAACGCCCCGGAGTGGAGAGCCCGACGATTTTAGTGCGCTTAAGCTCTCGCTCAATAATATGGTGCAGATCTGCGAGCACCTTGCTGCCTTCGCGCCTTTGCTCTGGCGCTAGGCTATCGAGGTAGGATTGTAGCCCTTGCAGAGGACGTTTCATTTCGTGGGCAAGATTACCCAAGGCATTGCGTGAGCGTTGTACCCTTTGGCCGAGTTGATTGATGAGGCGTTCGATTTCCTCAATCAAAGGGCTAATTTCTGTTGGCGTGTGCTGGGTATCAATTTCTTGTCCCTGGAGCCGCAGTTGCCTGATGGCATCTGGCATTTGCTCTAGCGGTTTAAAGCCCCGTTTGAGCAACAGGTGTTGGGCAAATAACAGGATCATAATGGTCAGCAGTACCACTACCGCCGCAAAGCCTAAAAAGCGTAATTGGGTTTGCTCGAGCGAGCTAATGTCTTCGGTCACCCAGAGGGTGATGGTTTGCCCATTCTTGACGATTGTCTGACTGAGCATCAGCCAGTGTTCTTGGCCAACGTATTGAGTGGCTTGTTGTTGCTCGCCAATTTTAAGATTGGGGAGTGAAACTATATGGTCAAACAGCGAGCGCGAGCGTAATAGCTGCTCACCGATGTTAATCGCAAAGTAGTGGCCCGAATTGACCCTGTGATAGACATTGGGGAGCCTGTCGGCACTCAGTGACCAAGTGCCATCGGCTTGCTGTTCGAGGGCGGAGATCAGACTATCGGCATCGTGTTGCAGGCGCGAGGCGACAAAGTCTTGGGTCAAGATTTGAATGCCTTGAAATAGCAAATACAACAATAGCGCCATGGCGCAGGTGAGGGTAATAAGCAGGTTTCTAGTGAGATAGGCTTTGAGTGAATACACGCTTATGCATCCTTGAGTCGATAACCTTGGCCGCGCCGCGTTTCGATATAATCTTTGCCTAAGCGTTGGCGGAGTCGGTTGACGTACACTTCAATTACATTGCTGTCTTTGATTTGTTCCTCTTCGTAAATGCGCTCGCTCAGCTCGGATTTGGACACAATCTTAGTCGGGTTGGCCATTAAATAATGCAACAGGCGATACTCAATCTTAGTGAGCTCGATAACTTCCCCTTCGGCATTGGTCACTGCTTGTTTATCCACATCGAGAGAGACGCCAGCATGTTGCAGCAGGTTGTCGGCGCGGCCAAAGTGTCGGCGGATCAGCGCTTCTAATCTGGCGAGCAGCTCCTCAACATGGAAAGGCTTACCGAGATAATCGTCGGCGCCGGCCTTAAGGCCATCGACGCGTTCGTGCCAAGCATCGCGGGCCGTAAGAATTAACACAGGCATCAGCAGACCCTTTTGGCGCCATTGGCTCAGCACACTTAAACCCGGCTTACCGGGCAAGCCTAAATCGAGGATCACCGCTTCGAAGGCTTCTTCCTCACCGAGAAAGGCGCCATCGATGCCGTTATTGGCATGTTCAACGGTATAGCCCGCCTTGTTAAGGGCGGGAATGAGGCGAGCTACTAAGTCGGCATCATCTTCAATCAAGAGTAAGCGCATTAGTCGGCCTTTTCCTTAAGCCATTCACCCGTTTTGGCATCGATCTTAATCTCATAGACAATGCCATCGTCGCGCAGGATTTCGAGTTCATAGATGATGCGGCCGTGTTTTTGCTCGACTTCAAGGTCGAGCAAACGTCCCTTTAGCCGTGATTCATAGCGTTGCATGATGGTGTCGAAGGGTAATACTTTACCCTCCTTCACCCATTCGACCACTTTGTTAGAGAGGTCGTCATCATGGGCTAGACAGCTTGGGCTGTTAATCATCCCAGCGGCCAAAGCCAGGAATATTAACGGTATCTTCATCGAATATGCCCTTCTCTGCGAGGTTGTGGCAATTGCTACATTGGCTGAATGAGCCGACTTTGGGGTTATCTTGCACCATGCGCCTTGGGATCTCATCGTGCTTACGGATAAAAAATGCCTGCTCGGTAATTTTTTGTGGCCCCATATCAACAATTAAAGGTTTGCTATTTTTCATCACCTTACCATTTTGCGCGGCATGTTGAACGAGATATTGCTCAATTCTCGCCGTTGCTTCAGGCGTCAGGCTGGCATCATCACCAAAGTGATTGTTTAGGTTGTTGGTAATTGCCTGCCACTTGTCTGCGGGCAGTAAATTTGCGGGATACGCCATATGGCAGCTGCCACATTCTGCCGAGTATTCTGCATTTTGTGGGATGGCTTGATTCAGCTCGCGACCATCGTCGGCATAACCCGTGCTGGTAAAGGTTAAGCTGAGCCCTACGACGCCTATCGCCAGGGCGAGGGCAGTCAGTGTGGAGCCAGCAATCCAGCTTAGGGGATGGGCTTGTTTAGTCATGGTATTTCCTTACGTTTTGCTTACTAAAATGGATGTGGATAACGCCTTTATTGCAAACTTAGCCACAGCAGTACGTCGCCTTTTTCTTGAGGCGTGCACTCGCGTTTAAAGGTCCAGTTACAGTTGCGGTTAAACCATTTCTCAATCTTGGCCGCATCGGTTAAACGGTTACTGGTGAGCGACGGCGCCATGGCCTCAATGGGTTTTCGGGTATTTTGATGCATACCTGGGTCTGTCACTTTGGCGGTGTGACAGCTGGCACAGCTACGATCCTCACTCTGCTGTAGCCACAGCGCTTGTCCTGCATCTGCGCTAAAGGGGCCTGCACCTTGTGCTTGATATTGTTGCAGTTGTAAGCCAATTCGCTCGGCACTGAGTGGCAAGCTGGCGACCTTAGTATTGGCGGCACTGGCATTAACACTGCTGAGTAGTAGCGCAGTGATTGCTAGTCCGATGCTGTGTTTATTCACGTAGTTCATTTCTGACTCCTTTGAACGGTCGAGTTGCGGCGGTTATTGATGTTCATCTTGTTGGATCAGCGGGCGCTGCTTTTTACCTGTCAGCATGGCTCTGACGAGGTTTTCCTTATGCAGCAGGCTGCTGACAATCACGCCGCCGATATGGGTAGCTATTAGAAACAGGCTGAAGTTGGCGAAAAACTCATGTACTTCCTTCAGTGTGCCCTCGGGCCAAGTAGCGAAAAAGCTTGTGGCCAGTGGACCTTGGCCATCGGTGGCATAAAGTGCCATGCCGGAGAAGCCAGTGAACCCTATGCTGAGGATTAGGGCGACTATCATCAGTGCGCCTGCGGGATTGTGGCCGATGTAATCCTTAGCCTTGCCCGTGAAGAGTTCCTTCAGGTAAGTCCAAGCGATGTTCGGACGGGTGACAAAGTTGATAAAACGCGCATGGTGAGTGCCAATCACGCCCCACAACAGGCGAAATATCAGCAGGGTTAAGATACTGTAGCCGGCGTAACTGTGGATGTTCATCCATTCGTCTTCGCCTTCGGTGAGGTAGGCTAAGGTAAAAAAGCCCACCAATGACCAGTGAAAGATACGGATCAAGGGATCCCAGACGTTGATGTTTTGCTGCATATTTGAGGACATGATCTGTTGCTCCTAAGGTGGTGTGCTTGCAGGCTACTAAAGCCAAACTTAAACGACGCTTAAATTTTGCGGAGTGAACTTGCCCGCTGTTCTGATGAGTGAACTGGGCAAATAAGTGAGAAATCCATCGAACTAAGCTTGTTAAGGTATTGGTATTAAGCTAGATTTTGCAGCTTCATCTTCGAGAGGTAAGGGAGCAACCTGTTTATGCCTGTCCATCTTTTTAGCCGCCAGCCCGAACGAAAATCTTTTTTAATTTATGCGGTGCTGTTATTTATCATCGAAGTGTTGATCGCCCGTTTTGTGTCTTCGGGATTTATTCGCGGTTTTGTAGGTGACGTGTTAGTGGTGATCCTATTGTTTTGCATGGCGCGCACGCTAGTGCCCGTGGTGAATGCAAAAGGGGAATCAATCAATCGCTTTTGGCACACGCCATGGTTGGCATTGGCTGTGTTGCTGTTTGCCTTCGCTATCGAATTTGGTCAGTATTGGGGCTTAGTGGACAAGCTGGGGCTGGGCGGTAACCGCTTGGCGCGAATTGTGATTGGTAGCCATTTCGATCCACTTGATTTGCTGGCGTATTTTGTGGGATACCTGATATTGATAGGCTTGTATTGGAAGCGAAATTAGCTATTTCAAGGCACAGGAAGGATACAGCATGCAGCCGATAACAGCCTTCACACTGCGAGCATCTGATACCGAGGCGCTCACTCAGCCTTTGTATTTCAATCAGCAAGCTACTGGGGTCAATATTGCGGGAAGGCAGCTTGAGGCCCAGTACCGCTGCACTTTACCCAATGGCACCCAAGGCTATCTACTGCTGACCTCCTACGATTGCCCCTTTGAAGAATCGACCGAGTGCAGCCTGCTCGATGCGTCCTTTAAATTAGTAGCGAGTCGCTCCCTCTCGCAGAGCTATCATTCGTTTTTACTCTATGCCCATTGGCCAGTTGCCGATAATGGCCTGCGGCTACATTACTACGATCAGTTAGTTTGGGATTTGCATATTCTGCCGAGCCGTTTAGGTCGGTTCGGCGGTCCGCGTCTCGAATTTAATCCAGTAGCCACCCCTGAGTGCGATCCTCGCACCGCAAGCTCGATGGCAGAACTGTCGCAGCGGTTAGCGAATATCGAGACTGACCGTTAACGCGATACTAAAAAAGGCGTTAGCAATTCGGTTAACCAAGCCATAAATACCTGAAGGCGCTTTGAAAGATGGCGTCTATGGGGATAGAGCAAGCTCACTGGCATTGAGGGCGCAGGGTAATCTGGCAAGATCTCTATCAGTTCGCCAGTTTGAAGATATTTTGCCACCCCAATATTCGGCGCTTGAATAATCCCTAAACCCGCCAGACAGGCCGCGCTGTAGGCATCGGCATTATTGACTGTGATTAGCTTAGGTAAGGCTAGGGTGCATAGTTCGTGATTATCTTGGCTTAGATACTCAAATCCTGAATCGCTACCGCCTAACTGGCCAACGTAATGGATGAGCTTATGCCCTTGGCTAAGCTCTTCTAAATTCGATGGTTTACCGTATTTTGCGATATAGCTTGGGCTAACGCAGTTAAGCATCTTAAAGTGGCCAATCTTTTTAGCGATAACACCTTCTTGCTGCACGCTCCCAACGCGGATCACGCAGTCAAAACCTTCGGCGACGATATCGACCTTGCGGTCGGTACTGCTTAGCTCCAACTCAATTTGGGGATATTGCTCAATAAAGTCAGGAAGATGGGGAAGCACTAAGTTACGCGCAATCCCTGTGGACATATCGACTCTTAAGCGACCCGAAACTTGCGTCGCCTGCAGCTGGAAAAGGCTTTCTAATTCTTGATAGTCGGTGAGCAAGTTTTTACAGCGCTCATAACAACTTATGCCATCTTGGGTGAGGCGCACAGTACGAGTGGTACGTTGTAGTAAACGTGCACCTAACGCGGTTTCGAACTGAGCTACCACATTCGACACATGGGTTTTCGACAGACCTAGGCTGATACTGGCTTGAGTAAAACTCTCTAATTCAGCCACCCGCATAAAAATTTGCATGGCTTGTAGTCTATCTTGCATCGCAATTGTTCTCTAATAGCTAACAGTCTTGCCATTTATAGTGTGTTTATCCCTCTTTGTGCAAGTAATAAGCTGTGTGCAGTGGAATCGCCATGCTGTGCGGCGGCATTAACATAGATGAATGAAGAGGATACACAATGAACACAACTCCCATCGCGCTGATCACTGGTGCAAGCCGTGGCTTAGGTAAAAATGCGGCCCTGACCTTAGCCGCACAAGGTGTTGATATTATTCTAACTTACCAAAGTAATGCCGCTGCGGCCGCCGAGGTGGTAGCGGAAATTGAATGGCACGGACGCAAGGCTGTCGCGTTACCGTTAGATGTGGGTAATAGCCAGTCCTTTAGTGATTTTTCTCAACGCGTTAAAACCGCACTCGAACAGACTTGGCAGCGGGATAGTTTTAACTATCTAGTTAATAATGCTGGGATTGGTATCCATGTGCCCATGGCTGAAACCAGTGTGGAGCAGTTCGATACTTTGATGAATATTCATGTCAAAGGGCCTTTCTTTTTAACTCAGGCACTGCTGCCTCTGCTTGCTGATAACGGCAGTATTATCAATGTCTCTACAGGGTTAACGCGCTTTGCTATCCCAGGGTTTGGCGCCTACGCCACCATGAAAGGCGCGGTCGAAACCATGACCAAGTACTGGGCGAAGGAGCTCGGGGCACGCGGGATCCGCGTTAATGTGCTAGCACCCGGTGCGATAGAAACGGACTTTGGCGGTGGTGCGGTGCGGGATAACCCTCAGATGAATGAGTTTTTAGCGCAGCAAACGGCGTTGGGGCGTGTGGGATTACCCGAGGATATTGGCGGTGCAATCAGTGTCTTGTTGTCACCCGCCGCGGCGTGGATAAACGCACAACGTATCGAGGCATCGGGTGGTATGTTTTTATAGTTCTACCCGATAAAAACAAAGAAAGGGCTAATCGCCCTTTCTTGTTATTAAGGCAAGGTTTCAGCTCGGTTAGAAGAAACCGAGCGGATTGATATCGTAGCTGACTAACAGGTTTTTGGTGTTTTGATAGTGATTGAGCATCATCTTGTGGGTTTCACGGCCGATGCCAGACTTTTTATAACCGCCAAAGGCCGCGTGGGCAGGATAGGCGTGGTAGCAGTTAATCCAAACGCGACCCGCTTGAATGCCTCTGCCCATACGTTGGGCACGGTTCATATCCCGAGTCCACACGCCTGCGCCTAGGCCATATTCGGTATCGTTGGCAATTGCTAAGGCTTCGGCTTCATCCTTGAAGGTGGTGACCGAAATAACCGGACCGAAGATTTCCTCTTGGAAAATCCGCATCTTATTATGGCCTTTCATGATCGTTGGGCTGATGTAATAGCCTTTGCTTTGATCGCCTTCGAGCTGGCAGAGCGAGCCGCCTAAGAGCACCTGCGCGCCTTCATCTTTACCAATGGCAAGGTAACTTAAGATCTTATCGAATTGTTCCTGTGAGGCCTGCGCGCCCACTTGGGTGGCGGTATCCAGCGGGTTGCCCTGCTTGATGGTTTGCGCACGGGCGAGCACTTTTTCGATAAAGCGATCGTAAATCGACTCTTGGATCAGCACCCTTGATGGGCAAGTGCAGACTTCACCTTGGTTGAAGAAGGCCAGCAACATGCCTTCGACGGCCTTATCTAAATACTCGTCTTCGTGGTCCATCACATCGGCGAAATACAGGTTAGGCGATTTACCGCCGAGTTCTACTGTCGATGGGATCAGTGATTCGGCGGCACATTTTAAGATGTGGTAACCGACTTCGGTGGAACCAGTAAAGGCCAGTTTAGCGATGCGTTTGCTGGTGGCGAGGGCTTGGCCCGCTTCGGCGCCAAATCCGTTGACGACGTTGAGGATGCCGGGCGGCAGCAGATCTTCAATCAGTTCGAGTAGCACAAGGATAGAGACCGGCGTTTGCTCGGCGGGTTTGAGTACCACACAGTTACCTGCGGCGAGCGCGGGGGCGATTTTCCATGCTGCCATTAATAGCGGGAAGTTCCACGGGATGATTTGCCCGACGACACCTAAAGGTTCAGGGAAGTGATAGCTGACGGTGTTGCCATCAATATCGGCGGCGCTGCCTTCCTGTGCTCGAATGCAGCCAGCGAAGTAACGGAAGTGGTCTACAAACAGAGGCAAGTCGGCGTTGAGAGTTTCACGCACCGCTTTGCCGTTTTCCCAGGTTTCGGCAACGGCTAAGTATTCGAGATTTTGCTCAACGCGATCGGCGATACGCAGCAGTAAATTCGCACGCTCGGTGACTGAGGTTTTGCCCCAAGCATCCTTAGCGGCATGGGCCGCATCGAGCGCCAGTTCGATATCGCGATAGTCGGAGCGGGGAATTTTACAGAAGTTTTGACCATTGACGGGGGAGCGATTATCGAAGTATTCGCCGTTAACTGGGGCGACCCATTTGCCACCGATAAAGTTGGCGTATTTTTCTTTGAAGTTAACGATGGCACCAGGAGTTCCGGGTTGAGCATAAATCATAGTGTTATTCCTTCTGTGGCTGCCGAAAACGTTAAATGTGTAGCGTCTCAGCATGGGTCTTGTTGAAATAGGTTTGAGCACTGTTGTTATTTTTATCCTTTGCCAATCGGATTGACTGACAAAGTTGTTGATTAAGTTGGTGTTCTCTTACGCAACACTTGAGTACTGCGTATAAACGGATATCGCAAGGACAGTGCCAAACTGGCAGGAGTTGTACACTTGTTGAGCTAACAGTATGATGAAAAGCTAATTTTGCAGATCCAAAATAATAGGGCGCTCACGGAAGGAAAGGTGCCCTGTGGTCATTTTGTCATCCAACGACACACCATAGGTGTGCCGAAATGGAACAGCGCTCGGGGAGCACGGCTATGACAGCAAAACCGCATTTTCCAACAATACAACCATGGCTAGCCGATTCGTGGCAACGCAGTATCGGCGCTGGCTTGTCGGAGTTTTATGCTGGTGAGGATCTCAGGCTCACGCGCGCAGAGCTCAAACATAAACATGAGCAATATCAGCAGCTCATCGAGCTGGTGCAATCCCATGCTTTACCCTTATTTAACCAACTCATGGCGCAATCCAATAGCCGATTATTGCTCTCCGATGCTGACGGTTATGTGCTTAAACATTGGGGCGTGAGTCGTTATTCCACTAAGTTAGCGGATGTAGCGCTTGATATTGGGGTTAACTGGCTTGAACAGTATAAAGGCACCAATGCTATAGGTACGGCGCTCATGGCCAAACAGGCGGTGTCAGTGGTCGGTGAGCAGCATTTTATCCGCCAAAATCGTTTTATGAGTTGCACTGCTTGCCCTATTTTTTCACCCCAAGGCGAGATGCTCGGAGTGCTCGATATCACCAGTGAGCAACAGCGGCATTCACAGCAGACTTTAATGTTAGTGTCGAGTCTGGCGCAGCAGGTTGAGACTGCGTTGTTGTGTCATCTGCCCGATAGTCACTATCGGATTGATTTAGCAGCCGAGCCGAGTTTATTAAGTTCTGGCTGGCAAGGCATCGTGATCGCCGACAGTGATGGACGAATTGTGGGTTGTAATCCCATGGCAAAACAATTGCTGACTCAAGCCAAGCTGGGCGATAGCCTAGAGCTGCATTTGGGAGATAGCTGGGCGCGAGCGGGGGGCTTCAATCGGGATTTGGCCCTGCACTTACAGACTCAGGCGTTGGGTGTTACGCAGACCAAAAGTGCGAAGACGATTCAAGATAAGCCGCAGAGTCAATTGGGGGTAAGGTTTCGCGATCCTTTGCTTGAGCGGGCTTGGCAGCAAGCGAATAAGGTCATCACTAAACAAATCCCTTTGCTGGTGCTCGGTGAAACTGGGGTGGGTAAAGAGCAGTTTGTCAAAAAACTCCATGCCCAGAGTTCGCGTCGCGCGCAGCCGTTAGTGGCGGTGAATTGCGCCGCCTTGCCCGCGGAGTTAGTTGAGTCTGAGTTATTTGGCTATCAGGCAGGGGCTTTTACTGGCGCTAATCGAACTGGTTTTATCGGTAAGATCCGCCAAGCCCACGGTGGCTTTTTATTCCTCGATGAAATTGGCGAGATGCCACTGGCGGCGCAAAGCCGGTTACTCCGGGTGCTGCAGGAGCGTGAGGTCGTTCCTGTCGGCAGTAATCAAAGTGTTAAGGTCGATATTCAGATCATCGCCGCGACCCATATGGATTTAGAGTCGCTGGTGTCGCAGGGATTGTTCCGTCAGGATTTGTTTTATCGGCTGAATGGATTGCAAGTGCGATTACCTGCGCTGCGTGAGCGGCAGGATATTGAGCGTATTATCCATAAATTGCACCGCCGTCACCGCAGCGGCCCACAAACCTTGTGTGCTGAGTTATTGGCGCAACTGATGCGTTACGATTGGCCCGGCAACCTAAGGGAGCTGGATAACCTAATGCAGGTGGCGTGTTTGATGGCCGAAGGTGAGGCCGTACTCGAGATAAATCATCTCCCCGATTACCTGGCTCAAAAGCTCATGGATCTGGCGTGTGAGCTGCACACCTTAACTGAGGCTGTCGAAGCAGAAGTAACGGCGCATCCGCACGAACTGGCCGAGTCTAGCTCCGCCACCATCGACTCGCTCCATGGAACCATAAATCTGAACGTATTGCAGGCTTACCGTACTTGCGAGGGCAATGTGAGCCAATGTGCTAAGCGTTTGGGGATTAGCCGTAATGCCTTGTATCGCAAATTAAAACAGCTAGGGATTAAGAATTAACGGCAGTTGGTTGTTGATAATATAAGCCCCGCTAACAGTGTTAGCGGGGCTTATATTTTTAGGTCGGTAAACTGATATTGACTTCAAGGCCGTGTGGCTGACGATTCTCGGCTCTGATTTTGCCTTTATGGGCGCTAATGGCTGCTTCGGTAATGGCGAGTCCTAGGCCCCAACCACCGCTTTCCCGCTGCCTTGCCGAATCGGGGCGATAGAAGGGTTTAAAAATCGCTTCAAGTTCAGCAGGATCTATCCCCGGGCCATCGTCTTTAATGGTGATCTGCACTTGGCCGCTGGCTTGGCTCGCGTGCAGGTGAATATCGCTCTGGGCATAACGAATCGCGTTGCGTAGCAGGTTTTCTATCGCACGGGACAAGGATTTAGGATAATGGCTGAGCTCGATGGCTTCATCTATATCGATAGTGATCTTTTTGCCCTGTTGATCGGCTTCAAACTCGGCGTCATCCAATACTTGGCTTAGCGACTCGGCTAAGCCAAGGCGCACCTTAGTCTCATTGGTGCTAAGTTTGACCCGCGATAGCTCCAGCAGCTCGGCAATCAATTGTTCTAATTGCTCGGCCTCGTAGGCAATGCGGTCGGTTTCAGTGGTCTGCTGGCCTTTCTTGCGGGCCAGTGCCAGTGACAATTGCAGGCGGGTCAGTGGGGTGCGCAGTTCGTGGGAAATATCACCCATCAAACGTTGTTGATTTTTGACCATGGCCTCAATCGAGTCCGCCATGCTGTTAAATGCAGTGGCGAGTTGGCCGATTTCATCGTTACGTTGGGTGGTTGCTTTATCCACCCGATTGCTGAGATCACCTTCTGCGAGGGCATCTGCACTTTTCTTGAGTGAACTGAGTGGCTTACCCAAATGCCAAGCGAGTAGGGCGCAGAGTAATCCCGACAGCAGTATGGCCAAACTGAGGGTGAGTAGTTTGTTTTCGATAAAGAAGAAGAACCAGGGCCGAGGATGAATATCTGGCAGTCGACCATAGAGAAAATAGGTTTCTCCCTCCAGAGTAAATTGGTGTGGGCCAAATACTAATTCATCTTTAAATTGGTGGCTAATTGGCTGTTTTTCTTCATCGGCCATCAGCATAAAACTGCGTACACCACGGCTGATTCTATTGGTGTTAATCACTTGGCCTTGGCTATTGGTGAGATACAGCCGCAGTGGTTTGCCTTCCATATCTCGATGCCTCTCCCAGCGGCGCAGAAAATCGGACTTAAGCAGAGTTGGATTTTCTTGAATGCGCTGCGCTACGGTCGCCAGTACTTTTTGCAGGTGGGGCGGTATTGGGGCGCGGTCGTGATTTTGTTGCAACAAAGGCAACAGCCCGACTAAGGCAATAATCAACGAACTACAGAGCCAAAATCCGAGCAGTAATTTGATAAATAAGCGATTAGGCACAGTTGTTCCCGCCGTTATGGTAACCAGATATAACCTTTGCCACGTATAGTTTTCACCCTGGGTCTGCCATCGCTGCGCTCGGGAAGTTTTTTACGTAGATTCGAGAGGTGCATGTCTAGGCTGCGATCGAATGGCATCAATTTTTTACCCAGCACAATTTCATTGAGCTCTTCTTTATTCATCAACTCGCCAGCATGGAGCGCTAAGGTGTGCAGCAGAGTAAATTCTGTGCCCGTGAGGATGATCAGTTGCTCATTGCAATAGGCCTCTTGGCGAGTGGGATCTAAACGCAAATCACCAAACTCTTGCGCCGGGGTGGCGTGGATTTCTTGGGCGGTTAAGTGTGAGCGGCGAATAATGGCGCGAATACGGGCGATAAGCTCCCTGTCATTGAAGGGCTTAGGTAAATAGTCATCGGCACCGATCTCAAGCCCTACCACTCGGTCAATCTCGTCGCCTCTGGCGGTGAGCATCAACACGGGTGTTTGCTTGTGTTGCCGCAGGGCGCGAAGCACTTCAAAGCCATTTAATTTAGGCAACATGACATCGAGTAAGATCAAATCGTAATCTGCAGCCAAGGCAAGTTCTAAGCCTTGCTTGCCATCGTAGGCTAGCGTGAGTTTAAACCCTTCGAGTTCGAGTAATTGTCCAAGGAGTTCTGACAAACCGAGATCATCATCGATTAATAATATCCGACTCATAGTGTTCCTTAATCTGGGTGAACGGGTGCTGCAGACCGGCATGGGCTCAGTAAATCGCAGGCACTTTTAGTACTTTGCCTGAGTATACCCCTTTTGATGTCAATTGCTGTGTAGCAATGTAAGCCAAAGTAAAGAATAGAGAATCTGTTTTACCTAAGCGAGTTCAAGAGTCGAGTTTCTGCTCTTTAAGGTGGTTCGGGTATGGTTATTGGCGCAACTTTACACTGATTTACTCAGGTCACGACCTCACTTACATATGAGGCTTTAGACTGTTATCGTCGAAAGTGATTCGGCTTTTAAAAGGGTCGTCACTATTTCTTATCTTTACAACATGAAGTTGAATTATTGAGGTTAATATGATGAAAAGATTATCTCCTTTAAAAGCAGGTCTATTTGCCATCTTAGCAAGTTCCGCAGTATTGGCGACAGCAGTGAGTGCTGAGCCTAGCCAAGGCTGTGATCATTCTCGTGGTGAGTTTCATAAACGTGGCGATCGCATGGAGCATGATGGCATGCATAGAATGTTCGAAGGATTAGACTTAACTGATGCACAAAAAGCAGACATTAAAAAACTGTTTGCTGAGCAACGTGCAGCACGTAGTGATGATAGACCTTCGAAGGAAGAGCGTTTAGCGCACCGAACTGAAATGCATGGGTTGATCACCTCGGCCACCTTCGATGAGGCGCAAGCTAAGGCACTGCTGAGTGCTCAGCAGGAAAAACGTCTAACGCAAGCGATTGAAAGGATGAAGATGCAGAATCAAATTTACAATCTGCTGACGCCCGAGCAACAAGCTAAGTTTAAAGCGCGATTTGAAGCACAAGCTGCTAAAGAACCTCGCAGTTAAGCTTGTAAGCTGATATACAATAGGGTCATAGCTTCCCGATATAGACCCCTATGACTGAAACTTCCCAATACGATTTTTGGGTCAAATTAGCTAGTCGCGCTTCCGTGGCTACTGCTTTGACCCTTATCACAATCAAACTGTTAGCTTGGTTGTATTCCGGTTCTGCCAGTATGTTGGCATCCTTGACGGATTCATTCGCCGATGCACTCGCCTCGATTATCAATTTTATTGCCATTCGCTATGCTCTCGTTCCCGCAGATCATGACCACAGATATGGTCACGGCAAAGCTGAGCCATTAGCCTCGCTAGCGCAATCGGCTTTTATTATGGGTTCGGCATTTCTATTGCTATTTTATGGCGGCGAACGTTTGCTAAATCCTTCACCCGTTGAAAATGCCACCTTAGGCGTAGTGGTTTCTGTGGTCGCAATTGTGCTGACACTCGCCTTAGTTTTGCTGCAAAAACGGGCGCTAGCGGCAACGAATAGCACAGTGGTGGAAGCCGATTCGTTGCACTATAAGTCAGATTTATTTCTCAATGCCGCAGTGCTTTTAGCACTCATATTGTCTCAATATGGCTGGTGGTGGGCGGATGGTCTATTTGCAGTACTGATTGCATGTTACATAGGCCGGCAGGCTTTTGATTTAGGTTACCGCTCGATTCAAGCATTGTTAGATCGTGAGTTAGATGAAGAAACCCGTCAGCGGATAAAACAAATTGCTAAGGAAGATCCAAGAGTATTAGGGCTTCATGATTTACGGACGCGCCAAGCAGGTAAAACCATTTTTATTCAATTCCATTTGGAGTTAGACGGCCATTTAAGCCTAAACGAGGCCCACAGTATTGCTGATACCACAGGGCTTAGGGTAAAGGCCGCCTTTGAAGATGCCGAGGTGATTATTCACCAAGATCCCGTACAAGTGGAGCCAACGACTCAATAACTGCGGTAAAACACTAAAGCGATTATTGACATACCAAAGGAGTGGTTATGCCATGGATGCAGCGGCAGTCTCACCTGTTTGATGCTAATACGCGGCTCATCTACCGTTATCATCGATTGTCGACTCGCTTTGAGTTGATTGCCGAGCATGTCCCCAGCGCGAGCAGGGGACTTGACTCAAACCTCTCTGATCATAATCTAGTGAATCTTCCTATGGGCGTTTGGAGCGAGCTTATCCTGCGTCAATCCTTATATTATTGGCCGAGAATTATTCCGTTCAATATTGCGCAGCGGGAGTATCGACTACATGTTTGGCCATTATTAATGTGGCGCAGCCGGGTAATTTGTGCACAATCGGGAAAAGTCATGATTAGTGAATGCCTCGATGAGCGAAAACGTCGTTCCCTTATTCGTTGGTGTTATTTCGCGATTATGAATGTATTGCGAGTCGTTAGTTAATGCTTAAGTCTCTTCTCATACATGCTCGTTTTATTTAAAGCTGAATGCTTTCTGTATAAAGTGTATTTAACCTTTACAAACTATTACTCTTATTTTGTGTTTGTTATATTATTCGCGGCGTTTACTACTTAAGTTAACTCATTAGGGAAATGTAATGAAAAAACTATCTTTAGTTGCGGGTTCTTTACTAGCAGTATTAGTGACAGGCCAAGCTGTAGCGGCAGCTGACACCACAGGTTTTTATGTGGGTGGTGCACTAAATCGCGTGACTGTTGATGTGCTTGATGATGGAGAAACAGGGACAGGTTTCGGTGTATACGGTGGTTACAACTTTAACGAATGGTTTGGTTTAGAGGCGAATTTATTTGCAACTGGCGATTTAGGCGATAAGGATGTCGATATTTCTGCGGGTGCACTTACTTTTACACCTAAGTTTACTATGCAAATCAATGATATGTTATCAGCTTATGCAAAGGTCGGTGTTGCATCTATGGCTATGAATATTGACGGTTTTGGTTTTGATGAAGATTTCACAGGCTATGGCTGGACCTACGGCGTTGGTATTAACGCTGCTGTGACAGAGCATTTAAATGTTCGCTTGAGTTACGATGTTACTAGCGGTGATTTAGACGCTGACCACAATTATTTAAATGTGAAAGATATCGATACCGATATTAAACAACTGGCGATTGGTGTGCATTACCAGTTCTAATTATTTAGATTTAATCTAAATAATAAAAAAGGGATAGTGATATCCCTTTTTTGCTTTTAAATGGATGGTTAATCCATAGACAATTCTTTCAGTTTTCGCGTTAAAGTATTTCTGCCCCAGCCTAAACGTTTTGCCGCTTCTTGTTTATGCCCTTGTGTATGTCGCAATGCGGTTTCGAGTAATATGCGCTCAAAGGCAGGCTGTACTTCGGTTAATAAATCGCTATTTCCCTCAGACAGTTTTTGGTCGATCCACTCGGTGAGTGCCGATTGCCAATCTTGGCTGCCTTTCGCCATTGGATTAATACTGGTAGGTTCCTTAAGTAACTCGGGCGGCAAGTCTTGGGGCAGGATTTCTTGTCCTGAGGCCATGACGGTGAGCCAGCGACAAGTGTTCTCGAGTTGTCTAACGTTGCCCGGCCATGGCAATTGCGATAGCTTAGCGGCGGTCTCCTTGGTGAGGATTTTGGCTTCGACACCAATCTCCTTGGCGGCGGAGGCTAAAAAGTGGCTCGCGAGCTGAGGAATATCCTCACGGCGTTGTGACAGCGGTGGTAAATGGATACGAATCACATTGAGGCGGTGGAATAAGTCTTCCCTAAATCCGCCTTTTAGGACTAATTGCTCAAGATCTTGGTGGGTGGCAGCAATGATGCGCACATCCACTTGTACAGCACTGTGGCCGCCGACTCGATAAAACTGTCCATCGGCGAGAACCCGTAGCAAACGGGTTTGCACGTCTAGCGGCATATCGCCGATTTCATCTAAAAACAGGGTGCCGCCGTTAGCTTGCTCAAAGCGCCCTTGACGCACGTTAGCCGCACCAGTAAAGGCGCCTTTTTCGTGGCCAAACAGTTCTGATTCGATTAAATCCTTGGGAATCGCCGCCATATTCAAGGCGATAAAAGGTTTATCTTTACGCGGACTGTGCTTATGCAGTGCGCCTGCGACTAGCTCTTTACCTGTGCCTGATTGGCCATTGATCAGTACGCTGATTGAAGAGCGCGACAACCTACCAATGGCACGAAACACTTCCTGCATCGCGGGGGCTTCACCGATAATTTCGGGGGTTTTGACTTGAGTTTCCTGCGCCGCTGGCGTTGGACTTTGCTCTGTTGCATGGGTCAGCGCACGCTCAACGAGGGAAATTGCTTCATCAATATCAAAGGGTTTTGGCAAATACTCAAACGCCCCAGCTTGATAGGCACTCACGGCACTGTCTAAGTCTGAATGCGCCGTCATGATGATAACGGGTATATGCGGATAGTGGATTTGCAGTCTTTCAAGCAGAGTTAAGCCATCGGTGCCCGGCATACGAATATCCGAGACGATGACCCGTGGTTGGGCAATCTCTAATGCTTGCCAAAGTGATTCGGCCGCAGCAAAGCTGGCGGTGCTGAGTTTAGCGCCTTGGAGCGCTTTTTCGAGCACCCAACGTATTGAGCTATCATCGTCGAGGATCCACACTTGTTCACTGATTCGCATTTTGCTTCCTCATACGGTATGCGTTTGTTTTGCTTAATTATTTTGCGCTTAAAATCGGTAGAGAGATAATAAATTCTGTGTGTCCTGGGCTGGAGACGCAATCAATTCTGCCCGAGTGTAATCTGGCAATGTTGTGGGCAATCGATAGACCCAGCCCAGAACCTTGCTCACGGCTGGTGACCATGGGATAAAACAGTGTGTCCATCAGCTCAGGCGGAATGCCTGGGCCATTGTCGATAATGGACAGGGTCAGTACGAGCTTGTGGCGCTGCGAACCGATAGTGACCTGATGTTGCGTGCGGGTGCGGATTAGGATTTCGCCACCTGTATGCTCAAGGGCTTGCACCGCATTCTGCAAAATATTCAGCACGGCTTGCTGCATTTGATCTGGGTCCATCTCGATATCGGGAATCGAGGGATCATAATCCCGCTTCAACTGGATATTGGCTGGCAGTGCGATTTCCACCAACTTGTACACTTTTTGCACCACTTGATGAATGTTATGCAGACTATGTTGAGTGGGGCGCTGCGGGCCAAGCAGTCGGTCGACTAAGCTACGCAGCCGATCAGCTTGTTCGATGATGAGATTGGTAAATTCCTTTTGCGCGGGATCGTCGAGTTCCCGCGAGAGCAATTGCGCTGCGCCACGCAAGCCGCCTAAGGGGTTTTTAATCTCATGGGCTAAGTTACGCACTAAGAATTGTGCCGCCTGCTGCTGTGCATCTTGGCTAAGTTGCTGGTGGATACGTCGTTGTTGGTCGACTTGCCTAAGTTCAAGCAGGCTCAGCTGTGCTTCATCCTCGAGCGGGATCAGTGTCAGATCGACGGTGTGATGCTGGGCATCTAAGGTGACTAACGTCGCGGTGTTAACGGTGAGACTTTGCCCAGCCTTTACCGCATCGCTAAGGAGCTGAGCGTCGACACCTAGCGCTTGATAATGCTCGGGTAATGCTTGTTCGACTAGCCTGTGGCTACCGACACCTAACAGTTGCTCTGCAGCGGCGTTGGCATAACAAGGCTTAAGATCCTTATCGATGACCAGTACCGCGGTCACTAAATGATTGAGCAGAGTCTCTTTATCCATCTACCGTTCCTGAAAATAGGGTTGCACCCTTATGTTGCACCGATTTGGTGCATGCTGCAACTCGACTTCGTCAAACGGCTTAATGTATTGCTTACAACCTAACTAATTATTATTAAACAACTTAATTTGATTTTGGTTGCTTTTTAGGTGCTGGAGTCATCGCCGCTTGATGAAGAAATATCTTTCTTGGTGAGCTAGATGCAAAGACTTTGCCGTTTTGAGTCATCGCATCGACAACAATGGTATGTTCACCTCTGTCGATGTTGCTCAACTGAAATGTGCCGCCAATTTGGGGTTGGCCGATGGCTTTACCATCGAGTTTAAGGGCCATCAAATATTGGCTCTTGATTTCAGGGGTTACTGTGGCTGTGACTTGGAAATCGCCATTATTATCCCTGACGGTTTCCTCTTCTTCAGGGGAAGTTATGACGACTTGGTATTTGGTTTGTTCAATGGCTTGCGAGTCATTTGTATCAGGGTTTACGGGGGGAAGAGTAATTTGGTTTAGCGTTTTTTCTTTTAATTCAACAATCTCAGCATTTGGATGTGGCTCATCGGAATAATGAACTTTACCGTTCTTATCGACCCACTTATATACTGTTGCCTGCGCGAATAAGCTAAGCAGCACTAAGCTGATGAGAGTAAAGAAACGCATGCAAAAATCCTTTTATCAGTAAGATAAGATTATCCAAGAGTAGTCGTTTTTTCATCAAAAATCATGGTGTTTGTGCATCAGTAATGAGGATTTATCGGCGATAAACGGGTTTACAAGATGACAAGGTGTGACTGAATGATGTCGCTAACGCCATTACAAATATTTCTTTAAAACTTGATGCCCCTAAGTGTGAGTACCCTTTGCCCCGTTTGAGGGAATATCAACGCACCATTATGGTGCGTTGATAGTGTAAAGTCTCACGGCAGCATGGGATTGCAGAGGTGTGAGATTGAACTATAAGGCGAGGGTTAAAATATCGCGGCTCATGGCGGGATCGATATTGCCATGTTCACCTAAAGCAACCATGCCATGTTTCTCGAGTTGAGCAACAACCGCATCGACAGCTTCTTTACCTAAATCATAGCCAGATAAGTGCGTTGCAATGCCCATGGCTTCGAAAAATGCTTGGGTTTTCGCAATCGCGGCCTCGATTCGTTCGTCTTCGGAGCCTGTGGTGATATGCCATACTCTGTCTGCAAATTGCAGTAATTTTTCACGCTTAGCCGTTTTAGTGCAGCGTAATAGTGCTGGCAATACAATGGCTAAGGTACGGGCATGGTCAATATCATAGAGTGCGGTGAGCTCATGGCCAATCATGTGAGTTGCCCAATCATGCGGAACGCCTGTGGCAATCGTGCCATTGAGTGCCATAGTCGCGACCCACATCAAGTTAGCGCGGATATCGTAATCTTCAGGCTTTGTGAGTGCTTGTGGGCCTAATTCAATCAAAATTTGCAGTAAACCTTCGGCAAATCTGTCCTGCACCGCGGCATTGACTGGGTAAGTGAGATATTGCTCGGTGATATGCACAAACGCATCGACAACACCGTTCGCCACTTGTCTTTCCGGTAGGGTAAAGGTTTTGGTGGGATCGAGGATGGAGAATTGTGGATACACTAAATCGTTACGGAATGGCAGCTTTGCTTTCAAAGATTTACGGGTCACCACACTGGCATTGTTCATCTCTGAACCTGTGGCCGGTAGGGTTAATACCGAGCCAAATGGCATGGCTTTGGTCACCTTGGTGCCCCAGCTCGTGAGAATATCCCAAGGCTCGCCTTCAAATACCGCAGCCGCGGCAACAAACTTAGTGCCATCGATGACCGAACCGCCACCAACGGCGAGTAAGAAGTCGATATGTAATTCACGTACTTGCGCGACAGCTTGCATCAGAGTTTCGTAGGTTGGATTGGGTTCGATCCCCTCAAATTCGACCACAAAACGATTTCCAAGCGCTTGTTTTACTTCGGCTAAGGTACCTGTTCGTTTGGCGCTGCTGCCGCCAAATAGCACCATCACTCTGGCATTGCTAGGCACTAAGGTGTCGATTTCAGCTATGGTATTTTTACCAAAATGAATGCGAGTTGGATTGTAGTAGGTGAAATTAAACATACTGCTATTTGTCCTATGGTTGGAAAATAAATTTAGTAGACCAGTCGTCTAGATTTGTTTGGCTACTAAATGATAAATCAAGCCGACGAGGTGATATTTGATTGTTCATTAACGGGTTGCAGATTAATTGGTGTGCCAGTGTTGCTGGCATTAACCCATGGTTTTGGTCTTTAAAATAGATTCGGTCATTGCAAGGGCGCGCTCTAAAGCTACGCGGCTGTGGCCGAGTTTATTCATCAAACTGGCGCCGAGCCACATGTGATACAACAACTCTGCTGTTGCCTGAGCATCCTGTTCACAGATGGATTTATCGGCAATCCCCACTTGAATGCACTGGGTTAAGCGCTCAATGATGCCAGCCGACCCCTTTAAAAGCACAAGGCGCATAGCCTCAGAGAGATCGGCCACCTCAGCACTTAACTTAACGACTAGGCATTTTTGATCGACACAACCGTCCTGCTGCACGTGCAACCATCTTTGCCAGTATTGCATTTGGCGATCAAAGCCAGAGAGCTGTGGGTTGGCAAATAAGCTATCAAGCTCTGTTTGGTATTGCTCAAAATAACTGGTTAACAGTGCCTCACCGAATTGCTCTTTGGATTCAAAGTAATGGTAAAACGAGCCTTTTGGTACTTGGGCGGTCTTGAGTAATTGGGCTAACCCTAGACACGAAAAGCCTTGCTTAACGATCAGCGAGTAACCGACGTCGAGAATATGCTGACGGGTTGATTGGGTTTCTGTTTTCATGGCGCAGGAGTCTATAGCAAATTAGACCAGTCGTCTAGTGGTTGGTTTTTATACAGACGTATTGTGTAAACAGCGGAATGCTCAGTTGGCTAAGCATTCCATCGACTTGAACGCTATAGATAGCTGCAGCAATATTCTGCTATGTCGCTATTGCGAATTTTAAAGCTGACATTGGCCGCAAGCTCAAACTGGCTGCCTTCGCTAAATATTTGCCAAGTTGAGCTATTTGGCAGTAATACCTCAAAACTGCCGCTAGTAACTTGCATGATTTCACCCTGCGAGGTGGAAAACTCGTATTCTCCTGGAAGCACTACGCCTAGGGTTTGTTTACTACCGTCACTGAAAAATACACTGCGGCTAGCGACCTTCCCCTCAAAATAGATATTGGCTTTTTTGGCTACTGCTACTTGCTCAATTCGTTCCATCCCGTGCTCCAATTACTTTATGTTTATGAATATGTATGCAATTCAAAGTTATTTTAATTCTGTCGTCAATATGATTTTTTACTCTGTAGCTGCTTAATAAATAGGATGTTGTGCACACAGGGTTTGTTTGGGGTGTAAGTGCATAAAATTTCTAAGTTATTACTCGTTGGTGCTGGCATACCCAATAAAATAATCTGGCTTAGCAACCATAGTGCAGGTGATGGCTGGATGAAGTACTTTATATTAGGTTCAAGACTTCTGATAGAGCTCCATTATGCTTCGACTTGCCTAAAGCACTTTGAACTCGTGCTGAATGAACAGATGTTTAATGCCATTGGTATTAGGGCGTGTTCACGTTTCGAGATTAGATTTTGTTCGTTCTGGCAAGCACGTGCTCGCGAAACGAGGAATGATGTCTAGTTATTCTACTGAAATATCAACACGCCATAGTAGAGGAATACAGTGCAGTGATAAGCCTAGCCGCTTCCAGGACAGAGAGTTTATTGGGTTAGCAAATCAACTTGGTTATGGTAAGCAATATCAAAAGCAGATCCTTGCCATTGGGGCCGCAAATGTTACAGAGCTGTCTGTTATGTATCCGCCAGAAGTGATTCTCTGGCGGATTTTTTCTTAAATGTTCTCGGTTATCGTTTACGCCAGATCGTCATTTCTGAGAGGGAATGTTGGAACTTGCGTTTAGTTTCACGGATAACAAAGGGGATTTCCTTAACCGCGACTAGCTCAAATTGGCCGATCAAGGTTTCGGTCAACCCATCTAAAGTGGTGAAATTTTCTCCTTTCACTTTAATACCTCCGAGCCATTTCTCTTTTGGTGTGTAATCTTCAAGCCAAGTATAAGGTGATGCAATCACTAGGTAGCCACCTTGGTTAATGCGTTGGCCAATACTGGTGAGAAAATGTTTGGGATCGTTCAACCTGTCGATAAGGTTTGAGGCATAAACTAAGTCGTAACCTGTGTAGATCGGCTTAAGATTACAGGCATCACCTTGCATGAAGTTGACTTTTTTGGCTTCTTCTTGGTAGCCCAGTTTAGCAAGGCTGACACTCTTAAACTCTTGTAAATCGCCCTCGGTGCGGATGGTATAGCGTTTTTCGCCTTGTTCAGTCAGCGCGTAGGCTTGTTGAATAAAACGAGCCGAAAAATCGATACCGTCAACATGGTCGAACACTTTAGCTAACTCAAAGCTGGCTCGGCCCACCGAACAGCCGATGTCTAATGCCTTCGCGGTATGCTCAAGTTGGATTTCGTTTAACGCCTGTTGAACGCCATTAACGCAGAAATTCGGGACGCCAAAATATTGAGCGCCATAATGGAATTCTAAATATTGAGAAATCAGTTCATCGGTTTCGTACACATTAACCTCGGCCATTTGCTCTGGGTTTTGCAGGGACTCCACATATCGAAATCCGGCATGTTGGTAGAAGTGACGGCGAAACGCGTAGCGAGAGGCTGCAATGGCTTCATTGCCCGTCGAGATCCAAGAGCCCCCTTTAATCAGGTTATGTTTACCATCGAAAGTTGGCGTTGAAAAATCATCGTAGAGTGGATGCACTGCAAAGCCATTAAAACCATCGATAGCAGTTTCGGTCCATTGCCAGACATTACCGACAATGTCGTAAAATTCATTATGTTTAAAGCGATTTACCGGACAAGAGGAAGCGTAGTAGGCCAGCGAGATATTCCCTGGTACTTCTTGCCAGTCGGGGGCATCGGTTGGAATATTTTCTCGTAAAATATACCATTCCGCCTCAGTCAGAAGGCGGATGTTGCTTTGAGTCTGGCGCGCTTTCCAATAACAAAACGCTTTAGCTTCGAGTTGATTGACTTCAACTGGCCAATTAAGGGGAAGTGGAATTTCGCTGGTAAGATTTCGTTGCCACCATTGGCCCTCATAACGGCGCCAAAAACGTGGCATCTGGGCTTGAGTGTAAGCCAGCCATGCACGACCTTCTTCATTCCAAAACTCGGGCGATTGATAGCCTCCGGCTTCAACAAAGCTTAAATATTCTTGATTACTCACTAAATACTTTGAGGCTTTAAAGTCTGCCACTTTAAAACTCTTATTGCCGTATTCGTTGTCCCAGCCGTAGGTTTCATCTTGCTCTTTTTTACCTAAAGTGATTTTTTTGCCCGCCACAGCAATCAGCTGGTTAGCGTCTATCGTTCCATAGTCTTGGCACTCAGGCCAGTGAGCGCTTGGGGATACTTCCTCTAAAGGCAACTGACGGATAATGACTGATGAGGTTTCTAAATGGATACGTTCATGCTCAATTCCCATCAAAATGACCCAAGCAGGACTGTCCTGAGTGATAGGCAAGGTGATTGGCATAGTATCAATTAATTGGTTAACAACGCGATTCACCTTGTCTCGATAGTCTTTTACCTCGGTGACCGTTGGCCATTGGTAGTGGGTTTCATTGAGATCGTCCCAAGACATCTCGTCAACACCAATAGCAAACATCGACTCAAAATGATCGTTGACTCTCTCCTCAAGATATTTGCCCAGTTTGAGCTTATTGATGTAGAAGGTCGCGGTGTGGCCAAAGTAAAAAATCAGCGGATGGCGTAAAGGCTCGGCTTTTAAATAATAGGCATGGTCGTGTTTTATCAACTCGAAGAGCGATTCATAGAGCGCCCAAGTTTGGTTGAAGTAGTGCTTAAGCGCTTGACGTTTTAGCGTTTCATTATCACCCGTAAGTTTGAGTGTTTGCAAAACAGGCATGTTCGATTTCTCCATAGGGCAAGCGGGTGCCATTGTTGTTGCCATGGGTTGTCAGGCTCAATACGTCACGGTTGGTTATCGGATCACTTTACCAACAAAATGTGGCAGTTATTTATCTGAGTTTTCAAGCTAACAGAAACCAAGCCTGAGATGAAACTAGGATTGTATTTTTGTACTCAAGATTGATAGAGACAAAAGACGATAAAACGATCAATTGTAAGTAAAATGTTTCTTCGCAGATTCGATTCAGTTTTAATGAGCATAGTAGGGTTGAGTTGTGAATAGGTCTTTATATGCAGCAGTTATTTGTTCAATTATTAGAAGAGCGTTATTTCAATCGTTTGCCAGAGGCGTTAGTACTTAAGTTGGCAACTGAGTCGGCTGATTTTGTGCGTTTTTGGTTAGTTCACTGCATGCGTAGCATGGTTTCTGAAAGAGAGCTGGCCATCGCTTTGTTTTTCAGTGCTGAGTGGGTGTTAGAGGAACTGGCGAGTTTAAAATCGTTCTGGGGGTCCTATGTTTTGATGGAAGATCCTCTGCAAGCGCAAGAGGTTAAAGCACAATTTTGTTATTTCGTACCTTGGCTAAAAACGATTACGCCCCGCCACGCTGATGCGATCAGTGTGTTTGCTGCGCTATTGGCTTTTGAGCGCAGGCCGACTTCAGCCGGGAAGCAACTGCAATCGGCAACGCTGTCCCACTCACAACTCCCAGTGAATTTATTAGACGATATTAAGAGGTGTTCATTGCCCCATTTGCGGCCTATTACTGTGTATGGACATCAGGGAAAGGGGAGTGTCGAAAGTGGTATCCGCAACAACATGCATTACCCCACACCGATCCCTAATGACAATCTTGCAATGGCTTGTGTTGAAAGAGTCATTGCCAAGTTTGCAGGGGTTAAGTTGGCGTTTGCGGAACCCATAGTTGTACTTAGGTACGAACCTGGACAGTTTTATCACTGGCATTATGATGCAATACATGCATATACGGCTGAAATTGAAGCCGAATTGGCACGTTTTGGCCAAAGGTCAAAAACGGCTATTTTGTATCTTAATGATGATTTTGACGGAGGCGAAACGGAGTTCAAGGCACCTTATATACAAGTCAAACCTGAGACTGCCGCTATTTTGGTTTTTGACAATACGGATCAAACAGGCAAACCCATTCCTTCCTCATTGCACCGCGGTTGTGAGGTAACAGCGGGGCAAAAATGGGTTTGTACCCAGTGGTTTAGAGATAAGCCGTTTTGGTTAAGAGCGGGCTTGTTCGGCTAGCTTTATCTGTATTTGATAAAGGAATTGCCGTTTACTGGATTGCGCAAGGATAAAATTATTTTATCTTTGGGCAGTATTTTATCGGCTAAGGTTAGGGCAGAATGTTCACGTCCGTAAAATTATTATGCAGGATATAACGGGATGGCAATGAACGCATTATGGATACCCGCTTGGTATGAGCTTGATCCGTCGATCGTTGTGGGCGTGACTGAAGAGTTTTTATTTCATAAACCCGCTACCAATGAGGTATTAAGACTTTACAGCGGAGCGAATAAAACTGAAGCAGTTAAGGCTACTGGAGCAATTGCAAGCATTCACCACAAAGTCTTGGGGGATATTGAAAGTGTGGATGCGCAGGGGCTTGATTATACGATTGTTTTAAAAGATGGCCGTCGTTTATTGGTGAATGCTGAGGAAGATCCTGGCCTACTTTACGAATGGGTTGATGACAGTTGGCAACCGTCGGAGATGGTTATTCAGGATTGGCAACTTGAGGTCAAGTTTGCATCACTTTCGCCATTTAAGGCGGTTGATTAATTCTCGTGTTATTTTTCAGAGCAGTCAGGCTCACTTTGTTGAATCGACTGCTCTTCAAACAAGGTTTGTAGTAATCGATATTCATGTTGGATTTTTGCTACATAAACATCATGAAAATTCAGCTGATGAAATTCCTCTACGCATTGCCGATAACGGCGTAATTGTTCTTCGCTATCCATATCTTCATGCAGCCAGCCTATTAACATACGAATTCCTTTCGTCTTTATCCTTGGCACAAAGTTTAACCTTTTTCTAATTTAAGGCTCGCTTGAATCTTGGTGACATTTTTATGTTTGCATGAGTAAAGCTTACCTTTTTCAAGATTATTCATATTATTTATCATGTTCTTAATCGAACATCGTCTTTAACTGTTTAGCCTGAATGTGTGGTGTTGCTGAATTTGATTATGGTCAAGGTCTTACAACAAAAGCCCGTTTAAGCTGACATTTGATGAATAATAGGTATTAGATACTCAGATTGTGCCACCTCGCATTTTGGTCTAGATTGGGGCTCTTTTAGCCCCAAACGTGTCCCGGTTGGGCGTGGTATTCTCTTTCAATGGAGCCTTGTCATGGCAAATATTTTGCTGGTGGCCAACCTTAACTGTGACCGTGTGTTAATCCTTGATAAACCTTTAAAAACCGGTGGTCGCTTTCATTATCAAGATGGCGGTCAACGCCTAGGCGGCGGTGGGGCGAATACGGGGCTTGGACTTGTTTGGGCAGGTCATAGAGTTGCATTAGTCAGCCAAGTGGGTAGGGATGAAATGGGGGATTGGGCTATCGCCGAGGCGAGTACCCAAGGGCTTGATTGTCGTTTAGTGCAGCGCCGCGCAGGGAATACCTGTGAGATGCTGCTGGTGATGACTCCTGACGGTGAGCGCACCATTATCCGCCCGCAGCGGCCAGTTTTTGAGTTATCGGTTCCACCAAAATGGCAGCATTGGGATGCGTTGTATTTTAATACATCAGCGGAAGGGACTGTAAGTTGGGCTAAAACGGCACTCGATCATTGCCTTGTGATCGCCCAACTTGCCAAGGATGATAGACCACGCCCTTGCCATGTACTACTTGCTTCTATGAGTGATATGCATGGACGATGTGATGTCGCCTCTTGGGATTACGGTGTAAGCATTGGTGGTGAATCATTACGTTATTTTGTGGTGACTGATGGTGTCCGTGGCGCGAAGGTTTATACCCAAGATGATGTGCAGCATGTGCCTGCGGTGCCTGCTGAGGTTGTCGACACCACGGGTGCAGGGGATGCCTATGCTGCTGGGCTTATTCATGGACTCTGTGCTGGCAAATCTATCACTCAAGCAATGTCTGAAGGTGCTGTTTGGGCGGCTTTTGCAGTCGCAACAGACAGTTCTATTCCTGGTGAAGCTTTAAAGCAGTATTTAGAAGCATAATGTGGAAATGGGCTGCAACCGTTAAACAATTTGGACGTCATTTTTCTGTCATCTTGGATTGATAAAGTGTGCACAGTGACGGAGAGCTCTTGTCCTTTAACGTTTGCTTGCGCTTTTCTCCCATTTTGTTGGTTCGCTTGTTTGCCTCGTTTCCCCAACGGGGCATTTTTTTACCTCGAATAATGTTATTTCGTCGAAGAACATTCATATAGCGGAAATATTGTGCGGTCATTGAGGGATTGCGTTAACATTTAGGTAACTCACCACGCTACTACAAAATAATAAGCCTACTGCTGTTGGAGTTGGAAATGGGCAATCACGTTTGGAATGATAAAAAGAAGTTTATTTGGCTACTTTCTGTGTTGTTGCTAGTTGCCTTTTTAGTGACCAGTGGTATTAGCTATAAAGTGGCCCATGACTCTTTGAGTCAGCAAATTGAAAGTAATACTTTACCTTTAACAAGCGATAATATTTATTCAGAAATTCAACAAGATCTACTACGTCCGATCTTTATTTCCTCCCTTATGGCACAGGATACCTTTGTGCGTGATTGGACATTAAACCATGAGCAAGAGCCTGAAAAGCTGATCCGTTATCTGAAAGAAATCCAGGATAAGTACGATACTGTCACCAGCTTTTTTGTTTCAGAACAGAGTCGCAACTACTACCACTCATCGGGGGTGTTAAAGAAAATCCAAGATATTGAGCCTAATGATGCTTGGTATTTTCGTGTCCGTTCGTTACCAGAATCAGAACATTATGAAATTAATATCGATGCTGATACCGCTGATCGCACTAAAACAACCGTATTTGTTAACTATAAAGTTTTTGATTTTGAAGGTAAGTTTATGGGGGTTACTGGCGTTGGCCTTGCAGTTGAAAAGGTCAAGGCGCTGATTGAACTCTATCAAAAGCGTTATAACCGTCGGGTTTTTTTCACCGATAGACAGGGGAATGTCACTCTCCATGGTGATGAATATGATGGCGCTAATTCACTGCAAGCCAGCACTGGCTTGGAGCAACTATCAACGCGCATTTTAACTAGCCCAAGCGCCGCATTTAGCTATCAGCGCAACGGTAAAACGGTCTACTTAAACAGTCGATTAGTGCCTGAGTTCAAGTGGTATTTAATTGTTGAGCAAGAAGATGCTCCGCAAGAACAAGAACTGCTTAATACCTTTTGGGGGAACTTAGCCCTAAGTTTGGTCGTGACCATAGGTATTTTGTTTATTTCAAACATGACCTTAGGGCGCTATCAGCGCAAACTTGAGGTTATGGCATCAACTGACAAACTCACTGGTGCAGCTAATCGACAAGTCTTTGAAGAGTATTTCCATCAGGCATTAGACAAAGCTAATTTGTCGCAAACTCCTATTTCAGTTCTCCTTGTCGATATCGACCACTTTAAAAAAGTGAATGATAGCTATGGTCATAGTATTGGTGATTTAGTGCTCAAAACGGTCACTAACTTGCTACGTAGCCAGCTAAAACAGCAAGATATACTTTGCCGTTGGGGTGGGGAAGAGTTTTTGGTGTTATTGCCAGAGATGGATTTAAGCCATGCGGCAGAGTTGGCGGAACGTTTCCGTGATTCGATTTCTCAGCGCGAGTTGAAGGTCAATGGAGTACATATTGCTATCACTGTCAGTATTGGTGTTGCAGAATATCAAAAGCTTGAACCGGCAGAGGATTTAATAAAACGAGCCGATTTAGCTTTATATCAAGCGAAAGAAGCTGGCCGTAATCAAGTAGTGTTAAATCAGTGATACCCAGATTTTAGAGCACGCTCGATTTGTTTAGAGTATGTAATACTTAGCGTTTTTATTTGGCCCCGTGTGGCGACAATGATGGGAGTAACCAATGTCGACCTTATTGGTAAACAGATTATCGGGTTTGTATTTAGGGGCGAGCCTGCAAGAAATTAGCGGCATTTCAACTGGCATTGACGGTAAAAAATCGGCGCAGCAGTTAGTGGTGAATGTCGACCATGTGGAAGGCGATGCACAGGCTGATCCTAAACATCATGGCGGACTTGACCGAGTATTGCATCATTTTCCCCGTGAGCATTATGGTCAATACCGTCGTTGGGATTTAATCACCCAACTCGAAGATGCACCGAGCATGGGTGAAAATATCAGCACGGTTGGCTTAAATGAAACCGAGGTCAATATTGGGGATGTGCTGCAAATCGGTGAAGTGATTGTGCAAGTGACTCAGCCGCGCTCACCTTGCTTTAAATTGAACCTGCAATTTGGCCATAGAGACTTTGCCCTTGCCATGCAGCAGAGTCAGTTATGCGGTTGGTTTTACAGAGTATTAATCCCAGGTGTGATTCAGTTAAGCGACAAGATAGAATTAGTCGAGCGTAAAACTGATATCAGCGTTGCCGAGGCGATGGCGCTGTATTTTTCTCCTCAATATAACGCTAAAGCCTATGATAGACTCGCCTCCTGTGAAGGGCTGGCACAAAGCTGGGTGAATAGCCTACAGCGCCGCTTAGCAACGCAGCAAGTCGAAGATTGGCAAATGCGTTTGTATGGGCCAAAGAGCTAATAACTTTTATATTTCAAACAATAATACAGGGAAAGTGTCATGATAGAGTCAGTGACGAAGAGCGAGAAAGATTTTGGTTTACTGGTGTATGCCTCTAGTTTAATTGGGTATTTAGTACCATTAGGCTCCATCCTTGGTCCGCTCATTTTGTGGCTGATGAAGCGTGAAGAGTCGGCTTTTGTCGACCAATGTGGGCGCAGCTGTCTGAACTTTAAGCTAAGCCTACTAATCTACGTGATCATCAGTGGGATATTAGCGTTTGTAGGCATTGGATTTATCTTGCTTATCATCCTCGGCATTTTGGACTTAGTCTGTACTATCCTAGGCATAGTTAAGGCCAGTGAAGGGCAGGTTTATCGCTATCCACTGACAATCAAGTTTCTCTCCGATAACTAATCGCCTTTTAAGTTATGTAATAAAAACGCCTTAGGGAGACCCACTAAGGCGTTTTTGTTTCTATATCAATATCTTTGTGTTTGACAATTACACTTTAAACTTAGCTACCAAGGTATCCAAGCGGTGGGCGAGTTGATTTAACGCTAAACTGGCCTGCGCCGCAGCTTGGGCTGTGCTCGCGGTGCGTTGGGTAATGTCGTTAATTTCGGTCACGTTACGGTTAATATCTTCGACCACGGTCGATTGCTCTTCTGTTGCCGCCGCGACTTGAATGTTCATATCACTGATAAGACCAATACGATCGCTAATGCCAACCAAAGACTGGCTAGCCTCATCAACCGCTGTGACACCTTCGTGTGAGCGAGCGCGGCTCTGTGCCATGGCATTAACTGCGCGGCTTGCTTCAGATTGCAACTTGTCGATCATACCTTGGACTTCGTTAGTAGAGGCTGCGGTACGTGATGCAAGATTACGGACTTCATCGGCAACTACGGCAAAGCCACGTCCCGCTTCACCTGCGCGTGCAGCTTCAATCGCGGCGTTGAGGGCTAATAGATTGGTTTGCTCCGAAATAGCACGGATCACATCGAGGATGCCACCGATAGATTTGGTATGAGTCGCGAGGGATTCAATCACTTCACCTACTTGTTCCACATCATGGGAGAGCTGATTGATAGTGTCACGGGCACGCGTTACTACCACTTGGCCGCTATTGGATTCTGTATCGGCATCTTTCGCGGCGACAGCGGCTTGGGCTGCATTACTAGCGATTTCATTTACGGTTGCCCCCATCTCATTGATGGCCGTTACCACCATCATAGTGCGGTCTTTTTGTTCATGACTATCTTCAAGGGTTTGCTGTGCTTGATTAGATACATCTTTCGCCGAGAGGCCGAGTTGTTCACTGGTCTGTGCTACCTCAATCACGGAATCTTGGATTTTGCTGATAAAGCTATTAAATCCTTGGGCAAGTTGGGCAATTTCATCTTCACCATTTACAGGTAAGCGTTGGCGTAAATCACCCTCACCTTCACCGATATCATGGAACATTGCTGCGACTTGGGCGATAGGGCGACTCACTGAGCCAGCTACCACAATGGCCAGCATGATAAAGCCCGCGGCAATGATTACGGTCCAAATTAGGATCTGGTAGGCGGCATCTGTCAGCAGGGCGAAGACTTCGGCTTCAGGTACTTGGGCAACCAAATACCAATCCATCGACGGAATATAACTGCTGGCAACAAAGGTGTTTTCACCTTGGATGTCGGTATTAATAAGATTGAAATCACTACGATTGAGTAATGAGCTCATGTTGGCGCCTGAGTACAAACTCTTGAGGCTGCTCTTGCCAATTTGGCTGGCGTCTGGATGTAGTTTTACCTCGCCTTTGGCATCGACTAAGTAGACAAACCCGGTTTTTTCAATCTTAAAAGAGTCGAGGAGTCGCACCATATCATCGAGGGATTTGGCGAGACCAACAAGTCCGCGACCGTTAGGTTGTTGATAGTTTATAAAGAGTTTTACCTCACCATTGGCTTCGGTAAATACGTTTAACATCCGCTCTTGGCCGCTATCACGATAACCAAAAAACCACCCATCTTGGGCGGGCGTGAGTACGCGTAAAAAACCGTCCTGAGTATAATAGGCTGCGGTTTGTCTATCGGCGTAGGAGGCTTGGGCCAAATGATATTGGCGGGTGATGTCCTTTAATTGGGCAACGACTTGGGGCTCTTGCTCCGTTGGGCGGCCATTTTCAAGCCATTGCAGTAACATACGGCTGCTGGCGAGTTGTTCGGCGGCATTCATTAAGCTCGAAATATCCAGCTCAATCTTGTTGCGGATCTGCATCATTAGGCTGGGCATTTCCGACCCGAGCATACGTTGCTGAACCACATTTTTAGCACTGCGTTGGCTGAGCACGCCCACCAGAATGGTTGATAGCAGCACTGCAAATGCCACTGTCAGCAGAATTTTCTGCTTAATAGTAAGGTTATTAAATATCATAAATATCAATATGCCTGTGTTATACGTTTAGAAATATCGGTCGACGTTTTCTACCAATGACTTAGTATCGGACAGAAATGTTAAAAGTTAACCTTAGTTTTGGTCTAATGCCGAATAAAACAGCGTACAAGACATTTATTTGGCCTAACCTGTTGCTCTTGCGGTAGATCTTGTTATGTAGAGTATAGATGGAAATGAGTTGCTGATTTGAAGCATGTGATTTTTATGGTGCAATTGTGGCCAAAATGTAGGGGTAAGGCAAGTAAAAAGAAGGCGCTCAATGAGCGCCTTCTTCGGTAGAGATTACATATTCGGGTAGTTTGGACCGCCGCCGCCCTCGGGCGTCACCCAAGTAATATTTTGGCTAGGATCTTTAATGTCACAGGTTTTGCAATGGATGCAGTTTTGCGCATTGATAACAAACTTCGGTTGACCCGCTTCTTCAACAATTTCGTACACGCCAGCAGGGCAGTAACGCTGGGCGGGCTCGTTAAATTGCGTCAGGTTTATCCCGAGCGGAATGCTGTTGTCTTTTAAGCGTAGATGGCAAGGCTGGTCTTCCTCATGATAGGTGCTCGACAGGTAGACTGAAGAGAGCTTATCGAAGCTGAGTTTGCCATCGGGTTTCGGGTAATCAATCTTATTGTAGGCGCTTACTGGGGCCATTTGTGCATAGTCTGGGTGTTCATCACGCAGGGTGATCGGGAACTTACCACCGAACCAGTTTTGATCTATGTAGTTAAATGCACCGCCAAGGAAAGTGCCAAACTTATGCATTGCCGGGCCAAAGTTGCGCGACTTATATAGCTCTTCGTGTAACCAGCTTTCTTCCAGATGGGTTTGGAAACAATCCAGATCTTTACCGCCTTCGACCTCGGCCATCATTGCCTTAGCTAAGGTTTCAGCCGCGACGATGCCGCTCTTCATGGCGGTATGCGTGCCTTTGATCTTGGCAAAGTTTAAAGTGCCCGCATCGCAACCAATCAGCAAACCGCCGGGGAAACTCATCTTCGGTAGTGAGTTCAGGCCGCCCTTAGTGATTGCGCGAGCACCATAGCTCAAACGTTCACCGCCAGTTAAGTATTTGGCGATGACTGGGTGAGTTTTATAACGCTGAAACTCATCGAATGGGCTTAAATGGGGGTTTTTATAGTTGAGGTCGATAATCAGACCCACGGCAATTTGGTTGTCTTCCATATGGTAGAGGAAGCCACCACCTGAGGCGCCATCGGTTAATGGCCAACCACCTGTGTGCACTACTTTACCTTGTTCGTGTTGCTCGGCGGGCACTTTCCAGATTTCTTTAAAGCCTAGGCCGTAATGTTGTGGTGTTTTACCATTATCTAAGTGGTATTTCGCGATCAGCTGTTTGCCTAAGTGACCACGGCAACCTTCTGAGAACACGGTATATTTGGCGTGTAGTTCCATGCCGGGCATAAAGCTGTCCTTCGGCTGACCGTCGGCACCGACGCCCATATCACCAATCAGGATGCCCTTCACGCTGTTGTCTTCATTGAAGAGTAATTCGCTGGCGGCAAAGCCGGGGAAAATTTCTACGCCGAGTTCTTCGGCACGGGTCGCGAGCCAGCGACAGAGATTACCTACGCTGACAATATAGTTGCCTTCGTTGTGCATGGTTTTCGGCACAAATGCATTGGGCATGAGTTTGCTGTCGGTAGCGGAGTTGAGTAGATAGATTTCATCGTGGGTCACGGCTGTGGTGACGGGGGCGCCTTTATCACGCCAGTCGCTGAATAGCTCGTCTAATACCCTTGGTTCGAATACGGCGCCTGATAGAATATGCGCGCCCACTTCGGAGCCTTTTTCTACCACGCAAACGGTAATTTCTTTACCTGAATCCTTTGATATCTGTATTAATCGACACGCAGTCGCCAAGCCAGCTGGGCCAGCGCCGACGATAACAACATCGAATTCCATTGATTCGCGTTCCATCAGTTCACCTTTTCCTTCGCTTATCCCCAATTTATATCGGGTGTTGTAGTTTGTTTGTAAACGGGCGTTTTATTACTAATGTCCACCTTACCTCAAAATCACCGCATGGCACAGGGGCTAAGCAGGCTGTTTAGCCTAAAGAGTGACAAATCTTTGGGTGAGCACTGTCACAGATTGTTCACGCTCAGTTGAAGCGGATCAAGAAATACCTGTTTAGGGGTATAGCTAGCCAATACTTTCGGCTTATAATCACGGCTGACGGTTCTCCGAGCTTGCCTACCTAAGTCAACAGATATGGTGGTGTAGCCGTGGCAATAAGGCCACTGGGGTGAGTAAAGAAATGCACTCGCCTCCCACACTTGGAAAGGTGATCATGTCTCAATTACAAGACAATTTTGGTCGTAAATTTCATTACTTACGGATGTCAGTCACTGACGTTTGTAACTTCAAATGCAGTTATTGCCTCCCCGATGGTTATCATCCTAATGGCAAACAACAGTTTTTATCTCTCAGTGAGATAGAAAACCTTGTGTCCGCATTTAGCCAAGTTGGCACTCAAAAAATCCGTATCACTGGCGGTGAACCCACGCTGCGTAAAGATTTTACCGATATCATTCGAGTGGTCGCCGACAATCCTCGTATTCATACCGTAGCCACTACCACTAATGGTTATAGGCTCGAGAAGCATGCCCAAGAGTGGTTCGACGCTGGGCTTCGCCGCATCAATGTGTCGGTAGACAGCTTAGATCCTAAGATGTTTTACCAGATCACCGGCGAGAATAAGTTCGACGAGGTGATGCGTGGTATCGATGCTGCATTATCAGCAGGCTTTGAGCGCGTAAAAGTCAATGCGGTATTACTCAAAGGCATGAACGATAAAGATTTACCGCGCTTTTTGAATTGGATTAAGCATACGCCCATCGACCTGCGTTTTATTGAGTTAATGGAAACCGGCCTTGGCCGCGAGTATTTCCAAGCCCACCACTTAGCGGGGGCCGATATTAAAGTTCAGTTGCTTGCCAACGGCTGGCAATTGGATACACCCCGTGCCGACGATGGCCCTGCGCAAAACTTCAGCCACAGTGACTTTAAGGGCCGTATCGGCTTGATCATGCCCTACGCTACTAACTTCTGTGCGAGCTGTAATCGCTTGCGGGTCTCGGCCAAAGGTAAGTTGCACTTGTGCCTGTTTACCGAGTCCGGTATTGATTTGCGTGATCTACTACAACACCCGAGTCAGCAAGCGGAATTAATCGAGCGGTTACACGGTCAACTGGCACAGAAGAAAGAAACCCATTATCTGCATCAGGGCATTACTGGCGTAACTCAGCATTTGGCCTCGATTGGCGGTTAATCTAACTTAGGTTTTAGTCTGCTTATCGCGTGATCTTTCATTTAGTTAGGTTTCGCGATTGCGCTCAATTTCCAATATGCTTGAATTTAGCAGCAGTTTAAAGGATCGCTTCAATGAGCAATGTATTTACCCATATTAATGCCGACGGCAATGCCCACATGGTCGATGTGACCGAGAAAGCCGTGACCGAGCGTGAGGCCCGTGCCGAAGCCTTTATCGAGATGGCGAGCGCGACCCTTGAGATGATCATGAGCGGCAGCCACCATAAGGGCGATGTATTTGCCACCGCGCGTATCGCGGGGATCCAAGCGGCGAAAAAGACTTCAGATTTAATTCCGTTATGCCATCCACTAATGCTAACCAAGGTCGAAGTCGAGCTTGAGGCTCAGCCTGAGCACAATCGTGTGCGCATTACTAGTCTGTGTAAATTGTCCGGCAAAACCGGTGTCGAAATGGAGGCGCTCACGGCGGCCTCTGTTGCAGCGCTGACGATTTACGATATGTGCAAAGCCGTGCAGAAAGACATGGTGATTTCACAGGTGCGCTTGCTCGAAAAACGCGGTGGCAAGTCGGGACACTTTAAAGCTGAATAACGTAAAGCGAGATAAGAATATGATTAACGTGTTGTTTTTTGCCCAAGTTCGTGAGCTTTTAGGGACGGCACAACTGAGTGTTGAAGCGAGCGAGCAGACACAAACCGCAGAAGGATTACGGGCAACTTTAGCGGCTAAAGATGATAAATGGGCCAAAGTGTTAGCCTCGGACAAATTACTGGTGGCGGTAAATCAAACCATCAGTCAGTGGGATACCCAAGTGAGTGATGGTGATGAAGTCGCCTTCTTCCCACCTGTGACCGGAGGTTGATATGCGTTTACTGCCGAATGTACGGGTGCAAACTGTTGATTTTAATGTGGCCGATGAATACCACCAATTAGCCCAAGATAATAGTGATGGCGCGGTTGTGACTTTTGTTGGCAAAGTGCGCGACTTTAACGATGGTTCAGTGGTGACTGACCTGACTTTAGAGCACTATCCCGGTATGACGGAGCGTGTTCTTGAGCAAATCGTTGCCGAGGCGCGTGAGCGTTGGCAGCTCAATAACGTTACGGTTATCCACCGTGTCGGCACGATGGCGCTGGGTGAGCAAATTGTGTTTATTGGTGTCACCAGCGCTCATCGCAAAGCGGCCTTTGCGGCCTGCGAATTCTTAATCGACTTTTTGAAGACCAAAGCCCCTTTCTGGAAATTAGAAGCAGGGGACAAGGGCAAGAATTGGGTCGAGGCCAAGGATGCCGACGAGCAAGCGGCGCAAGTGTGGCAACACAAAGACTAACGTAAGACTGAGCTAGCAGCAGGCGAGACTGAGAGGTGAGTTTATGCACGGTGTGACAGGGTTAGGCAAAATCTGGGGTCTAGTATTTTCTCTAGTATTGTCGTTCTGTGTTGCTTTGATGCCTACCGTTAGCCGCGCCGAGACTGTGCCTGCGATTGCGGCCGCCGCCAATATCAAGTTTGCCCTCGATGATATTGTTAAAAACTTTAGCGCCGAAACTGGGCTCAAGGTGCGAGTCTCCTACGGCTCATCGGGTAATTTTGTCGCGCAAATTCAACATGGTGCGCCATTTGAAATGTTGCTTAGTGCCGATGAGCGTTATATCCATGAGCTGCAAAAAGCGGGCTTTACCCGCGATGAAGGCGTGCAATACGCGGTGGGTCGCCTAGCCTTAGTCGCCCCAAACAAGTCCCCTTTAACCTTGGATACTGAACTTAACGGCGTAAAAGCCCTACTCGCCGCGGGTAAGTTGGAGCGCTTTGCGATTGCTAATCCTGAGCATGCGCCCTATGGCGAACGCGCCCGTGAACTGTTGCAAAAACTAGGCTTGTGGGATGGTCTACAAACCAAGCTAATCTTGGGCGAAAATGCCTCCCAAGCGGCGCAATTTGCCGTGAGTGGCTCCACCCAAGGCGGTATTATTCCGTTATCCCTTGCCTTAGCGCCCCAGTTTAAGGCCTTAGGTCAGGCGATTGCTTTGCCCGAAGAATTGCATGGGCCACTCAATCAACGCATGGCGTTGATGCCAAAAGCGGGAGCAACCGCAGAGCGTTTTTATCAATATCTTCAATCTGATGCCGCCAGAGCCGTATTCCTGCAATACGGATTTGGTCTACCCGCTCGGTAAGGCCAGACATGGATTGGCAGGCGCTTTGGTTATCGGTCAAACTCAGTAGCATCACAGTCTTGGTGTTGATCCCGCTGGCGATTCTGGCGGGGCGAGCCTTAGCCTATCGTCAGTTTGTGGGTAAGTCCTGGGTTGAAGCTTTAATCATGGTGCCCTTAGTCTTGCCGCCGACTGTGATTGGTTATTACTTGCTGGTGGGGCTTGGCAGCCAAAGCTGGTTAGGGCAGTGGTTAGAGCATCTGACTGGGCAGCAGTTAGTGTTTCATTTCTCGGGGTTAGTGCTGGCATCCGTGCTGGTGAATATTCCGTTTGCGTTGCAACCGATACAACGTGCCTTTGAGGCGGTTCCACACGACGTGCGCGATGCTGCAGCCTGTTGCGGCATGAGCAAACTTAAAATTCTACTTAAAATTGAATTGCCTATGGTCTGGCCGGGGGTGTTGACCGCCATAGTGCTGTGTTTCTCCCATGTGCTGGGTGAGTTTGGGGTGGTGCTGATGATGGGCGGCAATATCGCTGGCGAAACCAAGACGATATCGATCTCCATTTATGACAGCGTGCAGGCCTTCGATTTTGGCGCAGCAGGTACTATGTCTCTGGTATTGCTGTTATTTGCGATTACCGCATTGGCTCTAACTACCAGTTTGTCACGGCGTTTAGGAGGTCAGGGTGGCGCAAATCATCGCTGATCTGCATTGCCAGATCCAAAACCATAAGCATATAAAACTGAGTGCCGAATTTAGCTGTAAGGCGGGTGAAGTGTTAGCGGTCGTAGGGCCTTCTGGCGGCGGTAAGACGACGTTACTGCGGATGATCGCAGGGCTGAATCATCCCGACACGGGCAGTATTGTGTTTGGTGAAACGCCATGGTTTGACCATCAAAGTAGCACCGCGCTAACGCCGCAGCTGCGCCATATTGGCTATATGCCACAGCATTTTGGCTTATTTCCTAATCTTACCGCGCTCGAGAACGTGGTTGCAGGGCTTGACCATATTCCCAAATCGGAGCGAGTTGCTAGGGCGAAGGATTGGTTAGAACGGGTTAATTTACATGGTTTGCCCGATAGACTGCCTATGCACCTCTCTGGGGGGCAGCGGCAACGGGTTGCGCTTGCTCGCGCCCTTGCCCGTGAACCTTCAGTGCTACTGCTTGATGAGCCATTTTCGGCGGTGGACAGAGAAACCCGCGAGCGTTTGTATCTCGAACTTGCTCGACTCAAAGAGCAACTGCTTTGCCCCGTGATTATGGTGACCCACGATTTAAACGAAGCACTGCTGCTGGCCGATTCGATGATCTTGATTAGCCAAGGCCAGATGTTACAGCAGGGTGCGCCGTTTGAGGTGTTATCGCGGCCACGTAACGAGGCCGTTGCGCGGCAGATGGGCTTAAGGAATATTTTCGATGGCGAAGTGGTGTTTCAAGATCGCACTAAAGACATCACCTGGCTCAAATTTGGTGAGCAGCTGATTGCCAGCGATTTTGGCAAAGACCGCAGTGTTGGCAGTAAAGTTCGCTGGGTCATCCCCAATCAGGGTATTCGATTTAACGCCATTTCAAATGGACGTTTATGCCGTAGTTTTAATAAGTTAGATGTGACAATCGACTCTTTACTTGTGATGGGCGAGTCGGTGCGGGTCGTCTGTTATGCTACTGGGACTAAACTACAGCTTAATACGGAAGTGTCGCTTCATCTCGCACAGAAGCTTGGCTTAACCAAAGGAATGCAAACTACGGTTGCGCTCAAATCTGAGCAAATTCATATTTTAGAATAAGTTAATGACGTTTTTTACCTAGTAATCCCATCCAAAATGTTCCTTCCAACAGCATACCTAAGATGATAAACGTCACGGCGCTTGTGGCGCTGCCATAGGCGTAGGCGCTTAATGCTGCAAGCAGTAGCAAACTTAAGCTAATCCAGCGTGTAATTGGTTTCATATGCACTCCGATTTAAATAGCCGTTTAGTTGACTCTAGAACAATGGGATTGCATTGCCAATCGTACTTTTTGACGACACAGATGCGCTAAAATACCAGCTGAAATTCAATTAGTGTGATTTTAAATGGCTAAATGATGGCGTTTTACGGTAAATGTCATGCTTCAAAATCCCCAGATGATCAAAGCTTAATCTTGTTTCCATCGGTGTTTCAGTCGCTATTAGGTAAACTGAATGCATTCGTCAGTGTTTGCTGAGTTTGAATCAAGTGGATTGAGCAATTCACATGAGTGATGAACTAGGCGCCATCATGGGCAAACAGGGATAAAAGTGATGGGATTTTGGTACGCCATCGACATCTAACTGATTGTCTCATAAGATACAAACTTAGCCGATTTTTATGGAGGAACCATGAGACTATGGTTGCTAGGATTCATGTTGGTATCTGGGATTGCTACCGCAGCCCAGAGCATGTATTCGATGCTTTCGAGCGGTGAGTATCAGCCGCCGTTAAGCGTGATGCAGCAAATTGAGAAGGAGTTTCCTGGCGTGATTGCCGAGTTTGAAATGGAAATGCAGGAAGGCGAATTGGTCTACCAGTTTGAGTTGATTAATCCGCTGGCGAATGCAATTACCCGCTTCGAATATCGGGCGCGAGATGGTAAGTTATTGAAACAAAAAGCGGGTAAAGTCACAGCCGATGATGTCGGCGAGGTGGAAGCCGCACGCCTTATCAACACTAAGCATCAAACCTTCTCCGGCATTATTGCAATGGCGACTCAGGATCATAAGGCCTTTCTGACCGATGCTAAATTAGACCATGACTTAGGTATCAGTTACTTAGAGTTAAAGTTGCTGGACGATACAGGCAAGTATAAATTGGCATTCGATATTGAAAATTTACGACAGTTACCTTTACTTAAGTGGGATTAGCACGCCGAGTATTACCGCTAAGTGAAGACAGGGGAGCGCAGCATACAGATGAAAATACTTTTAGTTGAAGATGATGCGACAACGATCGACTACATCGTTAAAGGATTTCTTGAGCAGGGACATAATATTGAGACCGCCAGCGATGGTCATCAAGGTCTACTGCAAGCCACGAGTGGTCAGTACGACCTCTTGATTCTCGACCGCATGTTGCCCCAACTCGATGGGTTGAAACTGCTGGCCGCCCTTAGAGCAACTGGCAACCAAACTCCAGTGCTTATCCTGTCGGCGCTGGCCCATGTGGATGAAAGGGTAAAAGGTCTGCGTGCGGGTGGCGATGATTATATGACTAAGCCCTTTGCCTTTTCGGAGCTGCTTGTACGTGCCGAAAAGTTGATGCAACGGGGCCAATCCGTACCTATTACCACAGATCTGGTGGTTGGTGGCTTAAAAATGGAGCTGCTAACACGTAACGTGACCTTAGATGGCCACGATTTGATGCTGCAACCCAAAGAATTCCAACTGCTTAAGTATCTGATGGAACACGCTAATCAGGTTATTAGTCGGACGCTATTATTTGAAGCCGTGTGGGATTATCACTTTGATCCCCGTACTAATGTGATCGACGTGCATATCGCCAAGTTACGTCGCAAGTTTGAAGAGTTAGGTCACGGTGAATTGATTGAAACCGTAAGGGGAGCGGGTTATCGCTTACGCCAAAGGCATTAAGCCTTACCAAAGCAGCGCCTGGCGCATCACTATTATCTTCTCGACCTTAGTGACTGTGATCATAGGCGCTTTGCTGTTTGCCCTTTATCGGCAGCTTATTATCGAACAGCAGTACCAAGTGACTCAGTATCTCGAGTCAGAAACCCAACGCTATCAGCAGCTTGCTCTTACTGTCGACCGTCGCAGTTTTGCGGCGCAAATTCGTGCCGCCGATCCGCAGACGGCGCTTATCGCCTGGCGCAATAGCTATGATATGGTTGGCGCCTTAAGCTTTATGCCTGAAGGCATGCCCATGCTGCCGCAAACGCGGGATTTCCCGATTTTGACTGGCGGCCCTGATAAGTTGCATATCCTTACCGGCGGTCTAGTGATGACTCGCTATGGCCCCGTACTTATCGCCACCCGTACCGACAACTTAGCCACACTCATCGATAAATTTATCAGCGCAGCGGCCACGGCCGTGATGTTGACCATAGTGTTAACCTTAGCGCTGGGCTATCTGTTTTCTAAAGCAATTTTACGCCGTTTAGTGCAGTACAACCGTTTAAGTGAGCAAATTGAGCGTGGGCATTATGATACGCGTCTGCCGCTCAGTTGGCGTCAGGACGAGTTTGATATGTTGGCGCTGCAATTTAACAACGTGCTGGATATTCTTGAGAATAACCTGATGGCGGTGCGTGGTGTGACTGATAATATCGCCCACGATTTGCGCACGCCTTTATCCCATATTCGCATTGGTCTTGAGGAGTTGGCGGCTAAATCTCCCGATGAAATCAGTGAGGGCTGTGCGATTTTGACCGAAGAGCTTGACCACTGCCTTGCGACCTTCGATGCCATGCTCTCGCTGACACGCATTGAGGAAGGGCAGCAAACCTTAGATTTGCAGGAGCTGAGTTTGGCGCAGCTATGTACTGATTTGCTGGAAATGGCTGATGCAGTTGCGGAGTCGAATGAGCAAACCTTGAGCCTGTCGCTGCTATCTGACCATAAAATTTATGGTGACAAGTATCTGTTGTTCCAAGCCTTGTATAACTTGGTCGACAATGCGATGAAATATTCAGGCCAAGGCGCACGTATCGATATTATTCAATCCGGTGCCCAAATTAAGATTTGCGATAACGGTCCTGGGATCCCCGATGACAGCAAGGAAAGGGTGTTTGAGCGTCTAGTGCGGCTCGACCCCAGCCGCCATTTGCAGGGTACAGGTTTAGGATTATCTATGGTCAAAGCGATTCTGTCGCGGCACAATGCGCAAATTACTCTTTCGGATAATCATCCCGGCCTTGTGGTTACTATCCAGTTTTAGGCCAATATCCGCGTGACAGTGTTAGGAACCCCATGTACCGAATCATAGCCAATGAGGCTGATTTTCTTGTTATTTCTAAATCGCCGAATGTGCATTTTCACAGCCAAGATGGCACTGCGGGTGTCGTTGCGCAGTTGGAGCAGGATTTAGGGATAAAACTCTTTGCCGTGCATCGGCTCGATACCCCTACCTCAGGGCTGTTACTGTTAGCCAAACATTCGGCGGCAGCTCGGCAGTTGACTGAGCTTTTTCGCGCCCATCGAGTGCAGAAATACTATCTTGCCCTCGCCAAAGGTAAGCCTAAAAAGAAGCAAGGCTGGGTGATTGGCGATATGGCCAAATCCCGCCGCAGTATGTTTAAGTTACTACGTACCAAAGAAAATCCAGCGATTACCCAATTCTTTTCCGTCAGTGTTGGCGATGGGCTAAGGCTGTATTTGCTCAAACCCCATTCGGGGAAAACCCATCAGTTACGGGTAGCGCTTGCTAGCCTTGGGGTACCGATTTTAGGCGATGCCCTCTATGGCTCCGATGTCGCCGACCGCTGTTATCTGCACGCCTATTGCCTGCATTTTCGTTATCAACATGGAGATGGCAGTTGGCAGGATTATGCGTATCTTGATATGCCTGAGCAGGGTGAGCTCTTTTTAACTGAGGCTGTTAGTGAGGCGCTGACATTTTGGCAAGCACCAGAGACTTTAGATTGGCCTGAACGATAGGTGTTTATTGGGAGGGAAATGCTTGGCAGATCCGGTCGCGCCCCTCAGACTTTGCTTGATACATGGCATGATCGGCTTCAATCAATAGTTTGTCTGGCTGACATCCTTGATAAATCGTGGCGTAACCCACGCTTGCGCAAAGTTGGACTTTTTTATCCTGCCAGTTAATCGGATTTTCCCTCAGTACCCGATGTAATTTATCCGCAACGGCTCTTGCGGATGGTGCGCTTGTGGCTGGCAGTAAAACCAAAAACTCTTCCCCACCATGACGACACAGGACATCGTGTTCCCGTAATACCGAGTGAAATAATCTTGCCGCTGTCAGCAGGGCGAGGTCACCAACATCATGACCATAGTGATCATTTATATGTTTGAAATGGTCGAGATCGAGCAAGATCACGCTATAAGGCTCTGCATTTTTCTGCCAGCGTTGGTGGGTTGTGGTGAGTCTTTTTTGCATTGCGCGTCGATTCCACAGCCCTGTGAGCTGGTCTTTTTCAGCCAACATTCTGATTTTACTCACCAGACGAGTCATCGCATTACCTATCATCAGGATATTGATAAGTAAGGCTAAGAACACATAAAACCACAGCACAGGAATGGCTTCAATCGTGTGCATGGCAATAAATATTGGCGTTTCACTCGGCGATAACAGGGCGATGAAAAACCGAATCATGAAGATGATAGCCATCGCGATTAAGGGGGTGATCATGGCAATCGCTATCTTATTGCCAGTCTCTCTGCGGATAGCGTAATAGTTATCTCGACTGAGCATCACAAAAGATAGTGCTGCATTGGCTGAAAAAAGCATGGCGAGTATCGGCTGAGATTGGACATTTGGGGGAACCATCAACATGAGTGCTGCGGTGATTGCGAGCATAGTCAGATCGAACTTAGTGCTGTGCTTCAATCTAAACAGGTATTGTGTGCCCCAACGCAGCATGATAAATCCGAGTAAGATAACAATATCTGCGCAAAACCAGTAGAGGTAACTATTTGATTCGGTTCTTAGAGTGTTGAGAATGATGCCGATAAATACACAGATATTCGCAAGGGAAAAGCGTATGCTGGCTAATTTGGCAATGTTCAATGGTTTGGCGATTAATCCCCATGCAATAGCGGCTGTACCTGTCAGTAGACAAATAAATTTAATTAGTAAAAGCGCTTGGGGATCAAATTCCATGGCGGCGTTCAATTTTCCTTTAACTATAGATGGCTTTTGGCATTTTTGTTGAAATGGACTGAATGTTAAGTGAAGACCTGTGCCACAACGCCCAAGCCACAGGTTGATAATGCAATGGTTGCAAACTGGTGGGCTAACGACGAAGTTAAAAACTGCTTACTCGTCATTTATTACGGTTTAAGGATGGCCTGCTGTCGATATAAACAAATGACTATGAGTCATTATTGCGATTCTATTGCCTCCCGTTGTGGTATTTTTAAACGCGGGCGTAGGCAAAGATCTGTTAATTATCATAGTGCTGTGTTTATTTTTCGGGTTTCTGCCTTACCGTTGTCACTAAGGCATAGCGTGTTTCAATGAGCCAATAAAAAGCGCAACCTAAGTTGCGCTGATTATCAATTCAACCCGAGGCATTTATTAAAACGCTACGGTATAACCTATAGTGGCAGTACGACCCATACCTTTGAAATAACGATCATTTGTACCCATGGTTTGTGAGTAGTAGTTGAAATAATCCTTATTAAACAGGTTTTGTACACCAATGCTTAAGGTACCCGTGTAGAGCGGCATTGAAAATGACGCGTCGACAGTGGTGTAACCATCAAACTCGGCATATTTAGCACCTTTGGCATTTTCAAAATCACGGTCCATAAAGTAATTTGCTTGAACACGTGTCGACATTTCATTATCGAAGTTGTGGGTCCAGAATAAGTTGATACGATTCGGGGAAATATTGGCGCCATCGAGATCGGTATCGACCTTATTATCGCCGTTTACATCGTATTCGCCCCGTTGCAGTGCGATGTTCATGCCCAAATCATCATTGCTTGTTAGATAAGCGGTAACATTCGCTTCGATCCCATCAATGACGCTTTTTTCACGTTTTACATCATAGAAACCGTCACTGTTTAAGGCTAAACGGGCACCAAAATCGGTAGCAGAACGGTAGTAAGCAATTTTAGCACTTAAGAAACTACCTTGATAATCGGCACCCAATTCAACGTTATCCGTCACGATTGGAGTTAATGCTAAAGAGTCACTAATGCTTGGATTGGCGCCGGGGAAACTGTTTCCGTCACGCAGAATACGGCCAATGTCTGGCATGCCAAAACCTTGGTTGTAGCTAGTGTAGACGCGGATATCCGGCGTGATTTTATAGGATAAACCGACATTGAATAAGGTTTCATCAAAGGTGGCTTCGCCCCCCGCGATTTGCTTATTGCCAGCGCCATAGAGGGTTTTGTAGTCATCAACATTGAGGGTAGCGTGCTCGTAACGCACACCGGTTGATACGGTTAAATCTTTAATTAAATCATAGTCTAACTGTAGATACGGCGCGAAGTTATCATAGGTGCTTTCAGGTACCCAAGAGAACCCAGTTTTCACTAAGTCCTGTTCAGTCGTATCGCGGAACAAGTCGATACCATAGGCCGCATCGATGCCAGTATCTGCAATGTTTTTCGCGATTAACGAAGTTTTTAGGCCCCATTTAACCGAAGAGTTGCGTGATTGCTCGTAGTATAAGTGCTCGCCTTTGCTATTTACACCGCATTGAACCACTTGATCGCTGCCTTCAAAGGAAGGATCGTAGAAGCTATCGAAGCAACCACCGCCGTACACCGCTTTAAAGTCTTGATTAAACAACTGCATGTTGAGCTGTTGGCCTGCAATGTTTTCGTGGCTATAGGTTAAACTGGTGGTGGTGACTTGGTTATTAGCCGCTTCCCAGGGCTGTTTTTGTTCCACGGCACCGGTTGGAATACCATTGGGTTTATTACCTGCTACGGCCATCCAGTCGCCATTGTTATCCATGTTGTAATGGTTAACCATCAGCTCTAAGCGCGACTCGGTAAAGTTGTGGCCTAATTTGATGAAGAAGTCCTTACTCTGGCTATCCATGGACTCGCCTTGCGTGGTATCTACCCCAATCACATCGTGATTGGCATCGTAGTAAACCCCGTTATTGCGATAGCTGACCGAGCCTAGCATATCGATCAATTCTGACTCGCCTGAAAACGCATAGCTGGCACCAAAACTGACACCGTTAGACTTGAGTGAGTCAGGGACTGTGACATCAAAGCTAGCGACGTGCTGGTTATCGCCCGTGGGCTTTTTGGTGATGTAGTTGATAATACCGCCCTGTGCGCCTAGGCCGTGCATCGCATTGGCGCCGTGGATAATTTCAATGCGTTCAATCATTGCAGGATCGATAGTTTGTCCTGAGCGACCACCGCTGCGCAGCGGGTTCGATTGCGGCACGCCATCGATCATAATTAATGGTGCACGACCACGCAGGGTTTCACCCGTATTACTCATCTTTTGGCGGCTAGGTGAAAAGCTTGGTGCTAAGTTGCCGATAATGGTCGACAGATCTTTGGTGGTGCGGAACTGTTCTTCGAGTTGCACGCGGTCGATAATGGTCACTGTATTAGGAATCGAGCTTGGGGATTTATCCATACGGCTCGCGGTCACGGTAATTCTTTCTATTTCTTTGTTTTTATTTATTTCCGTGTCGGATTTTTCTTGTGCAATAGCGGATTGGGTGAGTGCTGCAAAGACAGCGAGAGCAACAAACGAGGTTTTGAACGTCATATAACTTCCTGCTAAGGGCGTGTGAATTTGCTACACCGAATTCCTTGGCATCAGACTCTTCCGTTAAACAACATTGCAAATGATAGTGATTTTTATTAGCTTCGGATGATAAGGAAGTCATTCAAGGTTGTCTAGTCGATCTGTAAATCAAACGAGCTAAAATGTGGCGTTTTTTGCAACTTGTGACTCGGATAGCAATTATAGGTGTATTAAGATTGAGGGTTTATCTTCATCCTACTGATTTGTTGCTGTGGCTAAGGATGGCTATAATGTCGGCTTGAATATTGCTCAGATACAGCGCTTATGAACCGCAAAAAGAAGATTAATCAAACGCTTAAGCAGAAGGCGAAAAAAGCTAATGCCAAGCTTCACACCAGTAATAAACCTAAATATATCGCGAAAGCAGAACGAGTTGCACAGGCTCTCGCGGCAGAAAATGAGCTAGAAGTGCCCGTTGAGTGAGCCGTTAATCTCTAACAGTTAAATCCTCAATAAAGCTTACTTAGCCTCTAAATACTCAATGGGATTGAGATAAAAAGCCTTTTTATATCCTTGGGTTGAAGTGTCTATTCGCCAAGGTCTTGGGAACAGGCTTAAAATGGAATAGTGCAAATGGGGTGGTTTACCTTGAGCATTGCCAGTCGTTCCGACTGTGCCTAGCGTTTCTCCACCTGTCGCGAATAAGCCTGTCGATGCTTCAATGCTGCCTAGGTGCGCAAAATAATGAATTTGCCATTTTGGGCCGAGTCCAACAACGACTTTTCCGCCTTTAAAAAAGTCACCTTTGTACAGCAGTAGCATGGGCGTTGGTGCGATAACCGGGGTACTCGTGGCCGCAAATATGTCGATACCCTTGTGTGTGCCCGAGCTTCCCCAAGGCTCATACCAAAAGGTTTGGCTATTCCAATCCTTATTCGTGGCACCTTTTACGGGGATGATAGGTTGTTCAGGTACCAAGCATCCGGCAAGGAAAAAGAGTGCGAGAGTGAATGCGGTATATTTCAGTTTCATTATTATCTCTTACATAAATCTTTTAGTGAAACTCACTGAATTCTCGCCAGTTTGTCGGATATTGCAGGCGCTCGGTTTCACCAAGTGATAACCAATAGGGTCGCCAAAACGTATCGCACCAAAACTCAAGGTTCCCTTGCAAACTCCCAAGTGTATCAGGATCAACATCGGGAAAACTTTCCCAAGGTGGAGGCGGCGCGGCTTTAAAGGCAATAAGCTGTTGCAATAGATTGATATCATTGGTGATCAGCAATACACAGATCCCGGCAAAATCAGCATATTGTTGTAAAAATACTGTTGTCTGTAGGCTGGTGTGATGCAGTACGCCATTAAATGGCATGTCAGAACCTACATGCTCGAATCCTGCTTGGCAAAGTAAAGTGTCGAGTCGTTGTTTATCTTGATCATTCAACAAGCAATGGAGTTGATAGGCGGATAATTCAGTCTGAGTTATTGGCGTGACTAAGGGATAAGCTTGGCGGTGAGGCAAAGTGAGACTCGCAGTTGCTTCGCCACCAAAGAGTGCTTGAAGATCCGTTGCCTGCGAGCGAGTTGTCGCTTTTGTGGCAAATAGCTGTTTTACCCAGTTAAAAATCCCCATAGCTTATTCCTTGATGGCCATCGTAGGGTCGATAAAGCCGCCCGTTTCTGTTATCACCTTAGGGCTTATTGCCTCCCAGCGTAACCATCCTTTGGCGCGTGGTGCGTTTATATACCAGAGTCCAGCCCGTTGTTCTAAAACGAAATATTCCCTTGATGGGGCAAATGGGCCGGGGTTTTGCTGGGCGATTTCGATACCGTTGTCTGTTACGGCCGCGATGATGGCGACATGGCCATAGGGATTAAACATCCATGGGGCAAAGACCAGTAAATCATCTGCCATAGGTTTGCTTTGGCTACCATTGGTAAATTGGCGTAGGGCGCGTTTTTCATTCCAACTGCCATCAGTGAGCAGATTATCGAAGAAGTCCCGGGCGTGCCCAAAACTGTCAGGCATTTTGTGTTGATATCGTTGGTAAAAGTAGCGCTTAACAAATTCTACGCATTGATATTTTATGCCGAGGTTATAGCCGTCGAGGGAGATGTTGCGTCCCTTATTAGTGTTGACGCCACCGTTATAGTAAATCTCGATTCCATTGAGGGAGTCGATAACGTCACCCACTTGGTGATCAGTGTTGAAGTGATAGCGTGTAAGCAACTGATAGCCGAGAAAACTGACGCCAAGCCCCAGACCCACAATCAGCATCCATAAGCGAAAACCTTTAATCATCTTTAGTACGACATTCTCAAAAGATAAATTGATTCAGCATGATATAAGGCGGGATTGTATGCTGCTGTTGCTAAAGACGTCTAGCTGATAAGGGAATGTGGCGGGAGCTTAATACTTTCGTACTGAGCGCTTGCACATCTTTAATTCGTCAGGCCGATAGCGTTAATGTGCTATCGGCCTGATTATATGTGCTTATTAACGCAAACTAACTTTACAGTAGCGCAGTTGCCAACAGATAACCCACGGTTGATGCGGTACTAACACCAATCAGTCCTGGGATAATAAAGCTGTGATTAATGATGAACTTACCAATTTTAGTGGTACCTGAGCGATCGAAACCGATGCAGGCCAAATCGCTTGGATAAGTGGGCAGCACAAAGTAGCCATAACTGGCGGGTAAAAAAGCAATTAATAGCTTAGGATCGACACCTAAAGCTAATCCCATCGGTGCAATCGCCGTGAGCGCGGCCGCTTGGCTATTGACCAGTTTGGAGATTAAAAACAGCACTAGGGCATAGGTCCAAGGCTGGTTTTGCACTACGTGGGAGAGGTTTTCCTTCAGTACATCCATATGGCTGATAAAGTAAGTATCGCTCATCCACGCCACGCCAAATACCGAGAATATCGCCACCATACCCGCTTTAAAAACCGGACCATTGGCAATTTCAGCTGGCTTGACTTTGCAGCTCATCAAAATAAAGGCGCCTGCAATCAACATCATCATTTGGATCACTAGGTTCATCGACAGGGGTGCGAGCTTGCCTTTCTCTTCAAACACTGGACGCAGCTCGCTAAAGGAGCCGAGTAACACTACAGCAGCGATAGCGGCAAAGAAGATCCCTGTTGCCCAATACGCTTCTTTGGGGAAGGTTTGATTCAGCAGCGTTTCGCCCTTGTCGTAGATAAAGGCTCTTTGCACAGGATCTTGAATTCGCTCTTGAAACTCTTCGTCTTTATCTAAATCTTTGCCGCGACGTAGGCTCCACAGTGCCGCCACTAACACACCGCAAAGAGAGGCGGGCACCGACACCATTAAAATGTCTAGCATGCTGTAGGCATGGCCGACGCCGTGCTGCGCCGCCAAAATCGATACCATAGAGACCACTGCGACCGACACTGGAGAGGCGCAAATCGCCATTTGTGAGGCGACGGAGGCCACCGCCATTGGGCGTTCTGGGCGAATGTTCTTCTTCAGGGCAATGTCAGAGATAATCGGGAACATGGTGTAAACCACATGGCCTGTACCGCACAAAAAGGTGAGCGTCCATGTAGTTAACGGTGCCAGAATGGTGATGTACTGTGGATGGCGGCGCAGTAAACGTTCGGCAAACTGCATCATCACATCTAAGCCGCCTGCGGTTTGCAACACGGCGGCACAACCGATAACCGCAAGAATGGTTAACATCACTTGCACTGGTGGCTGTCCGGGGGCGAGACCAAAGACAAACGTCAGTAAAAATAAACCTATACCACTTATCAACCCGAGCCCCATACCACCATAGCGGGTGCCCAGTAGCAAGCAGCCGAGTACGACAATAAATTCCATTAAAATCATTTTGATTTACCCCTGCGGAACCTGCCGCGCTATTTGTATTAGGACTAGCTGTATTTGGCGTTATTTTGCGAGGCGATTGACTTTGATAACTTGCGCTGGCGCAAGGTGTAAATAAAAAGTGGCATTAGATTTTTCATAAATTTGAGCTAGCGCTAGAAACGTGTCGCCAGAAGTTGCATCCTTGTTAACTCGGAAGCGCTAATGGCGCCTGTAGCCAAGTGAAACATGCCCTAGTACTTGCTCCGGTAAAAATAACCATAACAATCGCCAAGGATGTCCAAGTGAAACCTGCCACCTATAATACCGAAGCCTTCGATGAGTGGATCCGCAGCCGCTTTGTAGAACTCAACTCGCAGCTCGAACAGCTTTATGACCAGCAGACCGACCGTGCCAATGTGCAGGGGATTGGCACTGAGCTTAAGCGCACTTTGGAAAGCGAAGGGCGAGGGCTGATTAAGGCTTTGCTCGATGAGGGCAATACCGACGAAGGCTTTGATAGTGCTTTTGATTTGCTAGGCAATGTTGGCCTGTATATGGCCGCCTGCCGCCGCCATGAAATTACTGAGCCAACACGGGAGACCACCTCGCCACTTCTTGAAGCGTCAGCATTGGCGATGCATATCGGCGCCTCAATTGGAGTCACGCCGCGCTTTGCTACCGCCCATTTAACCACCCATAACCGCGCCCATAATGGTATCTACAAACGTTTTACCGATCTGCCCGATGAAAAACTGTTTGTGGATTACAACACTAAAGGCATTTTGGCCTATAAACGTGCCGCTGATGCGCTATTAAAAATCCAGCCTTTGGGGATTTCTCATCCAATTAGTCACGATTTACTGCGCGTCGCTAAGCAGGCATTGCAGGATGTGATTGATTCGAATACGCAGTTATTCAATCGTTTAGATACGGACCGTTTCTTCTACTGTGTCCGCCCATATTACAAACCCTATCGGGTTGGTTCTGTGGTGTATCGTGGCGCCAATGCGGGCGACTTTGCTGGGATTAACGTTATCGATTTAACCCTAGGTTTATGTTTTGCCAACGAAGCATCTTATTCGCAAATGCTGGTGGATAAGTTTTTATATATGATGCCGGAGGATCAGCAAATCCTGCGGGAATGCATGCGCCGCCCGAATTTAATGGATGATTTTATCCATTCAATGGGGTATCGCCATCAAGATTGGTATCAAGAAAACCTCAAGCTGTTTATCGAAGTCTGTGAATTGCATGGGCAAACCGCCATCCAGCATCACAATGAATTAGTGACTAAATACATTGCAGAACCTTCGGTCAGTATGGAGCAACAACATTTAGCCAAAGTGACCGCCAGTGGTCCACCATTGCCTGTGTTACTCGCCTCCCTTGAGCGTTTAAGGGATAGACGCGCGGCCGTATTACGTGACGATATTCGCACCCGTTATTATGATTTGAAAAAACTCAAAGACAGTTTGAGGTAAGGCCATGCTGCTAAATGTAAAACAGGATTTTTGCCTCGCAGGCCCTGGATATCTGCTTAACCATTCCGTGGGACGACCACTTAAATCGACTGAACAGGCGTTTAAGCAGGCGTTTTTTGCACCTTGGCAGGAGTCTGGCCGCGAGCCTTGGGGTCAATGGTTGGGCGTCATCGATAACTTTACCGCGGCGCTGGCAAGCCTTTTTAATGGTCAGCCGCAGGACTTTTGCCCGCAGGTGAATCTATCGAGCGCATTGACCAAGTTGGTGATGTCACTGGATAGATTAAATCGCGATGGCGCCGTGGTGCTGATGAGCGAGATTGATTTTCCTAGCATGGGATTCGCCCTTAAAAAGGCATTGCCCGCAAGTTGTGAACTGCGCTTTATTCCCAAGGGCTTAGATGTTACCGACCCCAATGTGTGGGACGCACATATCAGCGACGATGTCGATTTAGTCTTTGTCAGCCATGCCTATTCTAATACTGGTCAGCAGGCGCCATTGGCGCAGATCATTCCCCTTGTCCGTGAGCGTGGCTGCTTGAGCCTAGTGGATGTGGCGCAATCGGCTGGGATTTTGCCGCTGGATTTAGCCAAGCTACAGCCAGATTTTATGATTGGTTCGAGTGTGAAATGGTTATGCTCCGGCCCAGGCGCTGCGTATCTGTGGGTTAATCCTGCCATCTTGCCCGAATGTCAGCCACAGGATGTGGGTTGGTTTAGCCATGAAAATCCCTTTGAGTTTGATATTCATGATTTTCGCTACCATCCAACAGCGTTGCGGTTTTGGGGCGGCACGCCTTCTATCGCCCCCTACGCTATTGCCGCCCATAGTATTCAATATTTTGCCAATATTGGCTCACAGGCGATGCGTGAGCATAACTTGCAACTGATGGCTCCAGTGGTACAGGCATTGGACAATGAGCTCGTCTCACCGAGGGCAAGCGATAAGCGTAGCGGTACGCTGATTTTGCAATTTGGCGAGCGGCAAGCGCCGATCATGGCGGCATTGGCTGAGGCGAATATCAGTGTCGATGCCCGCAGTTTAGGGATACGCGTATCGCCACATATTTATAACGATGAGGCCGATATCCTAAGGTTACTGGAGGTAATAAAAGCCCATCGTTAACGGATTGAATTTGGCTTACTCAGCCGACATCGCGTAATAGCCTCGAACAGGGAGCATGGCTCTGGGGCACCAAGGCGCCCCCTAATGCCGATGTCGTTAACCCATGCCCTGAGGCTGAGGTCATTTATGGGGACGAATATGCTTAAATGCTGTAGCTGTAGTGGCAGAACATAGAACGCGGGGTTCGGAGCTTGGGATTACTGGGCGTGATAGCCAAATCGACTGGCAGCATCACGGTATCGACGATCAGCGAGCTACCCATATCGACCAGTGTCAGGGGGATAGTAAACAGTAGCAGTGGCGGGGCGGATAACGCAGAAACTATCGCACACTCCTCGCCATTATCAACAGCCGTTTGAACACTGGAGAAAGAATGCCCCCAAGTTGAATTTTCTCCCATCCTCGATGTTATTGTTGCACATCCCGTGAGAGAACAGCACACGACCAAGCAAGTCAACCAACGCATAACCACTCCATTGTTTATATGTGAAAAACCGCATTGCTTCGGTATGAGCGACTCGCTTGATTAACTTTGGGCGTTAGTCTTATGGAACCCGAACTGGTTTTGTTCGACACCGATATATTCAGTTTTAGCAAGTCGGCATTCTAACCATATGAATATATGTGTCAATTATTCAGCAGCAGTAATGAGACAACAGTAATGAGACTCCCAACTTTAATGTCGCTGTAGTTAACTCCTCTGCCTATAAGTTAGTTTTATATCGCGTTTAGCTCAGGCTTAAACGACATCTGTCCCTATTGTTGTTACTGCAGTGGTGTCTGCTGGTATGCTTTCTTTTGATGATAAATAAGTGGTTGGCTATGTCGCCATTTAGAGAAAAGTGTTGGTCATTGAATCAGCATGAAAGTAGTGTATACCTTCAAGAAACAAAAAGCCCCAACAGCAAAGCTGTTGGGGCTTTGATACTTTATGCATGCATTTATACCGTGAGTAATGGCATGCATCTAGCCATTACAGGCTGTAGTACATTTCAAACTCTAATGGGTGAGTTGTACGGCTTACACGCTCAGCTTCTGCAGATTTCAGTGCAATGTAAGATTGGATGAAATCTTCGCTAAATACACCGCCGCGAGTTAAGAACTCGTGGTCAGCTTGCAGGTTTTCAAGGGCGTTTTCTAATGAAGTCGCTACTTGTGGGATTTCAGCCGCTTCTTCCGCTGGCAGATCGTACAAGTCTTTATCCATCGCTTCGCCTGGATGGATCTTGTTTTGGATACCGTCGATACCCGCCATCAGCAGTGCTGCGAAACCTAAGTATGGGTTTGCATGTGGATCTGGGAAGCGAGTTTCGATACGACGACCTTTAGGGCTTGGTACCACTGGAATACGGATTGAAGCGCTGCGGTTACGTGCTGAGTAAGCTAACATCACTGGCGCTTCGAAGTGTGGTACTAAACGCTTGTAAGAGTTAGTGCTTGGGTTAGTGAAAGCGTTCAGTGCGCGAGCGTGCTTGATGATACCACCGATGTAGTACAGTGCAGTTTCACTTAAACCAGCGTATTTGTCGCCTGCGAACAGGTTCACACCGTCTTTAGACAGAGATTGGTGAACGTGCATACCGCTACCGTTGTCGCCAACGATTGGCTTAGGCATGAAAGTCGCAGTCTTACCGTAGGCGTGAGCCATGTTGTGTACTACGTATTTCAGAATTTGGATTTCGTCCGCTTTCTTAGTCAGGGTGTTGAAGCGAGTTGCGATTTCGTTTTGACCCGCAGTCGCCACTTCGTGGTGGTGAGCTTCAACCACTTGACCCATTTCTTCGAGCACTAAACACATAGCGCTACGTAAGTCTTGTGATGAGTCAACTGGAGCTACTGGGAAGTAACCGCCTTTCACGAATGGACGGTGACCTGTGTTACCACCTTCGTAGCTAGTGCCAGAGTTCCATGCCGCTTCTTTAGCGTCGATTTTCACGAAACAACCAGACATGTCAGTACCGAAACGGACGTCGTCGAACAGGAAGAATTCTGGTTCTGGTCCAACTAATACAGTGTCAGCGATACCGGTAGAGCGTAAGTATTCTTCCGCTTTTTTCGCGATAGAACGTGGGTCGCGGTCATAACCAGTCATTGTGCCTGGCTCGAGAATGTCACAACGGATCAGCGCTGTGGTTTCTTCGGTGAATGGATCCAGTACGAACGTAGTTGGGTCTGGCATCAGTACCATGTCTGATTCGTTAATGCCTTTCCAGCCAGCGATTGACGAGCCGTCAAACATTTTACCGTCTTCGAAGAAGTCAGCGTCTACCTGATGAGCTGGGATAGATACGTGCTGCTCTTTACCTTTGGTGTCGGTAAAACGTAAATCAACAAACTTAACTTCTAATTCTTCAAGTTGCTTTAAAACTGATTCAACTGACATTCTCAAGTCTCCGGTAGGGTAAAGGGATGTCCCTTCTATAATCTTTTAACTCAAGTTGTGCTTGAGCAAAACTTACTAGCTATAAAGCGATATCTATGCCAATAATTTAACTTGTTGATAATTAATGAATATGTGTTTTATTGCACTATCTTTAACTCTGTATTGCACTTTATTGGTGCGTTTTGATGTGGCATTTTGGTGCATTCATCCATTTTGGTGCGCACCATGCATCCCCCATTTTAGTGCAGTGACGATGAGCATCGGCTTGCTTGGTTAATTCATATCCATATTCAAGCTGGGCGGCATACTCGCTGTTAGCCTGTTACTATCAATTAGGCTCAGCAAAACAGAATGAATTTAGCATATAAATAAGTCTAGATAACCGCGTAAGGTCACTGTTTTCAGTGCTCGCCATAATGTCACAAAACAGTGAGATGATAAGCTGTTTTTCTGATAATGATTTTGGCTTGTTTTCATTGCTTGTCATTAAAAATCAATTGATTAGTCTTGTTGTTCTTAGGTGGGAATAGAGTTTATTGAAACTGCGTCTAAAGCCATTTATTGAGGCTATCGAGAAAATACTTAGGTAGCGGTTTGGCATACTGATGTGTTTGGACGAAAAAACGGGTCTGCCGAATTGGGGTTATTCGCTATACTTATGGCGGCCTTAAGCGCATAGTCTGCTACGCCATTCCCGTGAAGAATAGTTATTTCAGCTGGTTAGTCGTACTGACGTCGAAATAATATGGCAAATTGCCTGCGCTGAAACGGTGCATTTGGGTTATTTGTCTTATCGCCATAACTGATTCGTTAGCACGGGCCCAAAAAAATAGTTTTATAAGTGTTCAAAAATAATCCTGTGCGATATGGCCGCTCTGGAGTAGAATGTCACGCTTTTTTATGGCGACTCAACGTAGATTGCTGTAACGAATATTGTAATATCCCTAATTTTGTTTGATGGTAAGAGGTTTATCCGTGCTAGAGAATTTACGTAACATCGCCATTATTGCGCACGTTGACCATGGCAAAACGACCCTGGTTGACAAGCTGCTGTCGCAATCAGGAACCCTTGAGACCCGGGGAGAAGCTACTGAGCGGGTGATGGACTCCAACGATCTTGAAAAGGAGCGTGGAATCACGATTCTGGCAAAGAACACTGCCATCAAGTGGAACGACTACCGCATCAACATCGTAGACACCCCAGGCCACGCCGACTTCGGTGGTGAGGTTGAGCGCGTTCTGTCTATGGTTGACTCAGTATTACTGCTGGTTGACGCCGTTGACGGTCCAATGCCACAGACTCGCTTCGTAACCAAGAAAGCGTTCGCCCAAGGCTTAAAGCCAATCGTTGTTATCAACAAGATTGACCGCCCTGGTGCTCGCCCTGATTGGGTTATCGACCAAGTATTCGACCTGTTCGACAACTTAGGTGCGACCGACGAGCAATTAGATTTCCCAATCGTTTATGCTTCTGCATTAAACGGTTTTGCAACCTTAGATCCAGATGTTGTCAGCGAAGATATGACGCCACTGTTCCAGACTATCATTGAAAAAGTATCTCCACCTGCTGCAGATGCTGAAGGTCCGTTCCAGATGCAAATTTCTCAGCTTGATTACAACTCTTACGTAGGTGTAATCGGTGTTGGTCGCATCAAGCGTGGTAGCATCAAAGCTAACCAACAAGTGAGCGTAATTGGTGCTGACGGTAAAGTACGCAACGGTAAAATGGGCCAAGTATTAGGTTACATGGGCTTAGAGCGTACCGAAGTTGACGTTGCAAACGCGGGCGACATCGTAGCGATTACTGGTTTAGGCGAGCTGAAGATTTCTGACACTGTGTGTGCCGCTGGTAATGTTGAAGCACTACCACCACTATCAGTTGACGAACCAACGCTGACCATGACGTTCCAAGTCAACACTTCACCTTTCGCAGGTAAAGAAGGTAAATACGTGACATCACGTAACATTCTTGAGCGTCTGCAACAGGAATTAGTGCACAACGTGGCACTGCGTGTTGAAGAAACCGATAGCCCAGACCGTTTCGCGGTATCTGGCCGTGGTGAATTACACTTATCTATCCTGATCGAAAACATGCGTCGTGAAGGTTACGAATTAGCGGTTTCTCGCCCAGAAGTTATCTTAAAAACCATCGATGGCGAACTGTGTGAACCATACGAAACCCTGACCGTTGACGTTGAAGAAGAGCATCAAGGTACAGTCATCGAGAAGCTGGGTATCCGTAAGGCTGAGATGAAAGATATGCAGCTTGACGGTAAAGGCCGCGTGCGCGTTGACTTTATCATCCCAAGCCGTGGCTTAATTGGTTTCCAAACTGAGTTCTTAACTGCAACTTCTGGTACTGGTCTGATTTACCACTCATTCGATCACTACGGTCCGCACAAAGGTGGCGATATCGGTCAACGTGCTAACGGCGTATTGATCTCTAACGCTACGGGTAAGGCGCTGACATTCGCACTGTTCGGTCTGCAGGACCGCGGTCGTCTGTTTATTGGCCACGCAGCCGAAGTTTACGAAGGTCAAGTTGTGGGTATTCACTCACGTTCTAACGACCTGACAGTTAACTGTTTGAAAGGTAAGCAGCTGACTAACATGCGTGCTTCTGGTACTGACGAAGCTCAAGTACTGACTACGCCAATCACCTTAACTCTTGAGCAAGCGCTTGAGTTTATTGATGATGACGAATTAGTTGAAGTAACACCTAAGAGCATCCGTGTTCGTAAGAAACACTTAACTGAAAACGACCGTAAGCGCGCTAGCCGCGGTTAATGGTGGTTGTGGTGGGCACGTAAAGTGACTGCCATACAGTGAATAAAGCCCTGCTAAGGCAACTTAGCGGGGCTTTTTAATGGCTATATTTCAGGTTCATGTACTGAGCGTATGCAGTTACGACCTGCGGACTTCGCCAAGTAAAGGGCGGTATCTGCTTGGTGGACTAATTCTAAGGCATTATGTTTATCTGAGGGGAGTAAACACGCAACACCCACGCTGACCGTGACAATTCCTATGTCTGTTTTAATATGGGGTATAGCAAGCGATTGAATAAGTTGATGTACGTGCTTGGCGGTGTCGAGTGCGCTTTGGTGATCCGTATTGGGGAGTAAAATAACAAATTCTTCGCCGCCATAGCGTGCAACTAATTCACCTGCCCGACGACCTGATTGAGATAAGCTGTTCGCCAGCATCTTGAGACAGTCATCTCCTGCGAGATGGCCATAAAAATCATTAAATAATTTAAAGTGGTCAATATCGAGCATGATAAGCGAGAGTGGCGTGTTGTTGCGTTGCCCACGACTCCATTCCTTTTGCAGCATTTGATCAAACAATCTACGGTTGCCAATATTGGTTAACCCATCGGTATTGCTGAGTTTTTCGAGTCTGTTGTTCGCTTCGGCAAGTTCATAGGTTCGCGCTTGTATAATGGACTCTAGCTCTCGATTGCGCTCTTCTAAACTCGTCATCGGGTAAATTTCGCCTTGTTTTGCTAAACCATAGGGAATGGATATTCCACTATGGACGATTTTCCAATCTTGGCTTTCTTGGCGAAAAATCAGCACTAACCTTGCGGTTTCTTGGCTGAGTATCGAGTCCGGAATAGGGAGGTGTATATGGAAAAACGCTGTAATAACAATAATATCTTCGGCAAGATCCTGTAGTGAAAGATCTAACACTTCAATATAGATCCGTTCGGGGACTTGGGCGAAGTCCTGACGGGTTATTTTTACCCATTCATCTTTATTGGTGACAAGAATATCGCTGCTACCTGCATAACCACTAAAAGTATCGCTAAAGCGGGCCGTGAGTTTGTCATCCCGTGCAGCGTACATCTCAATATATTCATCAAAAAGTGACTGCATAAGTTGCAAGCGTCTCTGTCGCATAGATTCACCTCAAGTAAGAATATAAGCGTTTTATTGTTCTTATTTGAGATGAGTATTAGTGATAAAACCATCTTCCGTTCTGATTAAAATCAAGATAGTGATGTAAAAACCACCAATAGTGTGATCTGTGCCCGCTTTTTGAGCTATGGTTTGATGTTCTCGTTACTGTCTTCTCGCTTTAATTGCTTAAGTCTGAAATGTTGTTCATTTAGCATACAGATTGAAAAGTGCATTAATCGTCATTTTGGAGCAATGCAGAAGGGATTAATGCCAACGGTAAAACGCTCAACCAGATTAGCCTAATGACACCGTAAAGTGTCATTTCCTTCGTTAGCCATAAGTAAAGGAATATCCCATGGATAAGACTCAAAGCTCTCAAGGTAAATGTCCCGTGATGCATGGGGCAAATTCTGCAGTTGCCAGCAACAATATGGACTGGTGGCCTAAGGCCCTTAATCTCGATATCTTGCATCAGCATGATAAGAAGACAGATCCCATGGATCCCAACTTTAACTACCGCGATGCCTTCAACAGCCTCGATTTAGCCGCGGTGAAGCGCGACCTTAATGCCTTAATGACCGACAGCCAAGATTGGTGGCCCGCCGACTGGGGGCACTATGGCGGCCTGATGATCCGTATGGCATGGCACTCAGCCGGGACCTACAGAGTTGCCGATGGCCGTGGCGGTGCGGGGACGGGCAATCAACGCTTTGCACCGCTCAATAGCTGGCCCGATAACGCCAACTTAGACAAGGCGCGCCGTTTACTCTGGCCGATTAAGAAAAAATACGGCAACAAACTCTCATGGGCAGATTTGATTATTCTGGCTGGGAACGTGGCCTATGAATCTATGGGCTTAAAAACCTATGGATTTGCCGGCGGTCGAGAGGATATTTGGCACCCAGAGAAGGACATTTATTGGGGCTCTGAAAAACAATGGCTTGCGCCAAGTGATAATCCCAACAGCCGTTATTCGGGCGCGCGTGACCTTGAAAATCCCTTAGCCGCCGTAATGATGGGGCTGATTTATGTGAATCCTGAAGGGGTCGATGGCAAACCCGATCCCCTGCGAACCGCTCAAGATGTGCGTGTCACCTTTGCGCGAATGGCAATGAATGATGAAGAAACCGTGGCCTTAACCGCCGGTGGCCATACGGTGGGCAAATGCCATGGCAATGGTAAGGCGCAGGATCTTGGCCCTGAACCCGAGGGCGAAGAACTTGAGGCGCAAGGGTTAGGCTGGCTCAACAAAAAAGGCCCAGGCACGGGTGCAAATGCCGTGACTAGTGGTCTCGAAGGCGCTTGGACGACTCATCCCACTCAATGGGATAACGGTTATTTTCACCTATTGTTAAATTACGATTGGGAATTGAAAAAAAGCCCCGCGGGCGCCTCTCAGTGGGAACCCATTAATATTAAAGAGGAAGATAAAGTCGTCTCAGTGGGCGACCCGAATCGCAAGTTTAACCCCATCATGACCGATGCGGATATGGCGATGAAAATGGACCCCGAGTATCGCAAGATCTCCGAGAAGTTTTATCAAGATCCCGCCTATTTCTCCGAGGTATTTGCCCGTGCTTGGTTTAAGTTAACCCACCGCGATCTGGGGCCTAAGAGCCGTTATTTAGGGCCAGAAGTGCCGAGTGAAGAGCTGATTTGGCAAGACCCCATCCCAACCGTTGATTATCGTTTGGATGCCAGTGAGATTGTCGAGCTGAGGGCGAAATTATTAGCCTCGGGACTCAGTGTTTCCGAATTGGTCGCAACCGCGTGGGACAGCGCGCGCACCTTCCGAGGCTCGGATTTCCGCGGTGGCGCTAATGGCGCACGGATCCGTTTAGCGCCACAAAAAGATTGGCAGGCCAACGAGCCCGAGCGTTTGCAAAAAGTATTGCAGGTGTTGAGCGCGTTGCAGGCAAGCTTGAGCAAAAAGGTCAGTATTGCCGACTTGATTGTCCTCGGTGGCGCTGCGGCGATTGAAAAGGCCGCCCACGCTGCGGGAGTCAATATCACAGTACCTTTCATGCCTGGCCGTGGTGATGCCACGCAGGAAATGACCGATGTGGAATCCTTTGCCGTACTTGAGCCTTTGCACGATGCGTATCGTAACTGGCAGAAAAAGGATTATATAGTTCAGCCCGAGGAGATGATGCTCGATCGCACTCAACTTATGGGGTTAACCGCCCATGAGATGACAGTGTTGGTTGGGGGAATGCGGGTGTTGGGCACTAACTATGGCGGTACACGCCACGGCGTGTTTACCGACAAAGTGGGTGTGTTAACTAATGATTTCTTTGTGAATCTTACCGATATGGCCTACCACTGGAAGCCTGCGGGTACTAATTTGTATGAGATAGTCGAGCGTAAAACTGGCGCAGTGAAGTGGACCGCTACCCGTGTCGATCTGGTGTTTGGCTCTAACTCGATTTTGCGCTCCTATGCCGAGGTGTATGCGCAGGATGATGCCAAAGAGAAGTTTGTGCATGACTTTGTGGCCGCTTGGACTAAGGTAATGAATGCCGACAGGTTCGATTTGGCTTAGTCACTGGCACTCAAGCTTATCGTGACCATAAAAGGTGCAGCTTAGACTGCACCTTTTTTATGTCTCTTATCAACAAATCAGAGAGTTAATGACCCACTCGGTCAATCACTTGGATAAGTTCCATGCGGATAGCGTCCGGTGTTTGGCTATGCCAGAATCCCGCTAAATAAGCGCCGAGTGGCAGGAGGAAGAGCGCCAATAATAACAAGACTAACAATCCTTTATGGCTAACTCTGTGACCCGATTTAAGGCCAAAACCGAGTGCCGCCGATTTAGGGCAGGCCGCCACACAGCGCATACAGGCTTGGCATTCGTCGCTGCGAACCGTGGTTTTGGTATGCACTATGATGTTGGCTGGGCAGGCGCGGGTACATTTGTCGCACTTCATGCCCTTGGCTTCGATCAGGCAATGCTGAGTATCGCGGCGGATTTTGAGTGGGCTGGCAAAACTTAACAGTCCGAGCATGGCACCATAGGGACACAAGTAGCGGCAAAAACCTTGGCGACGCCATGCGGCGAGGACGAGGATAAGAGCAAAGCAGGCTAAGGTAATAAGCCCTGGTGTGACAAAAAACAGTGCCATCTTAAGGTCGGCAATTTTGTGGTAGTTACCCTGCAGATAATAGGGAATTGACTCGCTTGGCATACCGATCACGACATAAAACAGTCCCAGCAGTAATAAGTATTTCAGCATCCGTAGTGGCCAGTCTAGCCATGCTGGGGGCGCAAGTTCTGCTTTGATAAAGCGTTTGCGCAAGGCGTAGAGGTATTCGCCGGCGAGTCCTAAGGGGCAGGCCCAGCCACAAAAGGCGCGTTTACAGAGTAGGCCAGTGAGTAGCACTGCGGCGAGCATCACTGCGGCGGCGGGGTGCGTTTGGTCCCACAGGTTGAGCGTGACTATGGCTTTTAATTCAATCCCGCCGGCGATGGGCAAAAAGGCATCGACAACATCAGGGCGCATTAACCAAGGCGTGACCCCTTGTTTGAGTTGGATAGCATTAATGCAGTATTGGATGGCGACTAAAAACAACGAGAGTGCGAGCAGGTGTTGGCAACCTTCACGCAGGGTGTTGATTTTTATCTCGGCCTTATACTCCACCGGAGCAAACTTATGGGCAATAAGTGCAAGGGGCAAGGCAATGATTAGGGCGAGCGCCAAGGGCCAGTAGAGGCTAATCGCCACTGCGCCAACACTCAGGAGTAAGGTGGTCACTGCTCCCCATTTTTTACCGCTCCAATAGCTTAGGGAGGCGATATACATTAGGGCCAACATTAGGGTAAGGGATTCAATAAAGGTCATGTTAATACTGCAAATAGAATACACGTATTCAATCGGAGCAATCTTTTGTAGATAAGTTTATGAGCCTAAAGTGAATTTGTGCGTTAGATCCAATATTGATTGAATCATCACACTAAAGCGCGCCATCGCTCACAAAGCTAAAAATCTTAGCCTTGCACAAACGAAACTGGGAATGCAGGGAGGATAAAATCAACAGCAAACCGCCATCGCAGCTTGCCGAAGTGTTTAGAGGGTTAGAGCATCAGTGCTAAGCTGTTAATTCAGATTGGTTTGACGGAATTAACAGCCAGTTTGAGCAAGCTAAATGGCCTTACCCTTTTGAGTTCTCAAGGGCCTCGATAAATCGAGTAGACTCATTGATAGATTTATTCATTTCTTTGATTAAGCCTGAGATATCCGTTTGTAAGTTGGCAAATTCACCTTTAATCGCGCCTATCGCCTGGGCATTTAAGTTATGCTTTAAATACAGCATATTGTCTTTCATAGCGGTGAGAATGGGCGGCATTTTTGATTCGGCGCGGCGCATGGTTTTAATCAACTGCTCGTAGGAGCGACGGGTTTCCTTGAGCTTAGTTTCGCTGTTGCGGCGTAGGCTCGCTTTGCTGATCTCACCAATTTCCGTTTGCCACTCATCGAATAGCGCCTCGGCAACATCTTCGACCTTGTTGATGCGATTACTTACGTCATCGGCGGCACTTTGGGCTGACTCGTATTCATCTTTAGCCTTGTTATAGGCTTTTTCGAGGTTGCCACCATTGTGGTTGAGTAGGGCTTGCATCTCCTCGAGTGCTGAGCTGAACTCTTTTTGCGCATCCTCTTGGGATTCTTTCGCGGCTTTCACTCTGTCGACCATAATGTCGCGCTTGTGGTAGCCCACTTTTTCCATGGCACCGTAATAGGCACTCTGGCAGCCCGTCAGCAATAGCGTTGCCGCTATCAGACTAGAGGTGATCAATCTTTTCATTGGGTATTCCGTCACTGAGTCAGATGAAGTTAGTCGGCCTTAAAACGTGCCGCATCGATAATGCTCCAGAGGTGAAAGATAGCACCAATTACCGCGGGCACAATTAACCACCAAAGGGCGTAGCCGACTACAGTGACCACGAAGAATAGCAATGCTGCCAAAATTCGCCCTTGTAGCAGTTGGCCTAGGCCGGGGAAAAACAGACTAGCGATTGCGGCGATAACATTGCCAGTGGATCCTTGTTGTGACATCAATTCACTCCTTAGACTTGTAAATTAAGTGTTTATTGTACGAAGATAACGAGTCTATACCAACAGAATCAAGAGAAACCCGTGACTAAGAAGATAGATCTGGCACAAATTCGAGTCTTACTCCTTGGGATTTGGCACTTCCTGCTGCATTTACGCCAGCGCCTAGTAGAAGATCAAATCAATATTCGTGCGGGCCACTTGGCCTATGTCACCCTATTATCGCTCGTTCCTATGGTGGCGGTGACTATGTCTATGTTGTCGGCGTTTCCTGTGTTTAAGGGGATCCGCGGCCAAATTGAAGCCTTCGTTTACGAGAATTTTTTACCCGCAGCGGGCGATACGGTACAAGTCTATATCAATGAATTTGTGGGTAATGCCTCTAAAGGCACTGCGGTGGGGATTGCGGCCTTAGTGGTGGTGGCGATTATGCTGATCTCCGCCATAGATAAGTCACTGAATAATATTTGGCGCACTAAGGAAAAACGTTCTGTGGTCGTGGCCTTTTCCATGTATTGGATGGTGATTACCTTAGGCCCTGTGCTGGTGGGGGCGAGCCTAGTGGCGACTTCCTACGTGGTGTCGTTAAAGCTGTTTGAGGGCGACACCTTATCTGGCGTAATGCCGCTGTTTATCGAACGTTTGCCGATGTTATTTTCGGTGGCCGCGTTTTTACTGCTGTATATGGTGGTACCGAATCAAAAGGTGAAGTTTTGGCACGCACTACTCGGTGCTGTGGTGGCTGCCTTGCTATTCGAGTTGGGGAAAAAAGGTTTTGCCTTGTATGTGACGAAATTTCCAAGTTATGAAGCCATTTATGGTGCGCTGGCGACCATTCCTATTCTATTTGTTTGGGTATATTTATCTTGGATGATCGTGCTGCTGGGCGCCGAAATTACCGCCGCCATGCCCGAGTATTTGGACTATGAGTCCAGCAGCGATATCAACGAAACTAACCTCGAGGGTCAACCTTTAGCGGCGCAGGATACACCCGCCGCGCAGCTAGAAACCACATCCGCCCAATCAAGCCAAGTGCTTGAGACGACAGGTGAACTTGCGGCAAACGCGCCTTCATCGACTACACTGGATAAGCCGTAGCTAAGTTATCATTCACCAAGACATTCAACGAGTCTTATCCCACCTATGATCACTGATGCCCATCCGCTTGCCGCTTTTATCCGCCGTGATTGGCTGATGATGGGCAATGGGCAGCAGTTGCATCTCGCTCAATATGGTAATCCGCAGGGTATCCCGCTGCTTTATCTGCATGGTGGTCCTGGCGCAGGCGCTAGTGTGAGTGAGCTCAGTTTATTTAACCTAGAGCACTATTGGATTTTACTGCTAGATCAACGAGGTGCGGGGCAATCGCTGCCTGCTGGCGAGTTGGAACATAACCATTTAAATGGACTCATCAGCGATATTGAGGCGATTCGCATTCACTTAGGCATAGCGCGTTGGTGCTTAGCGGGTGGCTCATTTGGCGCCACCTTAGCCTTAATTTACAGTGGGTTATTTCCGCAGCGGGTAATAGCTCAAGTATTATGGGCGCTGTTTATTCCATCAAAAGAAGGGATTGAATGGCTCTATGCGCCCTCGGGCGCAGCGCAGTTATATCCACAGGCTTACCGTGAATTTGCCGCGCCTTCTATTGGATTGGCGGATTTATTTACGCATTATCAGCTAGGATTTAACGCCCAAGATGAAGCAACCCGTCATGAATTTGCCCGTCGCTGGATCCAATGGGAATTAACCCTAGCGGGCGTACCAACTGGCCTACCTAAGCGGCTTGCGCCGCCGCTATTCGCCTTAGCTCAAATAGAGCTGCACTATGCGCAAAATGATTACTTCAATATGTTCAGTGTATTACAACGGGTTACATCTCAAGTCTCTGCGCGTACCCTGCTATTACAAGGCACGCAGGATGCTGTCTGTCCGGCACGCTTATTAGCCGCATTTGGGGCAAAAATCGATAACCCTTGGATACAAATCCACACTATTGTTGATGGCGGGCATTCGCTGAATAGTGAAATACTCTCACTTGCCGTCACACTCGAAATTCAAGCCATGTGGTCTTGGATAAAGCGACAGGAGTTTGCATGAAATTAGCTATGATTATTGCCGCCATTTTAGGATTAACGGCCTGCGCGGCCACCTCATCCTCACCCCCAGAACCTCAATCCTCATCTTCTGCGGTAGAATCCGAGGTGCGTGCTCCCGTGGCGCCTAAAGTGGTGCAGTTGGCTGGAATGACCAATGAGGCTGCCGCCGATACCTTGTATCAGGCTTTAATCGATGCCAACTATTTAGCCACCAAAGTTGGGGCGGATAAGGTTGCGGTGCAATTTGGCAATAATGATTTTATGCTCGAACCCAGTATGAATGCTGCGGGGATTGACCGTATTCTGATGAACCGTTTTTATGCGGTGCATCCACAGTTGCAGGCCAGCCCTGAACTGCCCGCGGTGATTGGCGAACTAAACGCCAAGCTAAACTTCGCTAAATTTGTATTGCGCGAGCAAGGTGCGGTGATCCAAATCCAAGGTACTGTGACCTTTGCTGATAAGGTCGAAATCGAGGAGCTTCGCCGTTTTATGCTGTGGACCGATGGCGGCTTGGCTGAAATCGCTAAGTCCTTGCCGGAGGGAATTGAGCAGTATCTGCGCCCAATTCCTTTGATGCCCGTTGTTAAGTCTTAATTTAAAGGAAAAATTGTGATCGCTTTAATTCAAAGAGTCAGCCGCGCCAGTGTGGTTGTAGATAATCAAACCATAGGTGCAATTGATAAGGGCTTGTTAGTTTTACTTGGGGTTGAGCAGGAAGATAACCGCGAGAAGATGGAAAAGCTGGCTACTAAAGTGATGAGTTATCGAGTGTTTTCCGACGAAAACGGCAAAATGAACCTCAATTTGACTCAAGCGGGAGGTTCGCTTTTAGTGGTATCCCAATTTACCTTGGCCGCTGATACTGAGCGTGGGCTAAGGCCGAGCTTTTCGGGCGCGGGTACGCCTGAGCAAGCGCTTGGCCTGTATGAAGAGTTTGTCGCCTTTTGCCGCGCCAAGGGCGTGACTACCGAAACAGGGCAATTTGCTGCTGATATGAAGGTTGAACTGGTCAACGATGGCCCAGTGACCTTCCATTTACAGGTTTAACCTACGGGACAGTGTGCCAACGGCAGTAAGGACATGCACATGGACGAATTATTAAACCAATTACGCCAGACCTGGCACCGCACGATACCTGTGAGTGAGTTTATGCAGATAGCGCCGCTGTCATTTACTGATGGTGAATTGAGCGTGAGTGCGCCACTCGCGCCGAATATCAATCTGCATCACACCATGTTTGCGGGCAGCATTTATACCCTTATGACCCTCACAGGTTGGGGCATGGTATGGCTGCAACAGCAACTCCTTAATGTGGATGGCGACATAGTGTTAGCCGATGCCCATATCCGTTACTTGGCGCCCATTCGCAATCAACCTATTGCACGCGTGGTATGGCAGGATGCCAGTTTAGCGGGCTTATCTGTGGGGCGAAAAGCCAAAGTTCGACTTGTGGTTAAGCTTTACTGTGAAGATCTGCTCTGCGCTGAGTTTTCAGGCCTGTATATTAGCCTTCCAGTCATTAAGAAATAGTTGCGACTGTTTGATTTTTGTAAATTTTCATCGTTGATGTTGCCTTTAACTTGCAATAGAATCTTTGGCTTAATGCAACTTAAGTTGCATACGCCATGGTCCGTACGGTTATCACGTTTATGCTGTATGGCGCTATTTGCATTGATATTAAGGATAACCGATGCGATTTCTCTCCTGTGTGCTTATTGCTCTATTTTGTTTTCATCTCAGTGGTTGCGCCAATACCAAGTTAAATGCCAATAAATTACCAAAGGGTGTGGTGCTAAATAAAGCTATTACGCTCCCTGTGGATGTGAGTGTTGCTTATTATTTGCCCCATTCGCAGTTAAATAACCGTTTTTATTTAGAGAAATGGAATATTTGGGTCGATCCAGGAAAATCACTCAGTGATGGCGTGAAGGATGGTTTTGGTGCTTATTTTTCAAATGCTAAGTTATTAGACCGCACGCAAGCGAGTCAGTATGGACTGCTGATCGATATCGATCCTGAGTGGAAATTTGAGTCGGGTAAAGCAGAAATGATCATGAGCTATCGGGTATTTAATGGCTCCGATAAGCCCATTCGCGAAGGGCAAAAATCCTTTAAGGCAGATATTGGTTATTTAGGGGATGGTTTAGGTCTTTATAACGCCGCATTGCGTGCGACTCAATTAGTGATTGTCGATGTGCTAAACACGTTGACGCCGTCGGCTAGCTCCTATCCTGCACAGTATGCAATGAAGGATGTCTCGGCGAATTTGCTGGCAAATATGCAAAAGCCAGTCAGTACAGGAACAGGTTTTTATATTAATCCTCAGGGGCAAATTGTCACTGCGGCCCATGTACTCAAAAATTGCATGGTGACACAGGTGAATGTTGGCGGTAAATCCTTTGATGCGGCCGTAGAGGCTAGCTCGACCTTATTGGATTTAGCGGTCGTGAGTACGGGTACGCCAGTGGAGCAATACTTACCATTGCGTAAAGGTACAGAGATTTTCCTGGGCGAGGCGATTACCAATGTTGGCTATCCCTTGCAGGGATTATTGGCGGCCTCCCCCAATTTAACGCGCGGAAATATCAGCTCACGCGAGGCATTAAAGGGGGCGGTGGGGCAATTCCAGTTTTCGGCACCGATCCAGCCCGGCTCAAGTGGTGGCCCAGTTGTCTCTGACGGTGGGGAGCTATTAGGTATTACCGTCAGTACCTTAAATGTGACGAGTCTACGTGAATCGGGTGCATTGCCGCAGAATGTTAACTTTGCCCTTGATGCAAAATATGCTGCCCGCTTTTTAGATAAGCACCGCATTAGTTATCAGTCGGTTGAACCCAATATGAAGGGCGATATTCGAACGGCAAATGCGGCTGCACTTGGTGCTGTTGTTCAACTGAATTGCTATCAATAAGGATGTTTCCAATGCCATTTATGCTTCGTATTTTGATGCTGGGTTTGTTGCTCACTAGCCCGTTTGTTAAAGCGCAAACCACGGCACTTCCACCAGTATTTTTTATTAGTACCATTGATTCAACTGACTTTTATAACAAACTCAAGGGCACGCCATTATTTGAAAAAATGGATAAAGAGAATATCGGTAATCCATTGAAACTGATTGTGACCTATAAAATGGAACCTACAGCAGGGGGAGAAGCCGCGGGACTGACCTCGGCGATTTTAGCGGGTGGCTCCCTAGGGCTGTTACCTATGGTGACCAATAATGATTTGGTGCTGACCTATGAGTTTAGGGTTCACAATGAGGTGATTGCCAGCGTCAGTTACCGTGAAAATTTTACCAAGGCTCACAACATGTACTCCAATGAGGGAATGTATAGCCTAGATAAAGAGAGTTTGGCATGGGCGATGACCACGACTGATAAGTTTATGGTTGATATTCAAAACTCGCCTGAGCTTTCCCAGCTAATCAGTGAATACAACTATTATTTTGCTCAATAGTTCGAGTGTTGCGTTTCCATATACTAAGGGCTAGCTTGGCTAGCTCTTAGTCTAACCATTCTACTTTTTAGAAAGTAATCTCAAATTTTATCCGCTTTTATTCTTTTTTATGGGCTAATAAACTAAGCCCATAGAGTCGAGAGCAAGCTGAAAGACTCTCAAGAATTTCAATTTTCGGAGCAGATTATGTCTAAAGTCCTAGTGTTAAAATCCAGTATTCTTGGCGGTTATTCACAATCTGCCTTGTTAGTTGACCACCTGATCGGTAAATGGGAAGACCAAGGCGCGACCATCACAGTTCGCGATTTAGCGGGTAAAGATGTGTTGCCAATGGTTGATGGCGAAATCGCCTCTGGCCTACGTGGCGGCGCTGAGTTAACTGCGCGTCAGCAAGAGATGCTCGACCTGTCGAACGCCTTAGTTGAAGAGTTAAAAGCGAACGACACTATCGTGATCACCGCGCCGATGTACAACTTCAACATTCCAACCCAGCTGAAAAACTGGATTGATTTTGTGGCCCGTGCCGGTGTGACTTTCACTTATACCGAAAACGGTCCTAAAGGTTTAGTAGAAGGTAAACGTGCTGTGTTGATCACCACTCGTGGTGGCGCCCATAAAGATGGCCCAACCGATCACATTGTGCCTTTCTTAAAAACCTTCCTCGGCTTTATCGGTATCACTGATGTGGAAGTGGTATATGCTGAAGCGCTGAACATGGGCCCAGAAGCCAACCAAAAAGGTATCAGCGAAGCTAAAGCCAGTATCGATAAGTTAGCGGTTTAATCGTAAAGATAATAAAAAATGCCAGCGTAAATGCTGGCATTTTTGTTTGCGCAGAACACAATTATTCGCACAGTTTGCAGCCAAGGGAGATAGCGCTGGTTTCGATATAGCGCACCTTAGTGCTTGCTTGGCCACGGTTACGGCTCACGCTGTAGCGGGTTTCACGAACCACTTTGGGCTGCGGCGGTTGTTCGCCGCTAGTTGGGCGCGGGCACTTTGTTGTCATCTGCACCTCCTCACGCATGGTTGCTTGGCTTAGGTTTTAGTTTGGCTGGCAGCAGACTAAATCTTTTAGCGAACCACCGTTGACCACACATTCAAAACCGTTGGCTTTGAGAATATCGCAGCCCTTTTGGGCACGGATACCTGCGCCGCAGTAAAGCACAAACGGATGCTGTTTATTGTCAACCTGATGCAACCATTGGTCGAGTGTTGGCAGCGGCACGTTGATGGCCTGAGGCAAATGACCCGAGGCAAACTCCTCTGGTGAGCGCACATCGATAACACGCGCACCTTGATCAATCAATTGCCAACATTTTTCACCGTTGCTGCTACCAGATAATTTAGCCAGTAAAGATTGAAACATAGCTTTGCCTCTATGATTAGAAAATTTTCAATAAGTTTATTCTAATGAATTGGTGAGCGCAAGCGGCAATCTGTTGGGCGCTTGGCTTGTCGGCGTTACTCGGTGACAGGCGCTTCCCTGTGGTAATGGATAAGATCATGAAACACGACGGGTTGATCGCTTAAGTTGCGGTAACCGTGGGGTTTATCGGCGGCAAAGCGCACGGCTTCGCCCTGCTGTAATGGCTGCCACTGGCCATCCACTAACACTTCCATGGTGCCGCTCAGTACAATCACATGCTCGGTCACGCCCGCCTCATGGGGCTCGGAGAGGCGCTCATAGTGTGGCAAAAGGGTGAGTTCAAACATCTCAAAACCAAAGCGTGGCTCAAAGGGAAATAGCGATGCCACTAACATGCCGTCGGTTGCAGGCTTTTGGCGTAATGCATCGGCGTTACGAAAGACCGTGCCTTGGCTCTCGGGTGTCGGTTCCAGAAAAGTTGAGAGTGAGGTATTAAAACCGCTAGCGATTTTCCACAGTGTGGCAATGGTGGGGCTAGATTCGCCGCGCTCAATCTGGCCTATCATGGCCTTGCTCACGCCTGTCTCGAGTGCCGCTTTATCTAAACTCCAACCCTTTTGGCTGCGCAGTTGTTTTAGGGTCGCGGCAAGATAGCTGTTGATGGTCTGCATTGTGGTCTGATACTTAAAAAATTATTTGTACGTTATAACGCACAGGTGCTATCTTGTCCATCTTGTGCGTTATAGCGCACAGTCAATGGTGCGATGCTCGAGGCAAAGGTAGGATTAGGAGTAGGGATGATGTGGCGCGAGGCTTTGGGACTATCAAAAATATCGGCGGGCTTTATTGCCGTGCTGGTGGGCTATAGCAGTTCGGCGGTGATTATCCTGCAGGCGGCGGATGCTGTGGGTGCGACATCGGCACAAATGAGTTCATGGCTGTGGGCTTTGGGTGTCGGTATGGGGCTCACCAGTATTGGCCTGTCTCTCTACTATAAAAATCCGGTGCTTACGGCATGGTCGACCCCCGGGGCGGCATTGATGGTCAGCAGCCTGGCGGGATTGAGTATCCACGAAGCCGTTGGTGCCTTCCTGATTAGCTCTTTGTTGATCACCCTATGCGGCTTGGCGGGTTGGATGGATAAGCTTATTCGTATCATGCCGCCTTCGGTCGCTTCGGCCATGTTAGCAGGGGTTTTACTGCCGTTTGGTTTAGGGCTGTTTCAAGCCATGCAGACTCAACTGAGTCTAATCCTATTGATGTTATTAGTGTTTGTTGTGCTTAAGCCCTTTGCTGCGCGTTACATTATGTTGCTCACCCTCGTAGCGGGAATAGGGATGAGTTATCAATTGGATCTACTGCAACTCGATAAGCTTGAGCTGCAATTCGCCGCCCCTGTATGGATAGCGCCTGCGTTTTCTGTCACCAGCGTAGTGGGCGTGGCGCTGCCCTTATTTGTGGTGACTATGGCCTCACAAAATATGCCTGGGGTAGCAGCGCTGCACGGCCATGGTTATCGCCCGCCTATCTCGCCATTAATTACCGTGACGGGTCTGATGGGCGTATTGTTTGCCCCCTTTGGCGGCTTTGCTTTTAATCTCTCGGCCATTACGGCGGCGATTTGCATGGGTAAAGAGGCGGACCCAAATCCCGCGACCCGTTACTGGGCGGCAGTGTGGGGCGGCGTGTTTTACTTTATCACTGGTTTACTCGGCGCCACTGTAGTTGGTCTCTTCGCCGCGTTTCCGAAGGAGTTAGTGCTCGCGATTGCAGGATTAGCCCTGCTTGGCACCATAGGTAACAGTCTGACCGCAGCGCTCGCAGATAACGACGAGCGAGAGGTGGCGGTGATTACGTTTCTCGTCACCGCCTCGGGTGTGAGTATATTGGGGATCGGCAGTGCATTCTGGGGATTATTACTCGGATTTTTAATGCATTACTGGCACAAGCATCGCGCCTTAACTACAACTAAACAGGCAAAAGCTTAGCTGTGGTTAGGTCTAGACTGAGGTTTGCTACCTTAGTGGATTGATGTGTGCAGAGGCCTAGAGCTTTTTGGTCATAAACAGGCTATTGGGGTCGAGCGTGTAATCGGCAAAGGGGCCACACAGCTCGAAGCCAAACTTAGCGTAGAGAGAACGTGCGGGCAGGAAAAAGGCCATCGAGCCGGTTTCTAAACTGAGGCGTTGCACGCCAGCGGCTTTGGCGTCATTGATCAAGTGCTGCAGAATCTGGGATGCCACGCCTTGTTGTTTGTAAGTTGCTGCGGTTCGCATCGATTTGATCTCTGCATGTTCAGCATCTAACCATTTTAGTGCACCGCAGCCCGCCAGATTACGGCCATCCCACAGTGTCCAAAAGCGAATATTGGGTTGGCGCAGGCCATCAAGGTCTAATGCGTGCACACTTTCCGGCGGCGAGGTTGCCCGCATATCTTCAAGGTGCTCAGTTAAAAGTGCTGCAATTTCAGGCCCTTTTAGATCATCTAGTATTATTTTCATCGTTGCTCTCAATATTAAAATTCCCTGTGTTGTCACTTATCCATCATAGCGTTATCGCGTTTGGTTGTTTTTAGGGTTAAAACGCCGCGGTGGATAAGCAAAGCCTAAGCCAACAAAGCGAATGGCATCTGCCTGAACTACAGCATCTTATTGGTAATAGGTTTGCCGATACGGCGTAGGCTGTTGTAACTTATGCTCGTAACGCTGAGCTATGGTGCTCTAGCATCCACTTCAAACACTCGAGTTTATTTATGCCGTTTATCTCTTCACCTTTATTAAAACAGCCTCGAATTCACTGACGACATAGTCTTTATTTGTCAAATTTCGATTAATTAACATGAGGTTGAAGATACTAATGGAAAATAAGCATTGGTCCAAAGTCCAGTTGCTGCATCAAGTAGTGACAAATCCGAATATTACTATCAAAGGTGAGCACAGTTATTACAGCGATTGCTGGGATAAGGGCTTCGAAGAGTCGGTTGTTCGATATCTCTATGGCGACGAAATCAGCCTAACTTGGGATCCGCTGTGGGAAATAGATAAACTCCACATTGGTGATTACGTCTGCATAGGGGCAGAAGCTGTTATTCTGATGGGGGGAAATCATACCCACAGGGCCGACTGGTTTTGTTTATATCCCTTTATGGACGTTATAGAGGAGGCCTATGTTGGCAAAGGTGATACGCATATAGGTGATGGTGCCTGGTTGGGCATGAGAGCCATGATTATGCCGGGTGTTTCGATAGGGGAAGGCGCTATCGTTGCGGCAAATAGCGTTGTCACTCAAGATGTTGCTCCCTATAGCATAGTAGGGGGAACCCCTGCCAAATTGGTTAAATATCGTTTCGAACCCTCTGTTATCGATGAGTTATTAGGCCTAAGGATTTACGATTGGCCTCAGGCAAAATTTGAGTCACTCAGGCGATATTTATGTGCATCGGATATTGAGAAACTTAAAGAGGCCGCTTTAGCTTACGATGCTCTGCATAGCGCTTGACCAGCATCTTATAGCGGTGATTAAACGTTTTATGCCTCCGGTTTCACTCACAAAGACTGGAGGCAAAATAAAAAGCCGAGAATCATCTTAATGCCACTCGCTTAAGAGCGAGTGGCATTAAGATGATTCTCGGCTTGTTGTTAACGCTTTTGCTAGCTCAAAAGCGATTTAGTAGTACTTCTTCAAATAGCTCTCGGCGTAGCTTTTCAGCTTTTTGTTTGGGTTGTTGTTGGCAATATTTTCAATCACTTCGCGGTATTGGGTATTACCCGATGCCGCAAGCGCTTTCGCCATATTGGCGTAGGTGTCGATGGCTAACTTGTCGTTACTCATCAAACGTGGATTTTTCAGCTCAACGCTCAGGCGTTCTAGCAAAAAGTCATCGTAGTTTTGATCGTCCATCATGCGTTTGGCTGCGAGGCGCATCAGCTCTAACTCATTGCTTTTAAAGGCGTTGGCATAGGCATTATTTTTGATACTTTGCTCGGCCACATATTGGCTTTTATCGCCTAAAATAGCATTCCATTTTTTATACTGGTCAAGATTTTCAAGGGCTTGGGTAGCGTACTTCTTCAGCTTCTTATGGTAGTCGCCATTGATAATATTGTTGATGGTGCCGCTGTATTTATCGTTCCCTGAATAAGCTAAACCTTTGACTAACCATGCACTGTAGTCGATAGCATTTTTCTCGGTGGCTTGTGGCAGCGATGCGATAAGTTTGGCCTCTAACACATCGTAAATGGCGGGATCGGATAATCCGGCAAGCGTCAGGGCTTCGATGGCTTGTTTTTGCTTAAATTGGTTGTCGCCTTTAAAAATTTCTTGATAGGTTTCAACCGTATAATCCTGCGCCCACACCGGCGAGGCCAGTAAACTGATACCGAGTAAAATGCTTGCAACTAATGGTTTCATTGATATGTCCTTATGTCGTTTTCCAGCGTTTAAAAATCAGTGAGGTGTTGATGCCGCCAAAGGCGAAGTTATTGCTCATCACATAGTCGGTGTCGAGCGCACGTGGCTCGCCGCGAATGTAATCGAGAGCGGCACATTCTGGGTCGATATTGTCGAGATTGAGCGTCGGGGCAAACCAACCCGCATTCATCATCTCAATACTCACCCAAGCTTCTAACGCGCCGCAGGCGCCTAAGGTATGGCCTGTGTAGCTTTTAAGGGATGAAATCGGCATATCCGCACCGAAGACGGCATGGGTTGCATGGGTTTCGGCAACATCACCGCGGTCGGTCGCTGTGCCGTGGGCATTTACATAGCCAATGGCATCGGGCGTAAGCGCAGCATCCTTAAGGGCTAAGCGAATGGCAATTTCCATGGTATCGCTATTGGGCTGAGTCACATGCTGACCATCGGAATTAGTGCCAAAACCGACGATCTCGGCGTAAATTTTCGCGCCGCGCGCCATGGCGTGTTCTAACTCTTCGAGTACCAGAGTACAAGCGCCTTCGCCAATCACTAAACCGTCGCGATTGGCATCGAAGGGGCGAGGTGTTAACTCTGGCGTGGCATTTTTGGTGCTGGTGGCAAACAGGGTGTCGAATACCACCGCCTCGGTTGGGCAGAGTTCTTCACCGCCGCCCGCGAGCATTAAGGTCTGTTGCCCGTATTTGATGGCCTCATAGGCGTAACCTATGCCTTGGCTGCCTGAAGTGCAGGCGCTGCTGGTGGTATGAATGCGTCCCTTTAGACCAAAGAAAACCCCCACGTTTACCGCAGTAGTGTGTGCCATCATGCGGATATAACTGGTGGCGGTAACGCCAGACATATCACCATGTTTGAGCATATCGCCAAAGGCGACCAGCGGATCAGTACTGCCAGTGGAGGAACCATAGGCAATGCCCATTTCCCCCGAGGTGACGATAGGGTCGTCCAATAGTCCAGCATCTATCAGCGCAAGTTCGCTGGCGCGAGTCGCCATAATCGAGACGCGTCCCATGGAGCGGATTTTTTTGCGCGAATAGTGGCTAGGCACCTCAAAGTCAGTAATGGGTGCAGCAAGGCGGGTGTTTAGTCCGTCGTATTTGTCCCATTCCGCCATCGTCACGACACAGTTTTTTTGTGCCTTAAGGCTGCTTGCGATACTTGGCCAGTCATGGCCTAGGGCGCTGATGCCACCGATACCGGTAACGACGACACGTCTGCCTAGGGGATTGCGCTGGGTCATTTAGATCATGCCTCCATTCACCGAAATCACTTGGCGCGTGATATAGGCGGCATCGTCCGACATTAAAAAGGCTGCTAAGGCGGCGATTTCATTCGGTTTGCCCATGCGGCGCATCGGCACTAACTGCTCGACCATATCCTTAGGAATATCCGCCACCATATCGGTTTCGATTAAGCCTGGGGCGATACAGTTTACGGTGATCTTACGTTTGGCCAGCTCTAAGGACAGCGCCTTAGTCGCGCCAATCAGCCCCGCTTTAGAGGCGCTGTAATTGACCTGACCACGGTTACCCGCGATACCGGAAACGGAAGCCAAGGTGATAATTCGTCCACCCTTGCGCGCTTGCACCATAGGCATAACGCAGGGATGAATCACATTATAAAAACCATCGAGGTTAGTGTGGATTACGCTATCCCATTCGGCTTCACTCATCGCCGGAAAAGCATTGTCACGGTTGATGCCCGCATTAAGCACCACGCCATAATAAGCGCCATTAGCCTCGATATCGGCCTCAAGGGCGGCTCTGACGGCAACGCGGTCGGCAACATCAAACTTTAGTAGGCTGACGTTAACCCCAAGGGCGCTAAGTTCTGCGGCGCTAGCATCGGCTGCGGCCTGATTGCTGTGATAATGCAGCGCGATATCATAACCTGCCGCAGCCAGTTTAAGGGCGATGGCTTTGCCAATACCGCGGCTCGAACCTGTGACTAATACTCTGTTATTCATCTTTATTTCTCCACCCGTGATGCTTGATGAGTTGTTTGTGCATCAAAGGGCTAAATCCTTTTGTGATAAGACTTATTGCTGCCAAGTATGATTCTTGGCATTAAGCCTGCTGGCTTGAGGCGATATACGCTTGGGTGTCCTGGGGTTGGAACACATTCACATTGGCCTCGGCCACTAACAGTGGTGTTTGCTGCGCTCCCGCTTCGGGCAATAGATAAATCTGGCAATCAAATACCGCCAGTCCCGACTCTTCCTGATAGAGGCGTTTAACCTGAGTGCGGTAGCAGCGATTGAGTTCGTATTGCGCCGAGTGTAAGGCTAATTTACGCGATCCCAATAAAAATCCCACGCGGATTTTATCGTGACGCAGTTTAGCCTCAACGCCCGCTAAAGCGGCAATGCTCTGCGCCATATATTCGATACCCACATAATTGGGGACGGCTTGACGATGCTCGTCAAAATAAGCGCTCTGCGGAGTGATCAGCACTTCAGTTTCGAGCACATCCTGCTGATGGCTAATAATCTTATCAATCAAGATCATTGGCGCACGATGCGGAATAAAATCGGCAATATTCTGCTCGGCTAAGTGTTGCAGCCAAATCGGCTCAGCGGCTGAAATTGCGGTATTGATAGAACTGGACATCAATCTTAAGCCCCTTTACGGCAAAAAATCAGGCTGGCATTGCTGCCGCCAAAGGCGAAGGAGTTGCTCATCACATAGTTAAGCTTGCCATGCTCGGCACATTGCATGGGCGCGACTAGCGCAATGCTGGGGTCCTGCGGATCTTGCTGCCCATCAAACCTATGGGGCGGCAGGGCAAAGCTGTGATTATGCGGTGACAGCAACAGGTAACAAAATGCGGCTTCAATCGCGCCCGCAGCGCCTAAGGTATGGCCGACCAGCGGTTTGGTTGAGCTTGCAGGGGGCGGCGTGTCGCCAAATACCGAGAGTACGGCGCGGCTTTCCATTGCATCATTTTTAGGCGTTGCTGTGCCATGTAAGTTTATATAATCAATATCTTGCGCAGATATTTGTGCATCATCAAGCGCGGCCTGCATGGCGGCAATCGCCCCTGCGCCTTCAGGATGCGGTGCTGACATATGGTGCGCATCGCTCGACTCGCCAATACCTGCGAGCAATACGCAGGCTTCATTTGCTGTGTTGTCTGTCGCTAAGGTTAGGGTAAATAGCGCGGCGCCTTCACCGATATTGATGCCATCACGATTGGCGCTGAAGGGATTGCAATGTCCTTTGGAAACCGACTCTAAGGCGTGAAACCCGTTAACTGTGAGTTGGCACAGGCTGTCGATACCGCCGACAATCACCATATCGCACAGCTTGGCCTCAAGTAGGCGTTTGGCGCTGGCAAACACTTTAGCGCTAGAGGAGCAGGCGGTCGAAATGGTGTAGCAGGGACCTTGGAGCGTAAATAATTGGCGTAAAAAATCGCTGGTGCTGCCAAGTTCCTGCTGGAAGTAATGGTAATCGGCGGGGAAGTGGCCGTGTTGATTGCGATAGGCCAAGGCGGCTTCGCCCTTCGAAATCCCTGAGGTGCTAGTGCCTAACACCACGCCGATGCGGTCGGCGCCATATGTCTGTTTCGCCTGTTCGACCGTGTCGGTAATTTGCTGCGCGGCAGCAAGGAGTAACTGATTATTGCGACAATCGAATTGCGCCAGTGCGGCAGGTATTGTCGGTAATGGCTCAGTGACGGGCGCAACCAGTGTCGACTCCCCAAATAATAGGGTGTCATTGGTTTGCATGGCACTGGTATCGCCTGCAATTAAGCGGGCTAACACCTGCTCGGGCGTTTGCCCTAACGGGGTACACAATCCAATCTGTGTAATGGCGACTCTGTTATTCATTGTTGCTTGCTATACCTATTACCGAATCTGGGTGGTAAATATAAGTGGCTAATATGATTAGTTTTAAGTTTTATCTTTGATTGGCAGCCTATAACTTAACGCTTAAATGGGTTGTATCTCTAACTCAAACTTTGCCTGCGGCATGGTTAAATTAATATGTGCCTGCCAAAGGGAATCGTCGGTTTGGTGCTGATAACGAATTTGTATCACTTGGGTTTGGTTATCGTTGTAACTGATAAGCGTGTCTTGGCTATAAAACTGGCGGCAGGGGATGGCGTCACATAGCCCTGTCACTAAACTTCCACCTTCTAAATGACTACGAATACTCTGTTCTGGCCAATAGATAAGTTGCATCATCGCCATCAGATATTCGGCTTTAAACTCATTCCCGAGTAGCTGACTCTGCTCACTGCTGAGTGTATTTCCATCGTAAACCAAGGTAAACAACGCTTGCCCTAGCGGAGCGAGCCCAACCAGCGTCATGCGTTCCCCTTCAAGTTCAAGCTGGGTGAGCAGCTCATGGGTGTTATCGCCCACTTTTATGCTCACCTTCTGACTAAAAGATTGGGAGGATACCTTTGCTTTGCTGTCGCCTTGCTGACTTTGACTCTGGTTCGCAGAGTTTGTGCCAGCTGGGTTTGCTGCTGGCTGAGTTGTTGGCTTAGTGAGTGGTTTATCCGTTGCAGGGCCAAAATGCTGTGGCAGTGGCGCTAAGCAATAACGCATATCTTTTGTGAATCCGACGCAAGTTTGCCGATAGAGCAGCTCACTACAGCCCATCAAGCCGAGGCTTGAGAGCATTAGGGCAACTGTCACTATCGCTTTTGTGCGACCTTTGGCGTTAGGGCTTAGACGCATCGAATTACACCTCGGCTAATTCGTTGATTGTGAGTTCGCTGATTGCTGGTTCGGCGGTGATGAGTTCAGCATCCTGCCGACATAGCTCGACCACCATGTTTAGACGTCGCTCGGATTCTTTAACAAAGGGATTTTGCACATCCCAAGCATAGCCCGCCAAAATCGAGCAAATCATTTGCTTGATTTTAGGATTCGGATCTTCATAAAAAATCACATCCTGGAAGCGCCCATCGTACCAAGCCTGCACATAGGTGCGGAAGGTGTTCACCCCTTGCATTAACGGCGCTGAGTACTCGGTAGGCCAATCCACTGTGTCACCATTAAGTTGTTTGGTCACGCATTTTGCTGCCATGGATGCCGACTGCATCGCGATAGTTACGCCCGATGAAAACACCGGATCGAGGAACTCGCCGGCATTGCCCAGCAACGCAAACTTATCGGTAGCGAGGCGCGAGACGTTGGCGGAGTAGCCTTTGAGTGTCGCACAGGGCTGGGCGACTTTGGCATTGGCAAGCAGTGCGTTAAGGCCGGGCTCTTCGTTGACTATGGTCATTAACTGCTGCTCTAAATCGCCTTCGAGGCGCGCGAGCAATTGCGGTTCGGCTACCACACCAAGTGAGCAGCGGCCGTTGCTGAAGGGAATTAACCAGTACCAAATATCCTGATGCTGCGGGTGCACGCTAATTAAAATCTTATTCCGGTCAAAGTTGGGATCGCTGATGTTATCTTCCACATGGGTGAAGATGGCGCTGCGAGTCGGCAGTGAGGACGGCGTTTCGAGGTCGAGCAGCCGTGGTAATACGCGGCCAAAACCGCTGGCATCGAGCACATATTTGGCCTCGACTTGGTAAAGTTCGCCCTGCTCGTTACGCACAGTTAAACGAGGTGCGGCAGTTAACTCTATCGCCTCAACGGTTTCACCGTAACGGATCTCCACCCCAAAACTTGCCGCAGTATCGGCGAGTAATTTATCGAAGTTTCCCCGTTGTACTTGGAAGGTTGTTCCCGGCCCTGGGGTAAATTTGTCGGTAAAGTCGAAGGTGGTATACACCCCGTTACGGCGGAAGGCTGCACCGTTTTTATATTGGAATCCCGCGGCATTCAGCGCCTCTAACATGCCCGCTTCTTCAATAAATTGCATACAGCAGGGCAGTAGACTCTCGCCGATAGAAAAACGTGGAAAGTGTTGTTTTTCTAGCACTAATACGCGTTTGCCTTGCTTATGTAGCAGGCTTGCTGCAATCGAGCCGGAAGGGCCTGCGCCGATAATGGCGACATCGACGCAAAGGGAGTGAGACGGTGTGGATCTAGCCGCGGTAGAGGTAGACATTTAAATAACATTCCTTGTAGGTATCGAGACCTTGTTGGTGGTTAAAACCTGGCGAGTGGTCAAAATCAATGGCGAAAGTACAAAGGTAAAGCCTATGCCGAGGGATAGGGTTAATCCAAAGTAATGAATAGCTTGGGTTTGGCTAAAGGCGAGTAAGCCAAAGGCCAATAGGGTCGAGCAGGCGGACATAAACACCGCCATCATCACCGCCCTGCCATGTTGCGCTGCGGCGGCAAAAAACAAGCTGTAATCTATCCCAATCCCGAAGACTAAAATCAGCGCCAGCGCATGGAATAAGCTTAAGGGTGAGCCGACTAAGCCTAAAATGGCTAAGGTAAGTACCGCGGCGAGTGCCGGCACGGCGACAACCACAGTGGCCTTTTTGAGCCCAAAACTTAGGCTAAATAGCAAGAGCGCGATAACCAGTGCTAGCCCCAATAATTTAAGGGTGAGCAGGCGATAATGCCCCATCACGGTGGAGATATCCGCGACTTTATCGATAAGTTGCACTTGCGGATCTTTGGCAAAGCGCGCTTTGAGAGCTGCAATATCTTCAATACCACCGAGCAACACTATAGCGCCATGGCTGTCGCTTCCTCGCTGTGTATTATCTGGATTGGCCGTTGGCTCCGTTGAGTGTTCAAGCGGCGCTAATCCCAGTGGTGCAAGCCAAAGTGGCGCTAGCTGTTTACCAAAGCCCAGTTCGAAAAAATCCGCCGGGGTGATATAGCTATCCTTGGCGCCAAGATAGGCGGCAGAAAGGTTTGGCGCTAGGCTCTCATCAAGGCCAATGTGGCTTAGTACTGTGGTTAATTGCGACTGGTAAATCTCGCTCTGTAATTGATACGCCGCATCTTGCTTTTGCTTGCTCGGCAGGTAACGGCTGAGGCTGACATAATTGCCCAGCTCTTGCTGTTTTATGGCAGCATCGAGCTGTGGGCTAAGGGCTTCGAGCCGTTGCAGTAAGGCTTCTTCACTCGATGCGCGCACCAATAAAAACTGGTTATCCGTACCACCACTGAGGAGTTTTCTGAGCTTATCTTCAGGCTCAGTCACGCTCGCAGGGCTTTGTTGTAAATGGCGAATATCATCATCCACCTTAAGTTGGCTGATACCCAGCAGACAAACACCTACGAACACTAAGGTGAATAGACTCAATCCCCATGGCGACACCAGTTTGTTTGAGAATCCGGTGAGTTTCGTAAGATAGGCCTGTGCAAGATTTAGCGGACGCTCTCCCGAAGGTAACTTGCTGCCCGCTAAGAGTGGGTAAGCCAGCACTAACGTCAGGTAAGCACCGAGTAAGCCAGAGGCGCAGAAAATCGCCACCTGCTGCATGCCGGGAAACGGCGCGAGGCCAATGCCGACATAGGCCAAGGCGCTGGTGATAAAGGCGAGCGACACAGTGGGGAAAATATAGGCCACGGTCGCCTGCGCGCTACGCTGATGATCGCTTAACCGCTCGCAGTAAAAGTGGAAACTGTAGTCGATAGCAATCCCAATCAGGCTGGTGCCAAAGACGAGGGTGAGCAAATGCAGCTCCCCGAACACGCTTAGGGTAAAGGTCACCGCCAGCAGTAAACCACTGGATATTGTCACTATTGCAAGCAATAGCGGCATGACGGAGCGAAACGCCAGCCAAACTAATAACACCACCCCAAGCAGAGAGGCGAGGCCAAGGACAGAGATTTCACTCTTAGCGGTATTCGTTGCTTCTATAGCATGAAATAGCGCGCCCGCCTGTAACACTTGTATGCCGGCATATTGCTCAGTGACTGTAGTAAGTGCTTGTGTTAACGCTGCTTGCTGAATGAGTTGGGCATTAGGATTAAAGGCGCTGTCTTTACCCTTTGCCATCACAATAGCGGCCACGCCCTTACTGTTATCAACACCTTGGTTGGGGTGAGCAAGTAAAATCCCTTGCTTGGCGCTCAGTTTCGAGCTGGGTGCGAGGGCGAGCAAATTGGCGGGAAATAACAGCAAAGGATCTTGAGTGAGCAGTTGGCTATTGGCGTAACTAAAGGCGTTGTAGAGCTGTTGTGTGGCCGAGGCAACTAAGCTATCGAGGCCATTATGGGTTAACGCATCGGCTTGCTCTGAGGTTAATAGCTTAAATCGATGGGGAAAATAATATTGGCCTAGGGCTTCACCCATTTGCATGTCGGCACTGCGAATATCGGTAAAGGCGGTATTTTGAGTCTTAAGCTGCTCCATCAGGAGCGTTGCCGCCGCAATTGCTTGCGTTTCATCCTTGGCAATCAGGGCAAGATACACTTGATCGGCGAGTGTTGACTCCACTTGCTCGAGGGCGCGCGCTGTGAGCGCATCCTGCTGCAGATGGGGCAACATGGCGAGAATATCGCTTTGAACCTTAGCCCCATTTTGCCACAGTTGCAGCGTCCATAGGCTTGCCGCCAGCATCAAACACAGCCAAATAGCGAAGCGCCATTTAGTCGAGGTTTGCATCAGGCTATGGCCAATACGTGTGGCAATCTTGGGCGCCATGATTCTGCCTTACTCCCTTGAACCCGCGTCTTTAGAACTCGTCTGGCTGATGGCATATTGGGCTAACTCAGCCTCACTCAGTGGACCTTGGCGCAGCTCGCTAAAATCGATACGGGTAATATCCTGCGGGCTCACACTCGGATTGGCGCTGAGTAGCACTAAGGCATGTAGAGTATCACTGCCTTCGAGCACCATGTGGGCGATGGCCTTCTTCATCAGCGGATCTTTAGGGGTTAATCCCAACTGCCAGTTTGCGCTGCCTGAACTTGAGCTTTCTTGTGACGACTTGTCTTGCGCCAAGGGTTCTTGGGCTAAAAAGTGCAGTTCGAAGTTTGCACTTAAGCCCGACATATCGCCGCCCAGCATGGCATTCACTAGAGTCGGTAACAAATCCCCCATGGCCGCCGCGCTTGCCGAAGTATCGGCTTGGCTGATTTGCACTCGCCCTTGGCTATCTTTTTGGATCAGTTGCTTATCTTTTAAAATCAGCAAGGACTCAAAGGGGCTAAGTTGTTGCCAGATCAGCCCTTGTGCCTTGTCGAATACAAACTGGCCTTGGCTCTCGAGGGGCTTTTTTAACACTTTAAGTTGGCGCGATTGCACAAAGTGGCCGCGAACCGTCTCGCCAAGATTGAGCTTTTGGCTAAGGGCGAGCAATGCGCCGTTATCTGCGCCTTGGGCAAATAGCGTTTGATATTGGCTCGAACTTGTGAGGTTCGAATCGGCGAGGCTCTGCGCCTGTACCGAGCCAAACAGCAGTGTGCAGATTATTAGTAGGCTTTGGCAGAACCCTTGCCACCACTTAGTTCGTGCGAGGAAGGCAATCATTCGCTATCCGCCTTTGCAAGCAGCGGGGCGATTTTGCTGCGGAATATCTCTGGCGTCACAAAGCACATTTCTTGGCTCGTCATATCCACCGCCGCCTGAATGGTATAGCCCTTGGTAATTCGCTCACCGGTTGCCGTATCACGGATTTGATAATTGATTTTTAGACGATTTTCCCACTCGACCAACTCGGCGCGCACGGTAATGTTTTGCTCGAAGGTGCTGGCTTTAACGTATTTGATCTGCAAATCAATAATCGGCCAAGCGTAGTTCGAGGCCTGCATTTGGCGATAGTTGTAGCCTAACTCGTCGAGTAATTTGCAGCGGGCAATCTCGAAATAACGCAGGTAATTACCATGCCAAGTGATCCCCATAGAATCCACATCGTGGAAGGGGATCTGCATGTCCATTTCTATGCTGAGCAAGGCTTTCATCGGCACACTTCCCATTCGCCCGCTTGGATTTTCGCAACGGTTTGGCGCAGCACGGCTTCGAGCGGTCTGTCTTCGACTAATGGCTCAAAATCGGCGCGCACTTGGGCGAGCGTGGTCGCCAGCGAAGGCGTCAGCGAGGCTTCGTCTAACTCATTCTGTTTGATACGCAGACCAATGCCTTGAGTCATGGCGAGTAGGGCTGCTGCGGCGACTTGCTCTGTTAGTTGCAATACGCGCACACAGTCACGGGCGGCGATAGTGCCCATGCTGACTTTGTCCTGGTTATGACATTCGGTTGAGCGAGAGAAAACACTCGCGGGCATAGTGTGCTTGAGCGCCTCTGCCGTCCAAGCTGAAACGCCGATTTGCACCGCCTTAAAGCCATGGTTGATGGCGCGGCGTGGCCCAGTTGAACCCGAAAGGTTAGCGGGTAAACCGTTGTTAAACTTAGGGTCCATCACTAATGCCATTTGGCGGTCGATGAGATCGGCGATGTTGGCCACAGTGTTTTTCAAGGAGTCCATCGCAAAGGCAATGTGTCCACCGTAGAAATGGCCGCCGTGGAGAATATGCTCGCCTTCACCATCGACTATGGGGTTATCGTTGGCGCTGTTAACTTCGGTTTCGATAAATTGGCGCATAAAGGGCAGCGCATCCTGCAATACGCCAATGATGTGCGGCGCGCAGCGGATGGAATATCTGTCCTGCAGACGATCTGAATTGCGGGGATGAACATGGTGGTTCAAATCTTCCCTGATCCAAGTCGCGATTTGGTTTTGTCCCGGATGGGGTTTGGCGGCAAACAGAATATCGTCGAAATGGTTAGAGTTACCTTTGAGGGTTAACGACGCCATGGCGGTAATGCGGCTGGCTAAACGCGCTAAATATTGTGCGCGATCAAAGGCTAAACAGGCTAATGCCGTCATCACCGCCGTGCCATTCATCAGGGCTAAACCTTCCTTGGGGCGCAGCACATGGGGCGTGATGTTCAGCTCGCGGTAAACCTCTTGGGTGGCTCTGCGCTCACCCTTATAAATCACTTCGCGCTCGCCAACTAGCACGGCGGCCAAGTAAGACAATGGCGTTAAGTCACCGCTGGCACCAACCGAACCTTCCTCTGGGATCACTGGTACTATATTGAGATTAAGCAAGGTTTCGATGCGCTTTAATAACTCATATGTCACGCCGGATTTGCCAATCGCGAGGGAGTTTAAACGGCAAGCCATCACGGCGCGCGCCTGCATTACGCTTAAGACTTCGCCAAGGCCACAACCATGAAAACGGGATAAGTGCAGCGGCAACTCGTGGACTAAGTCAAGACTCACATTTACTGTGCAAGAGTCGCCATAGCCGGTGGTGACGCCATAGACCACACCTTCTTCGTGCAGCAAACTATCGATAAAGCGGGCGCCTTTTTGGATATATTCTTGATAATCGGCATCATCACAAAGTTTGACCTTGGCGCCCTTAGCCACGGCGACGACTTGCTCTAATGTGAGTGACTGACGGCCAAATTCGATTGGCTGCTCAGTGGTTGTCGTGTGAGTAACTGCGTGGCTCATAAATGCTCTGTCCTGTCTGTAGTGCGCTCCTGCTCCGGGAGTGCTGCTGTCGTTTTGTGGGCGGATGTCGCGCGGTTAACCTGGTTATCATTCCGCCAAAAATCAAAAAAGTTAAACCATTGCAAGGGCTCACGCCTTGCGTAGTGTTCGAGGCGTTCGCTGTAGCAATAAACGGCCTGTTGGAGTCGTTCCATTCTGCCCGCTCGTGGGCCTTTAAGTGTCTCGGCGAAGCGCTCTAAATGCACTCGATAACGCCCTTGCTCACGCAGGCAGAACATCAGATAAACCGGGCAATCTAAGAGTCCGGCCAGAATAAAGGGCCCCTGCGGGAAGGCAGCATCTTGACCCATAAATGGCGCGTACACGACTCGCCCTTGGGCGTGGGATGAGGTTCTATCCCCTGCAATCACCACTAACTCGCCGTCTTCAATTTTTTGCTGCAATAGCATGGAGGTGGCGGGATTTAGCTCGGTCACTTGGATCAAATTCAGCGAGCTATCGGGATTTAACTGTTTGAGTACATTATTAAAGTTTTCGGCATGGCTGGTTAACACCATGACATTCACTTTGACCTTACGCTGGTGGATTGAAATCGCGCGGCACAGCTCGAGATTGCCTAAGTGGGACACCAGCAGCACGGCACCTTGGCCGCTTTCTAGCTGATCGGCGAGCACTTGGCGGTCGGGAAAATCGACTTGGCTTAATTGAATGCGATCGCACCAAGCATCGATTCTATCGAGCGCCGCATTACCAAAGGCGATAAAGTGGCTTAAGCTGTCGCGCCAGCCAACGGGCTGATTTAACTGAGGATGCCGTGGCTCGAGGCGCTGCACGCGGCGCAGAAAATCCAATGAGGCTTCGCGGCTGACTTTGCCGGTCAGGAAGAAGTAGCAAATTACGGGATACATAATGGCGCGGCATAGCCAATGGCCACCAAAACGGTAGCTTTCGACTAATAGTTTGATGCCCCAATAACTGCCGCGCTCCTTCATGGCAGACCAATGGGTCGCAGTATGAGCAGATGACGTCGATTTCGCCGCTTGTTTACGGCGCAGCAACTGCGGCAGACGTTTTAGCATACCGAAAAATAGCCGCGTGTGCAGTTTAGTGATACGCACATTGTCGGCCACACCTTGAAAATGGCTGACGCCGTTTTCAGGGTAAATCACTTTGGTGGGGTGAAACAGAATTTCCACCCCTTGCCAGTAGAGTTTTACCAGAATTTCGATATCGAAATCCATCCGCTCTGTTAGTGCTTGTTGGCTGAAGAGACGCTCGGTGGCAGCTAATGGATACACCCTAAATCCGCACATAGAATCTTGAATATCAAAGCTTAAGGTTTCGACCCATACCCAAAAGTGGGTGAGATAACGGCCGTAGAGTCGCCCCTTGGGGACGGACTCATCGTACTCGGGCTTACCCGAGATCAGCGCATCCGGCTTAGCCTGCGCTTTGGCGAGCATCGCGGGGATATCGCTTAAATTATGCTGACCATCGGCATCGACCTGTAGCGCATGGGTAAAGCCATCGCGATAGGCGCGGCGAAGCCCTGTCATCACTGCCGCACCTTTCCCTCGGTTGTAGGGGTGTTGCAGCAAGGTCACCCAATCGTGTTGCTCCGCCAAGGATTGCAGCAGATAGCGGGTCTCATCATTACTGCCATCGTCAATCAAATAGCAGGGCAGATTAAGAGTGGCGAGATCGTCCAAGGTCTGGGCGATCGCGGCGCTGTGATTGTAATTGGGGATCACCAGTGCCAGCTTGATTGGGACTGGGCCCATTAAATCACTTGGCGGGGCTAACATTATGTCGTTCATACCGTCGCTCACTGCGCCGCTCCATCACCTTGCTTGCTGGCAAAGCTGATACGGCCTGAGGCATAGCGGTGGTCGCCATCGCTGTAGGCAAAGGTGAGTTTTTCCTTGGCGGCATTGTGACTGATGACTAAGGTCACTTCCTGCCCTGGTAGAATAAGCTGTTGAAACTTTAGTACTTCTAAATTAGCGACCGCAGCGTTGTAACCAAAATGCTCGCAACCTAAGCGCACGGCCCAATCGAGTTGGGTCACGCCGGGGAGTACGGCTTGCTCGGGGAAATGGCCGTTAAAATATTCGAGATCGGCGGCGACCAGCAGGCGTAATTCAATGCTATCAGGGCCGATCTCTGATGTGAGTATCGGCGGTAAACTCGACTTAATCATGGTCAAATAACTCAACTAGCTGGGCTGCGACACGCTTACCCTGAGTGTTTAACGGTAGGGTGTCGGGGTAACGCCAACGGCGCGGTAAGGTTACTCGTTCAAATTGGGTCAGTAGATGCGCTTTTAAGGCATTGTTGATACTGAGTTTTCCCTGCTCTTGATGCACGCTACGGCCCAATGGTGATAGCGTAATGACGGCTCCTAACTGGGATTTAAACTGGGGCAATACGACCAAGGCGGCCTGCTCGACATAGGCGTGGCTACAGAGCAATGTCTCCATTTGCGCCAGCGACAGGCGTTTTTCTTCAATCTTAACGATGCGATCGAGCCTGCCCTTGAGTCTAAATTGGCCATTGGCTGTCGGTTCGATTTTATCTTCGCAACGTAACCATTGATCGTCGGCCAAGTAGGGTGACTTCAGCAGCAGGGCGCCATCGTCAGCGTCTTGGTCTATGATAATTTGTTCAAACACTTGCCAAGGTTCATCGGCCTCATTTTGACGGCGATAGGCAATACCGCCGGTTTCGGTGCTACCAAAAATCTCTATGGGTAAATGGCCGTAACATTGGGCGACACCCTGGGCGGCGGTGAAACTTAAGGGGCCGCCGGAGCTGAAGACTAAGCTGGGTGAGCGCAGTTGGCGTTCATGCTCCAGCGCCTTAGGCAAACGGGATAATTGTGCCGGGCTACTGATCAAACACAGATTAGGCAACAGCGCAGTGTAGTAGCTTAAGGTCTCTGGATATTCAATTTGCTCGCTTAAAAAGGGGCGACTGGCGGCTAAGGGCCAGAGGATTTTAAACAGCAAGCCATAGATATGCTGATGGGAAACGGTTGAGACCACACTGCAATGGGGCAAATGTTCGGCGAAGGTATGCTCGAGCACAGTCACTTCGGCATCGAGCTGCCTTAAGCTCTTGCGAATGGCCTTAGGCTCGCCACTGCTGCCCGAGGTAAACAGCACCAGTTCACCAAAGGTGTCGCTCTTGGGCCAAGATTTTGTGGGCAGACTCAGCTCTTTATTCAATAGGATAAAGGCGTGACTCTCGCACAATGGCTTGTCGGACAATATGCCTTCAAATTGGTGTGTTAATTCGCTCAAGGTGCCGGTTTGGGTGTTGGGCGGCAAAATAATTTCTTTGCCTGCCAAGAGTGCGGCACATAGGCCAACGGCAAACAGATCGCTGGTATCACTCGCCAGTAGCCATTTTCGCTCAGGCGCTTGGCGCAGCTGCTCATAAAAATGGGCCACCTGATTGGTAAACAAGGTACCTGTGACTATGTCATGGTGGTTAAAGCTGATCAGTTGTTGGGCGAATGGCCCCTGGATTAACCAGTTTTTGAGTAGCTGTGTCATGTTTTCTTCAACCAAAAGCTGCGATATAACCATTCCCCACCGAGGAGCAGTCCCATGAGTACATATGCAATCAAACCGTTGTACAAGGTCCAAGTTGCTAAGCTGGTAAATGCGGCGGTATAGGCCGCCATTGAGCCATTTAGGATAAATAAGCCGCACCAAATTAGGGTGACTTTTTTAAGGTAGCCTATGGCTTCATCCGGCAAGTCGGGTTCTTTTAACCGCGCGAGCCGCTCTATCATGCTTGGGCCTTGGTATAGCGAGTAGCTAAACAGGGCTAACATGGTGAGATTAATCACCACCGGGTAATACAACAGCCAGTCGCTGCGTTTTGCCACAAAACTGCCAGCAGTGAGCGAGATCCCCACAAGCAAAGGCAAGACTAAGGTTTTAACCTTTTGCTTTTGCAGCATTAAACGCACTACTAACAACAGGCAAAGCACTAGGGCGATTGTGCCTGCGGGTAGATAGTTTAGCCCCAAATACACGGCAACTGGGTAGGCGATCAGCGCGAGTGCGGTGAGCACCTGTAGCAGGACGCGCATTAGTCTTTTACTAGGCCTTCAATGGCGTTGACCACATCATTGACGGTACGAACGGATTTAAATTCATCGGGTTGAATTTTTTTGCCTGTCAGTTGTTGCAGCTTAATCACCAGATCGACGGCATCAATACTGTCCAGATCTAACTCTTCGTAAAGATTGGCGTCAGGGGTAATCGCATCGGCATCTATTTCAAACTCATCCACTAAAATCGTGGTCAGCATAGCGAGGATTTGTTCACGGTTTTGCATTTTCCTCTCCTATGGGCGCTGTGATTCGATAAATTTAGCAAGGCTGGCCACACTGTAAAAATGCGCCTTAGTGCTATCCGAGTTGGCTTCGATTTTGACATCAAACTTTTTCTTGATGGCTAAACCTAACTCGAGGGCGTCGATAGAATCGAGTCCGAGTCCGTCACCAAATAGGGGGGCATCGGTTTCAATATCATCAATACTGACATCTTCTAGGTCGAGGCAGTCGATAATTAACTGTTTAATTTCGTTGTGTAAAGTCATAATTATTTTCGAGTTGTTGTTGATAATATTGTTCAAGGTCCCGAGTTAATTGTCGGGCCATTTTCGCATGCTCACCCAAAGGGGCTTGATAGGCTTGGTGAGGAATTGGATTGCCGATTTCGACGGCCATTCCCATGGTTTGCCTTGGGATCTCATACCAAGGCTGTTCCTTTGTCAAACCTCGCACATTGGTGCGCAAAACCACAGGTAAAATATCGGCTTGGGTACGAATAGCAATATTGGCGGCGCCCCGGGCAAATTCATTAATTATTGAGCCAAATACTGTGCGCGTACCTTCAGGGAAGATAATTAAATTAGTGCCTCTGGCGAGCACTTCGCGGCAATCTTCGAGCATCAACTCTGCGCCGCGATTCGGGATATAACCTGCGCAGGAAACCACACCACGTAAAAACGGATTACGCCAAAGGCCTTGTTTAACGATACAACCCGCATTGGGCATGAGGCTGATCAACACCACCACATCGACGAGACTCGGGTGATTGGCGATGACTATCACCCCTTTGGCGCTATGTAACTGCTCGGCATTATGGGTGCTAACGTTGATCACCCCAGCCCACGTCAACATAGCGACAAAGCCTTTAAACATAGTGTGCACCGCTTTTTGCACGCGGATAATCCTCGCCTCAGGTGTGCCGGGCCAAAAACGCAGTAACGGCAATATGGTGAGCGAACTTAACAGTCCACCTAAACCAAAGGCAATATAGCAACTGACGCCACCGAGCCAACGGGGAATATATTTGATTCCCGTGCGGCGTTTTTCGGGCAGCGTATAAGCGACATTGAACTGTGCCCCCTGTGGAGCGGGATTAGCCATGTTCTACGCTCCAGTGCCAATGGGATAAACAGCCAGCAATGTTTTGTGAGGTCGCTAGAGCATGGATCAACATGCCGTAGGACAGCGCAGGAGTAACTTGTTGCTGTGCTTGAGTCAGTTGGCTTAGCGTGAGCTTTACGGACGAGCTAGGACAAGCAGGCGCGAGGGTAAAACCTAAGGCTAAGGGGAGTTCATACTCTTGGGTAAACTCATCGTATACCGGCGGCACAGGATCATCGCCAAAGATCAGTAATAACGGCTCTGCTGATTGATGTAGCTGGGCGAAAGCTTCCACCATGGCTTGGGAAAGGGTTTCAGTGCCTGCGGCAATTGAGGTAGAAGGAGCGGTGTTATTGTGTAAAATGCCAAAAATACCACTGCCAGTGTTATGCACGGATTGACTAAAACCTAAGGGAGAAAGCGGTTGCTTAGCGATAATATCTTCGAGTAAGCCAATAGTGCGATGCAGTTCGCCGTGGCGGGAAGCAAATATCGAGCGGCAGTTTGGTGGCGTATCACATTGAAAACTGACATCCAGCATCATTTTTGTTAAACGGCTAAAGCGTCTACGCTGCATGGCTGGCACTAGGGGAAGTGCCGGAGATATGCTGTCAGTGGGTGAAGCCTCTTTGGTCGTTTCAGCCGAGTGCTTGCACCAAGTTTGCCAGTCATCATGCTGCTGATAGTTTGGAGCCCACGCCCCCCAAGAGAGGATGCTGAATCTGAGTTGCACTACTTTGCCTCGACACTATTTAAAGCTGTCTTAGTTATCCCTAACTAAGCGAAAACATTAATGAATTGACTGGCTTATCGCTATTTGCTCGTTGGATGAACGAACACAATTCCCCCATTTATTGAACGGCACATTCTACACTAAGTCCTTAGTTTTAATGAAGTCATTTGCATATGTAAGGTTAATAAAATGCAATGAGATTTTGCTTTGTCACTGTTGGCTAACATAGTTTTCAGAACGGGATAAAGACAGGGAGTGTAGACTAAGTGGCTTAACCTCAGTTGAACAGGCTCTGATATCAATAATAAACAGACGCTCGAGGCGCCTGTTTATTATTAATAATGCCACTATTGATTGAATATCAATCTATTGTGCGAGTTGGCTTTCCATTTTACGCAGTGCAGTTTTCACTTTACGAGTGTTCTCTGGTCCCATACGAACAAGCAGTTTTTGGGCACTAGGTAAGGCTTCCAAATTGGGATCAACGAAGCGATAGTTGACGCTAATTGAACTCAGCTCAATGGGCTCTTCAATAATTGGCGCTGCGAGCATTACCTTAATTGCTTGTAGCATTCTGTCATTGAATTTGGCGTTGCTATAACCCAGTTCAGCGAAGGCTTCATCAAATAGCGGCGTGAGTTGCTTGTAGGTGTGCATTAAGCTTTGCTCATCCATATTGGCAATGACGGTCGCGTAGGCATCGTATCTGTGGTAACTCTCTGGATTTAAATACACTTTGTTAGTGATTTCCGCCACGGTAAAGAGTTTTTCAGGGCCCTTAATTGGGCTGACTTTGCGGGTCAATTCGCCCTGCGCCAAGTTATCCACGAAGACTACAAACTGACGGATCAAATCTTGTGTGACTAAGGATGAACCTACGACATTATTGCTGATAAGTGCCAGTGCTTTTTGATGCACAAAAGCATCACTCTCAGGCAAGTTTGGCACCGTTTCTACGGGCGCTTGAGGCTCAACGGTGGTGGTTGAGTCAGTTTCCGTCGTGGTCGTTTGTGGTGTTACGTTTTCCACTGGAGTGGCTTCAGGCTCAGGGTTTGTTTCCAGAGTAAGCGGTTCTGACGATGGTGGCTCTGGTAGTACTATCGGTGCATTAGGAATGAGTTTGGGTGAGTCATCTTTACTATAGTAGTAATAACCTGCCGCAGAGAGCAGGATGACGAGCACAATCGCAATCAATGCAAAGCGATTACTGCTAGACGAGGTCTCTTGAGGTGTAATTCTATCATCTTGATTAACTTGCATTTTACATCCTTCGCTTCAGTGTCAAGGTAATGTGGTGAATATCATGCAGCTAACATTAAAGTGCAAGTGCCGCCTTTTAGGTTGCAAGTTCATTTTGCAAGTTTACACGCGCTTGTCCATAGCGGTTAGCTGAACAGGTTGAATTTATTTTACCTTGAAGGGGTTAGCTTAAGGTTTACGCTTGAACATATTGTTGCCTATGCCCAAGCCAACGATGAATAATGGCATCAACCGCATCGGGTGCTTGCGACATCACATGATTCGCAAGCTTTTGGATGTGTGGTATAAGCGCTTGATCTCTAACTAAATCAGCTATCTTAAGTTCGGCTAGCCCAGTCTGTTTAGTGCCTAACACTTCACCGGGACCACGTATCTCTAAGTCTTTCTGTGCGATAACAAAACCATCATTACTCTGCCGCAGGACATTCAACCGCTGACTTGCGGTTTGACTCAGTGGCGCCTTGTAGAGTAACACACAATGACTGGCTACGGCACCGCGCCCTACTCGTCCTCGCAGTTGATGCAACTGTGCAAGTCCCAATCGTTCGGGGTTTTCGATTATCATCAGGCTAGAGTTAGGGACATCGACGCCGACCTCAATTACTGTGGTTGCCACCAATAAGTTGATGGTTCCCGCTTTAAAGTCCGCCATAATTTGTTGCTTTTCAGCACTTTTCATCCTGCCGTGTACTAAACCTATGGTCAGCTCCGGCAGTGCTTGGCGCAATTCTTCAGCGGTATCTTCGGCGGCCTGGCACTCGAGGACTTCGGATTCTTCAATCAAGGTACAGACCCAATAGGCTTGGCGCTTGTCCGTGATCACGCTGTTGCGGACGCGCTCGAGTACTTCATTACGGCGCGAATCGGGTATGGCGACTGTGGTGACGGGTGTGCGCCCTGGGGGTAACTCATCGATAATCGAGGTGTCGAGATCGGCGTAGGCTGTCATGGCTAACGTCCGTGGGATCGGGGTTGCCGTCATAATCAACTGATGGGGATGAAACCCTTGATTGATACCTTTTTCCCTGAGTCCCATTCGCTGGTGGACACCAAATCGGTGCTGCTCGTCGATGATAATTAAGGCGAGCCTATGGAAGATAACCTGTTGCTGAAAAATGGCGTGGGTACCGATCACCATTTGCGCTGCGCCAGATTCAATATCCGCTAAAGATTGCGCCCGCGCCTTGCCTTTAAGCTTACCCGCAAGCCAACCGACTTTTAATCCTAGTGGTTCAAACCACGCGGCAAAGTTAGCTGCATGCTGCTCGGCGAGTAATTCGGTGGGCGCCATCATGGCCACTTGATAGCCGTTTTCAATCGCTTGAAGGGCGGCGAGGGCGGCGACTAAGGTTTTGCCTGAGCCGACATCCCCTTGTACTAAGCGCATCATGGGGTGCGGTTGTGCTAAATCTTTACCTATCTCGGCAACGACACGTTGCTGCGCGCCTGTGGGTTTAAAGGGCAGTGAGGCGAGAAAAGGGTTTAGTAATTGCCCCGTGGCATGCATGGTCACGGCGGCGTCGAGGTTACTGCGTTGTCTTAGGCGTAGCATACTCAGGTTGTGGGCGAGTAATTCTTCCTGCACCAGTCGCTGCTGCGCGGGGTGTTGACCAAGCTCTAAATCAAATTGTGAAATCCCCGCATGGGGGCGATGCAGGGTTTGCAGCGCCTGTTTTAGGCTCATGTTGTTTGGCTGCAAATGGGCGGGTAATAACTCGGTCAAGCCGCCATCTTCTAATAATTCAAGTGCCTGTTCGGTGAGCTTAATCCAACTCGCCTGTTTTAAGCCCTCGGTGGTGGGATAAATCGGCGTAAGTGTATCGCTTAGGTGAATATCCTCACCCGGATAGACGATTTTATATTCGGGATGCACGATTTCCGCTTGATGACTTCCGCGACGAATTTCGCCATAGGCACGGATCATTAATCCATTTTGCATCGCATTGCGCTGCGCCATTGAAAAGTTAAAAAAGCGTAGGCTCATGCTGCCAGTATCGTCACGCACATTGCAGACGAGCATGCGTTTACGGCCTTGAAGGATTTGAGTCGACTGGATTTCGGCCTCAATGGTGCCGTAATTTCCGGGCATGAGTGCGGCGATGGGATAGATTTGAGTGCGGTCTTCGTAGCGCAGGGGCAAGTGAAACAGCAGATCTTGTACTGTTGTGATGCCGAGTTTGGCGAGTTTTTCCGCGACTCTTTTGGCGACGCCCTTGAGTTCGGTGATCGGAACAAGATCCAATTGCTGCAAGTCGTTAGCACTCAATCACTGTTAATTTATACATATACTAACAGAGAATAAACGTAAGGCAATCTTGGGGGATAGACTGTGGTTAAGTGCGCTATGTAAAGAGGCTGAATGATTAGGGCGTGTTGACGTTTCAGGGTTATTTTTGCAGCAATTAGGCTGGCTTTTATGCAAGGCAAAGTCCGTGCCGTGTAGTTATTCTACATAAACGGACGATAACGCGGCAGAAAAGCCAGCCAAATGCTGCCAGAAGGGTTCGTCTGGCAAGCTCTTGCTCTTACTTTCAGTCATAAGAGCCGCTCGTCATTTGAGTAAAATAACTACACATCATTCCTCGTTTCGCGAGCACGAACTTGCCAGAACGAACAAAATCTAATCTCGAAACGTCAACACGGCCTAATATTGGAATTAAAAATGGCCTCTTATCTTATGCGTCGAGTTATCTTATTAATATTAAATGAATATTCTATAATTTCGAGCCTAAAACAGGAGCAAAAATTAATATTCTTTATTATAAAGTACACTTTTTGTTATTTTGTGGTTTAATCGAAGTGTTGGTTGCCATTGAGTTGTTTTGGTAATTATGCGGTAACAAGGTTGTGAATCGATAATAATAAAGTGACCTCTGTGATGGATCACATGCGGGGAAACACGGTCGAGGAGTACTCGCCTTTGCATCTATTATGTTTACGTTGTTTATGGATAGGCATACTGTGTTTTGCTTTGCCTGCGTGGGCTAAATTGGATGTGGTTTTTTTTAATCCAGGCGCGGTTACGGATAGCTTTTGGGGTGATGTCGATAAATTAATGCAGGTGGCTTCATCAAAGCTTGATATTAATTTGCAAATCATACATTCAGATCGCAATCACTTTAAAATGATTGCTCAATTAGAAACGTTATTAAAATCTCAGCCATCACTTCCTACTCATATTATTTTAGTGAATGAGAAGCAGTCTGCGATAAAAATGTTGCAGATGCTTTATCAATATCCCATATATGTTCAATTGATTTTAAATGATATTTCTGTCGCCGAGCGAGAACACTTATTGGCAGATCCACATTGGCAAACTTATTTATTACCAGCGATTATCCCAGATAACTATGCTATTGGTGCTGATACCGCTAAACATTTGCTAAGTCGTTTAGAAAATAAAAAGGCTAAGGTTTTATTAATCTCGGGCGATAAATCTACGCCCGCATCAGTGTTAAGAACTCAAGGCGCTAATGATTATTTCTTTATGCAACCCAATGTTATTGTTACTCAAACGGTATATGGTCAATGGCGTGAAGATATTGCTTATGATCAAACATTAACCTTGCTCAGCCGTTATCCGGATTTAACCTTAATCTGGACGGCGAACGATAAAATGGCTATCGGAGTGGTAAAAGCACTCCGCGAAAAGGGCCTTGAACCTGGACGTGATGTACTGGTCAGTTCGATTAATACTTCCCCTGAGATTTTGTCGCTCTGCCAAGAACGTAAAGTGAGTGCTCTGGGAGGTGGGCATTTTTTAGCGGGTGCTTTAGGGTTAATTCAGCTCAAACAATACCAAGAGACCCAACGTTATTCCTCCTATGAGGATATAGAACTCTTTAGGGTACTTAATCCCGATTCAGCTTTTTATCAGAAGTTAGTTGCAAGGGATTGGGCTGGGATTTTTAAGACACAAATAGTGGATAAGTTATCACAACAGTAATTAATAGGTATTCATGAAGCATCGTAATCATTCCATCAGTCATAGAATGACGCTCACTATTATTGGGGTGAGCTCGTTTTTTGCCGTCCTGACCATGCTGGTGCAGTTAGTCTGGAATTATCAAGAAAGCATTGATAATACAACTGCCGATATTCGTGAATATTCCGAATCGATCTTACCCACTATTGCTAAGTCACTTTGGGATGTGGACCATGGTCTGTTATCTGATTTGCTTTCAGGCTTGGGCATGATGCCGATGGTGTCGAGTGTCAATTTAGAGAGTATCGATGGCGTAGCCATGCAGTTGGGCAAGGCGATTCACGCTAAGGATTACCGACAAACCCTGTTTCGTTACCCGATTATGTATCAGGAACAACAGATTGGTATGCTGACCGTCGGGCTGGATACGGACAAACTCTATTACGAATTATGGCAACAATTGATCATTATTGTCTTAGGCAATGGGCTTAAAACCTTACTGATGATTTATCTTATCCTTACGCTGGTGCGTTTATTGGTGACCAATCGTTTATCGGAATTGGAGCGGTTTGCTAACCAGATAAATTTGAATGCATTACCTAAGTTAACCGTACCCGATAGTGTGGTGAGAAATCCTGATGAAATTGGTCATGTTGCTCAATCGCTTCAGGCTATGTATCAAAGAATTCGCAACGATCTCGCGGTTAATAAACGCCAAAAGCGTGCATTGCAGCAACAGCAAAGTCAGTTAGCACGTTTAGTTGATGAGCGGACTCAAGCGCTCAATTGGCAGTCCCAAGCTAGCCAACTGTTAGCTGAAATATCATTGCAATTTTTAACAGTGGAGACCCTTAACTTAGACAACAATCTCACTGAGGTTTGCCGTAAAATCGGGCGATTATTTGATGTCGAAAGGGTAAGCCTAATAGAGTTTAGCCAACGACAGGTAAATTACCGTTGCGTTTGGTCTAGTGAATCTAATGTATCTGAAATTATTAGTATTTCTGCGGATGTTGTTACTTTGTTGGCACAAAAATTTGAGCAGGAATCGACATTAGTTATCGAGAATGTCGACTCATTGAAGCAAACATCGCCTGAAGAATACGGGTTACTTCGAGGTATTGGTATTTGCTCTATTGCCGCATTTGCCATGAAAAATGCCGATGAAATTGTCGGGTTATTATCGCTCTCAATGGTTTCTCGACCACTAAATTGGACTAAACAAAAAAAAGTGATGTTGACTCAGTTTTCCGCAGCGCTGAACGAGTTATTGCTGCGTGAAGAAAAAGAGCGACAGATGCTTAACTTACAGCAAGCACTGGTAACGGTGAATACGCAACTCAGAGTTATGGCTGAAACCGATGAATTAACTGGGCTGAGCAATCGGCGCCCCTTTACACAAACACTCGACACATTACTCCATGGCAACACAGCAGTCGGTGTGTTGATGTTGGATATTGATTATTTTAAGAGTTACAACGACAACTACGGGCATATTGAAGGCGATGCTGTACTTAGGCGAGTGGCTCAGGATTTAAAAGGCTGTGAAATTTTACCACCCAATGCGCTGCTAGCGCGCATTGGTGGCGAAGAGTTTGCAGTTGTTTTAGCGAAAATCACACCAATCCAATTGGAAGCCATTGCTACCCAACTGTGCAATCAAGTCGATGCATTGAATATTCCGCACTTGGGTGCTCCTACCGGTAAGATTACTCTTAGTATTGGTGGAGTGTATTTACCGCCGGATGCATTAAATGAACTCACCATTTCGAATGTATTACGCCGTGCCGATATCTGCCTTTATCGCGCTAAAGAGCGTGGTCGCAATACAGTGGTGATGGAGTCGCCTCAAACAGCGCTAGCTCATTCTTGAGCTTGTATTAGTCAAGCCTTGGTTCCGTCTGTGACCACAGATTTATTTCTATTTGGGGCCTGTTATAATTGCCGCCCTTTATTGTTTATCTGAAGGTTTTGGTGTGTCAAAACGGAGCAAAAATACGGTAAATTCGGTATCGATTTTTAATATTGATGATTTATCAACTTGGCAAAAATATCGCAAAGGCCTGTGTGATACCTGCCATGCAACCTGTTGTACTTTGCCCGTTGAAGTGACCGTAAGTGACTTAGTGCGCATGGGTTTGGTGGATGACTTTGAAGCCGAAGGCGATCTTAAGGCGATTGCCAAGCGCCTGCAAAAAGCGCGTATTATTGACAACTATAACCATAAAACGGCGATTTTTACCCTTGCCCGTATGGCGAATGATGATTGCCTATATCTAGATGGTAAAACTCGCCGCTGTACTATTTATCACCAACGCCCTGAAACCTGTCGTAACCACCCACAAATTGGCCCTAAAGCGAATTACTGCCCTTATCGTCCCCGTGAGTAAGTTTTTGAATATGAAATTGATAGAGGGTTTCGAGTTGATGACTCTCCTGCATCGTTTTTACCTGCCGATTAAACTCATGAGCAATCAGCTCCTTATGGGCTGAATGTTTAGAAATCAGCATGTAAAACGCTTCTTGCTGAGCATTAGGAGAGATCTTTGATGCTAGTGCTTGAGGGAGTTGTGCAGCATGCGCCAAAGCTAGCGTGCCCGCCAGTATTTCTTTGCGGGCGAGAAAGAACTTACATCTTTGTTTTAGTAGCATTTCCGGTAAATGTCCTAGGGAATGTATTTCGCTAAGGGGAGTCTCTTTACGCCAGCCAAAATTATCGTAGTTGAATCCTTTAATACCGCAAACCTTGCCAAAGTGAGCTAATTGATTGATATCATCGATATGAAACAGCGGGTCCAATTCAGCTTTTAAATAAAAATAACTTGGAGTGAGGTAATAATAAGCGATAGATGGGATATAATCAGTCGCTCTTTGTCGGTTGAGCGATGCGCTCATCGCAGCATCTATGCTGCCATTTTGGACGTCTTTTAAACAGCGGAGCCAAGGCAAAGCCAGTACTTCATAATCAATTCCAATGGGCTTAAAGGTGCGCTCTAGCAGGTCAATGTCGTAGCCGCTAAGCGTGGAAGTCTTAATACCATCTTGTCGAACAAAGTAATTAAACGGTGGATATTCAGTCTCTTCGACACAAAAGCGTAACCTAAATGGGGAAAGCTCATCGGCGCCATAGGTAACAGGCGAGAGCAGAATCACGCATAGTAAAGCGATTAGCGGATATAATGAACGCATCATACTCTTTAAGCTCAATGGCGATTATTAAAGTGTAGCAAAGGGTTATTTGCTGTACTGGCTCTTTATCGCGACATTTCAACCCTGTATCTGGGTAATATTTAACTGGCACGCGAAAATCACTGCGCGGGTTGGTGCAAGTAAGTCAAGTGTGAAATAAAAGGTGTTACATGAGTCTCTTAGATAACGTGATGATTATATTGTGTTTAATTGGTGCAAGTTGTTTCTTTTCCATGTCGGAAATTGCTTTGGCCGCATCACGGAAAATCCGTTTACGTCAGTTAGCCGATGAGGGCGATGCCAGAGCTGAAAAAGTGCTGCATTTACAGTCGTATCCCGGCAGCTTTTTTACTGTGGTTCAAATAGGCTTGAATGCTGTTGCCATCATGGGTGGTATTGTGGGTGAATCAGCATTTCGCCCCTATTTTTATCAATTCCTTTCACCTTGGTTGGCAGATCCTTGGCTGAGTCAGGTGAGCTTTGTGATGTCATTTGTACTTGTTACCAGTGCTTTTATTTTGGTCGCGGATTTAATGCCTAAGCGTATCGCGATGGCGATGCCAGAGCAGGTTGCTTTGGCCGTTGTTGGCCCGATGAGTTTTTGTATTACCGTGTTAAGACCATTAGTTTGGTTTTTTAATGGTATGGCCAGCGCGATTTTTAAGCTGCTACAAATTCCAACGGCTCGAAATGATGAAATCACCTCCGATGATATTTATGCGGTAATGAACGCTGGTGCTGAAGCGGGGGTGCTCGACAAGGGCGAGCAACAAATGATGGAAAATGTGTTTGAAATGCAGACCGTTTCAGTCACTTCAGCCATGACAGCTCGAGAGAGCTTAGTGTATTTCTTGCTGCAAGATAGCGAGGAGGATATCAAGCGTAAAATTGCTGAAGATCCCCATACTAAGTTTTTGGTCTGCGATGGCCAATTGGATATGGTCAAAGGTTTTGTTGACGCAAAGGAGCTGTTGATCCGTGTGATTAACGGCGAAAAAATTACCTTAAAAGACACCAGCCTTGTCCATACTTCGTTGATTATTCCTGACACTTTAAGTCTTTCTGAGGCGATGGAATACTTCAAAAATAGCCGCGCCGATTTCGCCGTGGTGATGAATGAATACGCCCTTGTGGTTGGGATTGTGACCACCAACGATTTACAACGTGCGGTGATGGGCGCTTGGTCGCTACACGAAAGTGAAGAGCAAATTATTGCCCGCGATGGTAATTCTTGGTTAGTGGATGGGGTGACACCGATTACCGACGTCATGCGCGCCTTTGGTATTGAAGAGTTTCCTCACAGCCAAAACTACGAAACCATTGCCGGGTTTATGATGTACATGCTGCGCAAAATTCCTAAGCGCACCGACTTTGTTAATTACGCCGGTTATAAGTTTGAAGTGGTGGATATTGACGCCTACAAGGTCGACCAATTGCTGGTGACGCGTATTGAGGCGAATGATAAATTACAGTCGCCAGATACCTAATCTAGCGTAATAAAGTAGGGAAAACGGGACTCAGTCCCGTTTTATCTCCTGTAAGCTTAAATCGCCTCTAAAAACGCATTGACAATCGGATCGTCCAAGCGTTTGACCTTACAGCAACAGCCTAGTTCGAAGGGAGCAATACTGACTGGCGAAGGTAACAACTGAATACGATCCCGTACAGGACTGTTATTGATCACCACCTCAGGGCTAATGCTCACGCCACAGCCGAGTGCAACCATAGATGCTATGGCTTCCTGTCCCGACACTTGGGCATAAATATTCGGACTAATCCCCATCTGTTTGAACCAATTATCGGCTCGGCGCCGCCCTGGTCCATGGTCAGGAATGATAAAAGGCACTCGTGACCAGTCTATCTGAGCTTGGTTAATCTGTTGCTGCACCGCACAGCGCATAGTGGGAGCGATTAATGAAAGCGGCACATCATCAATCTTGGCAAAATGCAGTGTGGCAGGAAAAGGATCCGGCAGCGCGGCAATGGCAATATCGGCACGATTTTGTTGTACCTCAGCCAGTGCATTAGCCGCATCTCCCGTGGTAAGCGCAATTTCGACAAAGGGATGCTCTTGGCGAAAACGCTCCAATAATTGCGGCAAATGGCTGTAGGCGGCGGTGACTGAGCAATAAAGATTTAAGGTGCCGCGCAGCACGTCCTGCTTAAGATCAATACTATGCCGCAGGTCGCGCCAATGGTGCAGCGTCTGCTCGGCGAACAATTTAAACTCACGTCCCGCATGGGTTAAGGTCACGCTGCGGTTATCCCGCTCAAACAGTTTTGCGTTCACTTCATCTTCGAGCCGCTGCAATGCGCGGCTTAAGGTCGAGGGACTGACATGCATCTGCTCCGCCGTCTTGGCAAAGTGCAAACTGTCACATAAGTGTAGGTACAATTTGAGGGTGCGTATGTCCATAACCTCGTCCTATTGGCCGCTTATCTGGGGTATTGAAACTGAAAATGACATTGCAAAAAACGCAATATGAGGTTTCGAATATATCATTTTAAGCAACGATAGCCATAGGTTATAGTGATTTCAATCACAACCAATCGTTAACAATAGGTTGATATTGGTTGAGTCCCCAATTCCCGACTGAAAGGTGGTATCTCAGATGGCTAACTATTTTAACTCTCTGAATTTGCGTCAACAATTAGCACAACTTGGCCAGTGCCGTTTTATGGACCGCTCCGAGTTTAGTGATGGCTGCAATTACATCAAAGATTGGAATATTGTGATTTTAGGCTGTGGTGCTCAGGGCCTTAACCAAGGTCTGAATATGCGTGACTCTGGGCTGAATATCGCTTACGCCCTGCGCCCTGAAGCCATTGCCCAAAAACGTGCCTCATGGCAAAAAGCTACAGACAACGGCTTTAAAGTCGGCACCTTTGAAGAGCTAATCCCGACCGCCGATTTAGTGCTGAACCTAACACCCGATAAGCAGCATTCCAATGTAGTGAGCGCAGTGATGCCGCTGATGAAGCAAGGCGCGACTCTGTCTTACTCCCATGGTTTCAATATCGTTGAAGAAGGTATGCAGATCCGCCCCGATATCACAGTTGTGATGGTTGCGCCTAAGTGCCCAGGCACCGAAGTGCGTGAAGAATACAAACGCGGTTTTGGTGTGCCGACCTTGATTGCAGTGCACCCCGAAAACGACCCTAATGGCGATGGTTTAGACATTGCGAAAGCCTATGCGAGCGCCACAGGCGGCGACCGTGCTGGCGTGTTGCAATCCTCTTTTATCGCTGAAGTAAAATCGGATCTGATGGGTGAGCAAACGATCCTCTGCGGTATGTTGCAGACGGGTGCCATCCTAGGTTATGAAAAAATGGTGGCCGATGGTGTTGAGCCTGGCTATGCCGCTAAGTTAATCCAACAAGGTTGGGAAACCGTGACCGAGGCGCTTAAGCACGGCGGTATCACCAACATGATGGACAGACTGTCTAACCCTGCCAAGATTAAAGCGTTTGAAATTGCAGAAGATTTAAAAGAAATCCTGCAACCATTATTTGAAAAGCACATGGATGACATCATCAGCGGTGAGTTCTCTCGCACTATGATGCAAGACTGGGCTAACGATGATGCGAACCTGCTGCGTTGGCGCGCCGAAACAGCCGAAACGGGCTTCGAAAATGCGCCTGTTTCGAGCGAACATATCGACGAACAAACTTATTTCGATAAGGGGATTTTCCTGGTTGCGATGATCAAAGCGGGTGTGGAACTGGCGTTCGACACTATGGTGTCTGCGGGGATTGTTGAAGAGTCGGCTTACTATGAGTCACTGCATGAAACACCGCTGATCGCCAACACCATTGCCCGCAAACGTCTGTACGAGATGAACGTGGTGATATCGGATACCGCAGAATACGGTTGTTATCTGTTCAACCATGCCGCCGTGCCACTGCTGCGTGACTATGTGAATGCCATGTCGCCAGAGTATTTAGGTGCGGGTCTGAAGGACAGTTCTAATAGCGTTGATAATCTGCAATTAATCGCGATTAACGATGCGATTCGCCACACACCTGTGGAATATATCGGTGCCGAACTTCGTGGTTATATGACTGATATGAAAAGTATTGTTGGAGCTTAATGGATAAAAGCCGAGCCCCTAAGGACGTGGGGCTTAGCGTGACAAATTGATTCCTGCTTCGTTGGTTGTCGAGCGGGCAAAACTGACATGGGTTAGTCGGCGTTTTTCTCCACTAACGCGATTTTGTTAACGTTTTACTTTGTTGTTTTGCATTGTCTCGGCAGGGAAGCTGAATTTTTTTGACATTAGAAAATTTTTTATTGTGTTTGGCTGTCGCTTTATGGTAAAGCTAATAGCTCGCGGCGGGGTAAGCCTCCTGCCGTAAGCCGTCTCAGTCAGGGACGCAAGAATTAACGCGATACTCATATAGAATACCGATTAGGAATCCATATTGATGTTTAACCAAGCTGCCAAGCTCATTCTCGTGATTATTACCGTCGTGATTATTAAATCACAGCGGGGGCGGCGCATGGCAAACTGGTAGACCTAAAAGGTTAAAAGTTTCGAAAGAACCCCCCGCTCCGAAAGGAACGGGGGGTTCTTCGTTTTCAGGCCCCAGGTTTTGGGACTTACATTTCGAACCAGCACAGATTACGAGTCGATTTTCGACAATTCAGAATTAAGGTAGCGAGAGAAAATATGGAACCAGGGCAGATGATCAGAGGCGCAGACGCGGTTATAAAAGTGTTGGCAGCACATGGTGTTACCACAGTATTTGGTTACCCAGGTGGTGCCATTATGCCAATCTACGATGCCCTCTATGGAAGCCCTGTCGAACATCTCTTAAGCCGCCACGAACAAGGCGCAGCCTTTGCCGCCGTAGGTTACGCCAGAGCCAGTGGTAAAACCGGCGTGTGCTTTGCCACCTCTGGCCCAGGCGCAACTAACTTAATTACTTCGCTTGCCGATGCGCTATTGGATTCAGTGCCTGTGGTGGCGATTACGGGTCAGGTTTCAACCGCCGTGATTGGCACAGATGCGTTTCAAGAGATTGATGTGTTGGGGATGTCGCTAAGCTGTACCAAGCACAGTTTTATGGTGACGGATGTAAACGATCTTATCCCAACCTTGTACCAAGCTTTTGAAATCGCGGCATCGGGTCGCCCTGGCCCAGTGCTAGTGGATATTCCCAAGGATATCCAAATCGCTCACCTTGAATACCGCACACCGTTACTGGCCGTGACCAATGAACCCCAAGCTGAGATGAGTGATATCGACGCTGCCCGTGCGCTGTTGGCGCAAGCAAAGCAACCTATGCTGTACGTGGGCGGCGGCGTCGGGATGGCGGGGGCGGTCGATCAGTTGCGGGATTTTATCAAAGCCACGGGTATGCCATCGGTCGCCACGTTAAAAGGTTTGGGCAGCATCGCCCATGGTACGCCCGGTTATTTAGGCATGTTAGGTATGCACGGCGGTAAGGCGGCCAACCTCGCGGTGCAGGATTGTGATTTATTAGTGGTTGCCGGTGCGCGCTTTGATGACCGAGTAACAGGCCGTTTAGCGACTTTTGCCAACAAGGCCAAAGTCATTCATTTAGATATCGACGCCGCCGAGCTGGGTAAATTACGCCAACCGGATGTGGCTATCGCCGGAGATTTACGCCAGATTTTCCCTGCCCTTGCTATGTCGCTGGATATCACTCCTTGGCTGACTGAAGTGGAACATCTTGCCCGTAAACATCAGTGGGATTATCAACATCCCGGCAGCTTAATCTATGCCCCCGCTATGCTGCGCCGTTTAGCCAATAAACTGCCCGAAGACAGTGTAGTGTGCTGCGATGTGGGCCAGCATCAAATGTGGGTCGCCCAGCATATGTGGTTCCGTCGCCCTGAAGATCATTTATCTAGCGCAGGTTTAGGCACTATGGGCTTTGGTTTACCCGCTGCTATCGGTGCTCAAGTGGCTCGCCCCGATGCAACTGTGGTTACAGTGTCTGGCGATGGCTCTTTCATGATGAACGTGCAGGAGCTGACCACCATCAAGCGCCGCAAATTACCGGTGAAGATCCTACTAATCGACAACCAAAAACTGGGGATGGTGAAACAGTGGCAACAGCTATTCTTTGAAGAGCGCTACAGCGAAACCGATCTGTCAGACAACCCCGATTTTGTACAACTCGCTTCGGCCTTCGATATTCCCGGCCGCACGATTTTCTCTTCCGACGAGGTGGAAGAGGCCTTAACCGAAATGTTAGCGGCTAAGGGCCCCTATTTGTTACACGTAGCAATTGACGATGCTTTTAACGTTTGGCCACTGGTGCCCCCTGGTGCATCAAACAGCGATATGATGGACGAAATGGAGAAACAAACATGATCCACTCCCTAGAATTAACGGTTCAACAACGCCCCGAAGTGCTTGAGCGTGTTTTGCGCGTGACTCGCCATCGTGGTTTTACGGTCACCCAAATGCAGATGCGGATGAACGACGATGCGAGTCTGTCACTGGATATGGAAGTAGATAGCGAGCGCGCCATTGAGCTGCTCAGCAATCAATTGAATAAATTGATTGATGTCACTCAATGCAAGGTCTTGTTACCGCTAAACTTGCAGCAACAAAAAGTACACGCATAAGCATCCAGTGGCTGCGGCGCATCGGCTCCGTAGTAAGGCCCTAAGGGCACGATTTTCGATTTGAGATAAGGGATAGAGTCAATGCCAAAGTTACGTTCAGCTACCAGTACCGAAGGCCGCAATATGGCGGGTGCCCGTGCGCTATGGCGCGCCACAGGGGTGAAAGACAATGATTTTGGTAAGCCGATTATTGCGATTGCCAACTCCTTTACTCAGTTTGTTCCCGGCCATGTGCACTTAAAAGATATGGGCTCTCTGGTGGCGGGCGCCATCGAAGAAGCGGGCGGTATTGCCAAAGAATTCAACACCATCGCCGTCGATGATGGTATCGCCATGGGCCACGGTGGCATGCTCTACAGTTTGCCCTCGCGGGAGCTTATCGCCGATAGTGTGGAATATATGGTCAATGCCCACTGTGCCGATGCGCTGGTTTGTATCTCTAACTGCGACAAAATCACCCCCGGTATGTTGATGGCGGCGCTGCGCCTCAATATTCCCGTGGTATTTGTGTCGGGCGGGCCGATGGAAGCGGGTAAAACTAAGCTGTCGGACAAGCTTATCAAGCTCGATTTAGTCGATGCCATGGTGGCTGCGGCTGACTCGAGTGTGAGCGATGAAGATAGCGCCAAAATTGAACGCAGTGCTTGCCCTACATGTGGTTCCTGCTCGGGCATGTTTACCGCCAACTCGATGAACTGTTTAACCGAAGCCCTAGGTCTGTCGCTGCCGGGCAATGGCTCCATGCTCGCGACCCATAGCGACCGACGCGAACTGTTTTTAGAAGCGGGCCGCCGCGTGATGGCACTGACCAAACGTTACTACGAACAAGACGATGCCTCGGCACTGCCGCGCAACATCGCCAGCTTTAAAGCCTTTGAAAACGCCATGGCGCTAGATATCGCCATGGGCGGTTCGTCTAATACAGTGTTGCACTTATTGGCTGCGGCGCAGGAGGCGGACGTGGCATTCACTATGGACGATATCGACCGTATGTCGCGCCAAGTGCCGCATCTGTGCAAGGTGGCGCCGTCGACCGCTAAATACCATATGGAAGATGTGCACCGAGCTGGTGGCGTGATGGGGATTTTAGGCGAGCTAGACCGCGCCGGACTGCTGCATACCGATGTGCCACATGTTGCTGCCGATGCGGGGGGCAATCTCAAGTCGGTGCTCGCCAAGTACGATGTCATGCAAACCCAAGATGACAACGTAAAACAATTCTTTATGGCGGGACCTGCGGGCATTCCCACCACTAAAGCCTTTAGCCAAGACTGCCGCTGGCCATCGCTGGATGATGACAGGCGTGAAGGTTGTATCCGTAGCCGCGAATTTGCCTTTAGCCAAGAGGGCGGTTTGGCCGTGTTATCGGGCAATCTGGCGGACAACGGCTGTATCGTTAAAACGGCGGGTGTGGATGAATCGAATCTGACCTTTATCGGCAGCGCTCGGGTGTACGAAAGTCAAGACGACGCAGTCGCTGGCATCTTAGGTGGCGAAGTGGTGGCGGGCGATGTGGTGGTGATTCGTTACGAAGGGCCAAAAGGCGGTCCGGGTATGCAAGAAATGTTGTACCCCACCAGTTACTTAAAATCCCGCGGCTTAGGCAAGGCTTGCGCGCTAATTACCGACGGCCGCTTCTCTGGTGGGACATCCGGCTTATCCATCGGCCATGTGTCGCCTGAGGCGGCGGCGGGCGGCACGATTGCCTTGATTGAAAACGGCGATCGCATTGAAATCGATATTCCTAAGCGCAGTATCAAGCTCGCTGTAAGTGATGCCGAATTGGCTGCGCGCCGTGAAACCATGCTCGGCCGTGGTCCAATGGCGTGGAAACCGCTTTCGCGTCAGCGTTATGTGTCGATGGCACTTAAAGCCTACGCCATGCTTGCCACCAGTGCCGATAAGGGCGCGGTGCGCGATCGCAGTAAGTTGGAGGACTGATATGTTATCTCTCGCATCGTCGCAAACGGAGCAGGCTGAAGCCCAGGCTTCTCAAGTTCAGTCCGATAAGGCGCAATCGGTCACTTCTGCCTTAGAAAAGAGTCAGCTTGCGCAAAGCTACCTGCAAAAAATCCTGCTGTCGTCGGTTTATGATGTTGCGAAAGTGACACCACTCTCGAGCCTGAATAAACTCTCGGCGCGTTTGGGCTGCCAAGTGTTTTTAAAGCGCGAAGATATGCAGCCTGTGCATTCCTTTAAGCTGCGCGGCGCCTATAACCGCATCGCCCAGTTGAGCCAAGCTGAATGCCAACGCGGCGTGGTGTGTGCCTCGGCGGGCAATCATGCCCAAGGCGTGGCCATGTCGGCGGCCAGTCGTGGTGTGGATGCGGTGATTGTGATGCCCGAAACCACGCCGGATATTAAAGTCGATGCGGTGCGCCGCTTGGGTGGCAACGTGGTGTTGCACGGCCAAGCTTTCGATCAAGCTAATGGTTTTGCGATGGCAATGGCGCAGCAGGAAGGCCGAGTGTATATCGCCCCCTTCGATGACGAAGCTGTTATCGCTGGTCAAGGCACCATTGCCCAAGAAATGCTGCAACAGCAGCGCGACCTTGAAGTGATTTTTGTGCCCGTGGGCGGTGGCGGTTTAATTGCTGGGATTGCTGCTTATTACAAGGCTGTGATGCCACAGGTTAAAATCGTTGGCGTTGAGCCTGAAGATGCGGCCTGCTTAAAGGCGGCGATGGAAGCGGGCGAGCCGGTGACGCTGGCGCAAGTGGGCCTGTTTGCCGATGGTGTGGCGGTTAAGCGTATCGGCACAGAGCCATTTCGTGTCGCCAAGCTGTGTGTAGATGCCGTGGTGACGGTCACCTCTGACGAAATCTGCGCAGCAGTGAAAGATATTTTTGAGGATACCCGCGCCATTGCCGAACCCGCAGGTGCTTTATCTTTGGCTGGTCTTAAAAAATATGTCAGCACCAATGCTACAGGTGAGAGTGGTCGCGGCGAGAAGGTGGCGGCGATTTTAAGTGGCGCGAATGTGAACTTCCACAGCCTGCGGTATGTGTCGGAGCGCTGCGAGCTGGGTGAGCAAAAAGAAGCGGTGCTGGCGGTTAAAGTGCCCGAGCGTCCAGGGAGCTTCCTGCGTTTTTGTGAGTTGCTCGAAAAGCGGGTGATGACCGAATTTAACTACCGTTTTAGCAGCCGTGATATGGCGGTGGTATTTGCGGGTATTCGTTTGACCAAAGGCCATGGCGAATTAGAGCAAATTATCAATACCTTAGAAGACCATGGCTTTGAGGTGCAGGATTTATCCGCTGATGAAACTGCGAAATTGCATGTGCGTTATATGGTCGGTGGTCATCCGCCAGAGCCGTTAGAGGAGCGCCTATTTAGCTTCGAGTTTCCCGAGCATCCAGGGGCGCTGCTGAAGTTTTTAACCACCTTGCAAAGCAAGTGGAATATCAGTCTATTCCACTATCGTAATCACGGCGCGGCTTTTGGCCGAGTGCTGGCGGGGTTTGAAGTGCCCGCGAGTGATGCCTTGCCGTTTCAGCAGTTTTTAACTGAGCTGGGATTTGTCTATCAAGAAGAAACCCAAAGCCCTGCTTATCAACTGTTTTTGAATGCCGGAAAAGGAAAAAACAACCTGCCTGTGTAGTCACTTAGCGTTAGGTGACAACTTAGGCTAAAGGAGGGACGCACAGGCGTCCCTTTTTGTGGTAGTTTGGTTTAACAAATCAAGAGTGAATGCTCTAATCATATAATAGTCAGACCTCGACCCTACGCATTAAGGAGACATGATGTTACCTGCACCGCATTTTTCTGCCTTTAATCCCCCTCGCCGCATTTTGATGGGCCCAGGTCCATCGGATGTTTATCCTGAAGTGTTAGCCGCACAGGCAAGACCGACCGTCGGCCACCTCGACCCATTGTTTGTCGCTATGATGGATGAGCTTAAAAGCCTGATCCAATATGCGTTTCAGACCAAAAATGAAATGACGATGGCAGTGTCGGCCCCCGGCAGTGCGGGCATGGAAACCTGCTTTGTGAACCTAGTCGAACCCGGCGAAAAGGTGATTGTCTGCCGCAACGGTGTGTTTGGTGAGCGTATGCGCCAAAACGTCGAGCGCGTTGGTGCGATTGCGGTGCTGGTAGATAATGAATGGGGCACACCGGTCGACCCTGCTGCCGTTGAAGCAGCACTTAAGGCCAACCCCGATGCTAAATTCCTTGCTTTTGTGCACGCCGAAACCTCAACAGGCGCGTTAAGTGACGCTAAAACCCTGTGCGCGCTGGCAAAGCAATACGGCTGTTTATCGATTGTTGATGCGGTGACTTCCCTTGGCGGCGTGAAGTTAAAAGTCGATGAATGGGGCATCGATGCCATTTATTCTGGCAGCCAGAAATGTCTCTCCTGTGTACCGGGTTTATCGCCTGTGTCCTTCTCACCCGCTGCGGTCGAAAAACTCAAGAATCGTAAAACCCCAGTGCAAAGCTGGTTCCTCGATCAAAGTCTGGTGATGGCCTATTGGACCAGCGCCGGCGGTAAGCGTAGCTATCATCACACCGCGCCTGTTAATGCGCTTTATGCCCTGCACGAATCGCTGCGTTTATTAGCGGCCGAAGGTTTAGAAAATGCCTGGAAACGTCATCAAGACATGCATTTAGTGTTGCGTGCTGGGCTTGAAAAACTCGGCCTGAAATTTGTGATTGCCGAAGCCTCGCGCTTGCCACAACTCAATGCCATTTATATCCCCGAAGGTGTTGACGATGCCGCTGTGCGTGCGCGTCTCCTTAAGGATTACAACCTTGAAATAGGTGCTGGTCTTGGTGCACTTGCAGGTAAAGCGTGGCGCATCGGTTTAATGGGCTTTGGTGCCCGTCGTGAGAATGTCGCGCTCTGTTTGCGCGCCCTAGAAGAGGTGCTGAACTAATATGTCTGTTTCGCGTATAAGGATGTTACGCAGAGTGAGTTTGCGCTTAGTTAGCTCACGTTTGTTGATTAGCGGTTTGATTCTGATCTTAAGTGGTTGTGCTTCCAGCAATATGAGCAATGCCAGTTGTGATTTTGTGCGAGGTACAGCAGGTAATCAGAGTCAACGCGAGGCCAGCGGTGATGATAGCAATGCCCGGCAGATGGATGTGGGCATCGGGATTTTAACCGCTATCTTCGGCAGCATTAGTCGAGCACTTTCTTCCGATGATAAATCGGATAAGAAGTGTTTGTAACTTAGTTAGTTTTAGCTGTCTTTGATAGTTTATAAATCCCCGTAATGCGGGGATTTTTTATAGAGACAGTACCGTTCTTTAGTGCGGGGGTATATTGATTAAGCACTGCCATTTCAGTGACACGCCGTGAATATGTCCCTATAGGCTCGATGGCGGCATCCATGCCGCCAACGGTCACTTTCATGACAGTGCTTAATCCGGTTAAGGCTTTGCTATACCTGATAGTCTGTTATTTACAACTAGGGCGTTTCAAGAGTTTAACAATGGGCGGCTCGCTTAAATTGCCCCCCTGATATTACTTTCGTGTTTACATTGTGACCGCCATAGGTACGCTAATCTTCTAAAATAAGGTCATCTTTCCAGTGTTGATTACATTAAAAAAATCGATATACTGGCGTCAGGTCATCAGTTCACCTAGTCGCTCTGGCCCTTAACGGGGCAAGCTAAACCTGACGGTTTTAAACATTTTGTAGCCAATACACCCGTTTAATTTAGGTACGTAGGGCGAAAGCAGAGCAATCCTCAGGACAATAGTCTTCTTCGTACCGTTAATTAATTAACGAGACATTATATGGCTAACACCATCCCCTACTCACATCATTCAATATCTGAATTGGCTAAGTCCCTTCGAAAATCTATTCACTCGGCCCACGGCGCTGAAATTGGTCAATCTGAAATGCTTCAGATACTAGCCAAAACTGCCGGATTTCAAAACTATCAAAGTCTGAAAGCAACCGACCCTTCGATTTCAAAAGATGAGCTACTTCACCGCATTACTGTTTCAACAGAACTTCACTGTGTCGGAGAAGTATTTGAAAAAGGGCCAGGCGGCCTTGTTCTGGACAGACGGCATCAACAGGTGAAAACCGTACTGGCGTCAGTTACTTTTACTATTACGACGGTAATATCAAAAGCCTCTTTCAATGCTACTGTCAGGATTCCGATTGACAAGCTACGGGAACGTGAACTCGATAAGCCAGAAAAACATTTGGCTCGTTACGCCCTGAAACACATTGTGCAGAATAAAGACTCTTTCCTGAAAAGTTTGAATATGATGAGCAATGTAGAAATAGTCATTTCTGATACCGTTCTAAAAAGCTATATAAACGTGCCAGAAACGACAACCGGTATGTTATTTACGGACATTGCTGTTAACGACGCAATATTTCTGCATATAGTCGAACAGTCAAATAAAGTTACCAGCGCGACTAATGCTTATAATGACTCTATTTCTTATCTAAAAGATTTGGCTTTTTCCGAAAGCTCATATTTGAGCAGCGAACATCGAGAGCGGGCATTAAGATCGCTCCAGCATATGGAGCGATCCATGGAAATTTCCACGGAAAAAGGAAAGGGCACAATGTACTCCTGGAATCGAGAGAAATTTCCAGGAATAAAAACATTCATTACCAAACTTGCTCATGGTCAGAAATTCAGTGACAGCGAGCAGGAGTATGCCAGAAGAAATCTTTACTCTTGGTCTGCTGGTGATGTGTGGCTTGATGAAGCGTGAGTACGTCAACAGAGACTAGCGATTCAAATTTCTATAGTGAACATCTATTGTTCTTAAAATATTCAGGAATGGAATTGCTTTTAAAAAGATAAGAAGCAGATAGGCCAGTTTGAAACTGGCCTATCTAAATATTAATTCAAAAGACATGCCTACCTATATGATATTTTCGTTCTTCACATAGGCTTTCAGGTCGTTGTCGTTCAGGCTATCGGAATGCACGGAAGTTAACGGGATTAAGCACTGATATGTAAGTGATTGTTGGCGGCATGTTCGCTCATTCACATCCATATGATCGCGACATTCGCACTTCCGTGTGCAGCATATATCACCGTCGAGCACACAGGGATGTGCTTGCTGCGTGTCACTGGAATGACAGTGCTTAATCATTTCTCACATTACATAGTCAGAACTGACGTGTCTTTTGTCGCATTCTTAGTCGAGTCATGTTGAACAATTAGGGACGAAGCCCCACGACTTTGATTTTGATTTAGAAGAACAAACGAAGTTTGTAAGCCTAGACCCCTCTTTTGATAGTTGACATATAATGTCATCCCGCTATGATGCCTGCACCTCTGGTTATACATACAAAGATCTTATAAATGAAAAAGTTATTTATTATGCTGGCGATGATTTTTGCGGTTAGCTTGGCTGCTAGTCCAGTCGCAGAAGCAAAAAAATTCGGCAGTAATAAGTCTATTGGCAAAAGTCATCAAACAGCGCCGGCTCAGCCTGCGGCAACTAATACTCCCACAACCCCGCCTACCGCTACACCAGCACCTGCTGCGGGCAAGAAAGGTATGATGGGCGGCATGTTAGGCGGTTTATTAGCGGGTGGCTTATTGGCTGCGCTATTTATGGGCGAAGGTTTTGAAAATATTCAATTTATGGATATTTTGATTATCGCGCTGTTGGCATTTGTGCTGTTTAAAATTGTCCGTACTCTGATGGCTTCAAAAGCCAGTACCCAGCCAAGACCTGCCTACGCAGGTGCTGGTCAACCTAATCCGAATCTGCAACGCCAGCAAGTGGAACAAACCGGTTTTGCTAGCAGTGCAAACAATGGCAGCAATGGTTTTGCTCAAGCGGCGAGCACAGTGCCTTTCCATTTGCCTGTGGGGTTTGATTTACCTAGCTTTTTAGAAGGCGCGCGTAGTCATTACAAAACCCTGCAAGTAGCATGGAACGAAAACGATTTAAGCAAAATTCAAGAGTATGTTTCGATTGAGCTTTTTAATGAGCTCAGCAACCAACGCCGTGAGCTCGTTGGCGAACAGCATACAGAAGTGATGTTCTTAGATGCTGAACTGGTCCGCGCGACACACAATGCTAATCTGGCGGAAGTGAGTGTTAAATTTAGCGGCCGCTACCGTGATACGGTTGAAGGTGTCGAAGAAGACATTAAGGAAATCTGGCATTTAGAGCGTAACCTTACGCAAGCCAACGCGCCTTGGTTAATCGTGGGTATCGAGCAGTAATCTGTCCGCCTTCAAAAGCAGCCTTTATCTCTTAAGGCTGCTTACATTCCCTTTCGCGTCAATCCAGCCTTCCCTCAGTAGTTCAACGTTATTGATTGAAAAATCGCTTATCATTACTTTGACTATTTTACTAATATGGCTATACAGTCGTTGCGAGACGAGCTGCAATTAAGTTACTCACTACTAGGGCCATTATTTGTAGATTATATTTTATAGTGCTGATTTTTCGTTATGTTGAGGTGCTAATATATGGAGAAATAAGGTGGAGGCCAAAATCAGTTAAACCTTGTACTATTCCTAATTGAATTACAAATACTACTAATGTAAAAGTTAAACCTTTACCAAAGGATAGTTGAAATATTTTGCTGTAAACTACTGATATTGCAATATATGTCACGATTAGTCCAAGCAATCCTTTGATAGCAATAACTATTGTGAATGCTAGTATTGTTCCAATCGTCACGGCTAAACCACAATGTATAATACTTTTATTTTCTGCTTCAAATAACTCAGCTCCAATTTTTACTGGAACAATCGTTATTAATATCAAGATGAGCCACGCTAGCATAATAAAATCCATTTTATAAGAAAGTCTGTTACAAAATTAATCTGTAACGTTTAAAGGAAGTCAATTTAAATTGCTCCATTGTGAGGGATTATACTTATACAAAAATAAAGTGCTATACCTTATGTATTTTTTAAGGTGGTTAGCATTATATATTTAAACATAATAAAATGGTGGGCTTAGTTTTTGATGAGGAGCTAACAATCCCCGAATTCAGTATGGATTGTTAGCGTTTGGAAAGAGGTTACACAAATTGCCTGATCGCGATCGCGATGATTAGTACTGGGCAAACATACTTCACGTACCTTGGCCAAATACGCCAGAAAAGCCCCGTGGCATCGACACCCTCTTGTCCACTTATCGTCTTGAGTAACTGGCTTTGGCGCCAAATCCAACCTAAGTAAATCGCAATACCGAGGGCGACCAGCGGTTGGGCCATTTGCGTGGTTAGCATGATAGTGAAACTAAATAGCGTCTCAAAAAATACCGCCAGTAATAAGGATAATGAGGTCAACAATAGGCCGATGATCAAGGTAGCACGTTGGCGGCTGAATCCACATTTTTGCATCACATAACTCGTTGGCACCTCGGCGATGGAAATGGCTGACGTCAGGCCGGCGATGATCAGCAGCATAAAGAACACTACGCTAATAATGAGGTTGGCCGTGTCGCCTAGGGTTGAGAATAAGGCGGGTAAAACAGTAAAGACCAATGCATCCGAATCGATCAACTTGCCTTCTGCACTAAAAATCTGCACGCCATTATGCTGGGCCACATACATGGCTGGGATGATTAAAAAGGCGGCGAGAAAGGCGATGCCGCTATCGGTAAAGGCAACCCAGATGGTTAATTTGGCAATATTCTCTTTTTGGCTCAAATAGCTGCCATAAACCATCATGGCACCAGTGCCTATGGTGAGTGAGAAAAAGGTCTGTCCGAGTGCGCTCAGCAAGGTATCTGGCGCGATAGCCTTGGCAACGTTAGGCGTTAATAGTGCGGTAATGCCTTCACTCGCGCCATTGAGGGTGAAGATATAGGTCACACCCGCGATCAGCATGATCAACAATAGCGGCATTAAGCGTTTAGACCATTTTTCGATACCTTGCTGCACTCCCTGCAGCAATACCAAAAATACCAGTGCGCTAAAAATTAGCGTGAACACCAGATTGCGCGATAGCGAGAAATCCACTAACCAAGCGGCGGTATCGTGCGAGCCCATAGCCGTGGCAATTGGGGCGATGGCGTAGCTCACAAACCAGCCAGAAAGAATGCTGTAGAAGGTGTAGATCAACCCTGCTGTTACGATAGAAATTAATCCTATTGCCTTGCCTAAATTGCGGCTGAGCGAGTTGAAACCGAGTTTGCCCATGGCATCGGCGGGGTTGGTTTGTCCGTGGCGACCAATCATAAGTTCAGCCATCAGCATGGGAATGCCTAGGATAAAAATCAGTACTAGGTACACCAGCAAAAAGGCACCGCCGCCATGGGTTGCCGCTTGGGTGGGGAATCCCCAAATGTTGCCGACACCAACGGCACTGCCGGCTGCCGCCATAATAAAACCTAAGCGTGAGCTGAAATGGTTAGTCGAATTTGTATTGGCCGATTGCATGGTGCCTCCCGTAAAAAGAAGGCGTATCTTAGGCGGATAAATAAGAAGTTCAACGCAATTTTAGTGCGTTAAATTGATGTTAATCAGCAATTATTGTCCGTATTTTGCTTTAATTTTGGTGTTAAATTTTGATTTGTGGTGATGTTCGAGATTATGTTGCTCGTGGCGGTGGCAGGCAGCCTCGCTTTAGCGATTAATTGCGATGGTAAAAACCTAATAAATTGTGATCTTATCGCTAAAAATACCTTTCGCAGGATGAGCTACTTGGGGTAGCGACGCTGCAACTATAGCTGCATTGGTCTCACGCTATCGCAGAAGCTGCCACTTTTACTGCGCTTAGGGTTCAATGGTGATATGGCTTAAGGGGATGGCCGTGTGCTCTTTGACCTTTTTCAACACGAAGCTGGAATGCACACCTGCGATATGCACATTGGTGGTGAGTTTATCTAACAGAAAAGTACGAAAGTGCGCCATATCTTGGACTAACACTTTGAGTTGATAGTCGGCTTCAGAACCTGTGATCAGCGCGCATTCTTGGACTTCTTCGTAGCCCAGTATATTGGCTTCAAATTGGTTGAGGATTGCAGGCGTGTGTTTTTCCATCCTTACATGGATATACGCAGTCAAATGTAGGTTGAATTTATCCGCTGACAGACGCGTGACATAATCGGCAATATAACCCGCTTCTTCTAGGGCTTTAACGCGGCGTGAGCAAGGGGACGGCGACAGGCCGACTTTCGTTGCCAGTTCAAGATTCGATAACCTGCCGTGGGTTTGTAGTAAACGCAAAATGGTTAAATCGAGTTGGTCGAGTTTATATGGGTGAGTTTCAGTCATGGAAAGTTTAGGGGTAGCGGACTCTACCCCTAGTTTGCCAGTGTTAGCGCTGTTTGCCAAAAATCTTGTGTAATACCAATCACATTAAATATCTAATCAGTTCAGAGCCTCACAGGCATTTCAATCCAAGGCGCATTGACGCAGAAATGGTCATTCCCTTTTAAGTCAATGCAACACCGGAGTGGGATGCCTGTGAGGCTCCCGAAGGGCGGGGTTGAACGTGCTTTATACTGCGTTTAAGGCTTTCGACAGAGCACCACTATGCCTTCAAGCCTTCGCCTTGTCTAAAGCGCGTTTAACTCCCGCTGAATGAACNAGGTCTGATGGCGAATTGTCGGTCTAGGCGTTATTGCGAAGAGGTTTTCGCAAACCTTTGCGTGAATAGACGCATTTTACTGACCAAAAATATGCTTAAGCTGCTGATGATTGCGGCGAGTAGGGTGGAAAAGAGCACATCCTGCGGCCAGTGCATGCCGAGTAGCATACGGCTTAGGCCCATCAATAATCCCCAAACCAATAACGCACTGGTGAATAGAGGTAAACCCGCTAAAAGCAGATAGTAGCTGGCGGTTAGCACTAAGGTTACGGCAAAAATGGTGTGTCCAGACGGGAAGGAATAGCCGATTTCATCTTCCCAATGTTGGTGGATTTTTGGGGACAGTTTTACCGCTGAGGTTCTCGTTTGCAGCTCGGTCAGCGCCTCAGCAATGGCCTGTGAGCGTTCTGGTTTTGCGAGTTGATAGAAGGTTTGCGGAGTTAACTGTGCATCATCTGGGAGTGCTTGCTCAGATAGATACACCAGATTGGGCCTTGGCTCTTTAAAAAAACTTTTAAGGGCATGGCTAGTGCTTAGGCTTAATACTTGGCTTAGGCTGATGGCTAAAAACAAGTTAATAAATAATGCTTTAGGCATATAACAATAGGCAAGCGCCAACACGACTAAAACAGTCGCAACCCCATAGGGCGCTGTGCCGGTTGTGGTGAGCCAGTACAAGGCTCTGGCTAAGGGCGATTGTAGATCGAGCAGCGGAAATAATTGATTTTGCGTAAGTAACAGTAGGCTTGGAATCGCTGCTAGCAGTAACCATACAAGCACCAAACGACGTAGAAGATAGGCTGGATGAGTCAAAATATTCGCCTCCGAGTAAACGCAATAGGCTACATGTCACATGTGGTCTTGCCAATAAAAAAATCCCGACAGCAAAAAGTGCGCTGTCGGGGGCTTCAAGGGTGGAGCGGTAGGTGCTATTGCACTGTGTCCTTGGGTTGATGACGGGTTACGAACATCAAAATCAGTAAAACCACTAATAACAAGCCAGTACCCATCAGTAGGGCGTAATCTTCTAATTGCAGTATTGAGTACAACACCGCATACAAGCTCACCAGCATAGTGCCTACTATCGCGCCACGTTTAACGCTAGCGGTGGCACTGCCCACATAAGCGGATACCGACAGCACAGGAATACAGGCGGCGATCAGATAGGCTTGCAGGAAGGCAAGATGCTCCGAGAGTGACAGTAACAGCAGGTAGAACAGGGCCATCGCACTGCCAACCAGCATATATTGCACTGTGCTTAGGCTGGTCTTTTGACCCAGCTCGAAGATAAATAACATGATAAAAGTCAGTACGATAAACAGCAGGCCGTATTTGACTGAGCGCTCAATCTTGCCGTAATGGGTTACAGGTTCAAATAACATGGCATTGGCTACGACTTCGGTAAGCGTCGACTGATTACTCTTAATAAACTCCTGCGGATAGTTGCGAGTTAAGTGACTGATATTCCAGTTGGCGGTAAATCCGTTGGCAGTGATTTCGCGCTCTGCTGGGAGTAAGCCTTTAAAACTCGGGTGCGGCCAGTCGGCATGGATATTCAGCAGGGTTTGTTCGCCTAATGGCAGGGCACTAATCGACTGAGAGCCGCGCAGTGTCATGGCAAAGTTCACGCTAAAATCACTTGCTTCGCCGACTTGGATCCCTTGGTTAAAACCTTTCTCCAGACCGCCAGTCGTCAAGCCAGTGCCCGACATCAGTGAACCTGAGAGTAAGACTGAATCGCCTGTCACCTCAATCTTTTCTACTTTATCAATTGCTTGGTTTGATGACACACCAAAGACTAAACGGGCATTTTTGTTATCAAAGGCGATAAGGTTAGGAATGTCATAACGATTTAAGCGAAAGTCAGCCTGCCCCGTAAGCGCCGCGTTATACACCAGCGATTGATAAATGCCACGGGTACGGAAATCATGTTTTAGGTCTAAATCGAGAGTGAGCTTTTTCGGCAGAATCACCAGCTCATCTTGATAGGTGCGCTTCACTTCGTGGCGGGTTTTGCCGTCGTTACTGACTTCTTCCTGCATCACAAAATAACTGTAGGGGATTACCAACGCTGGGCCCGAGAGGGTTTGCTGCTCGCCCCATGAGCGGCCGATTTCATCGACCACACTGTTGTAAAGCATTTCGCGATCGGACGTCATATCCATAATGATCCCGAGCGGTAGCAAGGCCACAATCGACAGTATGCCAATGGTTAAGGCCTTTAATAGCGTGGTGTTTTTTGCCGTTCCCTTTGTCGTAGTTGCTGCCCACGGCTCTTGTGTTGACATATCGGTTCCTTGATCACGATTGAGTTTTTTAAGGAGTGCGCGCGCCACTAAATAGATAGCGCCGCCAAACAGCGCCAAACTCAGTAACGTGAGCACCCAGAAAATAATGTTAAACATGGATTTCATTCCCTATGAAATACGCGCGAGTCGCCATTGCATACTATTGAGCTAACTCGATATTACGGCGGGTATTAAAGCAGATTTGCCCACGGAAGTTGCGGGCAAGTTGCTGATCAATAGTGGCAAAATTATGGCAATCGCCTTTAAGTGCGCTAAAACCTATTTTGAACTGGTGCGTTGTTTGCCAAATTTCGGGTGTTTAGCCTCAAAGTCATCTTCCTTGCGGATATGTTTGAGTAGCACCTCAAGACATTCCTTAAAGACATCGATTTCTTCGGAGTATACGGCGGCATGGTGTGAAAACCATTGGTGTTTTTCACGCTCACGATTATTGCAGTCCGGCCAAATACGTAGCTCATACTCATCGCCAATCACGACAATCGCATAGTCGATTGCGCCATTGCTAAAGGTGATGCATTGGGGCAGATACACGGGCTCTTCACCCTTGAATAATTCGTACCAAATGGCATCGCTGCGCCAAGAGACTATGGGTAAAGGCGCTTTAATGGAGCAGCCAATCGATTGATGTTGGTTAAACAGGACTGTCTTAATATCGTCGATGCTGAAAGGTTGTAACTCGCCATTCTTTTCTCCGAGTGAGTACAGCATATTCATTAAAAATGGCAGTTTAGTACCATTGCCGGTTTTACGGCCGCAGAGTTTGGCTTCGCGGTAATAGATATTCATTCATCAATCCTTAATGAGGGGCTAACCTTTGTAAGAGGGAGTTGTTTGACTCGAGGTAAGCGATAGCCCTAAGCGAGGAAATGCCCTATGTTAACTCAAGTTGTACGCGAGCTGACAAATTCACGCTAAGTTTACGAAATATCCGACAAAAGTAAGAGGATTATCCTTTTGATCATCTGTCAGTCATGGCATCAACCTTAGGGCGCAATTGTTTTTGAGCATTTTGGGAGAATTTATGTCGAGTCCTTTTTCACCCCGCGAGTGGTTACAGCTGAATATGCAGCAGCAAGGTTTACTGCAACCTCACTCGTCGGTGAGCGAGCTGATTAGCCGTCTCGGGTATGTGCAAATCGATTCGATTAATGTGGTCGAGCGGGCGCACCACCATGTGTTGCATAGCCGGATGCCACAGTATCAACCGCAGATGTTAGATACTGCGCTGGCGCAGGGCGAGATTTTTGAATATTGGTCCCATGCGGCGGCCTATTTGCCGATTGCCGACTACCGTTTTAGTTTGCAACGTAAACAACAGCTGCAAAATGGCGGCAAACATTGGTTTGAGCCAGACGATAGGGTGATGCAGGAAGTGCGCGCCCGCATTCGCGCCGAAGGGCCGTTGAAGGCCAGTGATTTTGAACATGCCGAAGGCAAAAACGGTGCCTGGTGGGATTGGAAACCCGCTAAAAAGGCATTAGAGCAGTTGTTTATGCGCGGCGAGTTAATGGTGGTGCGCAGGGAGAGATTTCAAAAATGCTATGATTTGACTGAGCGTGTGCTGCCAAGTCATATCAATACCAAAGCACCGAGCGAGAGCGAATTTGCCCGCCACTTGATTGAGCGTTATCTCGATGCCCATGCCTTTGGTTCAGCGGCACAAATCGCTTATCTGCGCAAAGGTATAAAAGCGCACGTGTCTGAGCAATTAGCCGCTATGCAGTCTCAGGGTGAGTTGGCAAGCTTTAAGGCCGAAGGGCAATGGTATTTTTATCGCCCCGAGCTGCACATAACCGCTGCGATGCCCAACCGAGTCTGGTTACTCAATCCCTTCGATAATCTATTAATTCAGCGGCAGCGATTAAAGCAATGGTTTGATTTTGATTACCAAATTGAAGTCTATGTGCCCGCCGAAAAACGCCAATATGGCTATTACTCCCTCGCGATTTTGTGGCGTGACTGCTTTGTTGGCCGCGTGGATGTTAAAGCTGATAGGCAAAGCGGTTTACTGTTATTACAACAGCTGACCTTAGAAGAGGGATTTAGCGGCATGGATAATGACTTCTGTGCAGCATTTGAGGCGGCAGTTGCTGAGTATGCGCGTTTTAATGGTTGCAGCCGCTGGAAACTGGTGAAGGCTAACCATAAGGCATTTAAACAACTATACGGGCGGCAGCAGAAGATCTAATCAGGATCTTTGTCGTTATCTGGGCGTTTGTCTTTAGGCGGTACATCCATCCAGCGAAAGCACAGGTACAGCAATGCCAAAAAGAGCAGCGGCAGGGTGGCATAGGCTAAGGATAATGAACCGTTCTCACCGCGCGCGAGCCAGTAGCAGGGAATGTACACTAAGGGATAGGCAAGAGTTCCCCACAGAAAACTTTTATTCATCAGCCGGTAAAACCAATGCACTTTAATCGTGGTGCGGCTGGCAAGCCCCATCAGGCTGGCGAGGACTACAAAGGGATAGCTGAGCAGTGGCAGGCCGCCAAGGAGCAATAATCCCCAAAGCAGATAGTCCTGATTAAAAGTGGTGCTTGCGATATCCATGGCTTTCTTCCCTGACGATTCGAACTCTGGCGCTAGGTCTTAGCGCCGACGGCTATTCTTACTCGTTAAGCCCTTGCTGCATCTTAAGCCAAAAGCCTTGTTGGCAGAGATTGCTAAAGGACTTTTGCTGCGGCGAAATCGCGATATTGGCGGTGACGACTCGATAACTCAACCAATAATCCTCACAAATCGCGTTTGGCTCATCAGCTTGTTTATCTTGCTCGCTTAACAGACTGACCACAACCCCGTTGTTGAAGTGATATAAGGTCAAAGATTCACACATTTCAGCATTATCGTCTCGATAACTTTGCTGCTCTTGGGTGTGGCTCACCACTGAAACTGGGCTAGGATAGCCTTGAATAGCAAGGATGTAGCTGGCGAGTTGTTGCATTATTTCCCTAAGTGACTCAATGTTTGAAGTGTTAAAAACAAAAAAGCACAGCTGCGCCATCGCTAACTGTGCTCTTTCAAACATGCATTATAAGTTAGTCTGCGGCGTTTAGCTTTTTCTCAAGCTCATTCACTTGTGCTTGCAGGGCTTCTAATTTCTCGCGGGTTTTCAGTAATACATGCTGTTGTACTTCAAACTCCTCACGGGACACCATATCCAACTTGAGCAATTGATTTTGCAGCACTTGCTTGCTGCGCTCTTCAAATTCGCCGGCAAATTGCTTAAGACCGCTGGGCAGGCTATCGCTCAGTTGCTTCGCCATTTCTTCGATTTTCTTTGGATTGATCATCTTCTTGTCCGCCTCTTTACTGAATGGGAGGATTGTAACCTAGTACGTTGGCTTTCAAAAGAAAACCGCCTTGTAAAACCTACGTCTTAAGGGACGTAGGTTTTACTTGGATGCGGTTAGCTGTTGTGGGCTAGCCCGTCGGTATCTTCGTCAAACACGGGCAAAGGCTCGTGTTTTTCAGCAAGATAGGTATAAATCACCGGTAATACAAACAGGGTGAAAATGGTCCCAATTGATAAACCTGCGACAATCACAATACCGATATTAAAGCGTGCTACCGCACCTGCACCGGAAGCAAACAATAGCGGTAACAGACCCGCAATCATCGCTGCTGTGGTCATTAAAATCGGGCGTAAGCGGATGGTTGCCGCCAGTTTAATCGCCTCAAGTTTAGATAGCCCACGGTGGAGTTGTTCCTCTTTGGCCACTTCGCACATCAAGATCCCGTGTTTAGTGATAAGACCCACCAAGGTAATTAATCCCACCTGGGTGTAGATATTGATTTTGGCTAAGCCAAACACATGGGTCCACCCGAGTACAATCAAGGCGCCGCTAATCGCCAGCGGTACAGATACCAAGATGACTAAGGGATCTTTAAGGCTTTCAAATTGGCTGGCGAGTACTAAGAAAATAATCGCAATTGCCAGCAAGAAAGTGGCATAAAGTGCCGATCCTTCAGTGACAAACTGGCGCGCTTCACCGAGGAAGTCGTAGCTATAACCCTTAGGTAACTCATTATCGCCAATATTTTGCAAAAAGCTGATGGCATCACCAATGGCTACGCCTGGCGCGGCTACACCACCCACAGTTAAGGCATTCATTTGGTTAAAGTGGGGTAGTGAGCGAGGCTCGGCCACCATCTCAATATCAACCAAGCTGGATAGCGGAATGGATTTACCATCAGCGGCTTTGACATAGTAATTGGCCAGCGACTCAGGATTGGCGCGCAGTTTACGCTCTACCTGTGGGATCACTTCGTAGGAGCGACCATCCAAGTTAATGCGATTCACATAGCCATCACTCATCATGGTGGCGAGAGTGATCCCAATGTCTTGCATGGTCACGCCGTAGGTACCGGCTAAATCACGCTTGATGTGCAGTTTCATTGTGCCTGAATCAAATTTCAGGTTGATTTCTGAGTACACAAACAAGGGACTCTTTTGCACCTTTTCCAGTACGCTGGTACCGATTTGGAAGAGGCTAGCGAAGGAGTTTGATGTGGTAATCACAAACTGAATCGGTAAACCACTCGACGCCCCAGGCAGCTCAGGCATTTGGAACGTTGTAATCGCCATTCCAGGAATGTGCTTCACTTCTTTAGCAAAAAACTCCTGCATTTGTTTTTGGCTCTTATCCCGTTCACTCCAAGGCACTAATGGCGCGATCCCGAAGGCTTGGCTGGAACTTGGTACTCCGACAAAGGCGAGTGACGCGGCTGATTCAGGCTGTGCCTTAATCATATCAGTGACTAAGCCCATATTGGCTTGGATGTAGTCCAAGTTGGCAGTCGAAGGTGCCGTGCCCATCATCATTACCACGCCTTTATCTTCGTTGGGCGCCAGTTCTGATGGGATAAACTTAAACAACACTGGCAGTGAAGCGAACACGATAATCGCAAAGGCGACGATCACTGGGCGATGTAACATCACCGCATCTAGCATGTTGCTGTAACGGCGAGTCAGCCCCGTGAGGAAGTTTTCGACTCCCATTTCGAAGCGATTAGGTGCGGTATGGGGTTTGAGAATTTTGGCACACATCATGGGTGACAGTGTCAGTGCCACTATGCCCGAGATAAACACAGAACCTGCGAGTGTAAGGGCAAACTCCTTAAATAATGAGCCGGTGATCCCGCCCATTAAGGCAATCGGCGCATAAACCGCGGCGAGGGTAATGGTCATGGAGATCACTGGCACCGCGATTTCGCGGGTACCGATAATCGCGGCTCTAAAGGGTGACTCACCCAGCTTAATATGTCTGTCGACGTTTTCAACCACCACAATCGCATCGTCAACCACCAAACCAATGGCGAGCACCATGGCCAGTAGGGTCATGAGATTGAGCGTAAAACCAAACATCTGCATGATGATGGCAACCCCAATCAGCGAGAGCGGAATGGTCACAATCGGGATCACCACGGCGCGAAGCGAACCTAAGAAGAGAGTGATCACCACGATAACAATAATCGCGGCTTCTCCAATGGTTTTAACCACTTCTTTAATCGATTCATCAATTGCGAGTGAGGAGTCGTACAGAATGCTCGATTCAATGGATGGCGGTAAGTTACGCTCAATTTCAGGTAACAGGGCGCGGGTATCAGCCGCAACGGTAAGCGGGTTAGCCGTTGGCGTGACATCAAGGCCGATGACCACGGCTTCTTTGCCATTGGCTAAGGCGCGGTAGATATCATGACTCTTTTCGAGGCTAACATCGGCAATATCACCGAGACGGACGACTAAACCGTCTTTACTACCGATCACTAAGCGTTTTAACTCTTCGATGGTAGCAACTTGAGTGTCTGCAGTACCGTTAAAAAGGGTGTACACACTATTGGTTTGACCCACTGCTGACTGATAGTTGTTCGCCTGCAATACTTGCATTACATCGCTGGAGGAGAGGTTAAACGCCCCCATTCTGGCCGGATCGAGCCAAATACGCATGGCGTATTTAATACCACCGTATAAATTCACCTTAGCAACGCCGTCAATGGTAAAGAGCTGGGGTTTGACGACGCGCTCAAGGTAATCCGTTAGCTGGCTTGAGTTAATCTGGTCACTAAAAAATGAAATATACAGTACAGAGGTTTGCGAGCCAGTGGACATTTCAACACTGGGATCTTCAGCCTCTTTGGGCAATTGCGATCTCACCGAGTTTACTTTGGCGAGAATATCGGCCAAGGCACCATTGGGATCGGTATTGAGCTTCATATACACCGAAATTTTCGAGGTGCCGAGGAAGCTCTCTGAGGTCATAAAGTCAACGTTATCGGCCTGCGCTAACGCTTGCTCTAACGGTTGAGTAATAAAACCTTGGATTAGATTTGCATCCGCGCCGTAATAACTGGTCGATACCGTGACTACGGTATTCGTCATCTTCGGATATTCACGCACTTGCATGCTATTGAGGGCATTAAAGCCTAACAGCAGCAAGAGAAAGCTGATTGAGGCGGCGAGTACGGGTCGCCTAATAAAGATATCTGTAAAGCGCATTATCTTGCTCCTATTACAGCTTTGGCATAGTGTCGGAGTGGGTCAGGGCTTGGTCTTCAACCACTGTCACTTTACTGTTGTTACTGAGGCGAATTTGCCCTGAGGTGACAATGCGATCTCCCGCTTTTAACGCGCCACTCACTAGCGCGTTATTGCCGTTACGCTCTAATACCGTCAGGTTGATTTGCTCGACTCTAGCCAGCTTTTTACCGTTTTCTTCGACCTCTTTGATGAGGTAAATAGAGTTACCATAAAGGGTAAAGTTGATGGCGGTTTGTGGCAGTACAAACTGATCGTTCAGTTCTGGCAATAGGATGGATACTCGGGCAAACATCCCGCTACGCAGTTTGGCGTTATCGTTAGGAATGCGTGCTTGCACTTGGATCAGACCGCTTTGGTAAAACACGGCGGGTTCAATCGCGGCAATTTCACCTTCGAAGGGTTGCTCAGGATAAGAGTCCACAAACACATGGATTTTTTGACCTACGGCAATACGAGGTAATTGGGTTTGCGGAATAGTGAAGCGGATTTTCATTGTGCTGATATCTTCGAGACGCACAATATCGGTACCAGGCTGAAGATATTCACCTAAGTTAATGTTACGAATACCCACTAAACCACTGAAAGGCGCACTGATTTCACGGCGCTCGATAGTGGCTTTTAAACTTTCAATATCCGCCTGTAAGGCCAGGTATTTAGATTCACTATTGTCTAAATCCTGTTTAGAGACTGACTTTTGCGCATAGAGTTTTGAAAGGCGTTTGAAGTCGGCCTCAGCGGCGGGCAGTTGTACCATTTTGCTTTTAAGGTTGGCTCTTTCCACTTTGGCATCGAGTTCGGCCAGTAGTTGGCCTTTTTCCACTCGGCTACCGTTTTCAAAATTAATGCTGGTGACGCGTCCTGCTAATTCGTTGGAGATGGTTACCCCTTGATGCGGCTCAACAAAGCCAATCGCATCAATTGTGGGTTGCCACTTTTGCATATCTAATGTCATGGCTGTTACAGGAAACTCAGCCTCTGGCATATTGGCGATCGCCTCGGCGATTTTATTTTTTACCATCAGGTTAAAGCCGATCACTGAGCCAAAGGCAAGTACAGCGATCGCTAGCATACTTAGAGTCCATTTTTTCATGGTGCTAAAGATTCCTAGAGTTAAAGTTGAAGATTGATTGAAATGGCCTTTAGGCATAATTCACATGCCCGCCGGATTTCATTTTCTGTACATTCCAAATGGCCTCGCCGTAGGCGTTTGCCTATGGCAATAGCCGGCTCAAAGGCGATAGAAAACAACAAGGTATTATCAAGCTTTTGAATCATTCCTTGGTTTTTTGCCTGCTCAAATAATTGGTGTAGCGGTTGAAATATTTCTCTTTCAAATGCTTGGTGCTCAGGTGCATCTACCCCTGGGAGGTGGGAATACTGAGCAAAACTCAAATTTGTATGGGATTGTTCACGACCCAGTTCAACAATCTTGAACCATAGGCGGCGAAATTTTTCGTCAAAGCTGCCTTCATTAATGTTTTCAAGCAACTTGCTGGCAATTTGTTGTAATACGTCTTTACGCAGTTCAATGATCAAATCTTCTTTATCTTTGAAGTAGCGGTAGATCGTACCTGCGGCAACGCCTGCATCTACTGCGAGTTTTTGCATTGAAAGGTTATGTAAGCCTGCTGTCGCAATGATTTTTTCGGCGGAGCGAAGTATCAAGTCGCGTTTGCTATCCATTCTATTTCCACGTGTTTATAGATGTGAATGAACGTTCATTCACGTGGAATTTTACTGTGACTTATCAAGATTAGCAACAAGTTAGCTTAAAAAATGGCTAAAGTGTGAGTTGATATCTTAATTTTGTGCCGAGCTTGCCTGCATGCTGATTGCAGCATGTTCAGATGGTTTTGGGGAGTAGCGCCTTCAAAGGTTTGCTCATTTGAAGAAGCTATGAATTCTCATTGCTTGCTCAATTGATATCTGGGGATTTATTGGCCTTAAAACCTTCGCTTCTGCTATGATCCGATCCCCCTTCTGAAGACTTGTTTGGATATTGCGCGACGATGAAACTCAATCCTGCCCAAAATGATGCCGTTCATTATGTTTCTGGGCCTTGCTTAGTATTAGCGGGCGCGGGCAGTGGCAAAACGCGGGTAATTATCAACAAGATTGCCTATCTAGTGCAAAAGTGTGGCTACAATGCCCGCAATATCGCCGCGGTGACCTTTACCAATAAAGCGGCGCGTGAGATGAAGGAGCGGGTCGCACAGTCTATGGGGCGTAAAGAGGCTAGAGGTTTATGGATTTCGACCTTCCATACCTTAGGTCTTGAGATTGTAAAACGTGAGCATAAAGTGCTGGGTTTAAAGCCTGGGTTCTCGTTATTCGATGACCAAGATACGCTTGCGCTCCTTAAAGAGCTGACTCAAAAAGAATTACAGGAAGATAAAGATTTACTCAAAGCCTTGGCAAGCAGCATCTCCAATTGGAAGGGCGGGCTGATTATTCCCGACCAAGCGCGCAAGCTGGCAAAGGATGAACAGCAGCAGTTGTTCGCCCTGTTGTATCAGCGTTATGCCCAGCATATGAAAGCCTACAATGCTTTGGATTTTGATGACTTAATTCTGCTGCCAACCCTATTGTTACGCCATCATGAAGAAGTGCGTACGCGCTGGCAAACCAAGATCCAATACCTGCTGGTGGACGAATATCAGGATACCAACACTTCCCAATATGAAATGGTCAAGCTACTGGTGGGCGAGCGCGCGCGTTTTACCGTGGTGGGGGACGATGACCAATCCATCTATTCGTGGCGTGGTGCTAAGCCGCAGAACTTAGTGCTGTTGGGCAAAGACTTCCCAAAGCTTAAGTTGATTAAACTTGAGCAAAATTATCGTTCTAGCCAACGCATTTTGCGGGCGGCTAACATCCTTATCGCCAACAATCCCCATGTGTATGATAAGTCACTATTTAGTGAATTAGCCTACGGCGAGCCGATGCGGGTGCTGTTTGCTGCCAATGAGGAACAAGAAGCCGAGCGCGTGGTCGCCGAAATCATTCGCCACAAATTTGTCGGCCGTACCCAATTTGGTGATTACGCAATTCTGTATCGCGGTAACCACCAGTCTCGCCTACTTGAGCGGGCGTTGATGACGAACCGTATCCCTTACAAGCTAAGCGGCGGCACTTCGTTTTTCGCCCGTGCCGAGATTAAAGACATCATGGGCTACCTTAAACTGGTGGTAAATCCTGACGATGATAACGCCTTTTTGCGGGTGGTTAACTTACCTAAACGGGGTATTGGTCCATCCACCTTGGAGCGTTTGGGTAACTTTGCCAACGAGAAACATATCTCCATGTTCGAGGCGATTTTTGATCCTGAGCTGAATCATCATTTACCACCTAATGCCATGTCAGCCTTGTATCAATTTGGCCGCTTTATTGTCGATACGGGCGAGCATGCCGAGCGGGGAGAACCGGTTGAAGCCGTAAAACAATTGATCCGTAAGATTAATTACGAAGACTATTTATACGAGACCAGTACCAGTGCGAAGGCCGCCGAAATGCGGATGAAAAACATCTCCGAGTTGTATCGCTGGGTGACGGAAATGCTCTCTGGGGATGAGTTAGATGAACCTATGACCTTGCCCGAAGTGGTTAACCGCCTAACGCTTAGAGATATGATGGAGCGTAACAGCGAAGATGAAGGCGGCGATCAGGTGCAATTAATGACGCTGCATGCCTCTAAAGGGCTGGAATTCCCCTTCGTGTTTATGGTGGGGGTTGAGGAGCGCATTCTGCCGCATCAAACCAGCATAGATGAAGATAATGTTGATGAAGAACGTCGTCTTGCCTATGTGGGGATAACGCGGGCACAACGTGAGCTATGGTTCACCCTCTGCCGTGAGCGTCGCCAGTTTGGTGAAACTATGCGCTGCGAGCCGAGCCGCTTTCTGCATGAGTTACCGCAGGATGACCTTATTTGGGAAAACCGTAAGCCACAGCAAACAGAGCAAGAGCGAATGCAGACCGGGCGCAGCCATATCTCGAATTTAAGAGATATGTTTAAGAAGTCTTAATTAATCATGTAATTGCAGTTTTAGGCGCAAACCTGATGCAGGGTTTCCACTAAGGTAAAAGGGTGGGCTATGGCACTACCCTGGCCGAAGCGATAACCTAGTGCATTGAATATATTGATTTGCTCAGGGTGATGAAGTCCGTCAACAAAGGTTTGTAAGTTTAAGGTTGAGGCCGCCTTTTGATAGGCAGACATCAGCTTTATGTGTTGTTCATCTTGCAGTTGTTTCGTGATATTCGCATCCAGCTTTAAGCCTTTTACAGGGAGGAATAACAAACTGTTTAACGCACTGTGGCCGCTTCCGTAGTGGCTAATCCCTAAGTTAACCCCCTGCTTATTTAATAATTCAAAGCCGCTTATGTGGTTCTCTGTTTCTTGAACTAAGGCTTTTTCATTAAAAAATAACCATAGCTGCGGGAGAGGAAGCTGAGTTTGTTTGAGCGCATTTTTAAGACCACGAAGTACATGCTTGTGTTTAAGATGTTGACTGGAAAGCATAAGGTGTAAATCAAGGTTATCTCCATGGCTCACAACGAGCTGGTGATAATGCTTATTCAGTAAGTTAATTGCATACTTATCCAACTCAACCATGAGGTTAGCTTGCTCAGCTAATTGGCTTAAAACTTCGTGCGGAATACTTCCCCATACGGGATGCTCCCAAATTAATCGACACTCAAAAGCATGGGGTTGTAGAGTCTGTAAATCAACTATTGGGAGAAGATTGAGTTGTAACTCCTCTGCTTGCAGCGCCTGTTTAAAATCATTCTCGAAGGCAATATCCTGGATTTTTTGCTGTGACGCGCTATCGTCAAAAATGACATAACAACCTTTGCCATTCGCCTTGGCTTGGTACATTGCGGTGTCGGCATTACGCAGCATGGACTCACTAGTATCCAGCTTATTACCGCTAATGGTGATCCCAATACTGGCTCCTGAATGGAATTCAACAGCACCTAATTTGTAGGATTGTGAGATTTTTTGAATGACCCGTTCGGCCACATCACGGGCATCGTTGATGCCGTTGATGGTATCGAGCAGGATAACAAACTCATCGCCACCGAGTCTTGCCAAGGTATCGTTGCTACGGATGCAGCCGCGTAAGCGAGTGGCGGTTTCAATTAAGAATCTATCGCCCTCCAAATGCCCCATAGTATCGTTAATCTGCTTAAAGCGGTCGAGGTCGATAAACAGCAGGGCAAACTGTTCTAGGCTATGGCGGCGAACATGTTTGATAGCCTGATTGAGACGTTCCATAAACATCGCACGATTGGGCAATCCTGTGAGCGCATCGTGTTTGGCATCATGAACGAGTTTAGCTTCCATATTACGGCGCTGACGGATCTCTTTCTCTAGGTCCTTATTGAGCTCAGCGAGTGCAGTTGTACGAGCTGCAACCTTTTCCTCTAGTTCTTCATAGCTGCGGCGTAATGACTCTGCAGCGAGTTTTTTCTCGATAGCAGCACCGATATGTTGTGACACAAAGGTGAGTAACTCCAAGTCTTTCGTTTGGTAGTTTTGGGTCATGCTAAAGCTATAAATGGTTAGCGCACCTCGTACTACATCATGGATAAACAGTGGGATACCTATCCATTGATGCATTGTTTGCGTGTGATTAAGTGCGGGGGCCTTAGCGTAAATTTCTTTTGAGGCAATCAAACCATGAATATCATTCTGGTCTAGCAGTAGTGGACGTTTGTGTTTGAGCACATACTCCGTAAGCCCATCCTGTAATGGCCGAGTCCCAGGGTGTTGGTTACCTAATTGGGAAACGTAAAACGGGAAGGTTAAGTGGGTACCTTGTTCATTTAGCAGTGCGATGTAACAGTTATTGGCAGGAATAAGGTGCCGAATCACATTATGTAGCTGTGCATAAAATTCAGGATTATCTGAACTAGAGCTTGCTAGTTCTGCTATTTCAAATAAGGATTTTTGCAGCCGCTCGGCTCTGCGTCTTTCATACACTTCTTGCTTGAGCTTGTCATAGGCTTGGCTAAGCTCTTTAGTTCGTTGTTGTATTGCTTGCTCTAGCTGTTCTTGGTGCTTAAGTCTTTCCATCACGCCAGCAATATGGTGACAAATAAAGGTCATTAACTCGACCTCGATATCGCCATAACTGACATTAGTATCATAGGTTTGTACTACCAGTACGGCAGTGACTATGCCTTCATGCTTGATGGGCACTCCAAGCCAAAGGTGGCAAGGAGAACCTAAATTGACGATTTCCTCTGCTTCGACCAGCTCTTCAACCTTGGATTCATCGCATAGTAGGGTTTTTCCTGTGCGAAAAACGTAACCAGTTAATCCTTGTTGCAACAGCGTTGATAGGGATTGCTCGGGATAAAGCTGGGCAGGATGGGCATCTTTTTCATCGGCAAAGAAGGGAACCGAAATAGTGTTGGTATTGATATCGAGAGTAGCGATAAAAAAATTATCAGCAGAAATAAGCTTTTTTAGGTGGTGGTGAACCCCTAAATAGAATTCTTCGAGGGAAGGAACCTGAGTGGCAATATGGGATAATTCGAGTAACGCATTTTGAACGATCTCCGCCCGCTTGTACTTATGCGCCAAATATTTAAGGCGATTAAGTCTTTTTTTTAAGCGTTCAAGCTCAGGAGCTCGAGGTTGGGTAGTTTCATCTTCATCCCTAAACATGATACTCACTAATCAGTTCTGCGTTAATTGTTGCCAAACGTTATAATTAGCACGAAATACCGTAACATCCAAGTCATATTTTAACTGTGTTTTCGCTGAAAAAGCATGCTAATGTATCAAAACTTGAGCAGTCAGTAAAAAAAGTGCAAAACAGCTATAGACTCAAAGGCTATTTGTCCATACTATATGCGGCGCTAACCAAGGCGAGCGCCCATAGCTCAGCTGGATAGAGCGCACCCCTCCGGAGGGTGAGGCCGAAGGTTCGAATCCTTTTGGGCGCACCATCTCTCCGAATGAGTTGTGAGCTTGAGGTTAGCAGTAAAGTGAAATTCAGTGGTGATTGTAGCTCAGTTGGTAGAGTCCCGGATTGTGATTCCGGTTGTCGTGGGTTCGAGCCCCATCAGTCACCCCATTTCATTTAACATCTCGGTGATTAGCGCAGTCCGGTAGCGCATCTGGTTTGGGACCAGAGGGTCAGAGGTTCGAATCCTCTATCACCGACCACATTCTTCGCATAACTAGCGCGTTTGAGTTTTCAAGCAAATAGTTAACAGTTACGGTGATTAGCGCAGTCCGGTAGCGCATCTGGTTTGGGACCAGAGGGTCAGAGGTTCGAATCCTCTATCACCGACCAATTACACTGAAGCCTCAGAATTTCGAAAGAAGTACTGAGGCTTTTTTGTATTTGTCTCTTGGTACTGTTTTGCTATTCGTATCTTGCTGGCTCGTTGTGATTGCATGACATGGTGCTGCGAGGATTCAAGGCCGTTAGCAACATCTCAAATAATTAAGGCTCCCGAAGGAGCCTTAATCAATGGTATTCGATTTAGTCGATATTTTCTGGCGGGACAATGAAGCCCTGATAGGCATCCGTTTTTAGCTCATTGAAGCGCTCTAGCTGAGCCTTTTCTTGAATTCCTGTCACTATCACCTGAATATCTAATCCTCTAGCTACATTGATAATCGCACGGCAGAGCTCGCTATTATGTGATGCTTCGTCATAGTAAGAGAAAGATTGGTCAAGTTTAACGTAACTTGGTCTTAGCTCTTGGAGGTAAGACATGGAGCCAAATTGTCTACCAAAATGGTCAATACCAAATTTAGCACCATTGTCCCTAATAATATTGCAAAGGCGAGTACAGGATTCTAAGTCGCTATAAACCCCCGCTTCAGGGATCTCAAAGCAAATCCGTTCAACCTGTTGAGCCGTGCGGAGGAAGTGATTAAGCCAGTCGTGGAACTGTGTATCACTAATACTTTGATGCGTTAAGTTTATCGCTAAAGGCTCGTAATGACGCTCAAGCAGTTTTTGCTCGTAGACAGTCTCAATGAGGCATTTATCGAGTAATGAGCCGAGTGACAGCAGCTCTATGTAAGGCATAAACTGGCCAGCATGAGCGAGCTTATCACCCAGCTCGAGTTGGCAATAGAGCTCTCTTTGGCTCACGCCATCGCCATTACAAAATTGGATAGGTTGCCAACGGAACTTGAACTTTTTGTTGCTAATGGCGTGGCTAAGATTGTCGCGCCATTGTTCTCGGGTGAAAAGTTGTTGTTCAGTTGTCTCGAACCAATGGAAGGTTTTATTCTCTTTGAGCGCTTTTTGCAGAGCGTTGTCTGCTTGGGCAAGAATATCGGAGACCTTCATTTGGCCAATCCGTTCAGCCACCCCAATCGCAAAATTCTCATTGGGCTTACAACCTGCTTTTGATATTTCTTGATTGATTGTGCGGATCAGCGTTTGCAAATATTTGCTAATTTGATCATGTTCTACATCGGTCACAAGGAAGGCAAACTCAAATGCGGCAATACGCGCAACCACAGAGGGAGTGATCTCATTTAATTGCTGGACTAGTTTTTCGGCCAATAGGCGAATGGTTTCATCGCGAACCTGATAGCCATATTTACTGTGAACTTCTTCGAGCCAGTCTAACTTAGCTAAGAACAGGGCGCCGCTGCTCGGTTCGCTTAACCAGCCATTGAGACGGCTCACCACATATTGGCGATTAGGCAGTCCTGAGGCGGGGTCTGTGAGATTCTTTTTGCGTAAAGAACCTACCTCCTCATCGAGTGATTGGAAGAGCTGTTTTAGTTGAGCTGACATGCTATTGAACGCGGTAACGAGATCTTTGAGTTCAGTGGTTTTAGGCAAAGGCATATCTGGCCCAAACTGGCGAGCCGCAATCTTTTTAGCATGATCAGATAAAGCGTGTAGTGGTTTTAAAATCCAAGTTAATCCTAATCTTGCGGTAAAAATAGCGACTAAAAACAGCAACGAAAAGGCGATAATAGTATTGGACATGATGCGCCATAATTCATGGTAACCAAATCCTGGGTGCGCAGTGATTTCAAGCTGAGCTAGCTGTAACCATCCTGAGGTAATCGTGCTTTCTTTTTTGATGGTTTTAAATAGGTTCAAATTGATAAACCATTGAGGTACATCATCAATTTTAATAGGGTTAGCCCATTCTTGTTGTTTACCGTCAACCATCCAAGTCAGTTTAATATTTTTATAATAGCCGCCTTCAAAAATAACGTTGACTAAGGTTTCTGCGGCTGCAGTATCACCCGCCTCAAGCGCGGGAGTTAGCATTAATCCAAGCGAGGTACTGGCATTGTTTAGATCCGATTCCATTTGCTTGGTCAAAAAGCTTTGAGTCTCAGTAAATTGCACATAGCCAAGACTTGCTACTACTAACAAGAATAGGCTAAAAAGCAGCGAATAAATCTGTCTAAACAGTGTCATCTTGGGTGCTACTCCAGTTTTAATTTGGGCTGTCTTAAGCGATCAACCCCTAACCTATGGTTTAGGTCATTCCATTTTTCGAGTCGTGTTGACGAGCCAGCTAAAACGCCTCGTCCCTGTTCTTTGTTAAGCCATAACTGTTTACCGTTAAAGCTGTATACGGGTATAAGATCTTTACGCTGAGTTGCGGGTTTGATGACATGATCAAGATTATCAAGCACTAAAGGGATGGAGGAAGGGGTATCATAGTAAGCTAATACCATATGATACTGATTAACACTGGTGGCTTTAACCATGGTGATCCGCATTTTATCCTCGGGCACACCTAATTGAAGCAGTGTAAAATACTTGGCGATTGAAAAATCCTCACAATCTCCACCATTGACTCCAATAAACTCCATTGGAGTGGCCCAATAGTTTGATTCTCCCCATAATTTTATATCATCAACGAAGCGGAATAAGTTAAAAAAGTTATTAACTTTCAATAGCTTTTCTTTTTCGTCAACCGTGTTTGCCTCTGCTAATACTTTAAACCAAGCTCTTGCTCGCATTCCTGCTCGCTCACCATAGCGTTTTTCTAGCGTTGAGGTGATTTTTGCTTCATCGAGTGTTTGGGTTGGTGCCGCATACAGGCAACTAATCCCCAACGCAGACGCAATTAGGCTTGAGCGGCAGGCGCGAAAAAATGCATTTATATCCTTTGGCCTGCCGTTCATAACCTACTCTGTTAGCCCTTATTTGGTGTCATCGACGGAATAAATCGTCCACTTCATATCTGTAGCGGTGTCATCACCCGTCACTTCAGCGACGACTCGGCGATTACGAATTTCTGCTTCAGGTGTCTGTTCTAAAACGACTGGACGACTTGAGCCATATCCTATGGCGGTGAGTCGGCTTCTGTCGATACCAAAACGTTCGGCAAGAACGGCGGTAACGGCATCAGCACGTTCCTGTGATAATACCGAGTTTCTTTCATCTGTACCCGTACGACTTGTGTGTCCTTCAATGGTCACCTTCGTTGTGGGGTATTGACGTAAGAATATTGCGATCTCTTCAATTTGCGGGTAATACTCAGGTGCAATGTATGCTGAGTTATTGGGAAATAATACATTGATTTCCTTACGCTCATTAATTGATTTGATCTGACCACAGCCGTAGTTATCCGTGCCTGCACCTTTAACAGTATCGTTGCAGCGTTCACGGGCTTCAACTACTCCATCACTATCCTTATCGGAAAGATCGTATGCTTGAGTTGTTGTCATATCTTCAATATTGACTGTATCACGCATGGAACAACCTGCTAAAAGCGCCACGCTAAGGAATAGGATAGTGGTTTTCATTGGTTGGCTCCTCCTTCGTAGCTACGCTCTCCGCGCCATGCTTCCGGACGCGTCACTTTCAGTGAGTCGAGTAAGCGGCCTGTCGCGTTAAGCACGCGATATTTGGCAATGATTTCATCATATTCAGCTTGTAAGTAGTCCTTACGTGCTTCGAACAATTCATTCTCAGTATCAAGTAAGTCGAGTAAGCTGCGTTGACCAAGGTTAAATTGTTGCGCATAAGCGGACTGAGTATCTTTAGCTGCAATGACATGGTCACGAATGTATTGCTTTTGAGGTGCTAACATTTCGTAGGCGTTCCAAGCTAGATTGACGCCCTCAACGACTTCTCTTTGAGCGCGTTGACGGATTTCTTTGGCTTCACCCAGCTTGTAGGCTGATTCTTTTTCACGAGCGAGGTCTTTACCGCCAGCGAAGAGGTTATATCTTACTCGCACCATAGCGACGATGTCGTTGCTATAACCACCTACATTTTGGCTCGCTAATGCACTTACGCCATCTTCGCCACCCACATCATTGTTCCAGCTACCGTTTAGCTCTAACGAAACTTGCGGGTAATAGTTGGCTTGGGCGGATGAACGCTCATTTTCAGCAGCACGAATATCGTTTGCTGCAGATTTAAGGATAGGATGATTTTTCTCTGCGTCAGCTAAGCTACTGTTTAAATCCTTTGGTAACATATCGGCATCTGGAACGGGTTGAATTAAGTCAACTGGGTCGGCAGACACAACTCGGATAAATTGCGCTTTAGCATCGAGCAAATTATTTCGAGCAGAAATCACATTCGCATTTGCCCTTGCAAGACGGCCTGATATTTGTGATAGATCGGCTGTTGAGCCTAGACCTGAATCAGTACGTTGCTTGATTTGATCATAAATTTCTTTATGGCTGTTAAGATTTTTTTCAGCCAGCTTCAACACTTCATCAGTACGAAGGTAGTTGAGATAGACTTTGCTGACATCCAATGCCATATCTTCAGCAGCAGCAAGTAAGGCCCACTGGTCTGCACTGGCTTCAAAGCTATAACGGTCAACTTCACTGCTGGTATAAAAACCATCAAAAAGCATTTGTTTTAGGCTAATACCAAACTCACCGCGGTTGAGTTCCGCGACGCCATTGCTATCAACATCGCCGACGTTTTTGCGTCGACGAGTTGATACGCTATCCGTCTGCTCGTAGCCATAGCCACCAGTGAGATCGACTGTTGGCATATAACCAGCAATTGCCTGATTTACTTGCTCTTCTCTCGCTTTGAATCGGTTAAACGCCACTCGTAGATCTGGGTTGGTATCGAGCGTGTGCGCAACCGCTTGCTCAAGCGTTTGGCTTTGAGCCGATAGTGGAAGCAAGATAGCTGACAGCAGAACCGCTATTTTTGAACATTGAAATTGTCGTCTTACTAAAGTCTTCATTGCAAACCTCCCGGTTTATAACAGGCTTAACGCTCTCTGAGCGCTGTGTCCTTAGCCCTTAAAATTGGATTTAAAATGTACTCAAGAATGGATCTTTGTCCGGTGATAACGTCAACGCTAGTTAACATCCCCGGTATAATTGGCATCTCTGTGCCATCGTCTTTTATCAAACTCGATTCTTCGGTTCTTACCTTTATAAGGTAGAAGCTATTTCCTTCTTCGTCCTGTGATGTATCGGCACTAATATGCTCTACTGTACCTTTAAGACCACCGTAACGGGTAAAGTCATAGGCAGTCACCTTAACTACTGCAGGTAAGCCTGTATGTAAAAACGCAATATCCTTAGGTAAGATCTTGGTTTCTATCAGTAACTGGTCTTCAGATGGCACGATTTCAACTATATCAACTCCGGGTTGAACCACGCCTCCTAAGGTGTTGATATGCACAGTCTTAATGGTGCCGTTTACAGGGGAAGTTATAATCGCTTTGCTAACCTTATCTTGGGCTCCCACCTGTGCTTCGTTCATTCTGGATAAACGGGTTTGTGTTTCGTTAAGTTGTGCACGAAGATCTGCAGCGTAAACAAATACCGCTTCACGGCGCTTTAATATTGCTTCATCTAATGCTGCTTTCAGTTTCGGTCTAAGCAGTCTCAATGAGTTTAATTCCCCCTGAGCATCGTTCACTGCGCGTTCGAGTTTAAGTAATTCAACTTCGGGCACAATCCCTTTTTTAGCCAGAGGCCTCGTAAGCTCTAACTCCCTAGAAATCAACTGCATACTGGTTGTTAAGGTCGTCGTTTTTGAGGCAAGGTCATCGATTTCTTGTTGCCTTTGTTGTATCTGACGAACCAGAATCTCCAGTTGGTTGCTCAGATTATCTAAGCGACCGTTATATTCTTCCTGTTGTCTTTTCACTAGGGCGGGTTCTGCCTCATGAATACTATCGGGAAATACTAAAGCTTTTTTGGTAATTTTAACTTGTTCACGCCAGTCAGAAGTCATATCAGAGATAAGAATGCTATCTAATTCTGCGCGCATACGGATGGCATTGGTTTTTAAGCCAAAGACCTCTTGCTCTTGCTGGGCAAAATCGGAGCGAAAGCGGGTATCATCAATCCGTACAAGTGGCTGACCTTTAGTGACAATATCACCCTCTCTCACAAAGAGTTCTTGCATGATACCGCCGTCAAGACTTTGAATGACTTGAACTTGAGAAGAAGGGATAACTTTCCCAGAACCCGTTGTCACCTTATCCAGTTTGGCAAAACCTGCCCAAAGTAGAAAACACACAACCATGGCAGCTAATGCCCATATGATGAGCCTATGTCCACTTGGGGCATCGGTCATCATGGCACCGTAAACATCATCAACCATGTCTAAATCATTTGCCGTTAGATTTTTACTCATTGTCTGGAGCCTCCATTTACAAGGCCAAAATTGAGTTTTTCTAACACTTCAGCTTTAGGACCATCGGCAACAACGTGTCCCCTTTCAAGCACAATAATACGGTCAACTAATTGTAATAAATGCATTTTATGAGTGATTAATAGCAAGGTTCGATCCTTGCTGACATTTTGCATTGAGCGAATAAACTGTTGTTCTGCTCTCGCATCTAAACTGGCTGTAGGCTCATCCATTAGCAATACTGGCGGATCGTTGAGAGTCGCCCGAGCTAGGGCAACGGTTTGTCTTTGTCCACGACTAAGAGACATGCCACCTTCGCCGACTTGTTGATCTAGGCCTTCAGCCTCCAAATGGGTGAACTGACTGACACCTGAAAGCTGTACTGCACGGATAAGTTGATGCTCTGTCACTTGGCGAGTACCAAAGAGAATGTTATCTCTTATGGTACCGTGGAAGAGGGTGACGTCCTGCGGTAAGTAACCAAAGTTACGGCGCAGATCGCTAGGATGAATTTGTGCCGAATCGACCCCATCGTAACGTAGGCTACCGGTTGTGGGTTGGAACAGTCCAACGAGAAGTTTGGCTAAGGTACTTTTACCTGAACCATTACGACCGATAATTGCAACCCTTTCACCTGGGTTGATGGTTAATGAGAGCGGGTGAAGCACTGGCTTTTCTGAGCCGGGATAACTAAATCCAACATGGTCAGCATTAATTTTTCCGATTAAACGCTGCTTACTCACCAAGTGGCCTTTATTTTCAAACTCATCTTCCTGCACCATGAGCTCATTGAGTTGACGTAGTGCACTGGCTGTGTGGTTGGCGCGCGTCATCAGTCCTGCAAGTTGTGCCATTGGCGCTATTGCTCTGCTCGATAACATCACCGCAGCGATGATCCCCCCCATAGATATAGCGTTATCAGACACACGATAAACGCCTAAAATCACCACACATACAACGGAAAATTGCACAATAAAGTTAGCGAAATTTGAGACTGAGTTAGACAGTTTTTTGGATCTTAATTGCCAGTTAGCGCTATGGCCGATCATTTGTTGCCAACTTTTTTGGACAATACCTTCTGCGCCGTTGGCTTTTATAGACTCTAACGCCGAAAGACTTTCTATCAAATGCCCATGTTTTAAGCTGGAAAACTTATTACCTTCTTCAATCGCCGCTTTTAATTTAGGTTGGGTATAAAGTGTAAAGCCGATAATGATCAAGCCTCCCACGACAGGGATCACGGCTAAATCACCTGCAACAATATAAATCACGATAAGGAAAAAGAGTGCGAAAGGAAGATCGACAAGTGTTGTTATCGTTGCTGAAGTTAAAATTTCCCGAATATTGTCAAATTCTCCCAGTTGTTTTGCCATACCACCAATGCTTGGGGAACGTTTTTCCAATGGAATACCAATTGCTTTGGCAAATAGCTTCGACGAGACAATGATATCAACTTTTTTCCCAGCCACATCAATTAGGTAGCTTCTAAGTTGCCGCATAACAAGGTCAAATAAATAGGCAATTGATGCGCCAATCGCTAATACCCAAAGGGAGTCAAAAGCTAAATTAGGTACGACTTTGTCGTACACATTCATAATAAACAGGGGAGAAACTAAGGCAAATATGTTGACCAACACCGAGGCGATTAACGCATCTCGATAAATGGGCGCGGAGTCTTTTAAGGTTTGGACTAACCAGTGGGTTTTATTATCGTGCAAATAGACATCAAACCCCATGTCGCCACGATATTCTTGTTTGACTAAGAACAAATAGCCTACATACAAAGTTTCAAGTGACTCAATGGTGAGTTTTTCTTCACCGCCCGTTTCTGGCAGTTGGATGATTGCTCTATCTGATTCGAGGTCTAATTCCCGCAGAATACAGGCTTTCTTGTCTTTTAATAATAAAATACAGGGTAGCAGTATCGGCGAGATCTCATTTAAACCCTTACGAGATAATTTTGCTGCTAACCCTGCACGAGATGCTGCTTGAGGAAGCAGGTCGGGTGTTAATACCGCTCCAGACAAAGGCAAGCCTGCCGCAAGTGATTCACTTGAGCATGGATTACCAAAATGTTCAGTCAGAAGCACTAAACAATCTAGCAGTGGGTCAACAATTACCCGCTGTGATGCGGATATCGTCCACTGCTCAACTTTTTCAGACGCTGTAACAGGCACCTAATTATCTATCCTTTGATTTTTTATTTACTTATCAGAAGTATCGGTCATGATGGCCTATATTTCTATAGGCCATCCGAACTGATTTTTTATTAAGGAATGATATTGTTGTGTGGATCGGTCAGTGGTGTCACTCCTTGAGGTGCATCAGGTGTTACTGGTGGCGCTGTATCAATAATGAGTGGGCCATTACCATTGCTTCCGAGCAATCCATTAATAATACCCGCATTATCCGTTGCACCAAATTGGCTATAGAGGTTAACCCCATCAAGCACAATATGTTGATCGAACGTGCCATCCTTGTTTGCATCGATATCGATCACGGTTGAACCATTGTTTAAGCTAAAGCTTAGATAGCTTTCTAACGTGCCAGCCGTTTCTCCTTGGAGTAAATCACTCAGATCGAGCTTATCTTCACTCACATTGAAGTCCATGATGTGGTCTGTGCCTTTGTCAGCATCCGCATAGCGCCATACGAAGGTGTCTGCGCCACTATCGCCACGTAGTACATCATCACCAAGGCCACCAATTAAGGTATCGTTGCCTTCACCGCCGCGAAGCGCATCGTTATGGCTGCCGCCGTCAATATAATCATTTCCTGTATGACCATAGAGAATGTCAGAGCCGGATTGACCATAAATTCGGTCATCACCGCTGCCACCGTTCACAACATCAGCTCTTTGAGATGCAACATCATTGGCTAATAACAAGCCATCGTTATCAACGATGCTATTTGTACCGCTTAATGTGCCTGTCATTATATGGTGAGTTGATAGAGCATTCACTGATAACTCAAGTTGGTCATCAGTTCCATAACCAATTGCACCAGTTTTGCCAGCGTATATAACGTCATCGCCCTTACCTGTTTCGATATGATCATTACCGTCACCGCCACTAACCACTTGAGCACTACTAGTGGTATAGCTCTTGTTGTTAGCGCCAGATGCAACGACTTCTTTACTTGAGCTATTGGTAATTATGCCGCTTTGACCTCCACCAAATGAGACGTTGAGTACTTTTTGTCCTGCAGAGTTTGCTTTTTCTCCATGCTCGACAATGATTGTGTCATTTAAGTTAGAGCCTTGAGTTGAAATCAAGTTAGCGTCAGCAATATTGATACCATTGGCATTGACCGGATTAACATCAATCTTCAAGGTGGCACTTGCTTTATCACCGTCGCCATCTTGGGTGGTGTAGGTGAAGGTTTCGATTGCTCCCGTAGCAGGAATGGTGTTTGCACTCGCCGTTAATTGGTATTGGTAAGTACCATCAGCATTAAGGACTAGATTACCGTAGGTTCCTATTATCGTTGTGCCAACTTGACCAGAAACGCCAGTATTTGTGTGGTCTCCTGTGGCGACGCCAATTACTGTCAGCACGCCATCGGCACCAGCCACATCATTGGTGAGCACATTGCCATCAGTGTGAGGCAGAGTGTAGCCATTTCCAGCCACCATACGTACGACTAACTCATAGCTAGTAGCAGCACCCTCATTGGTGTAGATAGAGGTAACAATGTTGCCATTAGTGTCTTTAAATCCAACAACCTGCATTGTATACATCTGACCTTCGTAGTTAAAGGTGACACTGGTTTGCCCAACAGTAACTATATCGCGTGATGAAACAGGATCATTGCTATTTGGTGTTTCATTATGACTAAAGTTAAGCGTCAATGTGACTGGAGTGACTACGCCGTAAGCATCAGTTACGTTAAATGTCACTTTCATTGTCGCTGCAGTGATTGAAGTTCCAGAGTCAATAGAATAGTTATAGTGCGTAAATTTACCCAGCACTATGTCTTGGTTTAAAGATAAGGAGCCATTTAGTGCAGCGTCATTATCAGCAAAACCATAACCTGACTGACTACCATTGGTAGAACCCCAGCGGAGTTGATCGTTACCGTTATCGTTATCAGGACCATCGTATGTGTTGACATAGGTTCCGCCAGCAACACCAGTCCAGTTGGCAACAATGCCTGAGAAGTTGAAGGAATCAACCACCACATCAAGCTGAGCCGTGTCGTTCTGGGCAAGGTTAACATCATCTGCGACAGTCACGGTCACATTGGAATGTGCGGTATTGCCGACACCGTCGACGGCAATAACCTGAATACCATTAACAGTTAGGCTGTTGGTGTTGACGCTGTGTGGCAGATTCGTTAACAACTGAGCGGTAACGGTGACATCACCTTGCTCACCTGCGTTGATGCGATCCCAATCTAGAGTTAAACGAATGGCCTCACGCCCATACACAGTACCAATTAACTGACCTTGATCATTAACTGCCCAATGAATTTGAGCGTTGATGCCCACTACAGAGATATTACTAATATCGCCAAACTGGAAGCTGCCAATTGAGTTGCTTCCAGACTTAAAGCTCAGTGTTTGGACACTTGAATCTGGTGCTCCTGCCTGTAGATCTGCTTCATTCAAGGTAGCAAAAGTATTAGGTGTCAGTGCTACTGGCACTAGCGGTGTTGTACTTGGTGGGTCTAAATGTACATTCAGATTACCAGATGATTTATCCCCATCACTATCAGTAGCGGTTACAACAAAGCTCAAATCGAGACTTTGGCTTGAGCTCACAATGGTTTGTGCTGTAGTGCCCGTAAACTGGAAGCTAGTTCCGCTTAGGGCTGATAGCTCAATGTATGCGATAGAACCCACATTTTGGATGAGCTGACCATTAGTAATATTACCTTCATGCAACAAGTTACCTTGATCATCATAGGCCTTATAGTGGATTTGTGTGGCCCCTGTAAAGCTAAAGCTTGCAGTCGCTGCATTTTCTGAGTAATCCACAATTAATACTTCATCACCATTCACAAATGGATTTGCAACACCGAAACCATTATTAGTGCCGTTTACTTGAGCAACGTTATTATTGCCGTCACGTGCAGTCAGGGTGAAGGCAATGTCTGCATCTGTGGGAATCTTAGTAATGTCGTTGTAAACACCATAACCATGGGTTACAGGATCATAAGTGACATATACCGCTTCACCAATGCCTCCTTTTCCTCCTACAAGTCCAGCGATTTGTATGGTTGCGAGCTTATCAATACCCTGATTCATATCGAAAATGTATTGACCAGTAGTTGCATTGGTCGTAAGGGTAAAGATTAATGTCTGATTAGCACCATGGGTATAGGCGGAAGTTGTGCCGCTGGTATCGGTATAGGCGATCAGGACATTTGGATGAGCTGGGTCGACATAGTAATAGACAGTGAGTCCGCCCGCAGTAATGCCTGAGTCGGCGAAGGTTGTGCTTGTGCCGTTCCAACCTGTCACGTTTGCACTCAGACTCACGCTGTAGTTATCCGTAGCGGTATGGTCATTACCATCTGCGCCTAGGATATTAAGAGTGCCAACAATATCGACTGCCGTAGCACTATTGACTCCAGAGCCAGCACTTGGGGCAATATTAATCACGTCATCATTGATGGTAATGCTTACATTGCCCGTCAATACGCTATTATCGGCACCTACAGCCTCAATGACGATTCCATTAATCAGTGAACTGAGATTTTCGCCACTTAATCCATTAACTTGCTTGATGTTGTCTAATAACTCAACATTGACAGTAACTGCATCCGTAGTGCCCGCTGCTAACCCTGACGTCACAGAAGTACCACTCAGAGTGACTTTAATTACTTCAATACCATCGATGGTTCCTACTAACGCACCATTCGCGGCTAGCGCCCAAACGATACTTACTCCTGCAGCTAGGTTAGTTGCCGCAGAGATAGAGGAAGCGTTAAAACGGAACTGTGAAATATTCTGATTACCTGCAGTAAAGCTAATAGTATTAGAGAAGGTGTCAGGAATATTATCGCGTAGACTGCTTTCATTAACTGTTACGTTGCAAGAGTTAGGTTGATATACAGTCGCAGTATCGGAGTCTTGTGCAGAGGTGTTACCGAAAGTGTCGGTTTGCGTTGCAGTCACAGTGATGCTTTGACCAGCAGTAGGCGCGGCTTCGCTCCAGCTGATAACGCCGTTAGCGTAGGTAAAGTTACCAAAGGTAAGGGTACCACTGCCATTATCAGTGAAGTCGGTAAAGCTCAGTTCAATTGCTGTACCACCATTAATGGTGAGCGTGACATAACCGCCGGCCACAAATTCTGCACCATCAATACTCACACTTATCTGCACGTCTGCGCCGCCGCTAGCGATCTCGCTGGCGGTCAGTAGACCATCACCTGGCATGCCATCATCGACGATCCAGACCGTTGGTGAGGCTGGTGGAGTGTCGTCCAGATCTTTTTCAAACAGAGTGATATTAGCATCAGAATTCGCCCCATTGTTGTCAGTGGCTGTCACTACATAGACACCTGAGTTTGGTGCCTGTTCAAAATCGTTGACTGCTGCGGCAGCGCCAGAGGCAGTCATTGTGACTTTGCCTGTATTGTCAATGGAGAAGTAACCATCTTCACTAACGGCATGGTAGCTGCCATCTGCCCACTTGAAGCTAAAGCCTGTCACTGTGCCATCGATATCCGATGCCACCACATTAGCTACAACAGCACCTGCAATCTGATTCTCGAAGTAACCAAACTCTTGATTACTGATGATAGGCGCATCATTGGTGCCGACGATAGTGATGGTCACCAGTTGATCAACCCAGGCGCCCTTGTCATCGGTGACGCGCACGGTGAAGGTGAGCTGTTGGCTCTGACCTTCCGCTAAGGCTTGGGTGGCGGCCTTGG
>NZ_BMOP01000008.1 GCF_014647135.1 Shewanella xiamenensis
GATTGTATTGCTTCCAGTTAGTTGTTTTATAGCGAGGTTTTGACACGATTGATGGGTGAGTTGATAGGCTATGCCGATCAGATCACCAGCTATGGTTTTAGTTCAACTGATTTAGGAAACAAAGCCCCTGAACACAGCCAAATGCAAATACCTCAACATCAGCAAACGAAGCTAAGTTATATTCAAGTACCGCACGCTGAAAGGGATGATCTTCTAAGACTAATACCCGAATCTTACTCATCAAATGTCCTTCAAATCTAACCATCTAAAATCTCATAGTATCCTTTCAGAATGAACTACAGCTTCCAGTTGCAGATAAATAGCTATACTTAGATAGGTTGCGCCACAAGTCGCTACAAGTTGCAACATACGTAAAGGGCGCCACCTAAATGTTATGAGTAGTAAAAAATAGTTCTCATTTCGTCTATCCTACGATAATTTTAAAAAAGAAATGCCTGAACACTGCGTAGGAAATATCCGAATAGCTATCTAGTATTTCCTACAAGAGCTTACAAAGGATAAAATCTGTACATAATGGTTATGGAGTTTTATTGATGAAGAAAAAAATATTAATAGTTGATGATCATCCGGTTGTAATCTTGGCATTGAAAATTATTCTTGAGCAAAATAACTTTAATATTATTGGTGAGACTAATAATGGCGTCGATGCTCTCAGGTTAATTAAAGAACTATCACCAGATGCTGTTATTTTAGATATAGGAATTCCACAACTTGATGGACTGGAAGTAATTGATAGATCACGAAGATTAAATAATAATCCACCTATATTAGTATTAACCGCACAACCATCAGAGCACTTTGTTTCTCGCTGTATTCAAGCGGGAGCATCTGGTTTTGTTTCAAAACAAAAAGATTTAACAGAAGTAACAGGTGCATTAAAAGCAATTCTTTCAGGGCACTCCTACTTTCCAATATTGGCAAATAGCAATGTGATCTCAAAGTCTAGTCAGGATGAAGCCGAACTAATTAAAAAACTCTCAACTAGAGAAATGGTTGTATTGCAACAACTCGCAACAGGGTTATCTAATAAAGAAATTGCTGATAGGATGTTGCTTAGTAATAAAACCATCAGCACTTATAAAACTAGACTTTTAGAAAAACTAAACGCTAAAACACTAGTAGACATAATAGAAATTGCGAAGAGACATAATTTATCATGAAAATTGCGACTATAATAAATCCAATTATTATAATAGCCATCACTATATTATCTTTTCACAAATCAACTGCACACACACTCGATAGTGATACTTTTTTACTGAAGGGACATCCGAATCTAGAAGCTGAGAGTACAGCATTAACTAAATCCGAAGAAGAATACCTGAGAAAATTTAAAATCATAAGAATTGCAATAACTGAGCCTAATTTCCATCCCTATGATATCGCTGATAAAGAAAGTCAATACTATCAAGGGATTAGTGCAGATTTTTTACAGCTAATAAAAGATTCTCTCCATACACAGGTTGAAATTATCCGTTTTAAAGTCAGAGAAGACGCAATTAATGCAGTCAAAAATGGAGATGTGGACTTACTAACCACAGCAAATAGTTACGAAGAATATAACGGGTTAAAGCTATCCATACCCTATATCTCAGATCGTCCAGCATTATTTAAAAATACGTCATTAAATGCTGAGGTCAAAACGATCTCAATGGCATATGATTACTTAGCAGATAAAGTTGTTAAAGAATACTTCCCGAATAAAACGATCATCAACTATCCAACAAAACAAGCAGCAGTTGCTGCTGCGGCTTTTGGTAAAACTGATGCTGTTATCATGGATTTATCTTCAGCAAATTACATGATAAATAACACATTTTACAAGAGGCTTCAGCTAGACGATTACTTACATATCGACTCAAAAGGCATTGCATTTGCAGCTAGTGATACCAATGATATGCTGCTAGAAATTTTTAATAAAGCGATAAAAACAATATCTAAAGATGAAAGCCGACTAATTCGTAAACGATGGAGTGGAGGTGGATATATTATTCCAGAAAAAAGCGAATTGCCTATATTTAATGAAGAAGAAAAAAACTGGATAAAAAGGAATGGAAAAATAAATGTTGTCTTTAACGAGTATATGGCTCCTCTATCCTATCTTAATAGTTCAGGACGTCCTGCAGGATACGCAATTGAGATCTTGGAGTTATTAAGATTATACTCTGGATTAGATATTGATTATACATCTTCAAAAGACTTTAATGAGCAGCAGGAACTAGTTTTAAAAAGCAAAACGCCATATATCACCATATTAACACCAAATAAAAACAGAGCAATTTTTTTTGACTTTTCATCAGAATTTTCCAGCTCACCTTACATTATTGTCCAAAGGAAAAACAACGTTGAAATTAATGATCCGATAATAGCAATACCCCGTGGTCATGCTATTGAAGAATATACTAGACAATATATTAAATTTAAAGAGATAAAGCTAACATCTAACTTTATCGAGGCTCTAGATACAGTAAAAAACAGTGAAGCTGATTACACCATTATACCATTAAATATTGCAGACTATTATAACCATGGCTATTTTGATGACATACTTGAAGTTAAAGAGGTGGTGGAGAAAATTCCGACTGCCGCGGCTAACTTTGCCGTGAAAAAGGAAGAGCACATACTGGTTGACATTATTAACAAAACATTAATTGCGATACCACCAAACGAACTACAAACTTTAGAAAATTACTGGAGAAGTAATTCTCTACCAGCAAAACAGACCTGGAAAGATTATCGTTATACAATTTATACCATTTTAATTTCATCATTAATTTTAATTTTAGTATCGATAGGTTGGACACTATACACTAGACAACACTATAGACAGCGGCTAAAAGCAACAAAAGCTCTTGATGGGCAATTGTTATTTATGCAACAGATCGTTGATGCTATACCACACCCCATCTATGTAAGAAATAAACGACGTGAACTTACTATGTGTAACGAAAGTTACCTTAGAACATTCAATTCTTCACGTGAAGAGTTATTGCACAAAACAACTATAGAAGGAACTATTCGTGCTATTGAGGCACCTCTGGTTGATAAGGAATATATACAAGCTTTAGAGGACGGCATTCCCATATTTAAAGATAGAGAGTTACATATTGACGGTGTAAAATATAATATTTACCACTGGTTCAAATCCTATGGTGACGATGCTGGAAATATTGAAGGTATTATTGGCGGATGGATAGATGTTAGTGACCGAGTCAAATTAATTAAAGAGTTAGAAAATGCAAAAGAAGTTGCAGATACGGCAAGCCAAGCCAAAAGCACTTTCTTAGCGACTATGAGCCATGAAATCAGGACCCCAATGAATGCTATAATTGGCATGTTAGAGTTAGCGCTTAAGAGTCCAAATTTACCAGTTTCGGAACTAAACACGATTAAAGTAGCTTACGACTCTGCAAACGGCTTACTTGAACTTATTGGCGACATTCTTGATATAGCACGCATTGAAGCAGGGCAATTAACATTATCTCCAGTAAGAACCAATTTAAAATCAATTGTTACTTCCGTGGTTAGGGTGTTTGAGGGACTAGCACATCAAAAAGGCTTATCACTAGAGCTTAACTTTGATACTCATATTAAAAATGATGTGCTAGTAGATCCCATGAGGATAAAGCAAATACTATCAAATTTAATCGGCAATGCAATTAAATTTACCGCAGTTGGCAGCGTAAAAATATCTGTCAGTTGTGCGAATCTAAGTAACAGCCAATGTTGCTTTATTTTCACGGTTATAGATACAGGCATAGGAATTTCACCGGAAGATCAGCTAAAACTCTTTATGCCATTTTCACAAGGTCATGAATCCCATAATAAATATGGTGGAACCGGATTAGGATTAATGATTTGTCGTTCATTGTGTGAAATGATGGGTGGAACATTAGAATTAAAAAGCCAGCTAAACTCAGGAACAGAGATTAGAATGGAGCTGAGATTAAATTTACTCGAAGAACTACCAAAAATAGTAGAAACACAGATAATAGATTATCATAAGGAAGAACAATCCTATAATATACTCATTGTGGACGATCACCCAGCAAATCGATTATTACTTGCTCAGCAATTAAAATTTTTAGGTCATAATGTTATTGAATCTGACAATGGAAAATCTGCTATTGATCTTTTTAAAGAAAACGAAATTCAGTACATTATTACTGATTGCAATATGCCTGAGATGGACGGATATGAATTTTGCAAGAATATAAGAAATATTGAAAAACACTATAGTAAGATTGCTCCTATTATAATTGGCTATACTGCTAATGCTCAAAAAGAGGTTAAGGACGCATGTTTAAAGGCAGGAATGAATAATTGTTTATTTAAACCTATTAGCTTACAAGAATTAAGTGATGCACTATTAATTCACAACCAAGTTTATAATAGTGATATTTCCGAGATCAGTTTTTCACCTGATGTTGTTAATAACCTAACTGGTAACAATAAAGAGCTGATTATAAAACTACTTACTGAACTTACTAAGAGTAATAAATCAGACAAAGAGACTTTAATCCAAGCTAAAAAAGGTATGGACTACCAAAGAATTAAAGATATTGCCCATAAAATTAAAGGCGCTGCAAGAATAATTGATGCGAAAAGACTTGTTGCATGTTGTGAAATCCTTGAGCAATCAAGCCATAACTCACTTGAAAATGATTTCTTATTACTCATTGATACGCTAGAAAAATTAGACAATGAAATTTCAGATTACATAGAGAAAAACAATTCTATTGAATAATTTCACTAAAAAATTTAAGCCAAAAGAGCACTGATAGCCCTTTTGGCTAATTTATTAACTTAGTATGTCTCGAGTTTATAACACCATCATCATCAATGTAGTCAAACTTAATTTTAATATCTTTAGAATTTAACACTTTGTCTTGACTAACTATGTTAATGGATTTGCTAGAGAATGGCGACAAGGTTTCTGGATAAATTTCAACTTCATTAAAACCATCTGAAATCGAAACCTTACTATAAACAATAAAAAATGGTGAATCATTTTTTATTGTTAATTTATTATTATCAATAGAAAAATATTGTTTATCAAATCTTGTATCCTGCTGCATTTTTAATTTAATTGGCCTTAAAAATACTTTTATTTGTGTTCTTATGGTTAAAATCATCAATTGATTATCAGAACTAGATACATCGTTACCTGGCTGAGGCGGTATTTCATAAATGTTTAGCCAATACATTTCTTCCTGATCACGCTTTTCAGTGTGATTCAAATTGATCAATCGAATACTTTTATGTTCTCCTGGGGTGAACTTTAACATTCCAGGCACAACCATTATTGGCGCCTTAGTATTTTCTGGCGTAGCATTGATATCACCATCATCAACCCATAATTGAGTGATTACAGGAAAGTCATTCGTATTAGCCAATGTTAGCTGTTGTGCTTGCTCATTGTCATACATAACGACTCTGGTTTTATCCATGACTACGCCTGCAATACAGTTTGTACTGGCCAACAAGATGAAGCCTAAGATAGCTATTTTATTGAACACGAATAAGCACTTGAGCCTGTGCATAATATTTACCTGCCGTAACGGTCACACCCGGTATTTTGGTTAATTTTGCCGTATAGGTTTCGTGCAAAATAGTCACTTTATTAATCGGATCATAGTCAATATTTGTACCAATGAATTTGCGCCAACCATCCTTACTGGAGTCATATATTCCCGTTCCAAGATCTGGGAAAGTTTTAATCACAAATGGTTGTGTAAGACCGTCTTCACGTTCCAATATCACCCCAACCCCTTGTGCATAACCAGGACTCCCATAGTTTCGGCTCAACAGATGACTCACGGCGGCTTGATCTGTTAGTCCCATAGCTTTAGCCCTATTAAAGCTATTTGTATCAATCTTAAAGCCAACAGCAAAATTTCCAGCTTGAGTGCCCGAAATAAAATCCCCCTGACACCTATAGCTCAATGACATATTGACGTTTACAGAGTGACCCTGCTCAAGCTCCTTGATTGTAGTTGTAGGAAAAAGAACATAGGGAGCAACGCTACTTACGGAGCAAGTTCCAGGAGTACGTCTTACTAGCATTTGTTGATAAAAACTAATATTGCCTGGCCATTGCGCGTACCAACCAGGATAATGCGATATATGGTCGATTCCCTCCGTGGGATGAGTTATTCCTGGGCCACCAAACGCGATATAACCCGCAGGTTGATTATAGGTATAAGCACTCTCGTATGGCCTATTAATAGCGCTGCTACCACTAACACCTCTAACATCCCGGATCCTAAATAACTCTACCGTAATATCAGTGAAGTTTTTCGCTTTCACTAAAATACGCCCTTGTGCATCTCGGTCTAGTCCTGTCATTGCCCGCTTTTGCCATATACGCGAAAAATATTCACCACTCTGATTATTTTTAAGCCTCGCAACAACATTTTTTATGTATGTTGAATATCCTTTATCCACACCATCAGCAACACCATCTTCATACATACCACTATATGCATTGTCCGCATTTACCGAATAGTATTCAAAGATTTCATTCTCATCCGCTGCATCGCAACGAAACAGTACCTGTTCAGGATCATAACCTCCTCTTTGCCCGTAAGTAATAAACGGTACTATTGATGACGCTAACATGGTTCCATTAGGTTGAAATGCGGTATCTGATATATGCACTATGGGTAAATTGAGGTCACCACGATTGGAGTCATGTGCACCATCCCAAATTGCGGTTTTACCATACAGAGGGTCAACATAGGATCCATTGGTTGGACTCGTAGTAGTGGTTGAGATACGTTGACATTTTGCATTCGCACCACTGGCGATTAATAGTCCCGAAGCCAACAAAAAAGTGACTGCAAACTTATAACAATTTTCGTTAGTTACACTCTTAAACATATCCTATTCACTCCTAGATGCTTGACTGACAATTAACAGGCATACGCACCAGTTCGGACGATAACTCAGCGTCTGATAAGGCATAATCAAAACTGCAAGTTTGTTCACTCAACTCACCCCAGGTCACTTTTAAATGCCCATTAGATGCAGGAGTACGGATATAAGCCATTCCAGCTTGGCCAACCATACCTAATATTTGGCCATTTTCATCGACCACTTCCGCACCAATAGGAATAACACCACCACTGGTCTTTTGAGTCATAAATAACACGGCATAGCCTTCGCGAGTCTCAAACTTCAACTTCACAATTGCCCCAGCATAAGGCGCAATCTGCTGCTGGGTCTCGAGTAATTCGGATGTACCAAGCATGTTTCCGGAGTCCAACGTCACGCGGTTCATTCTATAGGGGGTCAATGTTGGTATAACGGCATAACCGGCGGAATTAACTTCAGTCCCCCAGCTATTAATCACTTTTGCCCCATTTGCACCTTTGGCTTCAACAATAGCGAAGGTATCACTTAAATTTTGGCTTAATGTCAGACCGCCGGCATGAGCAACAACAGCACCACTTATTCCAGCACTCATTTGTTGATAGGAATCTGCTATTGAGTAACTGCCCGAAAGCGTTGCTTGGCTAAATCGCTTCTGTGTATTCACTCCAAGGCTCTTACTTGTACCATCATCACTCTGTAATGAAGCATTTACACCATACGTCCAAGATTGGTCTTCCAATACAGTTCCAGATACGCCCATGTTGTAACTATTCATTCCGCGCGATGAATGGCTGGCTCCCATGTTGACCATGTTTGATTGCCGACTCCCCAAGGGGATAGAAATCGTCAAACTCAGCAGATCTTCCTTGGTTCGTGGAGCGTTAAAATCTGTTAACGAGTCAAGATAATCATCGTTATAAGCATACTGCACTGGGACTTGACTCGAATATTGACGAGAGAATGTCAGCCCTAAACTCCATTGACCTAGATTGACCGAGTAACCGAGTTGTAGCTGGTCATCATCATCTCGACCATCCCTATATTGTCGTTTAGAGCCGCTGACATACAGAAAGCCGTAGTCATCAAGGCTTTGGTTAATACTCAAGCTCATCTCGCTTCGTTGCTTATAGGTCTCAGACGTGAAAATATCTGATCTTTCAAGCGCTTTTCGTACGCCTAAAACATCATTCAATTCGCGGAACGACTCAGTTGAATAATGATATCCAGCAAGTGCTACAGAGGTCCCCGTCTCAAAAGAACGACTATAGTTAACGCCTAAACGCCAACCATTCTCCCAATCATCAAGGCCAGCTTCCTTCGAGAGCTGAGAAAAAGAGTGGACAGCTGTAATACCAACGGCTCCCCACTCAGTCCCTAAAACTGTTCCAAGGCTGAGTGCATAATAATCTTCACCAATCCGTCCACCCGAATTTAGGGTCAGCATATTGTTAATGCCGTACTCATAATTCAAATCGATAAAGTAATTACCAGACCCTAAATAATTCACTTCACCAGCAGATAAACCATATTGTGAGTGACCTTCCCGAATTGAACCGGGAACCGCACTAAACGGAACAGTAAAGTCAGAAATTTTGCCATCTGCCTCTGTGACTTCTACAATTAAATCACCTTCATAACTCGTTGGATATAAGTCATTGATCACAAATGGCCCTGCGGCGACAGTCGTTTGGTATATTGCAATACCATTCTGTTTAATAACAACTTTTGCAGTAGAATTAGCTAACCCTCGTACAACAGGCGCATAACCTCTCTGCGAGTCGGGTAGCATTCGATTATCCGTCTGCAACTGAAACCCAGTAAAAGGTAAACTCCCTAAGACATTACCTCGGGTATATGAATCACCAAGTAGTAATTCACTTTCTATATTAGGTAGCGCGCGCATAGCATAAGTTCTTATTGAATTAAAATTATCTTTAGAATTGCTATCATAATCATTGTAATTATAGCTAGATTGATTTCTCAGACGCCATAAACCAATATTTACTCCAGAATTAAACCCAGTATAAAATGCACGCATATCACCGCCATTACCCGAGCTATTTGTCTGATAAAGGTTGGTGTTATAGCTAATATATCCTGCAGTATCTCCCATGTTCCATAATTCAGGATGCACATATCCTCTAGGAGATTTTTGCATATAAGCTTGGGGAATTGTTATGTCTAACTTCAATCTTTCAACGTCGAATTTAGCTGTTGCACCATTCACAGTCAGCTCAGGTGCTTGACATTGTTTATCTAGTAATTCTTGATTGATATAGGTAGAAATGACTGGTGATATTTTCCAAAAATTGGCATCAAGACATGGATAGATTTCATTTTCACCTTCCTTCACAAAATCAACAATTTGCCGACTTACGCGTATGCCATTAATATAAATATCAACCTGATATTTCCCTGGTGTAGCCTGTCCTACCGTATTAAAACGGGCGAGGTAGCTCTCTCCGTAGCCACCACCCAAAAGCAAGCTATCATCGAAAGTAAACTCCTGAAAATCATCCTCTTTAAGCTCGTCGGCAATCAATAAAGGCGCAACACCAAAATTGCAATAAAACAAGCCCAATAAGGATAACTTTGTGGCCAATGTAATACACTTTCTCATAATAGACATTTCACTTAATTTTATTATTTTATTTCATATTCATACTTTATAAACCCACCAAAATCATTGACGATAGTGAATTTAACTTTCATTGGATGAATAGAAACAAACTGTTGATTATATACCTTAATAAGCTTATTCCCTTTTGGCTCAACCATATCAACTGGAATTTTAAGCTCTTGATTGCCCGAGATAAGTTTCACGTCCACAAATGAAGCATAAAATGGCGATTTATTATTAACATCAACCTCTATACCACCATTCATATTTTTCACGTTAAAGCTAATTTCTTTTCCAATATTTTCAGGATTCGACCTAATCTCAACTGGCCTATAAAAAATCTTGACTCTATTTTTAAGCATAACTAACATCTGGTTTTCACCCGCATTATCTTTAGATATTGGGGGAATTTGTAAAAAGTTAAGATAAAATAAGCTTTCCCGATCTTTAGGAAGATTATCACCACTGTATATTAAGCGGAATAATTGTCCTCGATTAGGCTCTATTCTAAAGATCGCTGGTAACGCTAAAAATGGACCATCTGCATTTTCAGGAGTAGACTCAGAATTATTAATATCTGTCCAAACCTGAACTACGTTTGGAAAACTATCATTATTTCTTAACTGAACACTACGCTCTTTAGCATCACTAGGATAAATCACTCGAGTATTGGTCATCACAACACTTGCACTCGATGGGAAAACGATAATTAGTAATGAAATTAGAACTGATAAGCGCACAGATAAAGGAAGAATTGACATATTATTTCCACAAAGCCGGAGTGCTCACTCAGAGAGCTGAGTGAGCAAGATCAGAATTTAGCTTTAATTACAGGTAAGAAATCGCGTATTGAACAGAGCTAACTACAGTACCTGCTGTTGCTGCACCTTCAGCATAATATTGAACAGCAAAGTCATGTGATGCAGTGCTATCACCAGCGGCTACATTCAAGCCATCAACTGTTGCAACACCAGTCAAATCAACAGCATTACCACCAACAGCATCTAAAATTTGTAGCGATACGTTTGTTGCAGTACCTGTGTTACCTAAGTTACCAGCTGCAGTAACGCTGTTACCAACGAAAACAGTTTTAATTGGAAGAGCTTGAGTAGCATTGATAGTACAACCACTTACAGACAGAGTGAATGGTGTTTCACCAGCAACAGAGCCAGCGGTAGCTAAATCAGCAGTTGAAACTGTTGGTAATAATACCGTTGGATTAGCAGTTGCACCATTGATAGCAACTTCGCAAGTTTGATCAGAAACTTCACCTAAGAAAGTAATAGTATTATTTGCGTGAGCATTAGCGCCAAATAAAGCAGTTAAAACTAGTGCAGAAAGAGTTAATTTTTTCATCAGAAATTCGATCCCATAAAATTGTTAATGATACAATGGGTTTACTTATTAAACCTGCGTATACAATAGCAATAATATTCAGCAGTCCCCATAGGACTAACCTTGCACTGCTGTAGGAAATGTCTGATCAACTAATATCAATTATATAGGCAGCCTTAAATATTATGGCTGCCTATAATTAAACGAAGTTACTATTAGTTATAATTAAATGAAATCATCACTTCATTTCTATCCAACTGATTAAAGACCAGTGAGTTTATTTGGCTAAAATTAGTTGGAATATTTTTGGCAATGCCATCAATAGAAGTGATTTCGGAAAAGTTAAAGGATATTGCTTGAGTGTCGAATTGATGTGTAGATTGATTATAACAACTGATGGAAGATAAATCAGAGTAGCAACTAGGTTCTGCCACCTCACCTCGAAATGTAAGGGTACTAAACTCTGTTGCAGCTACCACTGAATTCAAACCCACAATGAGTAGTGCAGCACTACAGAGCTTGCCCCAAAATGTTAATTTTCTCATAAAGCACCTCTTCCGGCGTTAAGGACACATGATAAGTATCGGCCAGAATAGAGATGTCTGAAGCTAATTTTTCAAAATTAACAACAAATTATTTACTATGAATAACTGATTAAATTTTGAGATGACACACTAAAATTTAATATAAATATGAAATTTTAAACTTTAATTTAGTATACTTCCTCCATAAAGCTCTGAATTATTTAATTCTATCGTGTGTTTTTTCCACTGAATATAATAGATATTTGATATATTACTCGGCAATAGCCAACGAACTCTATCATCCTCTAAGAAGTATGGAATTTCATTAAAATCAAGAAATTCAACCAACTTTTGCAATGAAAATTGGCAAACAACAACAATCGATCCTAAAAAGTCGCTTAGGGTAATATCTCTCATATCACAGGGCATACCCTTGCTTAATAGCCAAAATAGGCTCTGCTGATACGCCTCAATCGAGGCCCCATTTCTGAAAGCAACTCCCCAACCAGGCTCTGAAGATAGGGCTAATTTGGAAACCATAGTGACCATAATTATCTGACCTACATATTGATGAAAAAACCGCAAAATGGGTATTAAACTTTGCCATGTTAGATTTGAATTCCCTGTTAATTTTTATCCATAACGACTCAATCTAACTCCCTAAGGCATCCTTACCAAATGACAAAGCCAAACCCATAATGCGAAGAGCAACACTATCGATATCAAGCTTCGATAATCACTTTTGAATGAGGCTCAAAAGTAAACATATTTTAAGAAGGATTCACTAGAGAATGCTGTAGGACAATTCCGTTAATAACGACGAAAAACCTTAGAAAGAGTTAAATATGCTATAAACAAACTAATTTTCACCATCATTAGTGAAATCTAGACAACAAAAAACCTGCCGAAGCAGGTTTTTGATATCTTGTCTTGAAAGAAAACGTAGCCTAATTAGGCTTCCATACAGGCTTTAAGCTTGTTCATGGCGTTTTTCTCAAGTTGGCGGATACGTTCTGCCGATACTTGATAGGTTTCTGCCAATTCCTGCAGAGTAGTTTTATCATCGTCTAACCAACGGGCACGCAGAATATGCTGGCTACGCTCGTCTAAGGTTTTGATGGCCGACAATAAACGACCTTGGGCATTAGATTCCCAGTTATCGTTTTCGATGTTTTCGGCTAAATCCGATGAATGATCTTCAAGATATTGCACTGGGGCAAAATCCTGCTCATCATCGTTATCACTGCTCAGATCAAACGCAGGATCCTGCGCCGCCATACGTGATTCCATCTCTGTCACATCGGCCTTAGAGACACCTAAGTTTTCTGCGACCATTGCGACTTCATCATCGCTAAACCAACCGAGGCGAGTTTTCGCTTTACGGATATTAAAGAACAACTTGCGTTGCGCTTTGGTGGTAGCGACTTTAACAATGCGCCAGTTTTTCAGCACATATTCGTGAATTTCAGCTTTAATCCAGTGCACAGCAAAAGACACTAGACGGACACCCACATCGGGATCGAAACGCTTAACCGCTTTCATCAGACCGATGTTGCCTTCTTGGATCAAATCCGCCTGCGGCAGACCGTAACCTGAGTAGCCCTTAGCAACGTGCACCACAAAACGTAAGTGCGACATAATCAGTTGCTTCGCTGCTTGCAGATCACCCGTTTCCTGCAAACGCTTGGCTAACTCATACTCAGTCTCAGCGTCTAACATTGTCATGCTAGTCACTGAATGGATATAAGCTTCTAAACTACTGCTGCCCTGAGGGACTGTTAGTGCCATTGATTGCGTTTGAAAGGTCATTCGCGCTCCTACTTTCTTGCTACTTATCAAATATAAGTCAATTTCATCCTGTGGTTTCACTCAAAACACCCTAAGGATGAGCTGACGAACTATCGGCTAATTGACAGAGTATGTCAACCTTCGCTCGTCTGGGGTGTTACTTTTAACCCCGTTGAATAGACATTGCAAGTGAACAAAAGTTCATCGCCAGCCATATTTATCAAGGTATTTAAACTATAAACGATTGATCATTAAGAAGGTTCAATCGATCTTAAATGTTGCCTTACCGAAAGGTAAGAACCTAGCCAACCTAAGAAAGAAGCCAAGCCCACTAATTGTAGCAGTTCGGTAAAGGTCAGAGACTTCATCTCTAGCTGACTACCATACAAACCGAGCAATTCGGCTAGGGCAGAATCCAGATACCAAACCAACAAGTTAATGATAAGCCAAGCTAATACACCGCCAATCACTCCGTACCAAATACCGGTATAAAGGAAGGGACGCTGAATAAATGCCTCGGTTGCTCCGACTAACTTCATCACTTCTATTTCACTACGGCGATTCATAATGGCTAAGCGAATCGTGTTACCTATCACTAATACCACCGCCAAGACGAGTAACGCCGCAATCGCCATTACTGTTCGTTCGAGTAAACGCACCACAGCCTGTAGCCGCTCTAACCATTCAATATCTAAGCGACCAAAACTGATTTCAGGCTCGCGCTCAAGCTTAGTCAATAATTCGCGGGCTCCCACTGGCGTGGAATAGCGCTGGGTTGGTGTCACGGTTATTACCGCTGGCAGCGGATTTTTATCAAGATAGGCTAACGCCTCACCAAATCCAGATAGACGCTGAAACTCCTCAAGCGCTTGATTGCGGTCGATATACTGTACCTTTTCTACCTCGGGATAAGCGCGGATACGCGTTAACAAACTTTGAATAGTCTGCTCGCTGCGATTTTCATCGATAAAAAGTGAAATCTCCGCCGCGCTATTCCAAGAAGTGGTAATAGTCTCGGCATTTTTAACTAGCACTTGCAGTGCTGCGGGCAAGCTTAAGCTCACCCCAAGCACCGCCATCGTCATCAAAGAAGAAACGGGACTGCGCCATAACTCGCCCATACTCGCCATGGCTTGCTGCACATGACGAATAAAAAACATCACGATGCGCCCTGAGATGGGCAACTTACTGCGCGTTAATTTGGCGTTATCACTCATAGCGCATTACCTCGAGCAGTCGCGTGTCCATGATGTAATTCCTGGGCACCGAGCATACGCCCTTGCTTCAAGGTAAAAGTGCGGTATTTCATCCGCGCGATCAGTCCCAGATCGTGGGTGGCAATGAGCACGCTCGTGCCTGCATCGTTAAAGGTTTCGAATAGGCGCAAAATATCCATCGACAATTTAGGGTCCAAGTTGCCCGTCGGTTCGTCTGCCAGCAATAGTGGCGGTTTATTAACGATCGCGCGGGCGATACCGACACGTTGCTGCTCACCACCGGATAACATGATGGGGTTATGGCGCTCTTTGCCATATAAACCCACCATATCCAACGCGCCAGCGACCCGTTTGCGGATCTCCCCATGGGAGAAACCTTCAATCACTAATGGTAAGGCAACATTGTCGAATACGCTTCTGTCCATCAATAGATGATGATTTTGGAAAATCATCCCAATATTGCGACGCAAATAGGGCACGTGTTTGGGGCTGATTTTGGCAATATCGTGGCCATTAATCGCCACACGGCCAGTGGTGGCGCGCTCGATCACTGTGATTAATTTCAACAGGGTACTCTTACCCGCGCCCGAATGGCCGGTTAAGAATGCCATTTCACCTTTTTGTAGATGAAAATTCACTTCCTCCAGCGCCATTTGGCCACCAGGATAAATCTTACTGACCTGCTGAAAATCAATCATAAATTAGCTATCCGCTTTCTCTTGAGTGAACAAGGCATCAATAAATTCTTTAGAATTAAAGGTACGCAAATCATCAATTTGCTCACCCACGCCAATATAACGTAGCGGGATTTTAAACTTATCGGCAATCGCAAACACCACGCCGCCCTTGGCGGTACCGTCGAGCTTGCTGATGGTCATGCCGGTAACGCCAACGGCTTCTTGGAATAGCTGCGCCTGGCTAATCGCATTTTGGCCAGTGCTCGCATCTAAGGTCAGCATCACTTCGTGCGGCGCTTCTGGGTCGAGTTTCTTCATCACTCGCACTACTTTCTTTAACTCTTCCATCAGATGCGACTTGTTTTGTAAGCGACCCGCTGTATCAGCAATTAATACATCAATTTTTCGGGCTTTAGCCGCTTGCAGCGCATCAAAAAGTACCGAGGCACTGTCGGCGCCGGTATGTTGGGCTATCACAGGGATATTATTGCGTTGGCCCCAAACTTGTAATTGCTCCACAGCTGCTGCGCGGAAGGTATCGCCCGCCGCTAACATCACAGACTTACCTTGGCGCTGGTATTGCTTTGCCAGTTTGCCAATCGTGGTGGTTTTACCCACACCGTTAACACCGACCATAAGAATCACATAGGGGCCGTTAGCATTTTCAGGCACTAATGGGATTGCCACAGGATCGAGTGTCTTTTGCATTTCATCGCGCAGCAGATCGTAGAGTGCTTCGGCATCCTTTAATTGCTTGCGCGACGCGTGTTCGGTCAGGCTCTGGATAAGGCGTGAAGTGGTTTCGACACCCACGTCGGCGATTAAAAGCTGTTCTTCCAACTCTTCAAACAGTTCATCGTCGATTTTTTTACCACGGAATAACCCGATGAAACCGCTACCAATATTTTCGCTAGTACGCATTAAGCCGCGTTTTAGACGCGCGAAGAAGCTTTCTTTGGCGGGTTTTGCCTGGGGTTCGGGTTGTTGCTCAAGGGGTTGTTCAGCTTGGACCTGTGCAGCGGCAATTCGCTCTGCTTCTGCTTGGGCTTCAGCAGCCTGCTCTGCGGCAACTCTTTCGGCTTGTGCTTGTTCAACGGCTAACTGCTCTGCCTGCGCTTGCTCCGCCGCTAAACGCGCGGCTTCGGTCGCTTGTTGTTCGGCTAAACGCGCAGCTTGCTCTTCGGCAACACGCTGTGCCTCTACTTGGGCTTTTGCGGCTTGTTCTGCGGCGACTCTTTCCGCTTGGGCATTTTCAGCGGCTAACTGCTCAGCCTGCGCTTGCTCCGCTGCTAAGCGCGCGGCTTCAGCCGCCTGTTGTTCGGCTAACTGTGCAGCTTGCTCTTCGGCAACACGCTGTGCCTCTGCTAGGGCTTTTGCGGCTTGTTCTGCGGCAACTCTTTCCGCTTCTGCTTTTTCGGCTGCTAATTTGTCGGCTAGAGCCTGTTCGGCGGCCGCCTTTTCAGCCGCGAGACGGGCTTCTTCAGCTTGCTGCTTTGCTAATGCTTCGGCTTGCTCGGTTTGCGATGGAGTAGAGACTGGGGTTTGCTCGACAACCTCATCTTGTGATTTATCTTTACGAAACCAGGAGAAAAAACCTTTCTTTGCCATGTGTAATTCCAGCGCTCTACTTCAGTGTTGAATTTAAAATAAGACCCTGCCGTTATACCAGATTACCGCGGCAATTACGCCCAAAAAGTCGGCAATTAGTTCTGCTCTATCAGCCTTCTCACCTTTTACTAGGAGTTTGATATAAAATAGTGGCCTTTATAAAGGTGGCATAGTCTACCACTTTCTTTCTTCAGGCAAAATCACGGGGGCACTTTGGCTAATAATCGTGCAAACAACAAGCAAGTGACCAAGAGTCAAACGGCCAACAAGAAAGCCGGTAGTGGCCAGGTGCGGATCATTGCTGGGCAATGGCGTTCGCGCAAACTGCCCATCCATGATTTAGACGGCCTGCGGCCGACCACAGATAGAGTCCGTGAAACCCTGTTTAACTGGCTTGCCAATGATATTGCCCACGCAAGGGTGCTCGACTGCTTCGGAGGCAGCGGCGCCTTGGCGCTTGAGTCCCTCTCACGCTATGCCAGTTACGCCAAGATTATCGAGTTGCAACGTCCAGCTGCCATGCAACTTAAAGCGAATCTCAATACCCTCAAGTGCGACAATGCCGAGGTACTCAACGCCGATACCTTAGTCGTACTGCAAAATGGCTGCGAGCAAGGGTTTGATGTGGTATTTATCGATCCGCCTTTCCGCAAAGGCTTAGCAGAAAAAACCATTCAACTGTTGGACAGCCAAGGTTGGCTTAATGATGGCGCGCTCATTTATGTGGAGATTGAGTCGGAATTAACTCAAATGGCAGTCCCTGCGACTTGGCAACCGCTCAAAGACAAAACCGCAGGGCAAGTTAGCTATCGCTTATATCAATACCAAGCCGAAGATACTCCGGCTAACACCGAGGAATAGCATGTCGTTTCTGATCAATATGGGCAAAGCCATTACCTTAATCGCGTGGCTGATGATGGCTTATAACCTTGTAATGCCTTTTGCAGGCAATATCAGCATTATTCTCAATATCTTGCTCGGCATTACTTGCTTGATGCATTGCTTCCAGGTTGCCATCTTCCATATGCTGTTTAAAAATCTGCTGACGCTGCGCAAACAAGATTATCTGCAAGTGTTTATCTTCGGCGTATTTAGTTTATTGAGCTATCGTCGACAGGTGTTAGCGCAGGCGTAAGCGCACTAAACCTTTGTCGAAAGGCACTCGGGGTTAGGCCGGTAATACGAGTAAACGCTTTGCGACAGGCACTCACATCCTCATAGCCAACTTGGTGCGCTATGGTCTCGAAACTCAGAGAACTATTTTCGAGTAAGTCGCAGGCCTTTTGGATCCTGAGTTTTTGTAGGTATTCATTAGGCTTATGCCCTGTCGCTTTCACAAAACGTCGCAAAAAAGTTCGCTCGCCCATACAGCACTGCTGCGCCAAAACCGCAACACTCATCGGCTCACCATAGTCGGTTTGTAGGCGATTTTGCAGACCCAAGATCACAGCATCCCCATGATCTCGTTTAGGTAAAAACTGTTGGTAATAACGCTGTTCACGCCCACCAGTGTCGATAACAAGGTACTTACCCAGTTGGCGCATGACTTTCACATGGCAAAACTGCGCGACTAACTCTAGCCCCAAGTCGAGCCACGACATCATGCCAGCAGCCGTGATGATATCGCCCTCGTTAACCATGATTTTTTCGATCTCGAGTTTCACCTGCGGATATTGGGTCTCAAACGTTTCCACTAGCCCCCAATGGGTTGTCGCCTTGCGGCCATTGAGTAAACCCGCTGCGGCCAGCACAAATGCTCCCGCACAGGCAGAACAGAGAATAGCTCCTCGGGCATGTTGCTGCTGTAACCATAATCGCAATGAAGGCGCTGCATTGAAGTAAAGCTCAGTCTCGATGCTCGGCGGGATAATCACTAACTGATAGCGATCTTCGAGATTCATCTCCTCTAGGGATAACCGAGTCACAGCAAAGCAACTTGAGCCTAGGGATTTATTTTCGTCAGCTAACATCAGCTTATTAGCCACCAGCAACATCTCTTCTAAGCCAAATACGGCTGAAGTTAAACAACCGGGTATGGCTAATATCGCCACTTTTAATGGGGATGGCTCGGCAAAATTTGTCAATTTAAGCACCATAGATGTCATTTCTGCCACTCTTAATGGCAATGAATCTACCGCAAACTCTCCTTCGAAGACATCTTTTGCAAGAGAAAACGAACAGGAGAAAAATATGTCGAGCTTAAACCAGATCCCAGAGAACAGCGCCTTAGTGATTATTGATGTGCAGAATGACTACTTTCCCCATGGGGCTTACCCACAATGGCAAGTCGATGAGGCATTAGCGCGCACCTTGCACTCAGTGCAATGTGCCCAGCAACAGGCAATACCGATTATTCTCGTGCAGCATATCGCCGATACTGCTCAGGATGACGCCCCCTTTTTTAACCCACACACTCAAGGAGTTGAAATCCATCCAGCGCTTTTAGCTGAGCTACCCAATGCCCCAATTGTGGTAAAACAATTTGCCGACAGTTTCGATGGCACAGAGCTAGCCAACTTACTCCAAGATATGCAAATCAAGCATTTACTCTTATGCGGTATCATGACTCAAAACTGCGTGACCCATACAGCGCTATCACCCGCGGCACAAGCCTATTCAGTGCAAGTGATTGCCGATGCCTGCACAGCTCCCACGCAAATGGTGCATCAAATTTCGCTAAGCGCCTTGTCCCGCAGAGTGGCATTAATCAATAGCCAAGACTTATAAGACGAGAAAGCAAAAAACCCTCGAAAGAGGGCTTTTTATTTGAATATCAAGCTATTGAAGCGCTAAACCTTATCCTTTTGGATAGGGGTGAGCAACACCTTTGTGGCAGTCCACGCAGGTCTTTCTTGCTTCAGGATCTTTCTTGAAGTTGTTGGTGTGCATTCTCACAGCCATTGGCTTCATTGTTTCAGGTTGATTTTCATAAATACGAGTATGGCAGTGTTGACAGTTAGCAGAGTCATTACCACGGAAGTAAGCTAAAGCTTTGTCAGCTTGCTCTTTGCGGTTTTCGTCTAGCCAAGCTTGAGTGTTAAAGCCATCGATAGTTAAGAAACCGTATAAGTCCTTAGATACGATGATTTTCTTGATCAAGTAATCCACTGGAGCATGTGGTAAGTGGCAGTCTTGACATTGTACGGTCACACCAGCACGGCCACCGCCATGGGCAGAAGCTAACACTTCATTTTTCAATGAGTGGTTGCTATGGCAGCTCATACAGAATGCGTCTTCACTCGTCGCATGTAAGGTTTGTTGGGTTGCAAAGTAGCCCACAACACCAATAACGATACCAACAACCAGTAGCGCTAGGATGGAATATTTCGCGCTGGGTTTAAATAGTGCACGCCAGTTCATCACTCTATCTCCGAAAATATGGTCAAAATTAGTTTTTATAAGACTATTTTATATTTTTTCATTTATTAGAAATTTGATTTCAAGCCTAAAATGCCGATTAATGTAAACTTAAAAGCGCAAAATGAGACTTAGCTCTAACTCTGAATAATACGACTCGCTAAAACCAGCTTAGCAGAGCATTAGGGTACTTCAACTCTCACTAATACATTCATCATTATGCTAAGCGACAAATGATTAAGTACTACCTTAAGAAGCTAAGGCAATGAAATCATTTTTAGAATACAAAAATGTGATCAAGACGACATTTAACCTTTGCTATAAAAGCCTGACGCCTAAAACTAAACTCAAAATGAAACTTTTTATGCAATTTGTTGGTCTTTAAGGATAGGTACATTGGCAACGGTTTTTTTTATGGCTAAGTTTTGGATCACCATAGCACTGTTATTTTCACTTATCGCTCAGTCGGCGATGGTGAATGCTATGCCAACTTCAGCGATGAATGACTTTCACGATATATCCAGCATGCAAATGGTTGATGGCAAAATAAATTGCACTATGCCCGATTGTCCCCCAGACGAATGCATGTTGCATTGCCAAGACTCTCTTACCAACCATTGCAAAACTCATTGCGTTGCACAGCTTTACCTCTCAACATCACAACCACAACTCGCGTTGATGAGTCATGCTAGTAATCGTATTACGAACAAAAGCTGGGCGATTCAAACCGCCGACCTTGGGTTGACCACACCACCACCCAACTCCGATTTGCTGTAACCGATCTTAATCATTAAATCGATTCAATCGCTCGCGAAGCTGCCACCACGATTTGGCGCTCACGCGATCACGCAAATTTTGGAGTTTATTATGAAAACGACCTTATTTAGTAAAATTTTCGTTGGCGTTACATTCATCATCAGTACTATTGCTATCAGCATGACGGCGAGTGCTGCGACCTTGAAAGGCACTGATACACTCAATGTGGTCAGCATTAATGGCCAAGCAACTAAATCCTTTAAACCAGTACAACTACCTGAAGGTAAAGTGCTAATTGAAGTAAAATATCAAGATCTATTCAGTTATCGCGCCGATGACAGTGGCACTTGGGTGAAGTCTGAGCCTCTATTCTTTACCCTAGATGTTGCACCACAGTCGAATTACCAGATCAGCACTCCAACATTAACTAGCGAGGCTGATGCCAAACGTTTTATCAATAACCCTCATATACAGCTCAGTGTAGATGGTGCCACACCACTGCCACTCGTCTTGCAAAATCACAGTCAGTTAATGGCAGAGATCTTACAAAATCAGGTCGCTAGATAATCCAACCTTAGGAGCGATGAGCTGAGGCATTAACTAAAATGTGAGTTAACGCATTGCAGCATAATGCCTCTGTGCTAGAATCCAAGCGTTCATTATCTGGAATTATTATGCATCAAACACTTAGTCGTTATTTATTAGTCATATTCACTTTACTCGCATTGGTCGGGCAAGGTGTTGTGTCTAATGGACACGCTATGGTGATGCGCTCAATGGAAATGGGCGCTATGGTTCATAGCCTTTCCAACCAAGGAATGGATCACGCGGCAATGATGCAAATGAACACCGAGCACCACGCTGACGCCAGTGCAATGGCCAATACAAATTGCTGTAACGATCAAATGCTTCCCGGCGCAAAACAGCATTGTTGTAATGGCACCACGTCCTGTCTTAACGATTGTGGACATTGCTTGACGATCTCAGTTGCTGGTACGCTTTTCAGTCCACATCTTTGGCCAAGTGTGAGTCTGAGTGATACCCCTATGGCCACTCCTATGCCTCATTTCCACTCTATCTCTTTATCGTCGGCCTTCAAGCCACCGATAGCCTAGTCCTAGCCTCATTGTGCCCTTTTTTCAGGGCGAACCAAGCTAACTATTTATTTTGCCGTTTATTGTGGTGCCCTCTTATAAAGCACCCAGAGTAAAGCTAAAACGTTGACTGTGCACGATGCTACCCATGGCATTAGTTTTGAGTATGCACTCAAGAAATAAGCTCAATCACGTTTTATGCACTCATATTCGGCCCTAAAACCCGATGGAGTGAATATGAAAACCTTAACTAATCTTGCCTTAGTTGCATTTTTAATGACCAGCACCAGTGTGTTTGCTACAGCAACACCCCATGAGCATCACCACCACAATGCCGCGCCACAGGAACAAACTGTAGCCTATGTTTGCCCAATGCATCCCGAAGTTACAGGTAACAAAGGCGATACTTGCCCTAAATGTGGCATGAATTTAGAGCCTAAAGCGACGACAGAAAAAATGGCTGACGGTGCAATGCACAAAGATCACGCGCACCACTAAGCTAGGCTGGAGATGAGGCATATGAACCAATTTTACAAAGTAAAAAAACCGTGCACTAAGGCTGTATTGATACTCAGTAGCTTTCTGCTGGGCACTCCTTGGTTAACCCAGGCTCAGCTTGTTGATCCTGCGGCTCAATCAGAGGCGGGGCATCAGCATAACAGCAATAGCGCCAATCAAGTCAAAACATATACTTGCCCTATGCACCCTGAAGTAGAAAGCCATGAACCCGGCCGCTGCCCTAAGTGCAATATGTTTCTCGTTGAGAAGGAAGAAACAAGCAATACTGCACAACATGACGAACATCAAGCACATACACAAAACGCCAACGCGGCTCAAGTGTTTGATACCCCAACGCCTAAAGCCAATAACTTAGTCAAAAATCAAAATTCTGGCGCAACGATTAAGTATGTGTGCCCAATGCATGCCCACATCATTAGTGATTTCCCAGGTACTTGCCCTATTTGTGGGATGAATTTAGAGAAGGTCGAAACAGGCGGCAATACGCAGGAAATTAACATTAATGTCTCTGGCGGTATGCAACAAGCACTTGCCCTTAAAGTCGCCAACGTTGAGCGCGATACCCTATGGAAGTTTGTCGAAACCGTGGGTCAAATAGACTATGACGAGAGCCAGATCAGCCATATTCATGCCCGCGTTACTGGCTGGGTTGAAAAGCTAATGGTTAAATCCATGGGGGATACCGTCAAAAAGGGGCAGCTACTTTATGAGATCTACTCACCCGATTTAGTCAATGCTCAGGATGATTATCTGCTCGCCTTAGATACAGCGAAAACCTCCGGTAGCCAAAGATACCAAGATCTGGTCCGCAGGGCAGGCTTAAGGCTGTCGTTCTTAGGGTTTAACGAACAACAAATCAAACAATTAGCCAGCTCACGCCAAACCCAATATCGAGTACCGTTTTACGCACAACAGGAAGGTGTTGTCGAAACACTCTCCATCCGTGACGGTATGTATATTGAGCCTTCTACTGAAGTCATGTCATTGGTCGATCTTTCTAAGGTATGGGTCATCGCCGATGTGTTTGAAAATGAACAAAGCTGGATTAGGGTTGGGCAAAAAGCCGAAGTCTCTGTGCCCGCGATGAATATCAACGGTATTGAAGGCACGGTTGACTATATCTATCCCGAGCTAGACCCTGTTACCCGTAGTTTGAGAGTACGCGTGGTACTGAATAATACCGATGTCTCTTTAAGACCCAAGACACTCGCTAAGGTTTCGCTCTTTGGCGGCCCAAATAAGGATGTACTCGTGATCCCACAGGAAGCGCTCATCCAAACGGGTAAAGAAAACCGCGTAATAGTCAAACAAGCCGATGACAGCTTTATCGCAAAAGCTGTCACTGTAGGCATGATGAGCCAAGGCAAGGCCGAGATAGTCTCGGGCCTAAGCGAAGGTGAACGTGTCGTCACCTCAGGGCAATTCCTGCTCGACTCCGAGGCCAGCCTCAAGGGCAGCCTAATGCGTTTAAGCAGCGGTCATCAGCACTAGGAGCGCATTATGTTGAAATATATTATCGAGTCCTCGATCAGACAAAGACTTATGGTGTTAATTATCGCCATCATGGTTACTGTCTGGGGCGTGCAGGAGTTGCGTAAAACGCCGCTCGATGCCCTGCCGGATTTATCCGACGTGCAGGTGATCATTAAGACCCCTTATCCAGGGCAAGCACCAAAACTCGTTGAAGAACAAGTGACTTACCCATTATCGACCGCCATGTTAGCCGTACCCGGAGCAAAAACCGTGCGGGGTTTCTCGATGTTTGGTGACTCTTATGTGTATGTGATCTTCGAAGATGGCACCGACATCTATTGGGCGCGTTCACGGGTGTTGGAGTATTTAAGCCAGATCAGCAGTCGCTTACCTCAAGGGGTACAACCCTCACTCGGCCCTGATGCGTCAGGTGTGGGCTGGGTGTTTGAGTACGCGCTGGTCGACCGCTCCGGCAACTTAGATCTCTCGCAACTTAAAAGCCTACAGGATTGGTACCTCAAACTCGAGCTGCAAAGCGTCGCAGGCGTATCTGAAGTTGCCACGGTAGGCGGTATGGAGCAGACCTATCAGATCGTGCTCGAGCCAGACAATATGGCGATCTATAAACTCGATATCGCCACCGTCAAAGAGGCGATAGAAAGAGCCAATAGCGAAGCTGGTGGTTCAGTGGTCGAAATGGCCGAAGCCGAATATATGGTGCGCGCCAAAGGTTATCGTCAAACATTAGCTGATTTTCGTGAAATCCCATTAGGGATTACTAGCCCTTCCGGAACAGCTTTACTACTCAAAGATGTCGCTACCGTGCGCAAAGGCCCCGCTGCTCGCCGCGGTATTGCCGAGCTTGATGGCGAAGGCGAAGTCGTGGGCGGCATTGTGGTGATGCGGTACGGTGAAAACGCACTTTCCACTATCGATGCGGTTAAAGCTAAACTGGAAGAGTTAAAAACAGGTCTGCCTGAAGGGGTGGAAATCATTCCAACCTATGACCGCTCTCAATTAATTCAAAAGTCTGTCGACAACCTATTCAGCAAAGTCATTGAAGAAATGTTGGTAGTGGGCTTGGTTTGCCTATTATTTTTACTGCATGCACGCTCAACATTGGTCGCGGTGATTACTTTACCGCTGTCGATTCTTATTGCCTTTATTGTGATGAATAAAATGGGGGTGAATGCCAATATTATGAGTCTTGGTGGCATCGCTATTGCCATCGGTGCCGTAGTAGATGGTGCGATCGTCATGATCGAAAACCTGCACAAACATTTAGAGCACTTTAAAACCGAACATCAACGCGAACCGTCGGTTAAAGAACACTGGGAAATTGTTAGCGCAGCTTCTATCGAAGTGGGTCCTGCACTGTTTTTCTCACTGATTATTATCACCTTAAGTTTTGTACCCGTATTTGCGCTAGAAGCGCAGGAAGGACGCTTATTTGCGCCACTGGCTTACACTAAAACCTTTGCCATGGCGGCAGCGGCATTATTATCCATTACGCTAGTGCCAATTCTGATGGGTTACTTTATTCGTGGAAAAATTCCTAGCGAGCGCAGTAATCCCATCAGCCGAGTGCTAATTACTCTGTATCAACCGTCGTTGAAACTGGTGCTGAAGTTTCCAAAAGTAACCCTACTAATTGCTTTAATGGCACTGGCCAGTGCTTGGTATCCCATGACACGTATGGGCAGCGAGTTTATGCCTGCGCTCGAAGAAGGCGATTTACTCTATATGCCAACGGCATTGCCAGGCATTAGCGCCAGCAAAGCCGCCGAAGTGCTACAACAGACGGATCGTTTGATTAAAACCGTCCCTGAAGTCGCTCGCGTATTTGGTAAGGTGGGGCGGGCCGAAACGGCGACAGATCCTGCGCCACTCACCATGCTCGAAACCACAATCATGCTAAAACCCCACAACGAATGGCGTGAAGGCATGACCTTAGATGGCATCATTAATCAGTTACAGCAGACGGTAAAAGTGCCTGGCCTCACAAACGCTTGGGTACAACCGATTAAGACACGTATCGATATGCTATCAACGGGCATTAAAACCCCCGTGGGCATTAAAATTACCGGTGCAGATGTCAATGAGCTGCAAGCCCTAGGCACCAAAATTGAGGCTATCTTAAGCAAGGTCCCACACACTAAATCGGCCTATGCAGAACGGAGTGGTGGTGGACGCTACATCGACATTACGCCAAAACTGGATGTTGCCGCTCGTTATGGTATGTCATTACAAGATATTCAGGATGTAGTGCGTTACGCCATCGGTGGTATGGATATTGGCGAGTCCGTACAAGGTGCTGAGCGTTACCCTATTAACCTGCGCTATCCAAGAGAGCTGCGTGACAATATCGAGAAACTGCGTGAATTACCTGTGATCACTAAATCGGGAAATTACTTACCACTTCGCAATTTAGCCGATATCGAAATCACCGATGGTGCACCAATGCTCACCAGCGAAAACGGGCGCTTAATCTCTTGGGTATTTATCGATATTGAGGGCACTTCTATTGGGGAATACATTAACACCGCGAAGCAAGCTTTAAATGCCGAACTCAAAATGCCGCCCCGTTATAGCTACAGCTTTGCGGGCCAGTACGAGTATATGCAGCGGGTCGACGCCAAACTAAAGCAAGTCATCCCAATGGCATTAGGGGTCATCTTTATCCTACTGATGATGACCTTTGGCTCTACCATGCAAGCGAGCATGATCATGCTGAGTCTACCCTTTGCCTTAGTCGGCAGCACTTGGCTATTGTATCTACTGGATTACAACATCTCTGTTGCCGTCGCTGTTGGTATGATTGCCCTTGCTGGGGTAGCAGCAGAATTTGGGGTGATTATGTTGGTCTATTTAAATAACGCCATCAAACATCGACAGGAGAAAAACCTTTACCACAGCGTTGAAGACTTAAAAGAAGCCTTGATAGAAGGTGCGGTCATGCGGATACGTCCTAAAGCGATGACAGTTGCCACCATCTTCTTCGGCCTACTCCCCATTATGTGGGGCGCAGGTTCGGGTAACGATGTGATGCAAAAAATCGCCGCCCCAATGGTCGGTGGAATGGTGACAGCACCAATACTGTCGTTGTTTGTACTGCCGGCACTGTATCTTCTCATTTACTCGCGTAAATTAAAGCAAGACGCAGTTCACTGATAGCACAGGCATAAAAAATCCCCCAAACCATAATAGTCTGGGGGATTTTTATTCAACCGCATTTAAAAGGGGTTATTGAACCGTGTTAACAAACACAGGGTTAGAATAGAACCACAGGTCGTTATAGTTACGATCATTAATCTTGTTATACCAAGACTGTACCGATTCACCTTCAGCTTGATTAATCACAGCTGACTTCAAAGGATTACCTCTTTCCGTCAGATTAGCTTGGTTATAATCTAAATTAGTCCCACGCAGACGGAAATATTGATGCCGATCCGCGATAAAACTGTAACTCATACTGTAGTAGCCATCGGCATCTTTATGCCAGTCGGCACGAGTAAAGGTTTTAACGACTAAGGTTGAATCGTTTGTTTCTTTTCTGTAAGCCGCGGTCCCAGGCTCAGCACGCTGACCCACGTTACCCGCAATCAAGTCTATGTGGTTTACACCAGGGTTAATTCCAGCATAAATTTCATTACCTATATCGGACTCTTTATTATTCAACGCCGGACTTTTAAAGCGGATAGTGAGTGTTAACTTATCGCCAGGTTTAGCCACTAAAGTTTGTCCCATGGTAACGCTATTCTTATTGCCATTTTCAAGCTTAAAATCCAAGGCATCGATCAAATCACCAAACACAGAAAAGCTATTACCCGAGCGTAATCCCTTCAAAAGCGCTGTAGTATCTTTGCCATCGACCCAAGTGTAACTTTTCGCATATTCACCGGGATAATAACTACTAGCGTAGGGAGTACGTGTTTTGAAGTGGATATCCGAGTTACCCATGTTCCAAATTCGACGACCTTCACCCAATAATGCATCCCACCAGCCACCGACCTCAGCAACAACCGGATCGACGCCGCCGTACACTCCACTACTACGCTCACCATAGTCACCACGGTTACCACTGAACTGGCCACCGACAAGACCTTCAACCATAAAGAAAACATTCGGAGCAACATCGTTCAGCTCTCTAACATCTTGAATCGTATAACTGGATAAATAACGGCGAGGATGATTTAGCATCCCGTAGCTGCTGTCTGGATAATGAGTCTCTAACCACTTCAAAGCAGCAATAGCATCCTCATGAGTCTTATTTTGACGGGTATCCCCCGCAGCCGTCCATGCAGCAACATCTTTGGGATCAAAGTTCGTGATATCATTTTTACTGCTAAATCTGTACTCAAAGGTCTTAACCGCAGACAGAACTTTGGCTTCATCACCTAAAATACCAATGTTAAAGTGCTCATGGGTTGGCATATCCCACTCAAAACTTGAATAAGCAATCTTGCCCTCATAGTTAGGCATGTTCTTCTTTAAACCGGGAATTTCATACTGAGTTAACGCATCGTAAAATAGTAATCCACCGACGTCGTTATCATCATTATCTTGACTGTTGTTACGCATATGATTTGATAATGAAACATAGTCTAAACCGAAGTCACCAAAGGCCCATTTCAGAATATCAGACTGGGTTTCACGAGCATCCTGCGAAACCGCAGTGTGAACGTGTAAGTCACCTTTTAGCCAACGCCCACTGGGCTCAATGGGTGTAGGATCAGTCTTATCAGAGTCAGAATTACAACCAGATAGCACTACTAGAGACGATAATAAAACAACATTGAGATTTATGACCTTATGCATGAATAACCTCTTTATATTCAAAAGTTTTAGCAATAAAACCCAAATATAAGTCGAATGCATGACACCCTAATGACACTGATGTTTGCGATCCATAAAATAAGCCTCTCAGTTTACAACGCTTATATGTACCATTAACGCAGCGCACCACAGAATTGACTCGACTCACTGCTGTAGAAAGGATGCCATCACATGACTAAGCCATCTTGTTTAATTATCAGCCAAATATGGCCACAAAGACTTTTCCTTAAAAAACGATTACATGTTTTACTCGCTTCGTTCAGTTTATGCTCTGCACTAATCATGTCAGCAGCACCCGCATATGCCATCCCCGCCACAGGGGAGTTTATTGCCAATAAACGCTGTGAATTGTTTCAGTCTAAAAATAAACAAACCAATCCCGATGATTGGCAGAGCAATATCGGTGAACGTTATCCCGTTACGGAGATTTTAGGAAACAGCGTCAATCCTGACTGGATTCGCGTCCGCACCAATGCCATCAGTTCACCGTTACGCTGGATTAAAGGTGATTGTGGACAATACAATACCAATGTAGCGGCGGCAGAGACTTATCAGCCAAACTCAACCAAAGAGCCTACGCAAACCACTACAGCCTCTGATATCAAAGCCATCAATCGTGAAAGCCTAAAAGAACGAGGTACGCCGGAGAAACGCCAAGGCCATGTGTGTCAAATCGAGGATAATTACGACTCCCATGTGCTTGCCTTAAGTTGGCAAAGCACCTTTTGTGAACTCTATGGCAGTCGTAAAGCAGAATGCCGCGCCTTAAGCCAAACCAGTGATGCGCCTCAATGGCAACACTTTAGCCTGCATGGCCTCTGGCCTAATCGCCAGCAATGTGGCACTCGTTACGGCTTTTGCAGCAGCGTAAAACAACAACCAAGTGATTTTTGCGATTATCCTGAAGTACCACTCAATGCCTCTGTGCAAAAGAATCTGGAAGAAGTGATGCCAAGTGCTCGCTACGGCACCTGTTTAGAACGCCATGAATGGTGGAAGCACGGTACCTGTCGCAATCAAGACCCCAATGACTATTTTTTACTGGCGACTCAGCTGACGCAGGAAGTCAATGCCTCGACATGGGTACAACAATTTATCCATGAAAGAATTGGTAAAAAAGTCACACAACAAGAGTTGAATCAAAGCTTTGATACTAGCTTCGGTAAAGGTGCACACACTAAGATCACGCTTGATTGCGCCAAGGGACTCTTAAGCGAAATCCGGATTAATCTTCCACAAGAGATCAAGCTATCAGACTCAATTCCGAGCCTACTTGCTAAAGCACCCAAGGCGAAAAAGACTAACTGTCCGGACCCACTCTCTATCGACAAACCAAACTAACTTAACCTGAACTTGGGGTAACGAGTGTCGAAAAAATCTAAATTTAACAAACCAAGATAATGCCATAAACTATTGTTTTTAAAATACAATTTCTTATGACTGAATGCGCAGATTTTTGTGCATATCAAGGCGCTCTGTCGTATGCCATAGCGAGCTATGGTTAGACAGAGCAACGCAGAGAGGCCCGAAAAGATGCCTATTCAGCGGCGCTACTTATCCCTGCTCAGGTTAACTTATTGGTTTTCATTTTGGGATAGGTGTATTACCGCGAAAGTAGCACCTTGGGCGTCAGCAATAACCGCAAAACGTCCCACATCAGGGATATCGCTTGGCGGCACGCATAGCTGTGCGCCCAGCCCCTGCGCCTTAGCGGCAAAAGCATCACAATCCGCCACCACAAAATAAGGCATCCAATGGGCGGGGATCTCGCCCCATTCCGGCATCATTTTCATCATGCCCCCCATAGACTGACCATCAATTTGCCACTCGGTGTAATCGATGCCGGGCACATGACTGGGGAGCGCGGTCCAAGGAAACACTTGAGTGTAAAAACTGGCTTCGGCGCTAGGTTCACGGCAAGCCAGCTCCACCCAACACAGGGTATTTTCTTCACCTTGGCGACGTGAGCCCGAGTGATTTTTCGCTTGCCACAGGGCAAAGCGCGCGCCTTCGGGATCGCTCACCTGCGCCATCACACCCGCATCACCCACCACATGCGGTCCCATGTGTAATTGCCCACCCGCAGCCAGGATGGCGGCAACCGTCGCTTCGATATCCTTAACCGCAAAATAAATCCGCCAATGGCTAGGGATCTGTGGTTCCGACTCAGGGATTTGATACATGGCCCCTAAATCGTCCCCCTCCAGATTGAACAGCGAGAAATGACCATTAGGAATTGCCATTTCCACCGCATTCCAACCAAACAGCGCATGGTAAAAACCCTCTGCACCCTGCCAGTCATGGCTCGCCAATTCAACCCAACAGGCCTGTCCCTGTGCGTACTGAGTAATCCTCATTGCAGACTCCAATCAAACAGATAATGTGTTCGAGTTAAGCTGGAGTTTATGCAACTGTCCAGTTTTGGCGGTAAAAAGATGAATACAAAGAAAAAGCCCTCTATTTGAGGGCTTGATTTGCGAGCGAAATACTTAGGAGAACTGTGGTAATAAATTCGCCATCGCGAGTAGATGACAAGCACCCGTCACGACACCAAACAACACCACAAGGATAATTAACGGCGTGCCACCAAAGACCCTAAAACCTTGATGATTAGGGAAGAGTTGTCTCGACTTGTAGGCCATCAGCGCTGGCACGATAACAGCCCATACGGTTGCCGCTAAGGCTGCAAATCCAATGGCAATTAAAAAGCCATCGGGAAACAGCAAACCAAATATGGTGGGCGGCACAAAGGTGACAATCGCCGTTTTCATCCGGCCAGAGCGCGTATCGTCGAATCCGAATAAATCGGCCAAATAATCGAATAAACCTAAGGTCACACCGAGGAAAGAAGACGCCACAGCTAAATTAGCAAATAGGGTTAACATGCTGTTTAACCAGCTACTTTCCATTACTTTCGACAAGGCGCCGACTAACACACCCATATTGCCACCCTGGGCAATAATCTCACTAAACTGGCTGCGGGGAATATTGCCCATAGTGGCGACCAACCAGCAGGCATAAATAATCAGCGCGATAAAAGTCCCGACAAAAATAGCTTTGAAAATGGTCGATGAATCTTTGCCATAATACTTCACCAGACTCGGCACATTTCCATGGTAACCAAAACTGGCTAGACCAAATGGCAAAGCCGCCCACAGATAAGGCATAAAGCTTTGCTTTCCATCCGGTTCGAGCAACTTAGTCACATCGATTTCGATCAGCAAATTACCAATCGCGAGGAAGAAAGTAATAATCATCCCGCCGAGCATAATCGTCGTAATACGATCCACCGCCTTGGTACTGATCAACACGATACAGGCGAGCACGACAGCAAATACTAATCCGGCGACACTTTGAGGCAGCTCAATCCCCATACCTTGGAGGCTATGGTTAACAATCGAGCCACCGCCACTGATGTAGGCGTAGGTTAAGATGTAGAGCACGAAGGCAATGGACACCCCATTCACGATGCGCCAAAACTGGCCCAGGGTTTCCTTGGTCAGGGTATCGAAACTCGCCCCCGGCTCGAAATGCAGGTTGGTTTCGAGCAGTAACAGTCCCGACATCAACATGCAAAACCAAATACCGAGTAACATCAGTACCGAGTAACCAAACCACATGCCAGCGCCCACGACAGGCAAAGAAAACATCCCCGCCCCTACTGTGGTACCGGCAATAATCATGGCACCACCGAGCAAAGACTTGCCCACCGGCTTATTCTTCGCCGCATTCATATGGTTAGCCATTAAGCGATATGCTCCGCGGTCACGCTGGCGACAATCGTCTGCCTTACAGAGGCTCTGAGTAAGCTATTAGCTTGATCGCGAATGCGCTCAACATCAGATTTATCTTCCTTACCAGAGAAATAACCCAACTCTTTTAGCTTAACACTCAAGGTGTTATAGAGTTTCTTATCGTAAAATTCTGGTGCGGTAATTCCATGCAGCGCCCCTAAACGTTGGGCAAGCAGATGGCTTTCAGACTCGAGATCCGAACGCTCCATCTTAGGTCTGTGGGCCAGCAGATTGAAGATAATGGCATAGCGTTGCAAGGTCTCACTAACGCTGCCAGCCAACAATAACATTTGGCAGGTGTGCTCTGTCACAACCGACAACATATCGCTTTCCTGCACTAGACCTTGCTCAATAAACAGCTCAAGCACTTGATTCACATAGCTTGGGAGATCTTTGATCCCCATAAACAATTCCGCCTTCAATAACGGATAAAAGTCGTTCACTATCCCAAGGATTTGCGCTCTTGAAATCTGTTTATTATTGATTAAACAGCTGGCAATTAATGACGGAATAATAAATAAGTGAATGATATTATTGCGATAGTATGTCATTGACGTCGCTTGTTTTTCATCAATTGACACTATCTCACCCAAAGGATCGGCATTGATGGAGAACTTGTTAAGCTCTAATCCTTGTTGTACTAAGTGCTTGCCATCACCTTCGGCAACCGACGTAAACGACGTGTAAGGCACACGCTTAAGCAAGGTCAGGTATAAATCTAACTGACGCTCGAGCAAACAACGCTCTAAGGCATTTTGCTCTGACGCCAACAACACTAAACTGGTCAAGGTAATAGAGCTGGCGGCAGCGGCGTCGTTAATCCGCGTCATCACCCGATTTGCTAACACGTTCACCGCAGGAGTTAACCAAGTCGGTTTTTGCTCAGGATCATCAGCCACTTCACTGCGCCAGTTTGGTGCCGTTTCATTCAAGAAGTTCTGCAATGTAATCGGCTCACCAAAGTTGACATAACCTTGGCCAAAATTACCTAATTTACGAATAGCACCAAAGACTTGCCATACAGATTCTTTCTGTTTTTTCTTACCGCTTAGCTCTTTGTGATAGGTCGCCACTTCCATCACGTGATCGTAGCCTAAATACACAGGCACTAAGGTGACTGGGCGTTCGATACCACGCAGCACACTGTTGATCGTCATAGCGATCATGCCCGTTTTAGGCGCCAATAGACGACCGGTACGAGAACGGCCACCTTCAGAGAAATACTCAACCGAATATCCCTTAGCAAACAGCTGATCGAGGTACTCACGGAACACGGCCGTATAGAGTTTGTTGCCGTTAAAACTACGGCGAATAAAGAAAGCCCCGCCACGGCGGAACAGCGGCCCCGCAGGCCAGAAGTTTAGGTTGATACCCGCAGCAATATGCGGTGGCACCATACCTTGGTAATACAGAATGTAAGATAACAGCAGGTAATCCATATGGCTGCGATGGCAGGGCACATACACAATCTCATGACCATCGTGGTGTAACTGCCGAATATGCTCGGCACCTTTGATGTTAATACCGCTGTAGAGCTTGTTCCATAACCACGTTAAAAAGCGCTCAGCAATACGTACGAGACTATCGGAATAATTCGCCGCAATTTCATCAAGATATTCAATTGCTGTTTCACGCGCTTGGGTTTCAGAAATCTTCTTGCTCGCGGCTTCTTCCTGAATCGCCTTGCGTAAGGATTCAGATTTCAGCAAGGAATGGAATAACGCCTGACGATTAGGCAACACAGGCCCCGTCATCACCTTACGTTGGCGGCGGAAATGCACTCTCGCTACTCGAGCCAATTTATGGGCAATGCCCATATCGGTACCATGTTCGTCGGCCATGTAACGCAGCGATACCGCATTAGAAAATTGCACAAAGTTATGACGACCTAAAAATAGGATCATCAAGCACTTACGTAACCAAGTAGGGTTCTCGCGCTCAAGCACTGCCGCCTTCATGGTGTCGTCTTCTTTACCCGGAGTACGACCCCAATACAGACTCACAGGCACCAGCTGTATATCTAACTCTGGCTTTTCCTTATGGACGGCCAACAAACGCATAAAACATTCGAGGAATGGCTCATTGCTGGCGCGTTCACCAAATAAGGGCTTACGACCTTCAAGGCATACCACCCGTGGCGCCACAACGCCATTCACCACCAGCGGCTCGTAAGGGCTTGGCAAACCAAGTTTCGTGGTGATCTCGCTTAACGCAGCAATATCACTCAGGGATTCTGTTTTCATTACATAAGCAAGCGGTCTGGAGGCATCCAGATTCAGATCGGCAAAGGGATCCTGTGGCACAACAATAGTGTGCACTAAGTGCTTTTGGATCCAACGTAATGATTTCAACCAAAGAGAGTCTTGTTTAGGCATTATTCTTATGCAATGTAAGTACGTTCATTAGCCCCATAGAATACCAGATTCTAGAGAATATACCCAAACAACCTAAAGATGCAGGATTCAGCGGCTGATTTTAATGACTTAGTAACGCACTTTAGGCAACGCCATTTATTGCTACCGTGCAAATGGCATTCACCCCATAGATGACGATTACGGTTATTTGCAGATCTAGCTGACCAAGTTAAAAGTGGTTAATACTTGCACTACCAATAATACTGTATATACTAACAGTAACTGTATAGAAAAACAGGAAAGACCATGAGACCGTTGACGCCACGCCAAGCCGAAATTTTAGAGCTGATTAAACGTAATATTGCCGAGACTGGCATGCCACCCACTCGGGCCGAAATTGCCACCCGTTTGGGTTTTAAAAGTGCAAATGCCGCAGAAGAACACCTTAAGGCATTGGCGAAAAAAGGCTGCATCGAGATCATGCCTGGTACTTCCCGCGGGATCCGTCTCCCTGTAGAGGAAGAAGTTAACCGCGAAACAGGCTTACCACTAATTGGCCAAGTGGCAGCGGGTGAACCGATTCTCGCCCAAGAGCATGTCGAACAGTATTACCAAGTCGACCCCAGCATGTTCCACCCTGCTGCCGATTTCCTGCTGCGCGTAAAAGGCGACAGTATGAAGAATATCGGCATCCTTGAGGGTGACCTGCTTGCCGTTCATAAAGTACAACAAGCACGCAATGGACAAGTTGTTGTTGCTCGCGTTGATGATGATGTAACCGTAAAACGCTTTGAAAAAAAAGGTAATTTAGTCTACCTACATGCCGAGAATGAAGACTATTCACCGATTAAAGTCGATTTGAGTTTCCAAAGTCTAACAATTGAAGGGCTCGCCGTAGGGGTGATCCGCAATGGAGATTGGCTATGAACAAACTATTAGGTAATGCCCCGCGTCACCCCGGTTTATGGCTCGATACGGTTCGAGATACAGAGACCGACTGGCAGCATACATCAATAGTCACTATGCCAACTCAGAGCCAAGGGCGCCAAGAGCTGACACAGCTGAGCAAACAACTTGCCCAACTGAGCCAACAGGGAAGATGGATAGTGCTCATCAACCCACCTAGTATTGGCTACAAGCAGCTATTAGCAAACGCAGGTGTGCGTATGGATCGCGTACTATTGGTTCACGCAAAAGATGAGGTCGAAACCCTTTGGGCGATGGAAAAAGCCTTAACCAGTGGCACATCTAGCGCAGTGATTACTTGGATTAACGCCCTAGATACTCGCGATAATCGTCGCCTACAAATTGTAGCAAAGAGCGCACGTGCAATGGGAATCGTGCTCGAAGGTACAACAATTGACTTGCCTTCAGATGCCAATCTCACACAATCGGCTAAATTTACTCAACCCGCATTTTTCAGCTCTGTTCATTAAAAATTTTTCACACCGTATTTAGCCTTGAAAGCCGCCTCACCTGTGAATGTGAGGCTTTTTTTTGGCAATTTTTCAGACAATTAGAAAAAGAAGTGATCTTGATCAATTTTTAAACAGCAAGTATGTTTGATTTAGGCGCACATGATATATCGCCTGTTTAGGCAGAAATATCGCGTTATTTTCGAATATCGCTCGCCCACAAAAATTGAGAATAATGGGTTTATTCAGCAGTATGTGCCAGTGTGGCTAATAACAGCAGTAACAATACTTGATCATAAGTAAGCCGCCAACGCACGTTGAAGTCAAAAAAGCTTTTTTGGGAACTGAAGAGTTTGCATAGAGTTGAGACTTACTGTGTTGCTCTTCTTTGTAGTTGCTATTTGCAATTAGCAGAGGAGAAGTCTTGTGAAGCAATGGTTGTATTGTTTACTCGTGGTGCTATTCGCCCCACCGTTGGCCGCAGCAGACATGCGGTTCAATATGACGCTTGGCGTAACAGAAATCAGTGGCAAGGTATACCACCTGCACATGACGATTCTGTATATCTGCTGCGCGATAGGCTTAGTGGTTTTTGGCGTTATGATTTATGCCATGATCAACCACAGAAAATCCAAGGGCGCGGTCGCGTCACACTTCCATGAGAGTACAAAAGTTGAAATCGCTTGGACGATAATTCCCTTTATCATTCTGATCTTAATGGCGATTCCGGCAACTAAAACTCTGATTGCCATGGAAGACCCCAGCAATGCCGATCTCACGGTAAAAGTCACAGGATCGCAATGGAAGTGGCATTACAGCTATTTCGATCAAGATATTGAGTTTTACAGTATTCTCGCCACACCAAGACCTCAAATCGAAGGTAGTGAGGCCAAGGGAGAGCACTACTTACTCGAGGTCGATAAGCCCCTTGTCCTGCCTGTAAATAGAAAAATCCGCTTTCTGATGACTTCTGAAGATGTTATCCATTCATGGTGGGTACCAGATTTTGCATTGAAAAAAGATGCTAACCCAGGGTTTATCAACGAGGCGTGGACCCGTATCGATAAACCCGGCATTTACCGTGGTCAATGTGCCGAACTTTGCGGCAAAGATCATGGATTTATGCCGATAGTGGTTCAGGCACTGCCCGAAGCCGAGTTCGATGCTTGGGTTGCAGAACAAAAACAAGCTGCCAATGCCGCAGCACAAGCCGCACAAGCCGCCTTATCGCAAACACTGAGTAAAGAAGAGCTGATGACTCAGGGTGAGCAAGTTTACCTTGGTCACTGCGCAGCCTGCCATCAACCTAATGGCGAAGGTCTCAAAGGCGTATTCCCTCATCTCAAAGGCAGCCCCATAGCTACTGGGCCGCTGAGCGGTCATCTTGAAATCGTGCTCAATGGTAAAACGGGTACGGCCATGCAAGCCTTCAGTAAACAATTATCGCCCCAAGAAATTGCCGCAGTGATTACCTATGAGCGTAATGCGTGGGGCAATAACACGGGGGATGCGGTGCAAGCCAAAGACGTTGATGCCCATAAATCCGGTGGCACCAATAGCGAACCAGTAGCAACGACTCAGCCCCCCTCAACCACCGATGCGCCCAAAGCAGCGACAGAGCCCATCGCCAGTGTCGATCCCGCGAGTCTTCCCACGCTCAGCCATGATGAACTGATGGCCGAAGGAGAACAGACCTATGCCACAGTTTGCGCCGCCTGCCACCAGCTAACGGGTGCAGGTATGCCTCCCGCCTTCCCCGCCCTTGCTGGTAGCGTTATTGCAACAGGCCCAGTCGCCAATCACATCGATATAGTGATGCACGGTAAACCGGGCACGGCGATGCAGGCATTTGGCAACCAACTCACGCTACAACAGCTTGCCGCCATCATTACCTATGAGCGCAATGCGTGGGGCAACAATACTGGCGATACAGTGCAACCCGCTGATATTGCTCGCCATGGACAGTAGGGGATTAAGATGAGCACACTGACTCAAGATCAAATTGCCGCCCATGATGAACACCATCACGGTGCACCTAAAGGCATCATGCGCTGGTTACTCACCACCAACCACAAGGACATTGGCACCCTGTACCTATGGTTTAGTTTCATAATGTTTTTAACCGGTGGTGCGATGGCCATGGTGATCCGCGCCGAACTCTTTCAGCCCGGATTACAACTCGTTGAGCCTAACTTCTTCAACCAGATGACTACAGTACATGGGTTAATCATGGTATTCGGCGCCGTGATGCCAGCCTTTACAGGGCTAGCTAACTGGCTGATCCCGATGATGATTGGCGCGCCTGATATGGCACTTCCACGGATGAACAACTGGAGTTTTTGGATCCTACCCTTCGCCTTTACTATTTTACTGAGCTCACTATTTATGGAAGGTGGCGGCCCTAACTTCGGTTGGACCTTCTACGCACCACTCTCGACCACTTACAGCCCTGACAGCACGGCATTATTTGTATTCTCGATTCATATCATGGGGATAAGTTCGATCATGGGCGCCATCAACGTGATCGTAACCATAGTCAACCTACGTGCTCCCGGCATGACGTGGATGAAGTTACCGCTGTTTGTCTGGACTTGGCTGATTACCGCCTTCTTGCTGATCGCCGTCATGCCAGTGCTCGCAGGCGCCGTCACTATGGTGTTAACCGATAAGTTTTTCGGTACTAGCTTCTTCGAGGCGGCAGGCGGCGGCGACCCTGTGATGTTCCAGCATATCTTCTGGTTCTTCGGTCACCCCGAGGTCTACATCATGATTCTGCCTTCCTTCGGCATTATCTCCGCCATAGTTCCGGCCTTTAGTCGCAAGAAATTGTTCGGCTATTCATCCATGGTGTATGCCACGGCGAGTATTGCGATTCTGTCCTTCCTCGTGTGGGCACACCATATGTTCACCACCGGTATGCCTGTGTTTGCCGAGTTGTTTTTTATGTACTGCACTATGCTGATTGCCGTGCCGACTGGGGTAAAAGTGTTTAACTGGGTAGCGACCATGTGGCGCGGCTCATTGAGTTTTGAAACCCCAATGTTGTTCGCCGTGGCCTTTATTATCCTGTTCACTATTGGCGGCTTCTCTGGTTTGATGCTCGCCATCACGCCAGCCGACTTCCAATACCACGATACTTACTTTGTGGTGGCTCACTTCCACTATGTGTTGGTCACGGGTGCGATTTTCTCCATCATGGCGGCAGCCTATTACTGGCTGCCTAAATGGACCGGACATATGTACAGCGAAAAGCTCGGCCAGTGGCATTTTTGGTGTTCGGTGATTTCGGTCAACGTGTTGTTTTTCCCGATGCACTTCTTGGGTCTTGCGGGTATGCCAAGGCGTATTCCCGATTACTCGATTCAATTTGCCGATGTAAACCAAATCGTATCGATTGGGGGTTTTGCCTTTGGCCTATCTCAGCTGATCTTCCTCGTGCTGGTAATTAAGTGCATTCGGGGCGGTGAAAAGGCGCCCGCCAAACCTTGGGAAGGCAGCGAAGGCTTAGAGTGGACGCTACCAAGCCCCGCACCCTACCACTCTTTCACCACACCACCCGAGGTGAAATAACATGCAAGGCCAACCCCATCAGCCCAACATCAAGTCCAACCGTAAGCTTATCAGCCTACTGGTGTTGGGCTGCCTTGCGATGTTTGGCTTTGGGTTCGCCTTAGTGCCGCTCTACGATGTGCTGTGCGAAAAACTGGGCATTAATGGCAAAACCTCCAATACTGCCAGCAGTTATCAGGCGATCACTGTAGATAAGAACCGTGTGGTAACAGTGGAGTTTATCTCGCAGGTACAGACGGGAATGCCGTGGAAATTTGAGCCACAAACGAAACGGCTCGAAGTGCATCCTGGAGAACTCATTCACACGGCATTTCTGGCGCAAAACGTCTCGAATAGAGCGACTGTGGGCCAGGCGATTCCCTCTATTTCGCCCGGACAAGGCGCGGCATATTTCAATAAAACCGAATGTTTTTGTTTTAACCAACAACACTTAGCCGCCGCGAGTCGTGCCGAGCTACCGTTGATCTTCTTCGTGGATCCTCAATTACCCGAGTCTATCCACACCTTAACCCTCTCTTACACCCTCTACGACATTACCGACAAGCAGTTAGCGTCTGCCATAGAGCAAGGAGCTGCAAAATGACCACTAAACATGAGACTTACTACGTCCCCGCCCAGAGTGCTTGGCCAATTGTGGGAGCTATTGGCTTATTCTTAATAGCTTTTGGCGCAGGGCAGTTTGTAACACAATTAAAATCCGGCAACTCTGGAGGTGGATACATCCTATTTGCGGGAATTGCCGTGATCTTATTTATGCTTGTAGGCTGGTTTAGAACCGTGATCCAAGAATCGATGACGGGCCTCTATTCCCATCAAATGGACAGATCGTTTCGCCAAGGCATGAGCTGGTTCATCTTCTCCGAGGTGATGTTCTTTGCCGCCTTCTTCGGTGCCTTATTTTACGCCCGCATGGTCGCAGTGCCTTGGCTAGGCGGTGCCTCCAACAATGCCATGACCCACGAAGTCCTGTGGCCACACTTCGAAGCCGTTTGGCCACTCCTCACCACGCCAGATGGCACCAAAACCGAAGCCATGCCATGGAATGGGCTACCGCTAATCAACACGATTGTGCTGCTGACTTCCTCAGTCACGCTGCATTTTGCCCATATCAGCTTAGAAAAGGGTAAGCGTTCGGCCATCACCCTCTGGCTAGGGCTCACGATTTTACTGGGAATTAGCTTCCTTGCTTTGCAGGCGGAGGAATATAGCCATGCCTACCATGAGATGGGGCTAACGCTCACCTCGGGCGTGTATGGCAACACCTTTTTCCTGCTGACGGGTTTCCACGGCATGCATGTCACCTTGGGCACTATCTTTCTATTAGTCTTGTTTTTCAGAGTGTTAAAAGGCCACTTTAGTGCGGATAAGCATTTTGCCTTCCAAGCAGGCAGTTGGTACTGGCACTTTGTCGATGTGGTTTGGCTCTGCCTGTTTATCTTTGTTTATGTACTTTAAATATTCATTAAAACAATAAGTTGAAAACTTAAGGCGTGGGATTGAGACCAAGCAGTCCAGTCCCTAAAGCCACCAGCAAGAGCAGGATAACCAGTACAGAAAATATCACCCTTCGGCCCAAATAGCGGCTCATTGGCACCGGGTGTTTAGCGGTTTGGTCGTCACCTTTAACCATAATAATTAAGGCTCTGCCTAGGTTAAAAATGATAAACAGCAACAGCAGTACTAAAACACACTTAAAAATGAGCGGGATGTTCATACGCTATCCTTATGTTTTGCTGACCAAATTGATTTGGTTACCAAGATATATTTGGTTGCATAGGGGAGTGTCGTTACTACTGATATTGACTGTGGTGGTATTCGTGGTTTTGGTCAAGCTAGGTTTGTGGCAAATGGATAGGGCAGTTAAAAAAACCGAACTACTCGCACAAATGGAGGCAAGACAATCCGCTGCCACACTCAATCCTGAACAGCTCATCGCTGAATTGGCTAAAGGCAGCGTCACGGGCTACCGCTTACAAGTTCAAGCAAAACCCGCGAATCCACAAATCTGGTTACTCGACAATCAGGTCTATCAAGGGCAAGTGGGCTATCTCGCCTTTCAATTACTGCAAATAACGTCAGCAAATCAGGCAAGTAATACCGAGCAGCCTTGGTTGTTACTCGAACTCGGCTTTATCGCCGCGAAATCCCACCGAGATGCCTTGCCCGAAGTCAGCCCCATAGTCGGTGAACTGGCTCTTACAGGCCGTCTCTATCAAAAACAGATTAATCCCTTAAGCCATCACTTATTGGCAGAACCCTTCACCACGGAACAAGGCGAACGGATTCGGTTTCAAAATCTTAATCTACCCGAAATGGCACAAATGTTAGGACATCCTATCCTGCCCGCGGTGTTACAACCCGATGCCTTACCCCAATTACAACCCGCGCAGGCCTTACCCCACCCTTGGCAGCCTTTCCCCCTCTCGGCCCAAAAACATTGGGGTTATGCATTGCAATGGTTTGCCATGGCAACTGTGTTTGCGGGGCTGATGGGTTGGCAAACAATGAAATACCTCAAAAAATCACGACAACGGCATCAAGCCGATAAGGAGGCGACTAAGACCGAGTGACAGATATCAGCAAGATGTTAATAAAAAACAATAAAACAAAGCATTAGGGACAATAAGAGGAGCAAATATGGACTCCCAACAAACAGCCAAATACCGCGCATTGGGGTTATTACTACTGGCCTTTATCGCGCCTGTGGTCATCGCTAAGTTAGTGCTGAGCATGCATTGGTATCAAGGCGGCTCCACCAACTACGGTGAGCTCATCAGCCCAGAAACCAGCTATACCAGTCTTGGCCTTAACAATCCTCAGCCTAAGGAATGGCAACTGCTGTATTTATTGCCCGCAAAGTGCGATGAAGCTTGCCGCGAACGCTTGTATATCCTGCGTCAGAGTCATACCGCCTTAGGGCCAGATCAGGCTCGCGTCGAACCGCTTATTCTTGTGAATCCAGACAGTGACTTAAACGCATTAACCAGCTTTAACTTCAACACTCAGCCCGCCAGCCAAAGCCTCAGCCATTGGCTTGACCAACAGCAGCTGATTATTGTCGATCCACTCGGCGCACTCGTGCTGCGTTATCCCCAAGTGCAAGGTAAGGCGGCGCATTTAGCTCAGGGTAAAGCCTTGGTCGCGGATCTGCGTAAGTTATTAAAACTCTCGAGGGTAGACTAATGCAACTGACTTGGCTCCTACGCATCACCATAGTCTTTACCCTGTTAGTAATTTTAATGGGGGCTTACACTCGGCTCTCGGACGCAGGACTTGGCTGCCCAGATTGGCCCGGTTGTTACGGCCATATCAAAGTACCCACCCACGACCATGAGATCTCCCATGCCCAAACCCTGTTTCCCGACCACGATATCCATCCCGAAAAAGCCTGGCTCGAGATGATCCACAGGTATATCGCGGGCGCCTTGGGCATCCTAGTGTTACTGATTTTGATCCTTTGCTTGAAAACATCCCAAGCCCCAAAAAAGCTGCCCTTTGCCATAGTGTTACTCATCATCTTTCAGGCGGCGTTGGGGATGTGGACTGTGACAATGAAATTAATGCCGATTGTCGTGATGTCCCATTTAATTGGCGGCTTTAGCTTGCTCTCGCTCCTGCTCTTGCTGTATCTGCGAACACGTCCGAGGCGAATTTTCGAAACCGCTGATATTCACAATCAGCGTGTTGCGAGCGCAGGATTTAATGGCGCCCATGGTTCGCGGATAGGCACGAGCCTTAAATTTCTCGGCCAGAGTAAACACTTACCGAAACTGGCGTTGCTAAGTCTGGTGGTGCTTATCGGCCAAATCATGCTCGGCGCTTGGACCTCCTCCAACTATGCCGCCCTCGCCTGCACGTCTCTGCCGATTTGCGAAGGTAATTGGATGGATAATCTCGCGATTGCCGATGCGTTTTCCCCTTTCCAAGGGCAACATCCAAGCTTTGAATTTGGCGTATTGGATTACCATGCGCGCATGACCATTCATATCGCCCACCGTGTTGGCGCCATCATTACCGCCAGTCTATTGTTGTTGCTCGCCTATCGGTTATTTTTCAGCACCCAGCTCAAGGCTCTAAGCCTGTTGTTGGTCGCCTTAGTGATACTGCAGGTGAGTTTAGGGATTTCAAACGTGGTGATGCATTTACCACTGGGGATTGCCGTTTCCCACAATGGCGGCGCGGCGCTGTTACTACTCACCTTAGTCGCGATTAACTATTTCCTTTGGCGCAGGGCACCTTAATCATCGGGGGATTTATCATGGCAAAACCACTTTCTATCAGCAGTAACCCCAGTGTTCACTTGGCTTGGCGTGCCTATTTCGAGATGACCAAACCTAAGGTGGTGGCCTTAATGCTGCTCACCGTCTTAGTCGGCATGTGTTTAGCCATGCCCACCATACTGCCCGTTAAACCTTTAGTGGCAGGCTTGCTCGGCATCGCTATGATGGCGGGGTCGGCCGCCGCCTTGAACCATCTGATTGACAGGCGAATCGACGGCATGATGGCACGCACCTATAACCGTCCGCTGCCCAAGGGCCGAGTTTCGGCGACGAGGGCGCTGTTGTTTGCGGCACTCTTAGGCAGCCTAGGTTTTGTAATCCTCTATGTTTTTACTAATCCACTCACCGCTTGGCTCACCTTTGCCAGCTTGATTGGTTACGCCTTGATTTATACCGCCTATTTAAAACGGGCCACGCCACAAAACATTGTCATTGGCGGTTTAGCGGGTGCGATGCCGCCGCTCTTGGGTTGGACGGCGGTGACGAATCAATTCCATGGTCATGCGCTATTGCTCGTCATCATCATATTCCTGTGGACGCCGCCGCATTTTTGGGCGCTGGCGATTCACAGACGCGCAGAATATGCCAAAGTGGATATTCCCATGCTACCCGTGACCCATGGGGTAGAATTTACTAAGACCTGTATCTTGCTCTATACGATTTTGCTGGCGATTGCTTGTCTATTGCCCGTACTAGTCGGGATGAGTGGACCGCTCTACTTTGTGTGCTCAAGCTTGCTCAGCACGGGATTTATTTATAAAGCGTGGCAGTTAAAGTATCAGGACAGCGAAGGGCTGGCGATGCAGGTGTTTCGTTTTTCGATTTATCATTTAATGTTGTTATTCATGGCATTACTGCTCGACCACTATCTTTGGGCTTAATGTGCAACGAGCAATGGGGCGAGCATGGTCAAAGGACAAAATATGCAAACAAGAATCTCCAACAAGATCTTAGTGATAGCGATTCTATTAATAGGATTGGGCGGACTATTTGCAGTAAAGTTCAATCCACCTAAGCCCGTTGAGTTAGAGAGCGGTTTTTTGTTTCCCGAGGCGTTCGAGCTAGCGCCCTTTGAGCTTGTCGATCAACATCAACAACCCTTTACCAATGCAAGTTTGAAGGACCAATGGAGTCTATTCTTTATCGGCTTTACCTATTGCCCCGATGTCTGCCCGACCACCTTAAACAAACTCGCCGCCGCCTATCCTGAGCTGAAAAAAATTGCGCCCATTCAAATCGTGTTTTTATCCGTAGATCCGAAGCGGGACACCCCAGATAAACTCCTCACTTACGTGAATTTCTTTAATCCTGAGTTTAAGGCGGTGACGGGTGAGCAAACCCAAATCTTCCCCCTCACCCGCAGCCTAGGACTCACCTACGCTATGGTAGGTGAAGGAGAAAATTATCAGGTCGATCATAGTGCGGGCTATGTGCTGGTTTCCCCTCAAGGCACGCGGGTAGCGGTGTTTAAACCCGCAGTCACCTTAGGTAAAGCACCTCAGATTCTAAACGAGGCCTTAATCAGCGACTTCGATAAAATCGTCAACAGCTATAAACCTAAATAGCCATCGCAGATGAGACTATTCTTTGACCCAAGAACCGTCGTCTTTGGGTCTCACCCAAGGCTGAGAAAACCAGTAAAAACCATTGCGCGTCTTACTTGGTGCCGTACAGTTGTAGCGCGAGCGGCCAGCTGGCAAGGCTAAATCGGCTTGAATGCTAAACTCGTTTTCACTTAACCAAGTAGGTGTTTTAGCGCCTTGCCCTTGGATATAACACATCACTTGCTTGGCCGAAATATCGCTCATATCGAGCTTCACCTTAAGCTCGGGGCGCCAATTTCCGCCCTTAAGCTCAGGATCGCTAGGTGTTTGCTCAAGCACTGGCATATTGAGGCTGTATAACTTGGCTTTTAGGCTCTTTAAATCCGCATATTGCCCCGCCACAGGGAAGCGCGGCAGCGCCGTGAGTGGCGAATAAGGCCCCGCCGCCCCTGACTGCTGGCCAAAGGCAACGAAGCCGTTTTCGGTCAACATGTCTTGAATCGCTTGATTGTATTCGCCATAGGGATAGGCCAGCATTTTAAAATTCTGCCCCGTTGCCTCGCGAATCGCATTTTCGGTGTCCTGAATATTGGCCTTAATTCGCGCCAACCATTGGCTTTGAGATTCATTGTCCAGCCTGCGGATCAGATGCTCATGGGCCCAGCTGTGGTTAGCAATATCGGCCCCTTCTTTGGAGAGCGTGATGAGCTGCTCCCAAGTCATCATCTCGGTAAACTTTTGTTTAATAGGCTCAATTGCCACAAATAAGGTGTAGGGAAAACCAAATTCCTTTAGGATGGGATGCGCTGTGGTCGCAATGCTGCGATAACCATCATCGAAAGTAATCGCCACCGTTTTGGCGGGTAAATCTTGTTTGTTTTTTATCGCTTCGACCACCTGCGATAACGGAATCACCTTAAAGCCATCATCCGCCAAGAACTGCATTTGCTCACGAAATTGTGCAGGCGTGACGCTCGTCGCCGCCGGCGTGGTTTCTGACACATGGTGATACTGTAAAATGACCACGGCATTGGCCGAAAAAGTCATCAACCCGAAGAGTGCCAATAACGCACGTTTAACCATAATGTGAATACCTCCAATATCAATGACTACTGCAAAATCTACCGCACTCGCGCTGCTGTTTAATGGCGCTAAAAATCGCCAACTGTTCGCGCTTGCACTGCCGATGATCCTCTCCAATATCACAGTTCCGTTATTGGGATTAGTGGATACCGCTGTGATAGGGCATTTGAGTGACGCCTATTATTTAGGGGGCGTCGCACTCGGGTCAACGATTATCACATTAATCATTTGGTTATTAGGCTTTTTACGAATGGCGACCACAGGCTTAGTCGCACAGGCCTATGGCGCAAACGATACCGCGAGCCAATTAAAATTGCTGGTTCAAGGCGCGATGCTGGCGACTGGACTGGGTATCGCGGTGATCCTATTGCAGCTCCCGATATTGAATTTAGCGCTCGGCCTCTCCGAGGCGAGTATGGAAGTGGAGCGTTATTGCCGAGAATATTTTCAAGTCCGCGTTTGGTCGACGCCATTCGCCCTACTCAATTTAGTTATGCTCGGCTGGCTCCTTGGCCGGCAACAACCCAAGGCGGCGATGTGGCAGCTTATCCTCGCCAATTTAGCCAATATTATACTCGATGTACTGTTTGTAATGGGATTCGGCTGGGGCGTAAAAGGCGCAGCACTCGCTTCAGTATGTGCCGACATCACCGCCTTTAGCGTTGCGCTCTACATGGTATTACAACAGCTTAAGCTGTCGTCTCAATTTAAATTTGACCAATTGCGTGTCCATCTGACGTTTGCCGGTTACGGCAAACTGCTCAAACTCAATAGCGATATTTTTATCCGCAGCCTATGCCTGCAAGCTGCCTTCGCCTTTATGACCTTTCACGGTGCAGGCCTTGGGGACAATACCGTCGCAGCCAATGCAGTGTTATTGAATTTACTGCTATTAATCTCCTACGCCCTCGATGGCATCGCCTATTATGCCGAGGCCGAAGTGGGCAAAGCCTATGGTCAAAAGCGTGCGCAGCAATTGCATGAAGCCGTGGTGCTGGCTTGGTGTTGGTCTGCCATCACAGCAGTTGGGTTTACACTGATCTTTAGCCTTTGGGGAAGCCATATTATCGAACTGTTGACCAGTATTGATAAGGTCAGAACCACAGCACAGACTTATCTGATTTGGTTGGTATTGCTACCGCTTTGGTCTTTTAGCTCTTACCTATTCGATGGTGTTTATATCGGTGCGGCGCAGGGTAAAGTGATGCGTAATAGCATGATTATTGCGACATTTGGCGCCTTCTTTCCGACATGGTATTTACTACAATCGCTATTGCCTTCTGAGCAGGCTAACCATGCTCTGTGGGCGGCCATGACAGCCTTTATGTTAATGCGTAGCCTGACCCTTGCAGCACATTATCGCTTTAGTAAGACATTTATTGTTAGGGCGTGTTGACGTTTCGAGATTAGATTTTGTTCGTTCTGGCAAGCAAGTGCTCGCGAAACGAGGAATGATGTGTAGTTATTCTACTCAAATGACGAGTGACAAAGAGCAAGGGCTTGCCAGACGAACCCTTCGGGCAGCATTTGGCTGGCTTTTCTGCCGCGTTATCGTCCGTTTATGTAGAATAACTACACTGCACGGACTTTGCCTTGCATAAAAGCCAGCCACATTGCTGCAAAAATAACCCTGAAATGTCAACACGCCCTAGCTAACTCAGTAAAGACAGTAGCTTACTTAGGTTTGACCGATTAATATACGCACAACTTTTGTAATATAAATGTGATATAAAATGAAAAGGATTTTACCTCTACTGCTCCTGTGGCTAAGCCTGCCACTGCTTGCCCAAACGGTACCACAACTTCCCGTCGAGGCTTTTGCTAGTATTCCCGATGTCAGCTCTGTGCAATTGTCACCCGATGGTAAAAAAATTGCCTCCATTGTTCGTGTCGAACAACCTAAACTCAAGGGAACCGTTGTCAGCATTCTCGATTTAGAAACGGGTGAAAAAGGCGTTGCAGTTCATACTGATAACCAAAAATTTGTAATGCTGTCGTTAAGGTGGGCAAACAATACTACATTGTTAATAAAAGCTCAGTTTCCAGCAAATCGTTATGGAACACCAACAACCGAAACCCGCCTAGTTAAGTACGATTTAACCACACGAAAGACTTCGAGTGTACTCGCTCCTAGTGTTATCGATCGACTCAGTTGGATCCCACAACATCAAGGGCAAATTATCGATCTGATGCCAGATGACTCGGAACATATTCTGCTATCCCTTGATGGCATGGGCCAAAATGTAGGGGAAGACAGCGTACTCAAAGTCAATCTGTCACAGGGAAAGTCCTCCTACATTCAAAATGCTAAGCGTAATATCATCGGCTGGGTTACCGACAGGCAGCACAAGGTCCGAATTTCCATCTATAACGATGATACTGAATACCGCATCTACGAACAGCCCGAACAAAAAGCAGAGTCTCGCTTGCTTTGGAGCTTTAAAGCTTTCTCTGAAGAGAGTGTCTGGCCACTGGGGTTTGATGCCGACCCGAATATTCTGTACGTACGCGCCTATCACCAAGGATTTGAAGCTATCTTTAAGGTGAATTTAACCGATCCTAAGCTCACCAAGGAGCTGGTGTACGCCAACGAAAATACCGATGTCGAAGGCGATCTCATCTATTCAGAATTAAAGAAAAAAGTTATTGGGATCAGTGAGGGTGATGGCGAAGAGTATACTTTTTGGGATCCTGAATATGCGGGCCTACAAAATGGGCTGAAAGCGGTATTACCCAATGCTCACAACTACATCACCCAATTTAGCGCCAATGAACGCCGCTATATCGTCTACTCCACCAGCTCGACTCAGCCCGGCACTTATTACTTTGGCGATAGGGATGAGAAGGCGCTGTTTCCGATTGCTGAGAGATATAGCAAGCTCAGCAGCGAGCAACTCGCCGACACGCAATACTTAAGCTACGAAGCGCGGGATAAACTCAAAATCGATGCTTACCTGACAGTGCCAAAGGGCCTCGAAGCCAAGCAACTGCCAACCATTATCTTCCCCCACGGCGGCCCCATTAGTTACGACAGTAATGACTTCGATTATTGGGCACAGTTTTTTGCCAACCGTGGCTACGCAGTATTCAGAATGAACTTTCGGGGTTCAGCAGGCTATGGCTATGAGTTTATGAAAGCCGGCCTAAAAAGCTGGGGGCTCGAAATGCAAAACGATGTGGAAGATGGCACGCGTTACCTAATCAATCAAGGGATTAGCGATCCGCAACGTATCTGTATTGTCGGCGCGAGTTATGGTGGTTATGCAGCACTCATGGGCGCCGCAATGACACCCGAACTGTATCGCTGCGCAGTCAGTGTTGCTGGGGTGACAGACGTAGCTTACCTAGTAAAATCCAGTCGCCGTTTTACCAATTATGAAGTCGTCAAAGAACAAATTGGCGATGACTTTAACGTCCTCTATGAACGCTCGCCCATCAGCAAAGCCGATAAGATCACCATCCCAGTATTACTACTGCATGGCGATAAGGACCGAGTGGTCAAGGTACAACACAGCCGCGAAATGTTTGACGAGCTAAAATCTCGTAAGAAAAACGTCGAATATATTGAGCTTGAAAATGGTGACCATTATTTGAGTAACAATGACCACAGATTAACCACCTTTAAGGCGCTGGATAAGTTTTTAGCAGATAACCTAAAAACTCAGTTGTAGCATCAAAGCCAAATATAAAAAACGCGACTCAAGGTCGCGTTTTTTATATTTAGCTCAACTCAAAAGCTTAAGCGTAAGAATGCTCACCGTGTTGGTGATCGGTTACGTCACGCACACCCGTTAATTCACCTGGGAACATATCTAACAGTTGTTTTTCGATACCATCCTTTAAGGTGATATCCACTTGCGAACAACCATTACAACCGCCGCCGAACTGCAATACTGCAACGCCTTCTTTGGTGATCTCCACCAACATAATGTTGCCGCCATGGCTTGCTAATTGTGGGTTGATTTCTGATTGGATCACGTATTCGATACGCTCCACTAAAGGCGCATCACCCGCAACTTTACGCATTTTCGCGTTTGGCGCTTTAAGGGTTAATTGCGAACCTAATTGATCGGTCACAAAGTCAATTGAGGCTTCTTCTAAGAAAGGTGCACTCTTTTCGTCTACCATAGCGCTAAAGCCATTGAATGCTAATTCAATATCATCGCTCTCAACGGCATCAGGTGGACAGTAAGACACGCCACACTCAGCTTGTGCGGTACCTGGGCTTATCACAAATACACGAATATGAGTGCCTTCAGGTTGATCTGCTAACAACTTTACAAAATGGGCTTGAGCCGCATCGGAAATCGTAATCATGGAAACCAGCTCCGTCAGGGGATACCTGAGTGTTTTAGTAAGAATTAGCCGTATGATACTCCTAGTCACTCGCGCTTTGTAGTCCCCTTGGGCGCAAGTTTATGGATTTTTGCCATAGTGATCACGATTCAAGCCTTATTTAGCAATTTATAAATAACACTTAAACATCAGCATTATGCATGAGTAAACAAGCATTAATAAAAAGAAAAGCGACTCAATTGAGTCGCTAAAAAGATCCTATAAAAGACAAATTATTTTGCGGCTTCTTGTCCGGCGATACGGCCAAAAACAATGATATCTGTATAAGCATTACCACCGAGACGATTGGTTCCATGGGTTAACCCCGTCACTTCACCCGCAGCAAATAAGCCCGGAATGACTTTTCCTTGTTCATCCAGTACACGAGTACGTGTATCAACCACAAGGCCGCCCATCGTATGGTGCACAGAAGGTGTCGCTTTTAAAATCCAATAAGGTCCTTTACTTAAATCGACTAATCCTGAGCGATGATTAAAGGCCTCATCCTTTCCTGTTGCGGCATAGTGATTAACGTCTTTAATCGTTGATAACAGCTTATCTTCAGGAATATTAAAGACTTTAGCGGCTTCTTCTAGGGTATCGACCTTGTACATTAGCCCATCTTTTGTGAATTCCTTCAGTTCACCTTGATGCATTTCAACTGTATGGGCAACGTTTTCAATGTCTTGATTCCAAAGCACATAAGTATAGCGGCCTGGCTGGGCTAGAATAGCCTGTGAAATCACATCTCGACGCTCCAATTCCTCAACAAAACGCTCACCCTTCTGGTTGATTAACACCGCACCAAAAAAACGAGAGTCTGCAATCAAGGCTATCGCGCCCGAGGTTGGGCTACAAATAGGATATGACTGGATATATCCCATGTTTTTAGCCGCTGCGTGAATTTTCTCTGCCATAACAATGCCATCACCGGTGCCGCCCGCATGGCCTGTACTACCATAGCGCTCGTCGAGTTCTGGATTGTATTTCTTACGCATCTCCATATTAGAGGAGAAACCACCCGTCGCAATCACAACACCGCGTTTAGCATGGTAAGTAATGGTTTTACCATTATGTGTCGCTTCTACACCCACAATGCGACCCGTTTGATCTTGGATTAACTTTTCAGCCTTAGTATTGGTATGGATCGGTAAACCGACTTCATCAGCTTTAATCGAAAACTTACTAATGACCTCAGCCCCAGTATGACCTTTAGGGATTAATGCCCGTTTAACGCTGTGTCCACCAAACTGAAATAATTGATCTGGGTAGAATTCTACTTTGACGTAATCCCTTAGCCATTCTGCTGCACCGACGGCATTATCGACCATGGTTTTAACCATTTCAGGATCACCTTTGAAATCGCCACCTTTTAGCGTGTCGCTTATAAACAGCTCTTTGCTATCGGTAATCCCCATATTTTTTTGCACCCAACTACCGGCCACATTCATCTCAGCGCCAGAGATCAATGAGTTACCACCAATAATTGGCATTTTTTCAATAATAACAGCGGAGCGACCTGCAGCTTTCGCCTCTAAACCCGCGCTAAAACCTGCTCCACCCGAGCCAATAATCACCACATCATAGGTATATTCTGCAGGGGTTAACGCCTCACTTTTCTTAGCAGAAGCCGTTGCAACAAGAGTAACTCCCGCGGCTTCAATACTTTTCCCCACAGCTTCTTTAAGCGCTTTAGACGTTACGGTGGCGCCAGCAATGCCGTCAACCTCGATAGAGTTATTATCAATAATTGCCTGTTTAACATCTTTAAATACGGCGCCAGCAAGGACTTTATTTTCCTTTTGCTTGAGTACATCAATCGCAACAATATGTCCGTCTTTAAATGTGGTTTCGACCTGCACTTCGCCATGCTTACCTTGAGCTGTTCCCTGGCTTTTTACTATTTGATGGGTCACTTGACAGCCAGCAATAATTACTGTTGCAGTGACAGCAATACCAATAATGGATTTTTTATATTGCATTACAATTCCCTTATTATTTTTGATGAAAAATAGAACAACACCAAATTAAATGAGATTTAACTTATTAAAATTCGATAACCGATTAAAACTGATAACCAACAGATACACCGTATTCAATCCCATCATTATATTGTGATCCCCAGCTATCATAATGAGTGACATATATTTTTGAAAAAATTGAATCAGTGAGGCTTGTTTGTAATGTTGTGATTATCTGATGGCCATAGCTGTCATATGAAAATAATGCTTGATGCGCTTTATCTCTATCAATTTGCGCCTCATAATTCAAACTTAAGCTATGTTTAAACCCTAGTAATTCAAACGGATACTTTGCATTTAAAACTACTGCATAACCTGACAGGTCGTTAAACTTCTCAGAGGTAGGGGAAAAGCTACCAATGGTATAATTTAAACCGACCCCATAGTTGAGTGATAGATTTTGAATTTTTGCATTATGGGTAACACCTAAATAAATATTATCTTCCACTAGCGTTTCACTCGCAGAGATAAAGTTCTGAGTCCAAAAGTTGAACTGCGATTCTCCGAGCTTATTTTCAAGTATCAATAATGACTTAATGGTAGTTTTGCCATCAAGGTGCTTCTGATTTTCCGCGATTTCAGCAGGATTTTCGAGCTTAAGATTAGCAAAGTAAGTCCCCCAATCAGCAATTCCCAAATGATTCAACTTTACAAAAGGCTGATTAAAAACACCTGGGTTATCATGTTTTGCGTCACTGGTATAAAACTTATAACCTAAATCCACGCTAGTTTTATTCACATCAGCACATACTGAACCACTAAATACTATTGTACTAACTAAAATAGATGCCACACTTTTTTTACACATAGAACCCTCTCAACCATGTATTCTAGGAAGTATTTTTAAATACCTGCCAACCAGTAAACTTTATATAATAACGTTACTACGAATAATATGATGACTATGTGATCTAAGCACGACAGTGCTTTTGCATTTTAAAAGTGTGTGGTTTTATGCAGTAAAATTACAACTCCAATTATTTAATTGTTAGATATTTCTAATCTAGCGGTAAATAAATTATTTTTAGATGAGCTAGTAAAAATCCAACCCAGTTGATTTGCGAGGCGCTTCACCAGTAAAAGCCCTAAACCAAATCCATGGCGACCATTACTATTATAGGAATTAGTTATTTCTACATAATAACCATCTTGAGTAATGCTAATATCCATCCCACCATGTTCAATACTATTCCTTAATAAATTGCTTAATATTATTTTTAGCGGATGAAGTTGAACGGGCAAACAAGTATCGTCAGAAAATAATTGAATTTTTTGCTCATGACCATGAACCCGTTGCTGCTCCTCGATAATACTGGCAAGTAAAGGCGATAACGCGACGTTTTCCTTTTCTAAGCTGGAACACTCTTTATTAGTCAACCACAGTAAGGTTTCAATGAGTGACTTCATTTGATTGGTCGCTTGGGAAGCATACAGCGTTGGCCCTGTAAGCTCACCTTGTTGTAATGCGAGGATTTCGAATGAAGATTGGCATATGGCAACTGGCGTTCTTAACTCATGGCTAGCAAAGCGTAAAAAATTAAGTTCGCGTTGCTGAGCCTCTTGAAGCTGTAAAATCGAGTTATCTAAAGCATCAACAATAGCTTTTAATTCAGCATATTCTTGTTGCGGCAAACTCAGTTTGCCTCCGGCTTCCCAGTCATGCTGCTTAATCGCATGGCTAATTTGATGCACAGGCGTAATCACTTTGCTTTGCATATAAAACGCTAAGCTTGCACTGGCACAGAAGGTTATCAGCACTAGCAGCAAAATGGCCGTCATGTTTTTAGGGGCAAATTGCAAGTCATGGGTAACACTAAACTGCAGCCAAACGTAGAGCGGCTGGCCAGCTTGGGGGTAGTACACACTCAGCGCGTTAACAATGGGGCCTTCTGCATGCTCATAGCGAATTTTGCTCGCATCTGTTAAGACTTCATTGTGACTTAACTCACGAATGTGTGGCGGAATATCTAGCCAATGAGAATAGACGGTTAAGTTATCGGTTTTTAGAATCGGCTGATGCTGTAATGGTTGCTGAGTTGGCTGCGCCACCTTCAGTAATGCTTCGGCTGCTTGCCCTGCATTATGCATTGTGACTTCATGCATAGAAATCATACCTGCACACATCATGCAAAGCGGGATAAAACTATTCACGCCTAAGGTTATTAATAGAAAAATCACTCCCCACACTTGATAGCTACGCTTAAGGCTAAATTTAGGCGCTTGCATTGATGTCATCCCTAAGGCTTAAGCCAACGCCACGAATTGTATGTAATATTTGCCGCTCAAAGGGGCGATCGATCACTCGGCGCAAAAGATGAATATGGCTGCGCAAGCTGTCACTATCTGGTGCACAGTCGGGCCAAAGCATTCGCTCAATCTCTTCTCTACTCACGGTTTCTGGACTACGACGCGCTAATAAAGCCAGGATCTGCCATCCGGTTTTAGACAAAACCAGCAGTTGCCCTTGCCGATACACCATGTGGTTTGCAAAATCGATTTCTAGGTCACCAATAGCCAACCTTTGGGGCGCGGGACGGCGCTGGGCAACCACCTTTAGCCGCGCGACCAGCTCCTCCATCGCAAAGGGTTTGACTAAATAATCGTCCGCGCCAACAGCAAAACCACTCAAGCGATCATTCAGACTACTACGTGCAGTTAACATGATTACTGGTGAGGGAATGCACTGTGCTTTCCAGCGTTCACACGCCTCAATGCCATCACCATCCGGTAAATTAAGATCGAGAATAATGGCGTCAAACTGCTGCTGGCTGATCAATATTTCGGCTTGCGCTAGGTTGAACGCGTAATCACACTCTATGCCACTCAATTCAAGATATTGGATGATGTTGTTAGAAAGAAGCCGATTGTCTTCAACCAGTAATACCAACATATTTAGATCAACTCATATTGATGGGCCAGATGAATTAAGTTTGCTCTATTCGTCGCCCCAAACTTCCTACGCATTGATTCCATATGATATTCAACTCCCCTAATGCTTATCGGGAGCTGGATTGAAATTTCATCATTCTGCAGGCCGTTTGCGACCATAACTAAGATATCTCTCGCATTATCTTTCAGTAGAGAACTTTGAAGAAACGGATTAAACAATGACTTATTACATTCAAATAGCTTGTTTTGGGCATCCTTTAAGGTCGCGCTCAAATCCGTTAATTGGATATCCGAATCATCCAGATGACTCAGCAGGATAAAGCGACCCACCCAATGTCGATTGCTATGGCATCCAACGGGCCAACTTAATACGGTCTGAATATGGTGTTTATTGAAAAGTCGGCGGGCCTTGTCACTTTTCTCACACGACAAGCGATACATATAAGATTTTGATGTATCTAACGAAAAACCAAAATTAAAGTCACTAGCGGCAATCTGACTTAAATAAAAACGCTGCAATTGGGCAACTTTAGGGGATGAAGCTACGCTGGCAGTGGGTTTACGCAGCGAGACTTGCGAGAACAGGTTGGTTTCTTTTGGAAAGTGATAGTTTTCATACGCACAATGTGCGACCCCTTGAAACCAGAATCCACTAAAACCGTGCGGTTTCAAAGCAGTACTTATCGCTTGAATAACGTCTTGTAATGTCGATGCCGTATTGGCATTTGATAGCGCCCGTTTAGCGTCCATAAATACCCCCAAACAAAATATGATTAGAAGGTATCTCAATACAAGCAACAAACAAAACTTATAGATACATATACTTACATTTGATCTCAAAACTAAAAGTTATTTTTTACATCCCGTTTTTTTGACATAGTTTTGACGTTCGTAACGCTAAACTGCAACGATCTTTGCTAACTATAAGTCGATTGCCTCCAACAAGCCTGGCGCTTCGGCTCGTGCAAGACACCATATTTGAACATGCACGTATCGCGCTTCAAATAAACGGGCGATTTCCGCAACCGTCGTGCCTGTCGTCACCACATCATCCACTAACGCAATCCGTTGATAGGCAAAATCGGCATTTAACTCAAAGGCATCCTGTAGATTTCGTCGCCGCTGCGCGCCATTGAGTCCAGCTTGTGGGCGGGTATCTTGCAGCCGAACCAATCCGTCACTGATCAGAGGGAGCGAGAGCTGCTTCGATAACTCATGTGCGATGAGCCAAGCTTGATTAAATCCGCGCTGCCTTAATCGGTTGGGGTGTAAAGGAACTGGTACTATGGCCTGTGGTAGAGTGGTTAATCCTTGCTGTTCAAGCTGACCGACGCGCGCCACTAAGGCTTGGCACAATAGGGGTAAGGCGGCGAGTTGTCCCTGATATTTGATAGCGGCTATCCAAGGGCCAAAGCCTTGATGATAACTACAAGGAGCGATGACTTTTCGCGGCTGATGCTTTTGGCATTGACCACAATATTCCAGCTCAAGTTGCATGGATTTGCCGCAACCTAAGCAAATGGGGCTGTGATACAAGCCAGTTTGCAGGCATACCTGGCAAAATCCTGCTTCCGTTGAATTTAGGGATTGGTGGCACAGTAAGCAGCGGTTAGGTAAACTGCCTGCCAAGCAACGATGCACCCAATGCGAGACTAAGCGTAATAGCTTCGCCCCCTGTTGCGACCAAATCCATTTGCTATCGCCCGACATACAACATCCTATTTGAGGTATTTTAGTGAACGCTACAACGTCTACTCATCATCCCCAACTGCATATCGAAACCATTGGCCAAGGGCCAGATCTGGTGATGATCCACGGTTGGGGGGTTAATAGCGCCGTGTTTACACCGATGCATGAGCAACTGTCTGAGTATAGAGTGCACTATGTCGATCTGCCGGGTTTTGGCTTAAGCCAACCGATAGCGGGCGATTTATCTGCTTGGGTCGATGCGTTAATCAGTAGCTTACCCGCCAATGCAATTTGGGCTGGCTGGTCGCTGGGCGGTTTAGTGGCAACTCAAGCTGCCATTCGCTATCCATTGCAAATTAAAGGGTTAGTCACTATCGCCTCTTCCCCCTGTTTTATGGCAAGGGAAGAAGAAGCATGGCCCGGTATCCCGCCACAAGTACTCAGTATGTTTGGCGAACAGCTTGGGCAAAATTTACCAAAAACCATTGAACGTTTTTTAGCAATTCAAGCCATGGGCAGTGAAACCGCCAAAGAAGACATCAAACAGCTACGGGATTTAGTCTTAGCTCGCCCACTTCCCGATGCTGCGGCATTAACTCAAGGCCTTGATATGCTGAATCAAATTGATCTCAGACCGCAGCTACCCAGCATCAGCCTACCTTGGCTACGGATTTGGGGCAGGCTTGATGGACTCGTGCCCAAACGCGTACAACCTAAAATGCCAACTGCAAGCCACATCACCGATGTGATGCTCGCCAAAGCCTCCCACGCGCCATTTGTGTCACATAGGCAAGAATTCTTACAAGCACTCTTACCTTGGTTGGCACAATTCAAGGACTAATGCTTTATCTTTGTGCAATTAGTGGCTAGTATTTAACCATTAAGGCTACAAGGAATTTTTCATGCTGCTTGTCAGTAACTACCCCCAAGTTCCGCTAGCGACCACGAATGTCGCGACGGACTCGGCTCGGGTCGACAATCAGCTAAAACCAGTGGTTATCCCACCTCAGGCTGCGACTAAAGGCCATGAAGAACGCGCCTTTAACCCGCAAAATGAACGTACCGCTGACCAAGCTCAGCAACAGGCTCGATTACTTGAGCAAAATCAGCAACAAGTTCAACAAAAGCAGCAGCAACAGCAATCCTCGCAGCAACAGAGTCAACAACAGCAAGAAAAACAAGCTCCAGTTGTGGCTGCTGATCGCGCACTTCCTAAAACGCTTAGGGTGCCAGTCCGAGGTCCTGCGGCCTTGCAACGCAAGGATATTCGCTTAAAGGTTGGCCAAAACAATACTCCGCCAACAAATACTAATGCAAAAACCAATACCAGCGCCGCTCGTCAATCTATACAAGGTGAGTCACCTCAGTTTTATCAACAAGTTGGGCAACGTATTAGCCAATATTATGCGCAGCAGACTCAACCAGAGGCCGAGCCCGCCATGTCGTCATGGATTTGATGGGTTATGGCGTGTAGAAATAAAAATGCCGCTGATTAAGCGGCATTTTTTATGCGGTTATTTGCTCGAGTTACCCGAGCGATACAGCTCTTGCTGGTAGGCTAGGCTGCCCCACAGAGCCCAACTTAAGGCCTTTTTCTCCAGCGCCTGCGCCGCAGGCGCATAAGGCGTTAAGTGCTCAGTTTTTTCATCATATTGGAAACCTTGCGCCGCTTTCTCTGGCTGTAGGATAACCACATCTTTACCTTCCATCAGGGCAAAGTTTTTATCGTATTGCATCAGTGCACGCCCAGGCCAATCATCGCTGACCTGAGTTAAGTCACGCCCTAACATAGGGTAAGAGTCCGAAATACCAATCAAAGATAACAAGGTTGGCGGTAAGTCGATTTGACTCACGATACGGTGATCGCGTTTTGGTGCAACATTATCCCCAAGGATTAACCCAGGAATACGGAAACGCGATACTGGTACCAGATCCGCACCACCGACTCGACTGTCATGGTCAGCTACCACAATAAAGACGGTGTCCTTCCAGTAGTCGGCATTTTTGGCCAGCTTAAAGAACTCACCAATCGCATAATCGGCATATTTTGCCGCGTTATTACGGGTTTGTTTTGGTTGCTCATACAGCTCAATACGGCCATCGGGGAATTCGAATGGATCGTGGTTACTCGAGCTAAACACTAAACTAAAGAACGGTTTACCTTCGCTATGCAGACGCTCAAACTCACTATTTGCCTTACGCATTAAATCTTCATCAGAAGCACCCCAAGAGCCGACAAACGCAGGAGATTTATAATCCTTCTGATCGATAATGTCGCTAAAACCATTCCCGAGGAAGAAGCTACGCATATTGTCAAAATGGCTCTCACCACCATAGATAAATTGGGTGGTATAGCCGTGATTTTTTAACAATTCAGCGATACTGAAGAAACCCGTCTGGCTCTTGCCTAATTTCACCACCGCACGGGCTGGCGTAGGGGTAAAACCAGTCGTAACAGCTTCAATTCCGCGCACAGAGCGTGTGCCAGTGGCGTAGAGATTATCGAAATACCAACCTTCCTGTGAGAGGGCATCGATATTCGGCGTTAACGGCAAACCGCCTAAACTCCCCACAAAACGGGCTCCCAGACTTTCTTGCAGCAAGATCACTAAATTTTTAGGCTTTCCGGTATAACTGGCTTGGTTAAAGCTCAGAGAGGGAAGTTCATTTGAGGTAAACGCACTCTCAGGGCGACCGCTCTCCTGCCTAATGACCTTGATAATCTCATCTTTGTCCAAGGAGCCATACACCTTAGAAGCATCTTCCTCACTGCCCATTTGTTTGATCGCAAATACTAAAGAATAAGCGGAGTTAATCACTAAGGAGTTTACTAATGGATCATCGGCAAATGCCACCATCGCAGGGTTAATCGGTCTATGACCTAAGGTTGAACGCGCACCCAATAGGGTCAAAATGATAACCAGCACGGCTAACACCGGGCGCCAATACCAACGGGGGAAACGCAGGTTTTTACACAACTTACCGCTCAATACCCAGCCGCCCCATAGGGTTGCGATACTCAGCACCACAGAAAAAATCAGCTCAAGCTTGCGTCCCGCCCACAGCATCGACAGCACTTCTTTGGGATAAATCAAATACTCCACATACAAACGATTAGGGCGAATGCCGTATTCCTCAATAAAGGCGGGCGTCGACACTTCGAGGAATAAGATAGTCCAGAGGCCTATGGTTAGCCATAAACGCAGAATCCATTGCCATGCTCGGCCAATCAAATGATCGCCCGAAAATATCGCCGTACCTAAAGCAGCCACACCCCATAACCAACATAGGGTTGCAATATCGACACGAATACCTTGCAGCAACAAATGCGACCAACCGTCAACAGCAGCTACACGTTCGCCCTGCCACAGGCCTAAACCGATTCGGCTAGCGGTAGCAATAGCCAGTACTAACAGACTGAAAATAAGAATGACGCGAAAGGGCCCGTGGGCGCCCTTGCGTCCACCAGCAGATAAACCTGACTGCATGTATTACCCCAAAAACATTAAACGCACACTCAGCTTTGGAGTGTCAATTTGAAAAATTACCAGAAGTTGCTATATGACAACCGATCTGGCTTAAGGTTGCATTAAATTGCCGCCTTTATATTACCTGTCGTAGCAAACATGCAACAATTTTGTGATTGAGGGGTAAAAAATGTCGACTCGGGCACATGCTAATGCCCGAGTCACATCGAGATGACTTACTTTTTCAGCTTAGCGAAAGCATCAGCAAAGGCATTGCCCATCGCCGCATTGACAGGGGCTGGCTTGGGTGCTGACCGCCCAGACTGAGGTTGTGATGATTTGTGCTGTGACGCTTTGTGCTGATTCGGCTTGTTACCCTGATGCTTACCCTGCACTGGCGTGCGAGTTTGCGACTTACTCTGATCAATCGCCTCATCCAGACGCATACTCAGGCCAATTCGGCGGCGCTCCACATCCACTTCCATCACCTTCACTTTTACCACATCACCCGCTTTGACCACGGTATGGGGATCAGTAATAAATTTGTCGGTTAATGACGAGATATGCACTAAACCATCTTGGTGCACGCCGATATCCACAAAGGCACCAAAGTTAGTCACGTTGGTGACAACGCCTTCGAGGATCATCTCAGGCTTGAGATCCTTAAGCTCTTCAACCCCATCTTTAAACTTAGCGGTTTTAAACTCGCCACGGGGGTCACGGCCAGGTTTATCCAGCTCGCTAAGGATGTCGGTCACTGTCGGCAGACCAAACTCAGGAGTCGTAAACTCCTGCGGTTTGATGTTGCGTAATAATTCTGAATTGCCGATAAGGCTCGCCACATCGACTTGTTTGGTCTTGGCAATCGTTTCGACCAACGAATAGGCTTCGGGGTGAACCGCTGACATATCCAATGGATTATCGCCGTCACGAATACGTAAAAAGCCTGCGGCTTGCTCAAAGGCTTTAGGGCCTAAACGCGGTACTTTTAACAGCTCTTTACGATTTTTGAAGGCGCCGTTGGCATCGCGGTAATCCACCACGTTTTTGGCCAAGGTTTTATTTAAACCTGCAACTTGCGATAGCAAAGGCACAGACGCCATGTTTAAGTCCACGCCCACACCGTTTACGCAATCCTCGACCACGGCCTCGAGCGAGCTAGAAAGCTGGCTTTGACTCACATCGTGTTGATATTGACCAACGCCAATAGACTTAGGCTCAATCTTCACCAGTTCCGCTAATGGGTCCTGTAAACGACGGGCAATTGAGACCGCGCCGCGAATCGAAACGTCTAGCTCAGGGAATTCCAGCGCCGCCAGCTCTGATGCGGAATACACCGAGGCGCCCGCTTCGCTCACCATCACTTTGGTCAGCTGTGGTTGGCTATCCTTGAGGCTGGCGATCAACTCAGCCGCTAATTTATCGGTTTCACGGGAGGCGGTGCCGTTACCAATCGCAATTAACTCTACCTTATGCATTTGCACTAAGTTGGCCAGGGTACGAATCGACTTGTCCCATAAATTCTGTGGTGCATGGGGGAAAATCGTGGTGTGTGCCACCAACTTACCCGTGTTATCCACCACGGCGACTTTAACGCCAGTACGTAGACCTGGGTCTAAGCCCATGGTTGCCTTGGCGCCCGCTGGCGCGGCCATCAGCAAATCACCCAAGTTACGGGCAAATACGTTAATGGCTTCCGCTTCGGCGCGCTCACGCATTTGCGAGATAAACTCGGTTTCCATTTGCAGGGCAATTTTAATTCGCCACGTGGCAGTAACGACCGTTTTGAGCCACTGATCCACACTGCTATCGCCCAGCTTTAAGCCTAAATGCTCACTAATAATGACTTCACAGTAACTGCCTTGACCGGCCTCTGCACCGGGATCGGCATTCATCGATAACGACAGGAAGCCTTCATTACGGCCACGGAGCATAGCTAAGGCGCGGTGAGATGGCACTTTGGCCAAAGGTTCGTTGTGCTCGAAATAATCGCGAAACTTCGCGCCTTCCTTCTCTTTGCCGGCGATAACACGGCTCTCTAACACACTGTTTTGGCTTAAATGTTCGCGAACTTTACGCAGTAATTCCGCATCTTCGGCGTAGCGCTCCATTAGGATATAGCGGGCGCCTTCCAGCACCGCTTTAGTGTCGGCAAAACCCGCCTCTAGATTCAGATAACCCGCAGCTAATGCTTCAATATCGGCATTGCGATCCGCTAACAAGGTTTCAACCAGCGGCTCTAATCCCGCTTCAATGGCAATTTGGCCCTTAGTGCGGCGCTTGGGTTTGAAGGGAAGATACAGATCCTCGAGACGCGTTTTACTATCGGCGCCTTCGATTTCCCGTTGCAACTCAGGCGTTAATTTACCCTGCGCTTGAATGCTGGATAAAATCACCTGACGTCTGTCATTTAACTCACGCAAATAACCTAAACGGCTGTACAGCGTACGTAACTGGGTGTCGTCTAAACCACCAGTCGCCTCTTTACGATAACGGGCGACGAAGGGAACAGTGGCACCATTGTCGAGCAAATCTATGGTGGCAGTGACTTGATGCTCACGAACATTGAGTTCCTGAGCAATAATTTGGGCAATAGTCTGCATAAATAAAGTATCGTGCCTAACGGTTTGATTAATCCTAATTGCGCCCAAGATACCACAGGCGCAGTCGTTGTTTCATATGATGCGAGCGATTTGCCGCTGAAAATCGCCGAGAGTTTGATCTCGCGAGGTTTATTCCCCCTCGTCCGCGAGCGACGAGTCAAGCAAGGTGTCGAACGGCGTATAACGGATTTCGTTGATATACCATGTCTTTGGGCCAGAGGGCGTTTGCACCACCACTTCATCATCAACTTGTTTGCCAATAAGCGCCCGTGCCATGGGGGAATCAATAGTGATATAACCCAGTTTAGTATCGAGCTCATCTTTACCGACAATCCGATAACGCACCCGCTCACCCGCGTCGTTTTCAAGCTCAAACCAAGCACCAAAGTAAATTTTGCCTTCCTGCTGCGGAGAATAGTCGACAATTTTGAGTTCTTCGAGGCGCTTAACCAAATAGCGGACACGACTATCTATTTGACGTAAAAGCCTTTTGTTGTAAGTGTAATCCGCATTTTCACTTCGATCGCCCTGCGCGGCAGCCTCTTGCACTTTGAGGGTGATCTGCGGGCGATATTCTTTCCACAGGTATTTTAATTCTTTATCTAAGGTCATCCAGCCTTGGCGGGTGATCAAATGCGCTTTCATGTTAAGACTCTATAGTTAACTAAAACGAGCATAATTTTAAACAGGCGTGCACTGATGATACTCAGAGTCGTCGCCAAAGTTAAGGACTAGCAAAAAGCACCGCTACCAGAAATGCCAATTTAGTTACAATTTCATATGTATAGTGAATATATTCAACGATTCCCATGCAATTTCATTTGCTTAGTATTAACATGAGTTGGCAATTTGTCGCATTCGACCGTCGTTGGCTTACATCATGAGCTAGTCGCTCAGATTGAATCCAGCTATATTAAGCGCATTCTTAGCAGATTCGTTTTCAATTTCAGCCAGTTAATCTTTGTTGTATGACGGCATAAAAAATAAAAGCAATAATCCGAGCAATTTAAGGACATCCCATGGGACAAGAAACCTCGAAAATCCTCGTTGTCGATGATGATATGCGCCTACGAGCACTACTCGAGCGTTACCTGATGGAGCAAGGCTATCAGGTACGCAGTGCGGCCAATGCTGAGCAGATGGACCGTTTACTGGAGCGAGAAAACTTTCATTTGATTGTGCTCGATCTGATGTTGCCCGGGGAAGATGGCTTATCTATCTGCCGTCGTCTGCGTCAACAGGGCAGCACCATTCCGATTGTGATGCTCACCGCCAAAGGCGATGAAGTCGACCGCATTATCGGCTTAGAACTCGGTGCCGATGATTATCTACCAAAACCCTTTAACCCACGGGAATTATTGGCGCGGATTAAAGCGGTGATGCGCCGCCAAATACAGGATGTGCCCGGCGCGCCCGCGCAGCAAGAAGCCGAAATTAGCTTTGGTGAGTTTTCCCTCGACCTAGCAACCCGCGAGATGTACCACGGTGATGAAGCCATCGCGCTGACCAGTGGCGAATTTGCGGTATTAAAAGTGTTAGTTACCCATCCACGCGAACCGTTATCGCGGGACAAACTGATGAACCTCGCCCGTGGCCGTGATTATTCGGCGCTCGAGCGCTCGATTGACGTGCAGGTATCGCGTCTACGGCGCTTAATTGAAAAAGACCCCGCTAATCCGCGCTACATTCAAACCGTGTGGGGATTAGGCTATGTATTTGTGCCCGACGGTGCCGCCCGTCGATGAGCTGCTTTTGGCCTGTTGTTGACGCTTTTTTGGCACGACTATGAAACTTAAGTGGTGGCAGCGACTCCTTCCACGCAGCGCCTTTAGTCAAACGGTACTGCTGATTGGTTGTTTGCTGCTGATCAATCAGCTGGTGTCCTATGTCACTGTCGCTGTGTATGTGTTGAAACCCAGCTATCAACAAATCAACCAGTTAATCGCCCGTCAAATCAATCTGTTATTTGTCGATGGTGTCGATATCGGCCGCGAGCATTTAACCATAGTCGATGCGCTCAATGCCAAAGTCCGCGACGATGGCATGAAGGTGTATAACCAACAGCAAGCCCGTGAAGCTGGCATCGAACAAGCCACCTACTACGGTTTTTGGTCATCACAGATGTCGGAATATCTCGGTGGCGATGCCGAAGTCCGTGTTACCCACGGCAGTGTTTTGCAAATTTGGATCCGCCCACCGCAGGCGCCGTCTGTGTGGATTAAAGTGCCGCTGATTGGGCAAAATGTTTCCGACTTGTCGCCACTGACCTTGTACTTGATGGTGATCGGCGCACTCAGTGTTGCCGGCGGATGGTGGTTTGCTCGCCAGCAAAACAGACCATTAAGGCGCTTACAAAAAGCCGCGATCTCGGTGTCCCGTGGCGAGTTTCCCGATCCTTTGCCGCTTAAAGGCTCCAGCGAACTGGTGGAAGTGACCAACGCCTTTAACCAGATGGCCCATAGCATGAAGCAGCTAGAGCAAGATCGTGCACTGTTGATGGCGGGAATTTCCCACGATTTGCGCACGCCGCTGACCCGCATCCGCCTTGCCTCTGAGATGATGGTTGAAGAAGATCAATATCTTAAAGACGGTATCGTCAACGATATTGAAGATATGGATGCCATTATCAGCCAATTTATTGCCTATATTCGCCAAGATCAGGAAGCCAGCCGCGAGCTCGGGCAAATTAATAAACTCATTCAAGATATTGCCCAGGCCGAAGCCAACCGCGACGGTGAAATTGAAGTCGTGCTGAGCGATTGCCCCGAGGCCTTATTTCAAGGGCTGGCGATTAAGCGGGTTCTCAGCAATCTGGTCGAAAACGCCTTTCGTTATGGATCTGGCTGGGTGCGGATAAGCTCGCAATTTGACGGCAAACGCATCGGCTTTAGCGTTGAAGATAATGGCCCAGGGATAGATGAATCACAAATTCCTACACTCTTCCAACCTTTTACCCAAGGTGATATTGCCAGAGGCAGTGTCGGCTCAGGGCTTGGGCTCGCCATCATCAAACGGATTATCGACCGCCACCAAGGCCAAATTACCCTCTCGAATCGCGCCGCAGGCGGTTTAAAAGCCCAAGTTTGGCTACCGCTAGAATAATCTCAAAATCATAATGACAACGCTGACATTTGATTGGTTCTGTCATATTTATGTCACGCGAAATTCATAAACTTTAGGAAGTTAACTTACCTTAAGTTTCCAATGAAGATTGCATCATGAAGATTTCGACCTTGTCACGTACTGCTTCAGCGCTGTTGTTATTGCTTGCGGGATTATTAGCAGCAGTAGTACTTTGGAGTAGCGATCAAAGACAGCAGATTGAGCAACAAACCCAAGTACTCCAAGGCCTGCAACAGGACTTTCTCGTAGGTGTGCGCCGCGATCTTGATGGCTATTTAACCAGCGGCAACGCGACCCAACTCGAAGAAGCCAAAGCCAAGCTGAGCAAAATCAAAAACCAACTCAGCGAACTCAACCTTGCCGAATCAGGTAATGCCGATGAGGAATTACAGGCCGGCCTGAATCAATTTATTCAAGACTTAGACACTAAATACCGCGCGGCGGGCAAACTCGCAGGTAACCCAAGACAACTGCTGGCTCACGCCGAATCCGAAATGCTCGACTATAACCGCAGGCTTGGTAGCTATGCCGACAAAGGCTTAGTCGTTAATGCAGCAATAGCCGAGCAATATTTGCAATTAAGCCGTGACTTTCCCAGCATTGTTTATCAACTGTCGCAGCTTACCGATGGCTATCTCATTGATAAAAACCAGCAACTTAAGAATATTCTCGACAGCACCAGTAAAGCGCTTAACCAATGGCGCGATCAACTCAACGCCCTGCCATTAATCGGTGTATATGAACAACAGGAAGCCGATGAATTTGCCCTCGGTGCAAGTGAGCCAGAGCAAATTGAAGTGGGCGAAAATGATCGCAACGAGCTGCTAAGCCTTGCCAATCGATACAATAAAGAAGTCGCCAACACCCACCAATTGCTCCAAGCCAATCAGGAGATGCAAGCGCAATTAATTCAAGCGATTGGCAGAGTTGAACAGCAGCTCATTGCCCTCGGTGAAGCCCAAGCGGCCAAAAACCAACAGCTCAAATATGAGTTACAAGTCATTCTTTATGCGATGGTTTCGATTATGACGCTGTTTGCTATCGGCTATTTAATCCTGCAACAGAACCGCGTGGTTAAACCCCTTAAACGCCTCAATCAAGCCTTTATGCAATTAAGCGAGTCCAACAGCCGTGAACGTTTGGACATCAATCGCCGCTGCGAAACCGGCCAAATTGCAGGGCATTTTAATCAGCTACTGCATCGCTTTGAACAGGAAGATGAACTCCAGCGCCAACAGATGACTAAGGTTTCTCAATCCTTAAGTCAGCTGGTCGCGCGCATTACTCAACTGTCGCAGCATACCGAACACACTCAGACCATAGTCGCCGACACGCAGTCGCAAACCGAGCATATCCGTAGCCTCGCCAATGAGGTCAGCCATACCTCGGCCCTTGTTGAACAAAGCGCGGCCGAAACCATGCGCCAAATGCAGTCGAGCCAAGCCGAGGCCGAAGCGGTACTGAGTGCCACAGAGCAAACCCAAACGGCGGTTGGCCTTTGCCATGCCTCGCTCGAAAGCCTGAATAACTCGGTAGCAGATGTGGCTAAAATCATTGATGTGATTGGCAATATCGCCGAGCAAACTAATTTACTGGCACTTAATGCCGCCATTGAAGCCGCCCGCGCAGGCGAGCAAGGGCGCGGTTTTGCCGTGGTCGCCGATGAGGTGCGCAGCCTTAGCCAGCGTACTCAGGTATCGTTAAATGAAATTGTGAAAATCCTACATCAGCTCACCCAATCTAACCTTGCTCTCGGCGAGAGTGTCGATGGCATTGCCCAAGCGACCAATAGCCAAAAACAGCGGGCACAGAGCCTATGGCAAATGGCACAAACCGTACAAAATCAAGCGAGTGAAATGGCCAATACCGCCAAACAAGGCTCGCTCAACGCCAAGGAACAGGTGGATTACCTCGATGAATTTGTTCGCAGCATGGATAACCTGAAAGACCAAGCGCAAACCAGTTCGCAGCAGAGCGAAGTCATCGCCCAAGAAGTGCAGCAAAGCGTGGAAAATATCGAAACCAGTTTAGGTATTGCCGGCAGTCGTGTCGTGCCAATGCGCGCGGCTTAAGCTTAAGCACATAAAAAATGGCAGCAAGAAAATAATCTTGCTGCCATTTACAGGGATTAACGAGCGTTAGTCGTTAACGAGCATTAGTCGTCAATGCGGCAACTGTGGATTTGCATGCCATCAAACTGACATTCCACATTAACCCATTTACCATCAAAGGTCGCTAATGAGGCATCACTAGCATGGTAACCCCACAGACTGTTCTGGCTCACCTTTCCGGCTAGCTCCAGCTCATTACTCTGCTGTTCAAGATCAATTTCCTTCACTAGCCATTGGCCATCGGCTAATTCAACACCTTCAATTTGCAGCCATTTTTGATCAAGATTTGCAAGGGTTAAGCCATCATCAAACAGGGTTCTCGCGTCGATAATAAAGGTAAAGCCATTGATTTGTAGCTGGTTATTGCTATCGAGCGTAGCTCGCCCTTCAAGCTCAAACTTGTTACCTAAATCGGGTAATGGGTCACCCGCATCTGAACTTTCAAAGTCGACCTCTTTGGCCCACAGGCCCTGCGCAGTAGATTGAATATCCACCTCTAGGCGCTTACCTTCCAGCAAATTGGCGCGATTACCATCTTCAAATTGAGTCTGTTCATTCACATAGAGTCGTGTGCGGCTATTAAGCTCAAACTGGCTCTTGTCTTGGTTAACCCAAGTTACTGTGCCCTCTAACTCCATCTCGTTGAACGTCGGCGCATCATTCGCATCTTCCACCTCGACTTCATGGGCCCTAAATACGGCGCCTTCCAATTTACCTTCAACCTCAACCCACACGCCTTCGGCGAGCTGCCCCTCTGGGCTGATACCAGCGTAATCGATCAAGGCTGAGCCTAGGCGGAATTGCTGCGCAACAGGATCAAGCTCTGTTACTCGACCTTCGATTTCAGCAATTGCGAGATTAGGGAAAAGGTTAATCGACTCTACCTGCCATTGTCCGACCACTGTGGGATAGCCATTTACCGCCACCCAATCGCCCTTTTTATATTGGCTAGCTGATGCAACGGCTAACTGTATGCCATTGACCGTAATATTATTTTGATTGATGGCACTGATTTCACCAACCAGCGCAGGATCGACAGCAACCGTTTTAGCCTGCTGACCTTGGTTAACCAAATCTAGGCGCATCCCCACTTGAATAGCTTTGGCATCCAGTGGTTGTTGTTGATAACGAATATCTGCATTGGCGATATTAATCTTGTATCCATTCACAGTGATCTGTTGGTGGTCTGCGGACACTTGAGTCACAGTCCCCATCACTTTAGCGGGTAAATTCGCGGGAGGTGGCGTCACATCCGTTGATGAACCGTCGCCACCACAAGCGGTTAATAGTAATGCGCTAATACCTACTAAGTGCTTATTCATTTTTTTCTCCCTTATTTACCTTGTTAAATCAACGGCTGGCATCTTAGTATGGGAAACGTCAAGCAAACGTGAAGAAATGAAGATAACTAATGAAAGTATTAATTGTTGATGACAATCATGATGTTATAGAAACAATCATGGACTATTTAACCCTCGAAGGCATTATTGCTGACTGTGCCTATCACGGTGAAAGCGCCATCAATTTAATACAGCAAAACCATTATGACGTGATCATTATGGATATTATGATGCCCAAATTAGACGGTATTCGTACGGTCAAAAAACTGCGCGAAGAGCTGTTTTGTAATACGCCGATTTTGTTTTTAACCGCTAGAGATAGCCTGCAGGACAAAATTGACTCCTTTACCTCGGGCGGTGATGACTTTTTAAATAAACCCTTCGCCATGGAAGAACTATGCCTGCGTCTACGGTCACTGCATAACCGCGGGCCGCGTTTAGATGTAGGTATATTGCGCTTTGGTGAAATCAGCTTAAATGTCGCAACGCAACAAGCATGCCGCGCGGGTAAGGAAATCAAGCTGAGTAAAATCCAACGCACGATTTTGACGCTACTGCTCAAACATGCCCCCGCCATTGTGAGTAAAGAACAAGTTATCGATGCGGTTTGGGGTGACGAAGCCCCCTGTAGCGACGCGCTTCGTAGCCATATTTACGGCCTGCGTAGTGCATTGGATAAGGGCTTTACAGATTCCAAACTAGAGACGATTCATGGCCAAGGTTACCGACTCCTCCCCTAAGCCATTACCGAGCTTATACAAAAAAATTCGCCTAACGTTTTTAGTGCTCACGAGCCTCATGTTCGCGATTTTCTGGGGTTTGATTTATATCGCCGAAGAACAAATTGAGGTCATTAGCCTTGAACACAAATTGGCGACCGAGACCCGCGAATACCAAAAAAACTATCAACGATTTGGCGATAAAGCCCAGCTCCCCGATATCCACGAACTCACCACCTATTGGAGCAAAGAGTTTGTGCCGCAATGGCTGCAAGCTTATCAACAAACGGGTTTTTATGAGCACCAATTGGACGCCGAAGATAAGCACTTTTTGATTTCGCCGCACCCATCAGGGCAAGGTTTATTGTATGTGGTGTATAAGGATGATGCGGATGACTTTCTCGATGGATATGAGGACAGACTGCATATTTTGATATCCCTCTTCGGGGTAGGTTTACTGCTGTTCATCATGGCCTATGGCTTGTATTTTGTACGGCTACTATCGGCACCATTTTTTGAAATTGAACGCAAAATCAATGCGTTGACGCCAGAGGAGCCGAGCTTTGTCCCTAGCACACCCTACAGTGAAACCCGCCATATCGAACAAACACTACTGGAAAATAAAGCCAAAATTGCCGCCTATTTTACTCGGGAGCAGGAGTTTAGCCGCTTTGCCTCCCATGAACTGCGCACGCCCATTATGGTGATCCAAGGCTCGACAGAATTACTTAAAAAACTGCCAAACAACGGGAACGAAGCTCAGCAGCGGATCGCCAACAAAGCCATTGCCCGCATTGATTACGCAGGGCAACAGATGAAAACCCTCACCGAAACCTTTTTGTTATTAGGCAAGGAACAAATTGAATCGCAACACTATGATCAAATTGATTTAGCCGCACGGCTTACGCAGCTATTAAGTGAAATGGCGCAGCATTTTGCCAAACACGAAATCCGCTATCAGCTCAGCGTTAACCAAAATACCGCCATTTGCGCACCGGTGAGTTTTGTGGACATAGTGATAGGCAACTTAATTAAAAATGCCTTTAACTACAGCAGTGGCGATATTGAAATCACGCTGAATAACAATCAACTAACCATAAAAAATCCGCTTAGTCCCCACTGCACCGAGCCCACGGGCTATGGCTGTGGTTTGATCATTATTGAACGGATAAGCGAGCGCATGGGGTGGCACTTTTCGGCCCAAAGTCTAGGGAATGACTATCTGGCAACTATCCAATTTATGGATAACGGCGAGCCACAACAGCATCTAAATGAATCCGCTTAAATTCTTCACAACTGCTTCACGCTCGTCTTGGCATGATACTCGCCGTAGATGAGTCGCCCAGCGGCGTAAGATTAGAAAGAGGACATTTAGATGAATAAAATCACCTTAAGCATGTTAGCAATCACATTGTCATTGAGTGCCCTGTACAGCCAAGCTGGATTTCAACCAACAACGGGCGAACCCCAATTACGTGGCGGCTTTCAAGGCCCCAGCGCACGGCAAATTATTCATGATGTCGTCAGTGCGCTCAATGCCAGCGATGACACTCAAGTGGAGTTAACCGGCCATATCATGTCTTCAATTGGCCACGATGATTATATTTTCCGTGACAGCACGGGAGAGATTAAAATTGAAATTGACGATGATCTGTGGCTCGGACATACCGTCACGCCTAAAACCCAAGTCATTATTCGCGGTGAAGTGGATAAGGACTGGTCAGAAGTCACTATCGATGCCGACAGCATTCAACTCGTTCAATAACCGTATAAAAAAGCCCGAATAAAAAGCCAGCCTCATCTAGGCTGGCTATTGTTCTCGCTCAAGCAAGCGGCACATCAGCCCCATAAGCGCAGGGGCATCCGCTTATCTTAACTTAAAGCCGCCAACACCACTTCGGCCTTGCTCACCTCGAATGACTTAGGTGCTTCAACATTCAGTAACGTTACCACGCCATCATCGATAATCATCGCATAACGTTGTGAACGCACACCGCCAAAGCCAGCGGTATCCATCTCGAGTCCCAGCGCCTTAGTAAAGCTGGCGTCACCATCGGCAAGCATCAGTAACTCAGACGCATTTTGCGCTTCGCCCCACGCTTTCATCACAAAGGCATCGTTTACCGATACACAGGCAATTAAATCAACGCCTTTGGCTTTAAACTGATCGGCCAGCACCACATAACCTGGCAAATGTGCTTCAGAACAGGTTGGTGTGAAAGCACCAGGCACTGCAAACAATACCACTTTTTTTCCCGCGAACAGCTCGGTAACTTGATGATTTACCATGCCATCTTTTGTTAGTTGGCTTAACGTCGCCGCTGGTAATTTTTGACCTTGAGCAATCATGTCTCTCTTCCTTTAGTTAACGTAACTCGCCCATACTAGCCCGAATCCAACAGGATAAACACCGAGAGAAAAAGGGGGATTTGTAGCAGCGGAATCGATATTGCTATGCGGGAACGCCTTAAAGGGAGGAGCAAAGTATACTGGTTAGGATGAGTCTAGGTTTCAGTGCTTAGCCAGCTTACTGTTTCGTCAGCATAAAACGGCGCAAATCTCTTTCCGCACGCATAACAAAAAGAATTCGAACCTTTTCATCGTCATACTTGTAAAAAACACGACATGGATTTACCACTACTTCACGATAATTGAGCCGCTCTAGTTCTGGTGGAATACGCCCAGAATCGGGAAAATCAACTAAACGCTCAACCTTTGCAAAAACCATTTGAACCAGTTGCTTGGCAGCAACGATATTTTCAAGTGCGATATATTCAGCAATATCATTCAGATCAGCTAAAGCAGGTTCCGTCCAAATTATTTCAGCCATTTTGACATTCTGTCCTTAGCATCTTGATGGCTGACGACTTTTCCATCCGCTAAAGCTCGCTCACCACGTGCAATACCTTCAAGAATCGCCAAACGATTTTGCATAAACTCATAATCTTCTACATCAATAAGATAAGCTGACGGTTTACCATGCTCAGTAATTAATACTGGTTCTTTGGTCTCATGCAGATCGGCAAGGATCTTAGTTGCTTGACGTTTTAGTGACGTCACGAGTTCCACTTTCATTTGAACAGCTCCCGAAAAACACTAAAGTGATACTATTCTATCACTATAAGCATAACAAGCTTTGAAACGGCTAACGGCAAATGCAGCGCGCAGCGGATTGATTTCGTAGCCAGTGTTTTGCTGGCAATAAAATGCGTCTGTTAGCGTCTGTAACTGCAAAGATGGGCAACCTCATCCTGTGTTTCTTGCGAAAACAGCGCCAATTGCTCATCAGTCAATACACCATGATGTTTCAAGGCTGCTATTTTAACGACCGCATTACTACGCTTAAGATCATCAAACATCTCAGCGATGGCATTATCTTCTTTGTTAATCACTTTCCAAAGAGCTAAGTAAGCCTCATGCTCCCGACCTTTACGGGTAGATGATATCTGCTCTATACGCTCAAAAATTGTCTCGCATGCCGAATTGAGCAAACTCTGTTTGAGGCTGCTGAGCCTCTTCCAATCTTTTTCAGATACAGATGACATCTGACTGTTCTCCTAATACATGAGGCTAATAAATGAGGTCGCCCAAGATAAAACAAGCACATAATGCACTTTAGATTTGCCTACAACTTACTCAGGCTAAAGTGGCTTGAATAGGGTCATTAAAAATACTTGGGCAGCATCATAGGCAAAATCGACGTTTTAAGATGGGTGTCCACTTTCTTCCTTCTTTATTCCTTTACTTGGAGATGTGCCCACTTCTTTCTGTCGTCACAGGGCAATGAGAAATGGGTCAATCAGCTAAGTAGTTACAACCCATGCATCGTTGTGCTGAAAATAATCAAACAGAAATACAGCTTGCTCCAAGCCATAAATAAAATGCTTTAATTCATTGAATTGCATACGTTCGCTCAACTCTACGCCCAAGTTTCCAATTAATACTTGGTTAGCCAATAACTCGTGAGCGGCATGGTTTCGATCTTTGACGACTTGCTTTAGTAGCTCTGTATAATCGGCTCGTAAACCAACAGTTTCTAGTTTTGCTCGCGACCGCCCAAGTGTGAGCTTTTCCGTTTCCGACTCAGGTATGCCAAAAGATTCCTCTAAAAGTTTTTTTAAGGCAAACTCGAGAATTTGTGCCGTACCAAGGTAAATTGAGAAACATTCTAAGAAGGACTTATCATTGTATTTCTCCATTCGCCGGAGTACTTCACTTTGTACATCGCTACCTGATAACTCTTCTTTTTCGTAGATCGAAGACATTACCCTTCCTTGTATACATAACGATTTATATCGTGCGCTTGCGCCTAATCTCACCTCTGAACACTTGGTAAAACTACACACAACCCACTGATTTAAAATTTGATTTCCACAATAGCAAAAATCATTCTGGGTAGAAAGTGCGCAAATGCATGATTGCTGTTTGTTTTGCGGTGTGCATTTTGAAATAAAAAAGCAGCGTATCGATGGATACGCTGCCTTGTTAGGGTGAGACCGACTTCTTACTCTGCGTGCATAGTCAGTATGGCCTTTGATAAACTCAGTCAAATTGCATATCAAAATCAAATCTTAAATAAACTCTTCACGTTTACGCAGTACCGCCAACAGTCCTAGGCCAAGCAGAGCAAAGAAAGAAACAGCACCGCCTTCTTCGACAATAATGACCTCACCAGAGCTATCGCGATCACGACTTTCTAGCGGCAAGGCATATAAGCCATCGGTATCATCGGCGCTAATGGTGGCGACAATATCGCTATAACCAACCTCATAGACATCGATTAATACATCGTAGTGATCCGTTTGATAGCCAGTGTAGAGGGTGGTCAGCACTTCGTAATCATCCTGAGTCGAGTCACCGTAGATGGTAAACACGTCCGTGGTGTAGTAATGCACCCAAGGGCCACCGTTACGGCTGAGGTATAACTCGGCAAACAGGTCGGCGCGCTCATTAAGATATGCACCAAACACATCTACATCGAAGGTTACGCTAAAGGTTTGATAAAACCCATCGTAATCAAAGTCTTCAAACAAACGGCTGCTGGCATCAAAAATCGCAAAGCTGTGATAAATAGGGGCGCGATAGGGATCTTCAGTGGCGGCGCTTGAACTGGGGATCGGCTGACTCGTATGTTTGGCGATCACTTGTTCGCGAGTCATGGGGGTTGCACCCATCAATTGTACTCGCTGAACATTCGCACCTTGTGCCGAGAAGGACGGCGCCAGCGATTTAACCGCAGCGGCAGTAGCTTCCGCTACACTTTGAGCGGGAGCCGACTGTTGCAATAGGCTTAAGGCTTGCTGCTCTTGCTTGACGGCTTGCTCGGCATCGGTCTTTTTCATCATCCCAATACTCGCTGCACTAAAAGGCGCCAAGTTTGACTCGTCGCTCGGCTGCGCGCTTACCATTGTCGATGCCAGAAATGCACTGGCCAATACTACAGCCTTCACATAAGTCGTGGTTGCGATAACTTGTTGTTTCACTGTGTTCATCTTGAATACCCCATTGGATAATCCGCTCAAATTGGTGACATTAGAGGGCACTCAAGGTGAACATAAGCTGAACATTAAAATCTGCTGTATTTCAGAGCAACACTGCTGTTCAGCCTTAATTCATCTGCTGTGGTTAACACTACTAATATGTCACAGGATATGACTCCTGATATGTAAAGAGGTTCGATGAGGATTAACTCGATAAAATCTCACGAATCACAGTGAATTTTAAAGGAATTGTGTTTACCAATTGGCTGATCTCTATGTGTTTGTTATGGTGATGAGGTATTCTTAGTCGACTCGATAAGCTAACCAGCTCGCCACTTACTTAAGATCGCCGAACCTGTACGGGTAACAGATATGAAACTTGGTTTGACACTGACCCTAGTCGCTTGTTTATGTGCCTCCTTTGGCTGCATAGCGGGCAATGATAAACACGATGATCGCAATCAATCGCGCGACCAAGGCGTTAAGAATGAGCAGCGCCGCCTTGTGGTGAATAGTCCAGACCAAGCCGTGGCTATGGCGCAGCGTCAATATCGAGGCAAAGTGCTCAGCGTGCAGTCGAGCGGCTCAGGCTATCGCGTCAAAATCCTCAATAATGATGGCCAGGTTTTTTCAGTTTCGGTGGATGCCGCCACAGGACGCGTGTCGAGGAATTAATATGCGACTCTTACTCGTTGAAGACGACTTAGCACTGCAAGCCAACTTAAAACAACACTTGCTCGATGCCCATTACAGCATTGATGTCGCCAGCGACGGTGAAGAAGGCTTGTTTCAAGCCGTTGAATATAACTATGACGCCGCCATTATCGATGTCGGTTTACCTAAACTCGACGGTATTAGCCTTATCCGCCGCATTCGCCAAAAAGAGCGCGCTTTCCCGATCTTAATTTTAACCGCGCGCGACAGCTGGCAAGATAAAGTCGAAGGCCTCGATGCTGGTGCCGACGATTATCTCACTAAGCCCTTTCATCCCGAAGAATTAGTGGCTCGGCTCAAAGCCTTGATCCGCCGCTCGGCAGGTAAGGCAAGCCCAATCATCACTAACGGCCCCTTTAGTTTAAATACCAGTAGCTTAGAGGTCCGCAAAGGGGACGAACTCGTCACGCTAAGCGGCTCTGAATACAAGCTATTTGAGATCTTTATGCTGCATCAAGGCGAAGTGAAATCTAAAACAGCACTCACCGAACATATCTATGATCAGGATTTTGACCTCGACTCTAACGTCATCGAAGTCTTTATCCGCCGTTTACGCAAAAAGCTCGACCCCGATAACCAATACAATTTGATCGAAACCCTGCGCGGGCAGGGCTATCGTTTAAGAGTCATTGCTCCTGAGCAAGGTACTGATGAGTAAGCGCGCGCTTGCCTGGCAGTTGCTCAACTCCTTAAAGACTCGGCTCGTCCTCAGTGCGCTGTTGTTTATATTAGTGCTGCTGCCGCTGATTGGGGTCGCCCTCAATGACGCCTTTGCTGAACAGGTAAAGAGTGCCGCTAAAAATGAGCTAAGTGCCTATGTATATTCAGTATTAGCGGTGACTGAAGTCGAAAATAAACGGATTTTTATCCCTGAATTAGTGCTCGAGAACCGCTTTAACCTTATTCAATCAGGGCTTTATGCCATAGCCACCACCGAAGATGCGGAGCATAAACAGAGCATCGTCTGGCATTCGCAATCCTTTATGGGCATCACGCCACCAGCACAGTTCACCATTCCGCCAACGGGCCAAAGTGCCTTTGAGCAAATCGACCTCGCGGGCGCGCCACACCTTATCTATAGCTTTAGTGTGAGCTTTGCCAGCCTGAATGAAAATGTGCCAGTGACTATCCATATCATTAAAGATGAACATGAATTTCAGCAGCAGATAGCTCAATTTAATCAACAGCTTTGGACTTGGTTACTGATCTTAATTCTCGTGATGCTGATATTTCAGCTGAGTTGGTTGATTTGGACCATTAGACCACTGGCACGCTTTACCCAAGAGCTGCATGATGTGGAACAGGGTAAATCAACCCAGCTGAGCAGCCAGTACCCCAGCGAGTTACAAGCGGTGGCGAGGCAGCTCAATATCTTGCTCAATACCGAACAAACCCAGCGTAAGCGCTACCGCAACGCCCTTGCGGATTTAGCTCATAGTCTCAAAACACCACTGGCGGTGATTAAAAGTCAGGTGGATTTAAGTGAAGCCTCGAGTGAGCAAGTGTCGAACATCAGTCGCATCATCAGCCACCAGCTTAAACGCGCCCAAACTGCGGCGGCCGCCTCATGGCATTTAGGGATTAAGGTTGATGAGGTGGCCAATAAACTGCTACGCACCTTAGCCAAGATTTATCGAGAACCGCAAATTAACCTCGGTGGCGAAATCGCTGAACAAGCGGTTTTTAAGGGCGATGAAGCCGATCTCACCGAGATTTTAGGTAACTTACTCGACAACGCCTGCAAAGCCGCTAAATCAACGGTCAAATTAACCGTCACTGGCGATGCTTATCAATTGCAACTTTGTATCGAAGATGACGGCCCAGGGATCAGCGAAACCCTGCAAACGCAAATCTTTGAGCGCGGGATCCGCGCCGATTCCTATCATCAAGGTAACGGCATAGGTTTAGCGATTGTCCGCGATTTAGTGGATAGCTATAACGGTCGAATTTCTGTTTCCCGCTCAGAAAATTTAGGCGGAGCCAAGTTTACCGTTAACTTTACCCATTCTGCTTAATCTTTTATTTTCAATGCCATATATCGTTTTATTGGTAAGAAAATAAATCTACAACACGCTTTTGCCGCACAATATACTTTCAGCTTATGTTCATATTCACGCGCCTATGATGCCAATAACATCCGCAAATAGGATTATTGGAGCGAACCATGAACAGATTATATCGATGGAAATGGCTAGTGTTATCGGCGGCTTTAGTTGCTCTGCCTTTCACCGCGCCGACGCAAGCTGCGGGCGTATCCGTTAGCCAAGGTTCAAGTGCTTCACTGAGCCAAGCCGAACTCGAGCAGATGCTTGCGCCCATTGCCCTCTATCCCGATAGTTTGTTGAGCCATATTTTGATCGCCTCAACCTATCCACTCGAAGTAGTACAAGCGCAACGTTGGTTGGAAGATCATCCTAAGTTGTCGACTGATCAAGTGATGTCTCGCACCGAAGACAAGGACTGGGACCCGAGTGTTAAAGCACTAATGGCTTTCCCCAATGTCTTACAGAAAATGAGCGAAGATTTGGATTGGACCCAAAGGCTTGGCGAAGCCTTCTTGGCCGATGAGGCGCAAGTGATGGACGGTATTCAATCACTCAGACAACAGGCGGATAAAGCCAACAGTTTAGCCAGTATGGAGAATATGGCGGTAACTCGCGCCAATAACCAGATCATCATCGAGCCTGTACGCCGCGAAGTGGTATATGTGCCCTATTATGACCCCCGCGTAGTTTACGGTACTTGGCGTTGGGGCGTGGCCTATCCGCCAGTATATTGGGAGTTTGGCGGCTATGTTGGCTACCCTTACCGCCCAAGCCATAGCTACTTTTACTGGTCGCCTGGTATCCATATTTCCTTTAACTACTTCTTTAGCTCATTTCATTGGCATCGCCATAAAGTCGTCGTGATAGATCACCATCACTCCCACCATTATCGTCCACGGGAAAGATATTCGGTCAGTCATGGTGCTCAACCTTGGAAGCATAAACCCGAGCACAGACGCGGCGTGGTTTACCATAATCCCGTGGTAAAAGAGCGCTACTACGCTGACAGCAAGTTCCGTGGCCGCGACTCCCACTCCAGTGGCAGCAGCCAGCACTTTACCAGCCAGTACTCGAAATCAAGGGAACACCAAGACACACGTTATAACCGAGACAGCAAGGGCTATGATAAAAGCCATGATAAGGATAGAGGCAATAACTTAAGCCGCGACAATAACTATAGCCGCGAGCGGGCGCCCAGCTTTCAGAATACTCAAGCCGAGTTAAAAGAGCGCCGCGTGGCACCGACGAACTCGGCGCAAACCAAAAGGGAAGGTTACCAAAAAGAGCGTAACGACAATGCCCGCAATGATAATCAGGTAAGGCAAATGCAGGCTAAGGCATCGCGGGAACAAGCTAAGGATATCTCACAAAGGCAGTACCAGAGTCGAGACCAGCAGCCGCGTAACGTCGAGACTCGCTCTCAGCCACAAAGACAGGAAGCTCGCCCCGAGGTAAGACGCGCCGAACCACAACGTATCGAGCAACCCCGTCAAGCACAGCCAAGACAACGGGAAGAGACGAGAGTAAGGCAGAGCGAACCCCGCCAAAATATGCAAGCATCACGCAGTGTGGAGCGTAATCAAGGCCGCTCAACTCAGAGCCAAGAACGTCGCCACCGGGAATAAGCAAAGATCAAATATAGCAAAAGAGCGCGAAGATTCGCGCTCTTTTTGATAACTCAGTCGTTAAAACTTTAGGGTCAAGGACTGGCCTTCTCCCATACCTTGCCACTCGATAGTAAGCTCCATTATCTCATTGATAATATGTTCAAAGTCAGATTGTGAAATCTCAGGTACGGCTAATTTACGGTTACTACAGGCCTGCTCGAGTAAATAGATAAATCCCGCATAGCTAGGCGTATCAGCAGACCATAGCAGAGATTGCAATGCTTCGACGATCGATTCGGTTTGCCAAATTTCGGTTTTATCAGCAACCGCTAAAGAAGCTTCGTTATGCTCAAGGGTGAAATTGATATCGGCACCAGCACGTATTTGCGCGAAAAAAGCGCCTTGAATCCGCAGGCGTTTTTCAACGACGTAGTGAATCATATCGTGGGGAGCAATCCCCTGCTCAGGCATCTGAGTTTGTGTGGCACTACCATCCATGCGAACACAACGTAATTGAGCGTAACGGGTCGAACCTTTAGTGAAGATAACTTGCATAGCGCTGTCCTTAATGTATCCATGTCCTATCGCCAGACTGACTCAAGTATAGTGCTAAATGGATAAAAAACGGCCTAAAAATTGCGTTCAATAAAACGTAAACAATCATCGGCAGATAAGGGTTTACTGAAATAATATCCCTGCACCAGATCGCAACCCATGCTCGAGAGCAACACCAGTTGTGCCTCGTTTTCCACTCCTTCAGCCACCACGGTTAACCCTAACTCATGGGACATCGAAATCGTGGCCGCGCTGATGGCGGCATCGTTTGGATCATTTTCAATATCCTTGACAAAGGAACGGTCGAGCTTAAGCCGATCTAAGGGCAGCAACTTCAAGTACGAGAGTGACGAATAGCCGGTGCCAAAATCATCAATTGCCAATTCAATCCCATATTGACGCAACTCGGCCAGCAACTTGGCATTTTGCTCAGGATACTGCATGGCGACACTTTCAGTGATCTCAAGCTCCAATGCTCCCTTGCCAAGATCATATTGAGCTAACACATTGATAATATCAGCAACTATGGTCTCTTTACGCAGTTGATGCGCCGACAGATTAACCGCCATTCGCAAGTCTTTCGCGCCCTTTTTACGCCACTGCGCCAGTTGTGCTAGTGCTTGCTCTAATACCCATTGGCCGATGGGGATAATCATGTCGATCTCTTCGGCAATAGGAATAAAGCGATCGGGAGCAACCAATCCCAATTCAGGATGTTGCCAGCGGATCAACGCCTCAACACTCACCATTTGTCCGGTGTTGATATCGATCTGCGGCTGATAATGCAGCAGTAACTCATCACGGGCAATGGCTTGCCTGAGCCCAGTTTCAATTTGCTGGCGCTCAGTCACTAAGGTATTCATTGCAGCGGTGAAAAACTGATAGTTGTTTCGCCCCGCCGCCTTGGCGCGGTACATGGCCATATCGGCATTTTTCATCAATGCCTCAACACTGTCACCATCGGTTGGGAACAGGCTGATGCCTATGCTAGGTGATGAATGTAAGGGCTTGTTATCTATGATGTAGACTTGATTCAGACCGCTGCGCAAGGCTTCCGCCACCTTAGCGACGCTATCGTGATCCGTATCGGACAACACCACGACAAATTCATCACCGCCTAAGCGCGCGACGATATCGTCACTGCTTACAATACTCTTTAAGCGCCGCGCCACTTCGAGCAACAACATGTCGCCGACATGATGTCCCAGGGTGTCGTTAATATTTTTGAAATGATCCATATCGATAAACATTACGGCAATCTGGGTTTGGCTGACAAAAGCCTCCTGAAAAACCATCTCCAAACGCGATTGCAGACTCAAACGATTCGGTAGCAAAGTTAAGGAATCATGATGCGCTAAGAAGTGAATGCGTTCCTCATTAACTTTGCGTTCGCTGATATCGGTAAAACTGCCGATGTAATGGCTGATTGCCCCAGTTTCGTCGCGAACCACAGACATCATCAGCCATTTCGGGAAATCATAGCCATCTTTGTGGCGATCCCACACTTCTCCTTGCCAAAACCCCGTTTGCTCAAGCGCAGCTCGCACTTGAGCATCAATGTTTTTATCGGTTCGAGCGGCTTCAATAAAACGACAGTTTTTACCTATGATTTCATCCCTTGAGTAACCAGTAATTTGGCTAAAGGCGCTATTAACATCCACGATGACATCATTGGCATCGATAATAGTGATACCTTCCCCACTTTGCTGGAATACCTGCGCCAACAGGTTTACCCGAGCAACGGTGCGTTCTTGCTCGGTAATATCTTCCACAACAAACAGGATGAGCGGCTCACCATTGGCCGCCGTCACTAAGGAACCATTTAACCTGACGGCGACCAACTGCCCATTTTTATGGCGATAGTGCTTTTGGTAAGGACCATAACGGTGTGTTTGCTTGAGGCGTTCGAGCTGCTCAGCCTCAGTCACTTGGTAACGAATCGGGGTAAGATCCCAAGGATCAAGCGCCTGAAGCTCCTCTAGTGTGTAGCCCGTAATTTCAGTAAATGCTTGGTTAATGGCGACAAAGTGCCCATCCTCAAGACGTTTTAACACATGGCCAACGGGTGCCTTATCGAATAGGTTACGGTATTTTTCTTCGCTCTCGACGAGGGTGGCTTGAAATGCTTGATTACGCGCAATCTCCTTCGAAAGTGCCATAGTTTTTTCTGCCACTTTATCCTCAATCCGATGACGCTCACCGGAAGAGATTAATGTCACACCACTCACAACGGCACAGGTGATAAAGGCTAAAAGTAATAGCAACAGTGACAGACTGTAAGATTCACCCATCAGTTGAGCATACGACTCGTAAATCACAATATGCCATTGCCTATCGGCAAGCGTTAAGTGGGCCTGATAGTATTGGCCTGTTTTATCGCTATGTAACTTACCAGAAAAGGTAGGAAATTCTTTCTGACTATTCGCATAGAGCAAGGCTCCATCAGCACTCATATCCATTAGCCGCCAATGCAAACCTTTTACCTGTTCGACTTTATTGATGATGCTTTGGATATCGATCACCGCCGAACAAAATCCTTTAATGTTACCGACGCGATCGAAAGAAGGCACCAATAGTAGCGTGCCTCCAAGGCCATGAGGATCTTCAGCTAATTGGATTTTGCCTGTGATCACCGGCGCAAGCGTTGATCTCCCTTTTGCTATGGCTGCCGCCCTCGCAGACTCGCTGTTGAGATCTAATCCAAGTACGGCGCGACTGCTATACATAGGTTGCACATACTTAACAGGCACAAGCCAGCCGTCGGCGTTTGGTTTGCCCCCCTCTAAATATTTGATATTGAAAGGTTGTCCCAGCTCAGCTGTGGTTGCAGACTCAAAACTCTGTTTATCGCTCGCCGCAACCAATGGTGACCAAGCCCAAGCCTTAAAGCCATCTAATTGGAGTCGATTACGTTTACCGAACTGAATAAATTCATCTTCCGTGACTATTTCACTGTTATCAAACAGGCTGGCAAGGGCAACTAATTGTTGTAGATTGGTTCCCTGAAAAGTTTCCACACTACTGATAATCGCATTGGATTGAATTTGAAACTTATCCTGCAGTTGCTGCCGCTGGTTCATATCTGCGTAATAATAAATCCCCACGCAAAGTAAAAAACCAATCACCAAAGGTAGTCCTGTTTGAATCCGCCTTGAGCGCCAAATGGGTCGCCTATCAAACACTAATATGGTTAGCGGGATAAAAATGACCGCTCCAAGGAAATCGCCCATCCACCAATTGAGCATACTGGTAACGAGATCCGAACTTGGAATCATGCCGTAAACTGCAAGTGCAGCATTACCCAATAGAGAGGCAATAATACAACCAGCACTGAGACTAATCATTGATTTAATAACAGTTTCTGGTTTATCAAAGGTCAGTAAAGGATCGATGTATCGAATAATTCGAGCAGATATAATGGTCTGTAGTAACGTGCCCAAGGCAATACTGATGGGCAACCAACCGAGATGTAGTTGCCCACCAATATTAATATTAATCAGCAATGCCCCTATAAAAACCCCAATCCAAGGCGCATATGCTTTCCATAAAAGACAAGCAGCGATTGCTATCCCTGCCGCGGGCCAAATTGCCGCAGAATATCCGGGAGGTAAGGCAATCATCAAACCCATTTTACCGACAATAAAGTAGGCTAAGGCTATGAATAAATTGACCTTAAAATAGTGCGCAAATGCGTTGATATTTAATCCCTTGTAGTAATTGGGTTGATAATCAGAATGGGCCCATAATGCCTTAATCTGCAAATCAATCTCAAGAGTAGTCAAACCGTTAGCTCATTGGGAGTTGAAAGCCAAAGCGGTACCATGATGTAAAAATTATTTTTACGCTATCTAACCAGTTAAACTGCCACAAAACACCCTAGGGTGATAGCTACGCTTTATTGTAGGATTCAGCATTGAATATCGGCAAGGCATCACTAAAATCAGAAACTATAAACAACCAACTCGGCAAATAAGCGCGCTAAACGACTCACAGTAAAGCCAAGACATTTACATATCGCCATCACATTTTCCACACAGAATGTGAGTGAAATCAGTTTGTTTTTAGTTAAATATGTAACCATCATGTTTAATTATGGTTTTAATTAAGGTTTTTTTAATGCAAAAGCCCTTTTGTGACCTAGATCTACTTTCAATCAATCCCCGCTTCTTGTTATCCTCCCGCCCGCACAAAAAAGTTGCAGCTTGAATTTTTATTCAGCCAACAATTCTTCTCGCTCAACGCCGGACCTGTTAATTGAAATTCGCACTCAGCCAATTTTGCGCTGAAGGATTGAATCTCGTTGCGAGGTTCTCCCACTTCAGTATGACAAACTTAGCCCTGCTTTTTGGGTTACTGTTTGTGCTGCCCGCAGCTGACTTAGTGTCAGTGATGGTCGGCGGCTGCATCGATATTGGCGAATTAATCACCCTAAGTGATGGCTTTTTAATCGAGTTCTTCGGCGCCACGCTGCTGAGCATTTTGCTGCTCAATCCCCAGATTATTAAGCAATTGTGGAATTTGTTCGACAATGGCTTCAAGTTTTTCAACAGCTTAGATTTAACTAATGCTGCCCTGTTTTTAGCACCCCCAAGGCTAAAATCCCTCGAGCATCTTGCGCACGGTTGTCGCGCCCCACCATTGTAACCCTCTGTTTTAAAATTCAAATTTAGCATTAAGCGCTGAAAGTCGATCCTCGATCTTGCATTGGGGTGGCAGGCATTTTTGTGCCGCGCTCGAGCCACTTTCGGATTTGCCTTCGGATAACGCCGCTCAATGCTACTGCCAATCTCTCAGGGCAGAGTTGTAAACCTTAGGGTTAGAGGAATCTTCCTTTGTTAATTCGAAATTTAAGTAAAGTAGCATTCGCGGCGCTTGCCCTGATGCTCGCAGGCTGTGATGGCGGCGTATTGGATCCCAAGGGCCAGATCGGTGCCGATGAAAAGCACCTGATCATCATCGCTACCCTACTCATGCTGATTGTGGTTATCCCCGTGATCTTTATGACCTTGTTCTTCGCATGGAAATACCGTGATGGCCGAGATCAGGAGGTTTACGCCCCTAAATGGTCCCATTCAAGCGCGATTGAAACCGTGGTTTGGATTGTGCCGATAGTAATCGTCGTGATTCTAGGGGTGATTACCTGGGGCTCGACCCATGATCTCGACCCTTACAAACCACTCGAACACCAGGCCAAGCCGATTACGGTTGAAGTGGTTTCTATGGACTGGAAATGGTTGTTTATCTATCCAGAACAAGGTGTTGCATCGGTAAACGAACTGGCTTTCCCAGCGAACGTACCGGTGAACTTTAAGATCACCTCTGATACCGCCATGAACTCTTTCTTTATCCCGCAGTTAGGTAGCCAAATCTACTCAATGGCTGGGATGACGACTAAGTTGCACCTGATTGCCAACGAACCCGGTACCTATGATGGTATTTCCGCCAACTATAGCGGCGCAGGTTTTGCCGGCATGAAGTTTAAAGCCATTGCCACGCCAACGGCCGCCGACTTCGATGCTTGGGTTGCCAAGGCAAAACAACAGGCGACTAAGACCTTAGACTCTGCGACTTATCAAGCCTTAGCACAGAAGAGTGAAAACAATCCTGTTGAATACTTTGGCTCAGTGAGTCACGGCATGTTCGATCAAATCGTTATGCAATACATGCACATGGACTCAAACGAGCACATGGCAGGCCATGAAGGTATGGAACACATGAGTGCCGACCACAATATGGCTGGCATGCACCACGATATGGCACATATGGCGAGCGAACAGAAGATGGCCGACATGGAAAGCTCAACCCATTCTGACACTTCATCAACAGAACACTCATCCACTCACCCAGTGGAGGCGGAGTAATCATGTCTTTTCTCGGTAAATTAAGCGTAGATGCGATCCCGTATCATGAGCCTATCATCATGGTGACCCTTGCGGTTGTTGCCGTGATAGGCCTGTACGTCGCAGCCTTGATCACTAAACACAAAAAATGGGGCGTGCTTTGGCACGACTGGTTAACCTCGGTTGACCATAAACGCCTCGGTATCATGTACATAGTGCTTGCCTTCATCATGCTGATCCGCGGTTTCTCCGACGCCATCATGATGCGTACCCAACAGGCACTGGCCACCAATGGCGCCGCAGGTTATCTGCCGCCTGAACATTACGACCAAATCTTCACTGCCCACGGCGTGATCATGATTATCTTTATGGCGATGCCATTTATGATCGGTCTAATGAACTTAGTGCTGCCACTGCAAATCGGTGCCCGCGACGTTGCCTTCCCCTTCTTGAACAACCTCAGCTTCTGGCTAACCGCGTCTGGTGCCGTGCTGATCAATATTTCATTAGGTTTAGGTGAATTCGCCCGTACCGGTTGGGTAGCTTACCCGCCGTTGTCTGAGCTGGCTTACAGTCCGGGGGTTGGGGTTGATTACTATATCTGGGCGCTGCAGATTTCGGGGATAGGGACAACCTTAACTGGGGTTAACTTTATCGCGACCGTGCTTAAGATGCGCGCTCCTGGCATGAAGCTGATGCAAATGCCCATCTTCACTTGGACTTGTACTTGGGCCAACATCCTGATCGTGGCGTCGTTCCCGATCCTGACCGCGGTTTTAGCGCTGTTAACACTCGATCGCTACATGGGTTTCCACTTCTTCACCAATGATGGTGGTGGTAACGCCATGATGTATATCAACCTGTTCTGGGCCTGGGGTCACCCTGAAGTGTACATCCTGATTTTACCTGCGTTCGGTATCTTCTCGGATGTGATTTCAACCTTTACCTCTAAGCGTCTGTTCGGCTATTCCTCCATGGTATGGGCCAGTGGCGCGATCTCGATCCTCGGTTTTATCGTGTGGTTACACCACTTCTTTACCATGGGCTCTAGCGCCAACGTCAACGCCTTCTTCGGCGTGATGACCATGGTGATTGCAGTTCCTACTGGGGTAAAACTGTTTAACTGGTTGTTCACCATTTACCGCGGCCGCCTGCGCTTAACAGTGCCAGTGCTGTGGACCTTAGGCTTTATGGTGACTTTCACCATTGGTGGTATGACGGGCGTGTTATTGGCCGTACCTGGTGCCGACTACGTGCTGCACAACAGCTTGTTCCTGATCGCTCACTTCCATAACACCATTATCGGTGGTGCCGTGTTTGGTTACTTAGCTGGTTTTGCTTACTGGTTCCCGAAAGCGACTGGTTTCCACTTAAATGAGCGTTTAGGTAAAGCGTCATTCTGGTGCTGGCAAATTGGTTTCTATGTGGCCTTTATGCCGCTGTATGTACTCGGTTTTATGGGTATGACTCGCCGTATCAACCATATTGATAACCCAGCATGGAACCTGTGGATCTATATCGCTGCCGTGGGTGCTTGCATCATCATGGTCGGTATCATTCTGCAATTCGTGCAACTGTACGTGAGTATCCGTGACCGCGACCAAAACCGTGACACCACGGGCGACCCATGGAATGGCCACACGCTGGAATGGTCAACCGCCTCACCACCACAGTTCTACAACTTTGCTAAGTTGCCACAAGTGTCTGATATCGATGCCTTTACCGATGCCAAGGAAAAAGGCACAGCGTATCAACGCCTCAAACACTATCAGCCAATCAATATGCCGAAAAATACTCCGAGCGGGATCTTAATGGCGCTGGGCATTACTGCCGCTGGTTTTGCTGCGATTTGGCACATTCTGTGGCTCGCGATTGTGGGCATGGTGGGCGCGTTTATCGTGTTCTTATTCCGTGCTTATAACAACGATGTTGACTATTACGTTCAACCCGATGAAGTGGCACGCATTGAAAATGCTCACTTAAACAATGTAGTAAGGGGCTGATATGAGTGTTGCAATCCCAGCTGATTTAGACGTTGCTCACGCCGAGGAGCACCACGAGCACCATGATACGGGTGGCAACACCCTGTTTGGTTTTTGGCTCTACCTGATGACCGACTGCATCCTGTTTGCATCGGTATTCGCCACCTACGCCGTGCTCTATATGAACACCGACGGCGGTGTATCGGGTAAAGACATTTTCGAACTGGACTTTGTGCTGATCGAAACCGCAGCCCTGCTGCTCAGTAGTATTACCTATGGCTTCGCGTTGATTTTCGCTAAGCGCCACAACAAAGCGGCGACCCTCACTTGGTTAGCCATTACCTTTGCACTGGGCTGTATGTTTATCGGCATGGAAGTCTATGAGTTCCATCACCTGATCGAACATGGCAACGGCCCACAACGCAGCGCCTTCCTGTCATCTTTCTTCACCTTAGTGGGCATGCACGGCTTGCACGTGACCGCAGGGTTAATTTGGATGGCAATCATGATGATTGAAGTCGCCAAAACGGGCTTAGGCAACCGCAGTATCACTCGCCTGAGCTGCTTAAGCTTGTTCTGGCATTTCCTCGACATCGTGTGGATTTGCGTATTCACCGTTGTGTACTTATTGGGAGCACTGTAATGGGCGCACATACTCAATCCCAGCATAATAGCCATGATCATAGCCATGGCGCAGACGATCTGGCCTCCAGCATCAAGTCCTACTTAGTCGGTTTTGTACTGTCAGTGGTGTTAACTGCCATCCCATTCTGGGCGGTAATGACCCATCACTTCGAGCAATCGACGACGCTTGCCATCGTTATTGTCACGGCACTGGTGCAGATTTTGGTACACCTTAAGTACTTCCTGCACTTGGACTTCTCTAAGGAAGGCAAGATCAACACCTTCTCCTTCCTATTTACCGCACTGATCATCGTGATGGTGGTTGGTTTGTCGGTATGGATCATTCTCGAAGCTAACGCTTTGATGATGTAACGAGACACAGCAAATGAACACACAAGCTAGATTGACATCGACGCAATGGAAAGCACGCTTCAAAGGGTATGTACAGGTAACTAAGCCTGGCATCATTTTCGGGAATCTGATTTCCGTTGCTGGCGGCTTCCTATTGGCCGCTAAGGGCGATGTGGATCTGGTCTTGATGCTGGCAAGCTTAGTGGGATTATCCTTAGTCGTCGCCTCAGGCTGTGCGATTAATAACTGTATTGACCGTGACATTGACGCCAAAATGCAGCGCACCTGCAAACGCGTCACCGTCACGGGCGAAATCCCCCTAAGCCATGTCTTGCTGTTTGGCATCGCCTTAGGCGTGCTTGGATTTGGCATCTTAGCCATGTTCACCAATGCCTTAGCCCTACTGTTTGCCGCCATTGGCTATGTCGTTTATGTCGGGATTTATAGCCTCTATATGAAGCGAAACTCGGTTTACGGCACCTTAGTCGGCAGCTTTTCGGGCGCAGTACCGCCCGTGGTGGGCTATTGCAGTGTGACGGGGCAAATGGATATGGGCGCAGTGATTTTATTGCTGATGTTCAGCCTCTGGCAGATGCCACACTCCTACGCCATCGCGATTTTCCGCTTTAATGACTATGCAGCCGCGAAGATCCCCGTGCTGCCAGTCGCCGAAGGGATGGCCAAGGCGAAGCACCATATAGTGCTCTATATCGCAGTGTTCGCCTTGGTCAGCACTATGCTGCCACTCGCAGGTTACACAGGCACCGCCTTTATGGCCGTGACCTGTGCCACCAGCCTCTGGTGGCTAACTATGGCCCTCAAAGGTTATCGTCAAGATGTGGATATGCCACGTTGGGCCAGACAAGTGTTTGGTTTTTCAATTATTACCATCACAGCACTCAGTGTAACCATGGCGCTGGATTTTCAAGCGGTCAGTCAAACCCCACTGTTTACCTTAGTGCGATAAACATAACCTTTATTCAAAAACAAAAGCGCTAACCTAGGTTAGCGCTTTTTTATTGCCTTAATCCTCAATAACTAAGGGACAAAAGGGCGTTAAAAAATGGATGACGAGCACTACTTCATTGCCGATTTTATATAGACATCGAAACGGTTTTTCTTAGTTTCGATAACCATGCTGGGCTTAACGCCGGCGAGGTCTTCGGCATAATCGGGGCGCTTCACCACTACACGCTTACTGGCTAAGGCCATGGCGGGGGCGAGCAAACCGTCTGCATCAAGATCCGCGCCGACTAAGGTTTGGAAGACCCGCATTTCTTTTTTTACTAAGGCTGATTTGTCACGGTGGGGGTACATAGGGTCGAGGTAGACGACATCAACTTCTTGCTCCAATTTTGCGAGTGCTTCGAGGCTGGAACCATGGAAAAGCTGCATACGTTCACGCATCCAGTCGCCGATTTCGGCATCTTGATAGGCGCGGCGTAGACCGTCTTCTAATAATGCGGCCACCACAGGATGGCGCTCTACCATAGTCACAGTGCAGCCTAAACTTGCCAGCACAAAGGCATCGCGGCCGAGGCCCGCAGTACCATCGACCACTTTTGGCGTAACGCCCTGCTTTAACCCAACAGCCTTGGCAATCGACTGACCACGACCGCCACCAAACTTGCGTCTATGGGCGACCGCGCCTGTCACAAAATCCACCACTATGCCATCGAGCTTAGGCTCATCACGCTTATGTAGCGTCAAGGTGTCTGATTCAAAACGCAATTCAAATGGCGCATCGACATCAAAAACCAGTTGCCAGCGGGCACAAATGTCCACAAGTGTTGGAAATTGCTGATTAAAAAAGACTGGAATAGACAAAGGGATCACTGTTTGACAGGTAGAAATTGCCGCCATTATGCCAAAAGCAAGCAGAGCTGAATACTCTCTTGCATGGCGAATTCGGGGCAGCACTTAGTGTGGCTAATTTACCCCAAGGAGTATTGTCCCTATAATTGCCTCATTGAATGCGGGTATCTCACCTGTACTGCTCACCTTGGAAGATCCGATGTTAAGTTACCGCCACGGTTATCACGCCGGCAATTATGCCGATGTGCTGAAACACGCTATTTTGCTGCAAACTTTGCAGTTAATGCATAAGAAAGACAAACCCTTAGTCTATATCGATACCCATGCGGGTGCCGGTGGTTATGCATTAACGGATGAGTTTGCCCAAAAGACAGGTGAATATCTCGACGGGGTAGCAAAACTGTGGGACAAAACCGATCTGCCCAAATCCTTGCAAGATTATATAGATGCGGTGCGTCATTTTAATGAAGACAATCCAGAAGAACTGAACTTTTACCCAGGTTCGCCAGCCTTTATCGATATGGATCTTGGGCCAAAGGATCGTATGCTGCTACACGAGCTGCACGGTACCGATCATCTGCTACTGGATGAGTATTTCGAACAAGATAAGCAAGTTAAAGTGATTAAAGGCGATGGCTTAAAAGGGCTGATTGCCGCAGTACCGCCACTAGAGCGCCGCGCACTGGTACTTGTTGACCCCAGTTATGAGATTAAGACCGACTATCAAACAGTGGCCGACACGTTAATCAAGGCGCACAAACGCTTTGCCACGGGCGTATTTATGCTCTGGTATCCGGTAGTCAACCGCGCGCAAACAGAAGAAATGCTCTCCCGCTTAGCCACTAGCGGTATTAAGCGCCAACTACGTATCGAGCAAGCCATCAAGCCCGACTCTAATGAGTTTGGCATGACAGCCGCTGGACTATGGGTGATCAATCCACCTTGGCAACTGGATGAAATTGCTACCGAAATGCTCGATTACTTAGGTAAAACCCTCGGCCAAGCAGATGGTCATGTCAGCGTAAAATGGGAAGTTGGCGAATAAGCTCTGCCAGATTGGCTTCAACATTATGAGGCTACAACATAGCGCAGCAGATACTTTACTTGTCCCGCTGCACTATGTTGTTAAAGCAGAATATCGATAGTTACAGCGAACCTTATACCTTAGTACTGCGGTAACGCTTGAGCAGAATTTGCACCCGTTCTACGTAGGCTTGGGTTTCTGGATAGGGCGGAATACCGTTGTACTGAGTCACAGTTGTAGGCCCAGCATTATAGGCCGCACAGGCCAGCGCAATATCCCCATTGAACTGTTTTAGCATTTGCGCCAAATACTTACTGCCACCGAGAATATTCTCCTCTGGCAAAAAGGCATTAGTCACACCCATCTCTTTGGCGGTTTCGGGCATCAATTGCATTAACCCCATAGCCCCCGAGCGGGATATCGCTCTAGCATTAAATGCTGACTCAGCATGGATAACCGCACGGATAAGTGCAGGATCTAACCGATGTTTATGGGCCGCACGGCTGATTAAACTCTCGTAATTACGGGTAAACAACCGAATACCATTCCAATCGATAGTCGAGTCTGGGCGACAAGCAAAGCAATCGTACAGTAGGATTTGGTAATCGCTGCTCGATGGCGCTTTATCGGTAAAAACCGTTACGCCATTGGCCTGTTGATATTGATAAACCTTAAATTTTTCTTGGCCTTCCGCGCTGACGATGCCACTGTCAGAATAGCGCGCCACAATGCGCGGCTTAGTCGGTTTGACCTCTTCGGCGAACACGGTTGCAAAGCTCCCCCAAGTTAACAATAAGCCGAGCCCATATAGCGCAATCGACTTAAGGTAAGTAGGTGGTTGGTGCATTGCTATCATCAAAGTCCCGTGTATTCGTTTAGTTTAAGTATTTCAATAATAGCAAAGAGTTGCTTCATCTCACGGTTTAACTGGCTAAATTCTGTCGAAAAATTCGCACTATCAAAGATAGAGCGCATTTGGAAACGACTCCTACGATTGGGCAAAAATAGGATCAGCCGGTTGCGAAAGAAGGCACATTGGATATCACCCGCAAAGACCTTTGCCAGTTGCTGTAATCGCTCCATAAAAGCGGTGTTGAGCAAATAACGTGATTCAATTTGATCTGTTGAAAACACATCAAACTCTTTTTCAAACAAGGGGTCTTCTAGTCGCACTCTTTGCAGCCCCGAATGACTGTCGGATAAGAAATTCGCTAATCCGCCACGATCCTTTAATACCACGGTATGGCCGATAAACTGCTTGTGACTACTGAGCTCGACCACAGTGCCGCGAAAACGGGTTTCAGTGCGGGTTACGGTTCTGCGTTTATTACCGTCCCACTCTTCCACTCGCACATCTTTGGTCAGGGTTAACTCATTGACGATTAGTTCTACGCCTTTGTATTGACCGTGAATATAGTCACCAAAACTCACCTTGTCGTAATGAGGTAAGACTTTTGCCGCCGAGAGCCGATTTATATCAAGGCGCATCTCGCGATTGTAGATAAAGTCTTCACCAAAATACTTAAACATGATGGGATAGATTTCTTGCTGCACTTGACGCGTAAACTGCCTTGTCGGGGTAAAACTCCAAAAACCTAATAACAGTAGTGCAATCATTGGTAGCGGAAACAACACCAGCCCACGGCTATGTCCCAATATCGTTAATAGTACGAGACTCGCAACAATCACTAAACTGAGATACAAGCGTTGACGTGTTGCCTTAAGGCTCGCCACGCGCTTGGTTTCATAACGGGCAGCAAGCGGTGCAAGGTGGGAATCATAATACTGTTGCAGCGACTCCCTATCCGCAGGCTCTGCAGACAGTTTTACCGTCTGTCGCTGTGCCTTAATGGGACTACCTAAGATAAAGGTGAGTATATTCATTGAGATCGTTATTTTACGGGGGCATTTTGCCCCCGCAAATATTAAAGATTACAGATAATCTGCGGCGTCTATTGGTGCTTTAGATGCCTCACTGACTTCATAAAATGGCATCACTTTAATCTTAGCCATTGACGCAATAATCGACCCGGGAAAAATTTCAACGGCTGTATTTAACTCCGATACCGCTGAGTTATAGAAACGACGAGCCGCCGAAATATGTGCTTCGACCTCGTTATAGGTTTGCATGGCTTCAAGCATAGTGTTGTCGGACTTCAGCTCGGGATAGTTTTCAACATTAACCATCAAGGTAGCCATTTTGTCGTTTAATTGCTCGGCTTGTGCAATATGCTCTTTAACCGCATTGGGGTCAGTCTTGTTGTAATGACGGGTTAATTGCGTGCGTAGCTCAGTAATTTCAGTGAGCAATGACTTTTCATGATCCATAAATCGCTTGGCGATTTTGAGGATATTGGGCACGAGATCGGCGCGTTTAGCCAACTGCACATCGATCCCCGACAGAGCCTCAAGGGCGGTATTGCGTTTTTTGACTAGGCTGACATACCAAAGATAGGTCACGATAAAAATCAGCGCTAATCCCAGTAACAGTTTGTCCATCTTCCATCCTTAGTGTTTATTATTGTTTTTAATGGCTACAGCTAACCATAAATAAGCAAGAATTTCATCTAAAGCGTTAGCTAGTGCAATGAAATGTTATCTTTTACTGCACAGGTAAGAGCCTCTGACCCAAGATTTTTTGTGACAAGATTAAACCCGAATTGATTGAAAACATTCAGCTTGGATACAGAAAAACTAAGCTATAGTTAATTTGCACAACGTTTAGAGCAACCTTTTTGCTCGTGAATACTGGACTCCCCGTGAGTCCATTTTTTTATCCAAAATCTGCCTACATACTGCTCTAGCCACATTTAAGTTTTATTTAAAGCACAAGCATCATACTTTTCGGCCAATTTTTTCACTTTTACCTTAGCGTTAATCCAATCACTTGAGCGAGAGGCTCCTCAGCCAAGTCACGCCGCATCGATTCAGCTCACGGATAAAAAATGCGCTAGCAAAGGTCGACAGAGGCAAGGCATGAGTTTGAAATCCAATCATATTCCCATAAAGACACAGCCCCCACATGACATCAGCTCAAGTGGCTGGTTTGTACGCTTTCTGAATATTGTCGAACGGTTAGGTAATTTATTGCCACACCCTATTACCCTGTTTGCTCTATTTTGTGTCGCCGTGATTCTGGTGTCTGGCATTGCTGGCTACTTTGAGTTGACGGTGGCCGATCCACGCCCCGAGGGCGCCCACGGCCGAGGTGCCGATGGACTTATCCATGTGGTCAGCCTGATGAATGCCGAAGGCTTGCGGATGATAGTGTCCAACTTAGTCACTAACTTTACCGGTTTTACCCCCTTGGGCACGGTTCTGGTTGCCCTACTGGGTGTGGGTATCGCCGAGCGTTCAGGACTATTATCCGCCGCCATGCGCGCACTCGTTATGGGAACATCAAAGCGTTTAGTGACAGTGACTATCGTGTTTGCGGGAATTATGTCAAACACTGCGGCAGAGCTAGGGTATGTGGTATTAATTCCCATGGCAGCGATGATTTTCCACTCCTTAGGTCGCCATCCGTTGGCTGGATTAGCCGCTGCATTTGCAGGAGTATCAGGGGGATACAGCGCAAATCTATTGCTCGGTACTGTCGATCCACTGTTATCGGGCATAACTGAAGCGGCGGCGCGGATGATCGACCCCGACTATAACGTCGGCCCTGAGGTTAACTGGTACTTTATGTTTGTCTCGACCTTTGTGATCACTTTCCTCGGCGCCTTTGTAACAGAGAAAATTGTCGAGCCCAAACTGGGCAAGTATCAGGGAGATGATGCCGATGAAAGCGTGCATCAATCCATGGGCAATGTCACTGAGCTGGAAAAACGCGGCCTCAAGTGTGCGGGATTAGCAATGCTAGTGTTGGCGGTGATCCTTGCGCTGTCAGTCGTGCCAGAGGGTGCACCACTGCGCGATCCTAAAACCGGTCTGGTTTCGGGCTCACCCTTCCTCAAAGGCATCGTCGCCTTTATCTTTATCTGTTTTGCGATCCCGGGTTTTGTCTACGGCAAGGTCGTTGGCAGCATTAAAAACGATAAAGACGTTATCAATGCCATGTCGCACAGTATGAGTACAATGGGACTGTATATAGTACTGGTGTTCTTTGCGGCACAATTTGTGGCCTTCTTTAACTGGAGTAATCTCGGCGCCGTGTTAGCCGTGCTGGGCGCAGATGCCTTGCAATCCATAGGGTTAACTGGGCCAATCCTGTTCCTGTTTTTTATTATGCTGTGCGGTTTTATCAACCTAATGCTGGGCAGTGCTTCAGCACAGTGGGCCATTACCGCGCCCATTTTTGTGCCCATGCTGATGTTAGTTGGCTATGCGCCCGAAACCATTCAAGCGGCCTACCGTATTGGGGATTCGGTAACTAACTTAATCACGCCAATGATGAGTTATTTCGGATTGATTTTAGCAGTGGCCTGTCGCTATCAAAAAAACCTCGGCATAGGCACACTGATCGCCACTATGCTGCCGTACACCTTAGTGTTTTTCGTTGGCTGGACGGCGTTTTTCTTTCTGTGGGTATTCGGTTTTGGTTTACCAGTAGGGCCGGGGGCAGCAACTTACTACACGCCTTAGGCACGAGTTTAACTTTCGCTAGGTTGATTAGGGCGTCGCAGCTAGTCTCGGCGCCTTTTTCATGGACAGGTTTAACGGGCTAGTCGTACAACCATTCCATTAAAAAGCCACAAATCAGTAAGAAAACCCCAAAGTTAAATACCATCGTTTGTAATTTCGACTTAGGCGACTTATCGTCGGCTTGGGTCATGACCTGACTTAACGGTGTAAAAAACATATTGGGTTCGAGTCCCATGCCGATAAAAAATACCGCTACGGCAACACTACGGATGAGCTCGGGGACGACAAGCTGCTTAAGATAAAACTCATAGGCACCATAGGCCAAAATGCCAATAGCGATAGCATGGCAAATCATCGCTACGACAAGTTGCTTAGTGATAAGACTGCTCACCGATGACACGATTTTGCTCCTACGCCAGCGCTATGTATTGATTATGGACAACATTTGCCGCGCAGTTTATCTCTTCTGTGATTTAACTGCATCCATAGCGTCCAGCCAAATAGCACGCCACTCGCGGGATAAATATATAGTGCGACTTTCATTGCCTGCCAAAATGGCGTCTCAGCGGTGAAGTATTGAAACCCCGCCACCAAAAGTGACGTCACACTCCCCCAATACAATACGCCAATCACCAAGATGAAATACCACTTTCCCTTTGCGAGAGATGCCTCTAATTTGATTAATTGATCCTTACTGACTGCCGACATCACCTACTCCCTTTTTATCTTGACTCATTTAATATGCCCGAATTGATTCAAGGTAGCTATCCATCCTTGTAACGATAATATTTTTCGCCCAACAAAAAGCCCTGTAAATACAGGGCTTTGATTAGAACGTTAGATTACTCCGCCGATGTTGGCTTTTCGTCTTTCGCTTTTCTCTCTCGTTTACTAAAGATCCGCTCAACAATAACGAAGAACAGTGGCACGAAGAAGATACCTAAGAACGTCGAACTCATCATACCGCCAAGTACACCAGTACCGATGGCATTCTGGCTACCTGAACCTACACCCGTACTAATGGCTAACGGCACAACCCCTAAACCAAACGCGAGCGATGTCATCAGAATCGGACGCAAACGCACACGTACAGCATGTAACGTCGCTTCAACCAGACCCGCCCCTTTCTCGTAGAACTCTTTCGCAAATTCCACAATCAAGATGGCGTTCTTGGTTGCCAAGCCAACAGTCGTCAGCAGACCTACTTGGAAGAACACGTCGTTTGGCAAGCCACGGCCATTCATCGCCAGCAGGGCACCGATAATACCTAGAGGAACCACTAGGATTACCGCAAACGGAACTGACCAGCTCTCATACAGTGCAGCCAATACGAGGAATACCACCAGAATCGACAACGCATATAGCGCAGGCGCTTGGTTACCCGATAAACGCTCCTCATAGGATAAGCCGTTCCACTCGATGCCAAAGCCCGGTGGTAACTGTTTAACTAGGTCTTCCATAATATTCATGGCCGCACCAGTACTAAAGCCTGGTGCTGTTGCGCCTTGAATATTCACCGCAGGTAAACCGTTAAAACGTTCTAGACGTGGTGAGCCGTATTCCCAAGAACCTGTCGCAAAGGCTGAAAACGGCACCATATCGCCCTTGTTGTTACGCACATACCAAGTGTCTAGGTCTTCTGGCTGCATACGGTATTGAGCATCACCTTGCACAAATACCTTTTTAACACGACCACGGTCGATAAAGTCGTTAACATAAGAACCACCCCAAGCTGTTGCCAACACATTGTTAACGTTAGCAATCTCAACGCCTAATGCGCTCAACTTAGCATGATCAATGTGCAATTGATAAATTGGCGCATCTTCCTGACCATTAGGGCGAACCCCCACAAGGTTTGGATTTTGAGCTGCCATACCCAGCAATTGATTACGCGCCGCCACTAACTTATCGTGACCTTGGCCGTTTTTATCTTGCAGGTACATATCGAAACCATTGGCCGTACCCAACTCGATGACCGCTGGCGGTACGAAGGCGAATACGAAGGCTTCTTTCATTTGGCTGAATACACCCATAGCGCGGCCCGCAATGGATTGAACATCCATACCTGGCGCTTCACGCTCTGACCAATCCTTCAAGCCAACGAAGGCAATACCCATGTTCTGGCCTTGACCCGCAAAACTGAAGCCCGCCACGCTAAATACCGACCTTACGCCTTCTTCAGCCATAAAGTGATCAGAGACTTTCTCTAACACTTTCATGGTGCTTTCTTGGGTAGAGTTGGTTGGCAAAATTGCCTGCGTGAACAAGATACCTTGGTCTTCGTCTGGTAAGAATGCCGTTGGCATGCGCATGAAAATCCAGCCCACTGCCACCACTAATGCAGCGTAAATCATCATGACCCTGAAGCCACGCTTCACAATGCCAGCCACGCTCGATTCGTAACGGTTCGTTAAGCGATCGAAACCACGGTTAAACCAACCGAAGAAACCCGTTTCGATATGGCCATGACCCTTCTTCAACGGTTTGAGCATCGTCGCACAGAGTGCGGGGGTTAAAATCAAGGCCACCAGCACAGACAGCGCCATCGCAGAAACGATAGTGATCGAGAACTGACGGTAAATTACCCCAGTAGAACCCGACATAAACGCCATAGGTACGAATACCGCAGACAAGGTCAGACCGATACCGACTAACGCGCCAGTAATTTGATCCATCGACTTACGGGTCGCTTCGAGTGGACTTAAGCCCTCTTCGGCCATCACCCGCTCAACGTTTTCAACCACCACAATCGCGTCGTCCACGAGTAGACCAATCGCCAGTACCATTGCAAACATGGTGAGGGTGTTGATGGAGAAGCCCGTTGCCGACAGAATCGCAAAGGTACCCAGCAATACCACAGGTACTGCAATCGTTGGAATTAAAGTCGCACGGAAGTTCTGCAGGAAGAGGTACATGATGACGAACACCAGTACGATCGCTTCAAGCAGAGTGTGGACTACGCCTTCAATCGATTTATCAACGAATGGCGTTGTATCGTAGGGGTAAACCACATCTAACCCAGCAGGGAAGAAGGGACGCAACTCTTCCACTTTAGCGCGAACCGCTGCCGCCGTATCTAAGGCGTTAGCACCGGTTGCCAGCTTAATCGCAATACCCGAGGCAGGTTTACCGTTATACAGAGACTCTACGGCATAACTTTCTGAACCCAACTCGACACGCGCCACATCACCCAAGAACACGTTCGCACCCGACGTATCGGATTTAAGAATAATCTTGCGGAATTGTTCTGGCGTTTGCAGACGACTCTGTGCCGATACGGTCGCGTTTAGCTCTTGTCCTGGCAGTGATGGCGTACCACCGAGTTGACCAGCAGATACCTGTGCGTTTTGCGCGCGGATAGCACTCACCACATCTAAGCTAGTGAGGTTATATTGAGTCAGTTTCAGCGGGTCTAACCATATACGCATCGCGTACTGAGCACCGAAAATCTGAATTTCACCCACGCCCGGTACACGGCTCATAGGATCTTGGATGTTAGCGCCCACATAGTCGGCGATGTCACCCTTATCCAAAGAACCGTCGGTCGATACGAAGCCCAATACCATCAGGAAGCCAGAGCTTGACTTGTTAACGTTAACCCCTTGAGATTGAACCTCTTGTGGTAACAAGGTCATTGCGCCCTGTAACTTGTTTTGTACCTGAACCTGCGCGATATCCGGATCGGCCTCAGCGTTAAAGGTTAAGGTAATCGATGCGTTACCAAAGCTATCACTGGTTGAAGCGATATAACGTAGGTGGTCGATACCCTTCATACGTTGCTCAATCACCTGAGTTACTGAGTCTTCAACGATTTTGGCCGATGCACCTGGATAGTTCGCACTGATCACTACTGTCGGTGGCGCAATACTGGGGTACTGCGAGACTGGCAGGGATCGGATCGATAAAATCCCCGCCAACATAATGATTAAGGCGATCACCCACGCAAAGATGGGACGATCAATAAAAAAACGTGCCATAGCTATGCCCTATTTTGCTTGGGTTTCAGAAATAACTTTGGTGGTGACTGGTGCACCTGGACGGATCTTTTGTAATCCTTCCACAATCAACTTATCGCCCGCTTCTAAACCAGCAGTAATACGCCATTGATTGTCGATAACTTCCGCTGTGGTAACAATTTTTGCTTCCACTAGACCTTGATCGTTCACCACCATCGCCACGGCCTGACCCTTAGCGTTACGGGTAATGGCTTTTTGCGGCACTAGGATGGCTTGAGGATCGGTACCGGTATTCAATACAGCACGAACATACATGCCAGGCAGTAAGATGCCATCTGGGTTAGGGAACTCGGCGCGTAGGATCACTGAGCCAGTATTTTCATCCACGCTCACTTCAGCAAATTGCAGCTTACCGTTGTGACCATAAATCGTGCCGTCTTCTAAGACTAACTGCACGTCAGCGTTATCCGCCGCCTGCAGCTTACCTTGCTTCAGCTTGGCTTTTAGGCGTAACAGCTGAGCACTCGATTGAGCGATATCCACATTGATAGGATCAAGCTGTTGAATGGTTGCCAGAGTTTGGCTTTGGTTAGCCGTTACTAGCGCACCCGCTGTTACACTCGACTTACCGATACGGCCTGAAATCGGCGCTAATACTTCAGTGTATTGAAGATTGATTTTCGCAGTATTAATCGCCGCTTCTGCTACAGTCACGCTGGCCAGCGCTTCTTTGTAAGCGGCTTCGGCTTCATCGAAATCTTGTTTACTGATTGCGTTAGTTTTAACTAACTGCTGATAACGAGCCGCTTTTGCCTTAGCAGAAGCAAGGCTTGCATTTGCTCGAGCTAAGTCAGCATTTGCACTGACAAGTGCAGCTTTATAAGGCGCAGAATCAATTTGATAAAGAGATTCGCCTTGCTTCACATTGCCGCCTTCGACAAAGCTACGCTTAGTGATAATGCCATTCACTTGAGGACGAACTTCGGCTTCAAGAAATGCCTTGCTACGACCCGGTAACTCGACTTGGATAACCTGTGGCTTAGCCTCCACTTTGATTATCCCAACTTCCATGCTCTGCGGCCCCGCGCCGCCATGAGCGGCTTTATCCTCTTGAGGGCTACAAGCTGCCATCCACAACGCCACGCTGATTACTGAGGCAAGTTTAATTGTCTGCCGCATGAGAACTCCTTTAAATTTTAACGCCACCGTGTTCACACAATATGGATGATTTCACGGCCATAATTATAACTAAAATCAAAGCTATTACTTATCGTATACCCTATAAGGATCAACAAGAAAGATAAACAAACAAAAGTGTAAACTAATGAAAATATTCACACCTTTGCCAATACCTTATTAGTAGAATTGTTATCCTATTTAAGAAGTATGTTAACTGTAGATAAGATTGTTAGCGTTATACGATACAAAGCACTTATTCAGCCTACTCTATATCAAAAATGTTGCAAACATGTTTGGCGACACAAATGTTTATACTCGATTAACCTGAGTAAACATTTATTTGATACAGCTAGGGCATATTAGCACAAGCTTTTACATAAGGTTTTGTGCATATATAACCCCTGTGTGGTCATATTGGATCAAGCATGGAATGACCATACCTTGCTATCCGAATGCATACTATTGCTACGTAAATCCTTGTTACAAATGGGTCAGGGAAACGAATAGATATTCAAACCTTTGGACGCGACATTTTATGACCAAGCGTTGTATAGCGCAAATTGGATATTACATTTTGCACCCCATTTAATGAAACTCAGCTTCCCAAAAAAATGCAGTTTTATAAATTACGCTTTTATTGACCCTGTTATTTCGCTGCTTATTCACATTCATTCATATCTTTTCGTTATTGGTTCATCCCAGGCGGCACCGCTATTAACAATTTATTTTTACGATATAGGTGCGCTAACAATTTCCAATCACTTTGAGATGATGATTATGAAGACTCGTACTAAATTGCTGCTCACTGGGGCGTTACTTTCTTTGGCGGCCAGCTCCCACGCTGCTGAAGATAATCAACTCTTTGGTGGCACCCTTAACGGCAATGTTAATTTTGCTTCGGACTATGTGTTTCGTGGTGAATCCGAGACCTTAGACGGCGATATTCCGGTCGTCCAAGGCACATTAAGTTGGAACCACAATCAAGGCTGGTATGCTGGGGTATTTAGCTCCAACATTAAGTTTGCAGACCCAAACTTAGAAATTGTTACCGCGCCTTTTATTGGTAAAGCGGGAGAGTTTGGCGATTCTGGCTTTACCTATGATGTCATGCTGTTTTCATACCTTTACCCCGGTGCTTCCTATTCCAACTACACCGAATTATGGCTAAAAGTGGGTAAACAATTCGGTCGAGCCAATCTGCAACTCGAAGTCACCCCAACGGTGGATGACTGGTTTGGTGTCGATGGCTGGCACGGGGTGAACTACGCTCTACACCCCAGCTATAGCTTTGACAACGGTGTAAAAATCTCAGCATCTGTAGGTTATCAAGACCTCACGGGTGATGGTGCCGAAGGTTGGGGCCACTGGAACATAGGTTTAAGCAAAGCCTATTACGGCCTTAACTTCGATTTACGCTACCACGGCAGCACCGTCGACACTGACCATAAAGTCTATGGTACACAAACTGAAATCTTCGATGACAGAGTCGTCATTGGGATCAGTAAAAGTTTCTAATCCTGTTTTTGCTTATACGTTCATCCCGCTGCTTCCCTGCAGTACTCCAATTGCTTGAAATATCGAGCCTTGACCAGCCAAATTTGGCTGGTCTTTTTTTTATCTAAATACGATTATCACCCACGCTACAGGCTAACACCCGGCTGATATCCGCAAGACAACGGCCCGACTCCTGTTGCCATTGATTGAACACGGCCTGTACCTGTTTTAACGCCGTTTGCGAGCTAAAGCCGGCATCTACCAGCTTGTGCGCTTTAAAATAGCCTTGCACATCATCGGTTAACAAAAAGGTATCCTTACCGATTCCACGTAAGAAATACGGCCCCGTATTGCCACCGAGACGAGCGCCGCGCTTCTTTAAGAACGCCCAGAGTCCGACGATATCGTCGGTCGGCCAGTCAGCAATCAGCTTAGCCAAGCTGCCATGTTCGCGGGCAATATCATGGATCATCAAAGCATTATCATAAATTGCTTGGGTTTTCTTTAGGTGGCGAATCAAGGTCGCATCCGCAGCGCGAGCTTGGATCTGCTCGGGTGACAACATTAATACCTTCTCGGGCACAAAATGAAAGAAGGATTTTTCGTAAGCAGGCCATTTATTATCGACCACGCGCCAGACAAAACCACTCTGGAACACTTGTCGGCTCATGGCCGAAAGCAGCGTAGCATCATCGTATTGACGAATTTCAGCACTCGTTAGACACCCAGGAAGTAAGGCTTCGAGTCCCTTTTTACCGCCTTTGCGCTCACTCGCTCTGGCATAGATGGATGAGAAACTTTCTAATTGGCTCATGCTGTTACCTTTGATTATCGATATTTCACTAGCGTTTCTAGGCGTTAATAGTACCGAATTTGAGCCCACGGGGATCATTCCGTATGGAAAACCTGTTTTACGTCCATTTCTGGCCCTTTGAAGAAATTCCCACTGCACGCATGTTGATACCGACTAAAGTTAAGGCGTAGAGTCAAAAAAATGCAGTGGTTATGGGGTCGGTACCTATGGAGCTTTTCTATCATCCGTTATCACGATATTCACAGAAAGTATTAATTGCTCTCTATGAGAAACAAGCGAACTTTTATCCGCGGATCACTGATTTACGCGACCCACTGGCACGCAAGGCCTTCCAGCAATTTTATCCTCCTGGCAAACTGCCATTGCTCAAAACTCAAGAAGGCCAACTGATCCCCGAATCCAGCATTATTATTGAATACTTAGACAGGCATTTTCAAAACGGTACAGAGTTATTACCCGCGGAGGCTGAACGGAATTTGGCGGTGCGCCTATTCGATCGCATTATTGATTTTGATATCAATAACCCACTATTCCAATTAGAAAAATTAAAGTATGCCCCTGATGGGCATGAGTTCGAAATCAAGCAGATTGAAAAACAAATGCTTACCCAATTTCAACGCTTAGATAGCCATCTTAGTCAAAATCATTGGGTGTGTGGCGACAGTTTTACCTTAGCCGACTGTGCACTGATCCCCTGCTTAAGCTACAGCTTTGCTCACTTAAACCTATTGGATTTAGATGAGTTAGTCCGTTATTGGCAACAGGCGCAGCTTCGCGGCGCCTGGACACTCGTGCTTGAAGAAGTGCTACTAGCCGAAATGGAAGAAGACACTGGGATTAGGAGTATTCCCTAGTACCAGCGCGTCCTAAAGATTACGCTCTTTCTTTAATTGTAAAAATGCTTTCCATTTCACGACTTCGGGCGGTAACTCTGGAGCCGGATCGGTATAGCCTGCTTCTTTAACTAATACCTCTAAAGGCACTTGCTTACCTTTACACACAAACACACCACGCACATGCACTATACAATGTAGGCCGCGCTCACTGATAAAGCGTTGTTCAATATAGAAATATTTTTCATCCCAGCCCACGACCTTGGTTTCAATCTCAAACTTTTTTAAGGGCTTGATATCGCGGATATAGGTAAATTCGGCGGCGTTAACAATTGGCATCCATTTTAATTTGAGGAAACGCTTCAGCAACCCCATTTCGGCCAACATATAGGTGCGTGCCAGATCCATAAACGCTGGGTAACGGGAGTTAGTGAGATGGAAATTGATATCGCAATCACTGGGCAACGCGCGATAAGTAATGCGGCTCGTCCCCAAAAAATCAATCTTACGGCAATGGCGCGTGCGCCAAAATAACAACCAAAACAAACGGAAATACAGATTCATATGCAGTAGCCCTAAAAAGAAGAGCCACAGGCTAACAGAGGTCATACCAGAGGGCAAGCGAGATCTAGCTCACAAAAAAGGCGCCATTCGGCGCCTTTTTATGCTCAAGCACAGCTATTTAGTATGGCTTAAGCGGCAATCCCAGAGTGGCGCAGCAGCGCATCAATACTCGGCTCGCGTCCCATAAACTGTTTGAACAAGTCCATAGGCTCAGCAGAACCGCCCATTTCGAGGATGTTGTGCAGGAAGCTACGGCCCGTATCAGGATTGAAGATACCCTCCTCTTCGAAGCGAGAAAACGCATCCGCCGACAGCACTTCGGCCCACTTGTAGCTGTAATAACCCGCAGCATAGCCGCCGGCAAAAATATGCGCAAAACCATGTTGGAAACGGTTAAATGCTGGCGGAATTAACACGGCCACCTGACGACGCACTTCGTCCAAGGTCTGCTGAATACGCGCGCCTTTTGCAGGGTCGTATTCGTGGTGCAGTCTAAAATCGAACAGTGAAAACTCGAGCTGGCGCAACATCATCATGCCGGATTGGAAGTTTTTCGCCGCTAACATCTTGTCTAGCATCGCTTTTGGTAAAGGTTCACCGGTTTCGTAGTGACCGGAGATCTCCGCTAAGGCTTCTTCTTGCCAGCACCAGTTTTCCATAAATTGGCTAGGTAATTCGACCGCGTCCCATGGCACACCATTGATACCTGATACGCCAGCAACATCGATTTTGGTCAGCATATGATGAATGCCATGGCCAAACTCATGGAATAAGGTCGTCACTTCATCGTGGGTGAAAAGCGCAGGCTTACCATCAACTGGACCATTGAAGTTACAAGTGAGATAGGCAACGGGTTTTTGTAGGCCATTGGCGGTTTGACGGCGCACGCGGCAATCATCCATCCAAGCGCCGCCGCGTTTACCAGTGCGGGCGTATAAGTCTAAATAGAAACTGCCTCTGTGCTCGCCCGTTTCGTCAAAAATATCGAAGAAACGCACGTCTTTATGCCAACGGTCAAACTCGGTTTGCTCAACAATCTTTAAGCCAAATAGGCGTGAGACACTGTAAAACAAGCCTGATAGCACTTTATCTTCAGGGAAGTAAGGGCGCAGCAACTCTTGTGAAATCTCATACTTATGTTGCTGTAACTTCTCAGCGTAGAAACTTAAATCCCAAGAAGCCATCTCGCTCACACCATAATGCTCCAGTGCAAAGGCTTTTAACTCGGCTAATTCGGCCTTGGCTTGGTCTTTTGAACGCAGCGCCAATTCATTTAAGAAGGCCATCACCTGCGCAGGCGTTTCAGCCATTTTCGTGGCGAGGGATTTTTCGGCAAAGCTATCAAAGCCTAACAACTGTGCCAATTCATGGCGCAGTGCGAGGATTTCATCCATCAATGGACCGTTATCGAATTCGCCCGCATTTGGACCTTGATCCGAGGCGCGAGTCACGAAGGCTCGGTAACACTCTTCACGCAAGTTGCGGTTTTCGCTGTAGGTCATCACAGGTAAATAGGAAGGGAAATCTAAGGTAAATAGCCAGCCCTCTAATGCGCGGGCCTCGGCCATCGCTTTTGCGGCCGCTTTAGCTGAATCGGGCAAGCCAGCGAGTTCTGCCTCATCGGTAATTAACTTAGTCCAGGCTTGGGTTGCATCGAGCAGTTGATTGGAAAAGCCGCTGGTAAGTTCAGAAAGACGTTTAACGATTTCACCATAACGCAGTTTTTGCGCATCGTCTAAGCCGATACCCGAAAGCTCGAAGTCGCGTAAGCTGTGCTCAATCACCATCTGTTGTGCTTGGCTTAATTGAGCAAACTCTGCCGATGCACGCAGCGATTTGTAGGCCTCGTATAACCCTTGGTGTTGGCCAACGTAAGTGCCGTATTCGGATAACAGTGGCAAACAAGCATCATGGGCCGAGCGCCATTCATCTGTGCTCACCACTGAGTTCATATGGGAGACGGGTGACCAAATTTGGCTTAACTCATCATCTACTTGCTCCAGAGGGGCGACTAAGTTATCCCACGTAAAAGGCCCAGGGTTTTGCAGCACTTCATCAATCTTGGCACGACACTGAGCAATGGCTTGCTCAACGGCAACTTGAATATGTTCAGGTTTAATCTGTGAAAAAAGCGGTAATGCAGCGCCGTTAAGCAAAGGGTTGCTCATAATGATTCCTCTACAATCTGTGTAGCTAATAAATAAGGGCTTATGTTCAATTTATCAAGGCGAGAAAACCGATTGCTATCTTCGTTTGTAGGCCTAACGCCATTTCATCAATAAAAAAGTGAACCAGCTCTCAATTAGGATTTACACTAAATTTACCCTTTGAATCTTGATAGTTTGATCGCAAATCAAATCCATTCTCATTAACGCTTATATGTATATAGGCTAACATCAGTGCATATTCTATATTTTCAATTAGATTGGCTTATTTATGGCAGCATCAGTTAAATCCATCATTAGCGCCGTAGGCGCCATTAGCTTAGTTTGCTTTAGCCATCCATGTTTGGCCAACGAGAGCTTGGCGCAAACCGAAGGGATATTAAACAGCAAATTATCTGCGGCTAACGTGCCTTTAACTGCTAACATCGATTTAGGCTGGGATAGCAAGTATGTTTCGCAGGGGCGCAATAACTTGGCTAAAGGCGGTATTTATTGGATGAATACCAGTATTCAATACGGCAATCTCACCACCTATGCCCTCGTTGGCCGTGGTGATAGCCAAGCCTATACTGAGTGGAATATTGGCCTAGAATACGCTTTGGATTTAAGTGAACATTTAGAAGCGAATCTTGGCTATCAACGTATTGAAGGCTATAGCAGTAGCCGCTGTCAGGATAACGAACTGTTTGCTGAATTGGCTTACACCGCCAAGCCTTGGCTAGTGCCTTCCGTGAGTTATGTCTACTCCACCGAGGCGGCGGGCTATTTTGTGGAGCTGAGCCTACACAGCTATTGGCAAGTTACAGAGCAATTCACACTCTCCCCCTACGTAACACAAGGCGTTGATTTTAAATATCGAACAGAAGAGCACAATGGTAGAAATCATCTCCAGTTTGGGCTAGAAGCAAGCTATAACCTTACCGAGAATATGAATATTAGTGGCCATATTAGCCACAGCATTGCGCAGGCAGATATAGAGCAAGAAGCGGCCACGAATGGCGACTTTAGCTCACAGGATCAAACCTATGCGGGCATCCACTTCAATATCAGCTTCTAAGCGTTACTCGGCCTAACTCCCTTCGGCTTGGCAAACCGTTCCCGTCCAAACTACACTCAAGATGTCGATGGAACGACCTTGATTTAGCGAGGCACAGGGAATGTTGGCTAATCAGTTTAAAATACTCACGAATACATTTATTACACTAGCATTTTGTACTCTGCCATCCTTAGCGGCACCCGAGAGCGAGCCTGAATTAGTATTAGAATCTCTCTCAAAAAGTAGCACGACTGACTCACTACCACTGGGGACATTGCTCGACAGTCAAGGTAAACCGCTGCCCATTCCCGCAGAGCAAAGCGCTTTGGATTATTCACCTCCCACCGTCAATGTTGACAATACGTCTCCAAAAACAAAGACCAACAAGACGCAATCCACTAAGACTAAAAATAAAAAATTGAGTCGCAAGCAACAACTCGCCAGCAGAGATAAAATCGCTAACGATCCTAGTTGCCGTTGGCTTGATGCGCGCATGTCACAGCTCGAAACCCAGATCGGCAATAAGCGAGAGCAAGCCGCCGACTACCATAGCGATGAGCTCAATGCTCGCAAGCAGGAGTGGCAATGCCTTAAATGCGGCGTAGAAGGACCAAACCCTGATGATTACCATCGCTGCCAATATCGCCGTTAAGCTTAAGCTAACCGCCAAGGGATAAAATCTCAGCTTCATGGAGATTTTTTGTGACAAACCAAGGTCTATACCATGGCGACTTAATGGGCTGGTCTGCAAACCCATTCCAACCTACAATGACCTTCTGCTATTAAGCACCTCATTCTTAGAGTTAGACGGAGAAACTCATGGCTCAACATTTTGACTATATCTGCCTAGGCGCAGGCAGCGGCGGTATCGCCTCAGCTAACCGAGCTGCCATGCGTGGCGCTAAAGTGCTACTCATCGAAGCGAAACACGTCGGCGGCACCTGCGTAAACGTGGGCTGCGTACCCAAAAAAGTCATGTGGTATGGCGCGCATATCGCCGAAGCCATGAACCTCTACGCCAAAGATTATGGCTTTGATGTTTCAGTCAACAAATTCGACTGGAACACCTTAGTAAACAGCCGCGAAGCCTATATTGGTCGCATCCACGAGGCCTACGGTCGCGGTTTTACCAATAACAAAGTCACCCTGCTCAATGGTTATGGCCGTTTCGTTAATGGCAACACCATTGAAGTGAATGGCGAGCACTACACGGCTGACCATATCCTGATCGCCACCGGCGGCGCGCCAACCATCCCAAACATTCTGGGTGCGGAATACGGGATTGATTCCGATGGTTTCTTCGCCCTGCGCGAACAACCTAAACGTGTCGCAGTCGTCGGCGCAGGCTATATCGCCGTCGAAGTCGCGGGCGTGTTACACGCACTTGGCAGTGAGACTCACCTGTTTGTGCGTAAACATGCGCCGCTGCGTAACTTCGATCCTATGCTGATCGACGCCCTAGTCGATGCCATGAAGACCGAAGGCCCAACCCTGCACACCAACAGCGTCCCACAATCTGTGGTCAAAAATGCTGACGACAGCCTGACTCTGAATCTCGAGAATGGCGAAAGCGTGACCGTCGATTGCCTGATTTGGGCCATTGGCCGCTCACCAGCAACGGGCAATATCGGTTTAGAAAACACCGACGTGCAATTGGATAGCAAAGGTTATGTAATTACCGACGCGCAGCAAAATACCACCCACCAAGGCATTTATTGCGTGGGCGATATTATGGCGGGCGGCGTGGAACTGACTCCGGTTGCGGTTAAAGCTGGTCGTTTACTCTCCGAGCGCCTATTTAACGGCATGAGCGATGCCAAAATGGATTACAGTCAAATCCCAACCGTGGTCTTTAGCCATCCACCGATTGGCACTATGGGCTTAACCGAGCCAGAAGCCCGCGCGCAATATGGCGATGACAATGTGAAGGTTTACACCTCCAGTTTCACCTCCATGTATACCGCTGTAACAAGCCATCGCCAAGCCTGCAAGATGAAGCTAGTCTGCGCCGGTAAAGAAGAGAAAGTGGTTGGTATTCATGGCATTGGCTTTGGTATGGACGAAATTCTCCAAGGCTTTGGCGTCGCCATGAAAATGGGCGCCACCAAAGCCGATTTCGATGCCGTTGTCGCGATCCATCCCACAGGGGCTGAGGAATTTGTCACGATGCGCTAAGCGCATGACTCAATCCTTAAATCAGGCTCTATAGCCTGTGAATGTTGCATTTATAATTTTATAGAAGCGGTTCTGATATTCTCAGCGCCGCTTTTTTTATGTTCAACGCTAGGTCATTCCGTCTATTTATCCGCTCTTAACATCCCACTCTTTCGCCCCAATTTTCGGTTAAAAGCATAGATAAATTTATCAGTATTCAAATCAATTTCCCTTGCTTTACGCCAACCGAAAGTATGCAAACTGGGCATTTAAACTTGATATTTTGCTAATAAAGATCTTATTATAGTTATAGCACTAACTATTATTCACCCTAAATACATCTAGGAGGCATTATGTCAGCTAAGCATGCTGCAGATGAAAACCCCATCTCACAGATCATCCGTTCCACCCGGGAACGCCTGCATGGAACACTACAATATTTCTGCCTGTTCGCCATTCTAAGTACCTATCTCTTTGTCATTTTGAAACCGAGCTTCATTCAAAATAACAAAGCGTTAGGAGGAAAATAATCGATGAATTCCCTCTCTTACGTTTCATTGGCAATTTACTTTATTGCCATGCTCGCTATTGGTTTATTCGCCTATCGTAAGTCGACCGATGATGTCTCTGGTTACATTTTGGGTGGCCGCCAAGTGAGTCCGCACGTCACGGCTCTCTCGGCCGGCGCCTCGGATATGAGTGGCTGGATGCTGATGGGCCTGCCCGGCGCCATGTTCCTAGTGGGGTTTGAAACCCTGTATATCGCCCTCGGATTATTAATTGGTGCTCTAATCAATTATCTGGTTGTTGCCCCTAAATTACGGGTCTACACCGAGGTCGCCGATAACGCGCTGACGATTCCTGAGTTCTTCGCTAAACGCTTTGGTCAGGCCGATAACAGCATTCGCATTATTGCCGCCGCCATCATAGTGATCTTTTTCACCCTCTATACCTCGGCGGGATTAGTCGCGGGCGGCAAGTTGTTCGAATCCGCCTTTGGGCTGAACTACGATATTGGCCTAGTCGTCACCTTAGCCGTCGTGGTGTCGTACACTCTGCTGGGGGGATTCTTAGCCGTTAGCCTCACCGACTTTGTGCAAGGCTGCATTATGTTTGTCGCCTTGGTGTTAGTGCCTTTCGTGGCATATCAAGAATTTACCAGTGCCGACCGCATGATGAACTTTGCCTATCAGTCGATCCCGCATTTTACCGACGCGATGCAAAATGTGACCCTGCTTGGCTTAATCTCCAGCCTGTCGTGGGGACTCGGATATTTCGGCCAGCCGCATATTATTGTGCGTTTTATGGCGATCCGCTCGGTCGCCGACATTAAAACCGCACGACGCATCGGCATCAGTTGGATGACAGTGACCATTATCGGCGCCTTAGCAACTGGCTTAGTCGGTATCGCCTACGCCAATAAATTTGGCATGAAGCTTTCGGATCCTGAAACCATCTTTATCGTGTTTTCAGAGTTGCTGTTCCATCCCTTAATCAGCGGCTTCCTGCTGGCAGCGATTCTCGCGGCCATTATGAGCACGATCTCATCACAGCTATTAGTCTCGTCGAGTTCGCTGACCGAAGATATTTATCGCACCCTGTCGAAGAAACAAGCGAGCGAGCAAGAGATGGTAAAAATGGGTCGTTACGGGGTCGCAGGTGTTGCCATTGTCGCAACGCTGCTGGCGCTTGATCGCTCTAACAGCATCCTCTCCCTTGTGAGTAATGCGTGGGCAGGCTTTGGTGCCGCCTTTGGTCCGCTGGTGCTGTTTAGTTTGTATAAGGCTAACCTCACCCATAAAGCGGCGATTGCGGGGATTATTTCGGGCGCGCTCACGGTACTCTTTTGGATTTATGCCCCCGTGCTTGCCGATGGTAAGGCATTGAGTAGCTTAGTGTATGAGATGATCCCAGGCTTTGTTGTCAGCAGCACAGTGATTTATCTGGTGAGCAAATTCGATACCGATCCTTGTCCTAAAACCACTAAGCAATTCCATCAGGCTGGTCGTGTACTGGCCGAGGAAAGCTAAGGAGGCGTTATGACAGACTCTCCCCGTAAACGTATCGTCGTCAAAGTGGGGAGCGCCTTAATCGCGCCCCACAAGCAAGGTTGCAGTAGTCATTATCTCTTGGGTATCGCGCAGTTTATTACTTACTGCCGCGTCCAAGGTATCCAAGTGGTATTGGTTTCGTCGGGCTCGGTTGCCGCTGGGTGGCATCATTTTGAGGGCCAAGCTCAGCCGAGTGTCACGGTGAAAAAGGCCATGGCGGCTGCGGGTCAGGCGGATATGATGGCGACCTGGAATAAGCTATTTGATTTTCCCACCGCCCAACTGCTGCTGACCCATGGCGATTTACGTAATCGCGAGCGTTATATCAGTATTCGAGACACGATTTTTAGCCTGCTCGAACACGGTTTAATGCCGATCATTAATGAAAATGATGCCGTGACCGCCGACAAACTTAAGGTTGGCGATAACGATAATCTCTCGGCCATGGTGGCGGCTGCGGCCGATGCCGACACTTTAGTAATTTGCTCGGATGTGGATGGACTCTATGATCAAAATCCCCACGAACATCCCAATGCTAAGTTGATAAAGCAAGTCACTGAAATCAATGCAGATATCTATGCGATGGCGGGAGGCGCCAGCAGCGATGTTGGCACCGGAGGCATGCGCACTAAGATCCAAGCCGCCGAGAAAGCCATCTCCCACGGCATTGAGACCTTTATTATTAATGGCTTTAATGCCGATTCCTTTAGCCAGCTGCTAAAGGGGCAAAACCCGGGCACCCTCTTTACCCCCTACGAAAAACCGATGCAGGAGCATTTGCATTGGATGACCCACACCTCGCAAGCGCAGGGCGAAGTGATCGTCGAGGATGATTTTGACCTCGCGCTCGATCAGCACAGCGAGCAATTAACCAGCGATGATGTGGTTGAAGTCAAAGGGGATTTCTCAGTGGGCGACACCATTCTGGTGCGTAAAGGCGATGGCACTAAGTTGGCGAAAGCCAAATCCAACTACAGCAGTTGTCTACTGAGTTTTATTACCGAGCAGGATGATCAGGCGTTTGCCAGTGAATTCCAGCAAAAAACCGGCCCCATCATTTCCGATAAGAATATCGCCATTCTTAAATCCATTTGAGTGGAGAAACTATGAGCCTAATTAAACAAATATCTGCCGATGCCGCCCATGCGGCCCGCACACTCGCCCAACTCGATGAGTCGTTAAAAAACACCGTATTACTGGATATGGCGCGCTCATTAAGGGAAAAAACCTATGAAATCCAAAGCGCGAACCTGATTGACGTGCACCGAGCGACTCAGGATAACTTAAGCCCTGCAATGGTCGATCGCCTCACGCTGAACCAGCATCATATCGAGGCGATGGCGCAAGGAATCGAAACCATCGCCGCGCTGCCCGATCCCGTTGGGCGCGAGCGTTTTATTGGTAAACGACCTAACGGCTTATCTATCAGTAAGATGCGTGTGCCACTCGGCGTGGTGTGTATGATTTATGAGGCGCGCCCAAATGTCACCGCCGATGCTGGCGCATTGTGCTTTAAATCCGGCAATGCGGTGATCCTGCGTGGCGGTAAGGAAGCACTCCACACCAGCCAAGTGATCGCCAGCATTTTACAGGCGGTACTGACCGCCTATGGTTTGCCTAAAGCACTTATCAGCGTAATCCCCGATCCTGACCGCGCCCTAATGCTCGAACTGATGCAGCAGCGGGAATTTATCGATGTGATCATCCCTCGCGGTGGCGAAGGACTGATTAATTACGTCACTGAAAACAGTAGCATTCCGGTTATTCAGCACTTTAAAGGCGTGTGCCATTTATATGTGGATAAAGACGCCAATCAAGATATCGCCTTGGATTTGCTGCTCAATGGCAAAACCCAACGCACAGGAGTGTGCAACGCCCTCGAGGGCTTGTTAGTGCATAAGGATATCGCGCCGCGATTCTTGCCCCGCGTCGCCAAAGCACTGGCCGAGCATCAAGTAAAAATCAATGCATGCCCTCCGGCCGCCGCGTATTTCGACGCTTGCACTTATATGGCAGAAGAGGATTTTGGCCAAGAATATTTGGACTTAGAAATCGCCATTCGCCAAGTCGATAGTTTTGAGGTCGCCACCCAACATATTGCTAAGTTTGGCAGCCACCATACCGAGGTGATTTGCACCGACAATGAACTCACCGCCGCCCGCTTTCAACGCGCAGTGGATGCCTCGGTCGTTATGGTGAATGCCTCATCACGTTTTTCCGATGGCAGTGAACTCGGCCTCGGCGCCGAAATCGGCATCGCCACCACTAAGCTACATGCCTACGGCCCCATGGGACTCGAAGCCCTAACCACTGAAAAATACCTGGTTTCAGGCACTGGACAGATTAGAGCTTAGCGATTATTTAGACGATGTGATTAACTAAATAATAAAGCCCCAAGGTATTCTCCCTTGGGGCTTTGTTTAAGTGCTCATCATTGAAATAGAGCTTCATACTTCTTATACGGCTTTCAAATGTTTCGAAAATACCCAAGCGAGTTTGTCTTGATATAGAAAGGCCTTCCAATCACCGCTTGCAGCCAGCACACTAATGCGCTCACCTTTTGAGAGTACACCCAGTAACTCCCCATTTTTCTTAGGTTTGTTGCGGATATTGAGCTTATCAATAGTCACTTCATATAGCTGTCCATTCTCCAGAACAGGATAGCTCGCAATGTCCGCGTTTGGCGATTGCAAATGGCTTTTCTCTTGTGACACCACGGTGCGAGTGCTAGCACTTGTATTTGCCGATCCGATACGACAAGTTTTGTTCCAAGAAATGCAAGAGTTGCCACACGGTTGACCCTTTTTGCAATTTTTGGCGTTGGCAATGGATATTGGATGCCCCAGAACAAAAACTAACAGTAATATCCATAACCTATTCACATTTAACTCCTTTAATTTCTTGCCTCAAAATAATTACCGCTAGATTGCTTTAAGCATAGATTTACCGCCCGATACCGCAGGATACGAATCCCCTCGGAGTTGCCGCAGGGCGAATAGGCAAATTGCGTGAGTTCGGTCATGGATGACCGACTAGCTTTCGCAGGTGCAGGGACGCATCCTTCGGAAGCGATAGCAAATTTGCCAATGAGCACAAGGAACTTTCAACTCCGTTGGGGGCGGCAAGGGAGATCCAAGAGGGAATTGCTGTTGATCCCCTCTTGGTCGGGTGTGGGTTGAAAACCCACGACCTTGATTCACCTCGGCCGTAAGGCCGCAAAACTCAACGTAAATCAAATAGTGATTTGCTCAGCCCCATCACACTGATATTTCCCCGCTTGATAACAGCTGGGTTGCCGTGGGCAGACGGCGCCGCGGGAGCAGATAAGCCGGGCATCATTTTTAATACCGCGTTCAATCCAGTTTATATTCAATATCTTAGCCACGCTGACGAGATCGCTTTTAATATGCTTGGGAATCGCGACTGAGCCGCCGCCAGAAACACAGGCGGCTTTTAAATCATGGGCGATAGAGAGTGCATCTTTGCCTTGGGCTTCAATGGCCGGATTCAAATCGATACCGGCACAGAGCACATGGGGGTTGCCCGCCGAGTCTTCGACCTTAATCGACTCGCAGCAGTAAATCCGTGGTTCATTGCCCACATTTAAAATCGAAATTTGCGCCGATGTTCCAACTGAAGGCTCGCTGATCATTCTAAACACCGCCCAGTGCTGGCAAGGGTCTTCCACCAGCCGCATATTGCCCCAAGGCAGGGGAATGCCATTACCACGGTAAACGGCTTTGAGTTTGCCCGGCGCATAGGCATCAAAATAATGCCAATGGGGATAAGGCGATACCACAGTCATGCGCCGCATGGCGACCGAGGCCGACACTTGCAGCTGTTTATGCACCTCAATTTCGTAACCGTGACGGTCGAGTAATTGTCGATACGGCACCTTAGGGCATAACAAGGCTCCGGCAAAGAAGCTGGATTCGAAGTCGCGCCACGCATGCAAAATATCCTGCGCGTTCAGGGTATTAGACTGCATGGTCACTTCTTCATCCATCTCCAATTTACGGCCAGAAATCATTACACTCTTAAGCCCATCTTTGTTGTGCAATACGCAATGACCGATATGGGCGGCGAGATCGTACTTCAGCCGACTGGGGCGATTTTTAAGGACTTTATTGATGTAAATTGTGCTGGGCGGCTCGAAGAAAGAGGTCACTAACTGATGGGAGCTTACGCCACGCTCGTCGATCACTTCCTGGGGAGTACTATCTATCCATTTGATTTTTAAGCCTACGCCCTTGGCAATATCCAGCATCTCCTCGAGGGATAAGGGCATACGTTTTAACCCAACCTCTTCGGCGGCACGTTCAAGATCGGGGAAATGGTTTTGATGGTGCTCCTGATGGGCGCGGATTAATAAATGGGCGAATTGCCGACCTGAGATCCCAGTCTGGGATAGCATTTCAGGAATCGCTATTTGCAAAATATCATTTGAAAACAAAAAGCTGGGTTCGAGCGCCATGCCGCTAATCCCACCACGGCGGCCTTTGTCCGGCGTGATGGCACTTTCCTCGGGCACATCGTCTAAAAACCAGTCAACGTCCTTTTGAAAAACCGTGGCAATCACGGCCAACATTTCGGCACTCGGTACGCGTTTTCCGCGTTCGATCATCGACAAATATGACACAGAGGGCGCACTACCCGCATCGACGCGGATGCAACGTGCCGATAAATCTTCCATGGTTAAATTGTTACGTTTCCGTAGGTTACGTATTTTTGTCCCAAGGAAGTGTGATTTTCTCATCAAGCTCTGGTCATTGCGCATTTTGTAAAATTCACATTGTAAAATTTTTATTGTGAAATTGTAGTCAAAAAAAGACTAGACTACAAATTAAGCAATCGAGGAAGGGTTATCCACCTAGCACTGCTTAACGATTAACGCTGTTGGACAAGCTAAAGTGAAATCAAGGCCCTAATTTTTAAATTGGAAAGTGTAGAGGAACTAGCGATGAATATGTCAATTATCAAGAGCAACCAGATCCAATCGAATCTTAACAGCTTCATCGCAGAAGAAGTGCTTGCCGTCGCCCAAGTGAACGTGGCCGAACATGAAAAACTTGCCCAAGCGAAGCAATTCCTCGACCGTCATTTCCCGCTGGATGCGGGTTCGCACCAAGATGTGATCAGCTATGTGGTTTATTACCAACACCTGCTGGCATTTTTTGCCGACGGCAGCCACAGCGGATTACGCCAAACCAAGCAGTTTGTTGCCTTCAACGGCACTAAAGATGCACCAAGCGCCATAGTGTTACAGGACCAAGGCTGCCATGTAGAGTTATGTTTCGACCGCACTGGCATGATAGGCGCGCGGGATTTAGCGAATTTGGAAGATGTGCAAATCGAAACCCCAATGGCACAAGCAACTGAGCCAAAGGACACTCGCAACGCCACATCTCGCCACTGGTTAAGCCTGTTACATGCGGGAATGCCAAGCGCCAACGATATTCAAGACAAGTTGTTTACCGCTAAAGACGGTGGTGATTACAGCCTGCAAAGCATCGTTAATCTTTAATTTAATCCTACAGTTGGAGGAGATGAAACCATAGGTGAATCTCCTCAGCTTTCCTTTATGATCATTCCATCGGCCCAATAGTCAGTAAAACTGACTCTCAAAATAAATTAAATTGATTTTATTGAAGATTAATTCCATCGCTATAATACCCGCTTTTATCAGCGTCTCAGTTCTAACCTCGTTGCCATATAAAACCGCGCTCCAGTAGTTAGAACCAAACACTCAGTCGCAAACCTAAGGCGTTATGAATTTTTCATCGATAGTCTCGCAACTTAAGCAACCTCATCGCCTTATGTTTATCTGCGCTGCGCTACTGTGTCTTGCGCCTTTTATCTCATCCCCCATGGCACTTGTGCTCGGTTTTACCTTGGCCAGCCTAGGTTGGGTGCCAAACGACTGGAATATCGCCGCCCTCACCAAAAAATTACTGTCCTATTCGATTATCGGCTTAGGCTTTGGCATTAACTTCAACGCCGCGATTGAGGCCAGCAGCCACAATCTCGGGCTGATTGTTGGCTCGATTATTTTTACGCTGATCTTGGGCTTTATGGTAACTCGCGCTTTAAAGTTTGACCCGATCACAGGGCACTTAATCGCCTCAGGCACCGCTATTTGTGGCGGTAGCGCGATTGCTGCCGTATCGCCCGCCATTAATGCCAAACCAGACCAAACCGCTACCGCATTAGCCTGTGTATTTGTACTCAACTCGGTGGCTTTGTTTTTATTCCCCGCCCTCGGGCATTTGCTCAATATGAGCCAATACGATTTTGGCGTGTGGAGTGCCATCGCGATTCATGACACTTCTTCAGTCGTCGGCGCGGCCTCTGCCTACGGTGATGAAGCACTTAAAACCGCCACAACCATTAAACTGGCGCGCGCACTGTGGATTATCCCTATCGCCCTTGTCAGTGCGCTGATCTTTGGCGGCGATAAACGTAAGCTTAACCTACCGTATTTTATCGGATTTTACTGTTTAGCCATCGCAATCGCCCATTGGTTACCGCAGTTTCAGCCGCTCTACGACAGGCTGTTTATGGTGTCGAAACGTACCTTGGTTCTGTGTCTGTTCTTGATTGGTGCGGGGATTACGGTGCAAAAAATGCGGGCAAGCGGCCCTAAGCCTTTGCTGCTGGGCGTGATCCTGTGGACGGCAATTGGGGTAACGTCTTTAGGTTATATTCTGTATTTTCAATAGATTGGATTTGAGTCTAACGACTCTGATTGACGCGCTAACGCGGGAAGCTCTATTCAGCGTTGGGTTTAATCCGCCAAGCCAACCCCAGTACGCCTAAAAAGGCGGAAAACTCAATCAGCGAGCGGAGTAACCCTGTGGTTTGCGTGGATGCAACCAAGGCAATCAGGGAAAACACGATAATCAGCCAGTTTTTCAATTGCATCTTCCTGCAAACTTAGGGGATGCTCATTATTGTTTAGAACTAAAAAGCCAGCCAATATCGATTTTCAATAACAAATAGCTATAAAAACTAAGCCTGAGAGTTTAGCTTAAGCGGCTTTATGGGCGCTATCGGACTCGTTTGCCGCCAGTTCTTGGTTATGTTCTTGAATAAAATCCTCCATAAACCAAGCACAAAAGGTGTGGCGACCATCTACGTCGGCCTTGCCATAAATGGTCGACGCCTGTTGGCGAACGGTTTTCTCTTTTGTCTGCCTCACTTCGGCAATTTCTTTAAAACTCAGCCCCTTAAGCAATAAAAACGCGACTTGCTGCTCGCTCTTGGTAAAACCCCAAGTATCAAACTGGTTTGATACGGCTTGGCTGTATTCCTGTCTGGCGGAGCGCATTTGGGTCGACATATTGTCGATTTTCTTATCGGCGTACTCGAGGCGTTTTGCTAAGGCTTTAACCTCGCGCGAGCGGCGCATTAAATCGTAACTTAGATAGATGGCACCGACGGCGGTGAGCACTAAGAGTATGGCTTCCTGCACTAAGTGCCATTGCGGAATGCCTAATTGAATGTCGGAACTAATGTCAAAAAGCTTAAAGCACATGATGAGTGCCAGCAGACCAATAATGACAATATCCTTCATCTAAAACTCCTAAATAAAAGTAAAATCAATCAATTACTTTATGGGACATATGTACCATAGGCGGATTTATGATACAGGTCCCCGACGACTTTCACCCGTCAATCCCTACACTGACAGCATTGTTTAATACCACAGAATCATCTCATGTCTGTCAGTTCGTCTTGTATCAAGTTATGTCTGTTGACCAGCTTAGTCGGCTGTAGTTTCCTGTGTCTTGCGGCGGAAGCCGAACTTTCCCAAGCCCTTTCGAGCAGCCAAGCTAGGTTGACTCATCTCACTTCGTCGAATACCCAAGCGGCAAATTTATCCAGCTCGACCTGGCTCACTGGCCTGCCGAGCATTAGCTTAAGTCACCTCGGGAGTTTGGATAATAGTAACAGCTACGAGCAGGAACTCTCAGTCAATTTGCCATTTAAATCGCCCGCGCTACACAGCAGCGATAAGCAAATAAAACAACTCGCCGAGCAAATTCATCAACAACAAACAGCGCTGCAAGGCTTGTATCTCTCGGGATTATTGAGGCAGAGCTTGTGGGAATACCGCCAGAGCGAAGTCAAACTGTCGCAGCTTGAGCGCAAACAGCAGTTGCTCGATAAACTCCATCGCCAGCAAAAACAACTGACCGATGCGGGGGAACTGCCACTGGCCAACACTCTGCTACTGGAGCGGGAAAGTGTCGATATCGCCTTAAGCCGCGCCGACATTCTGCAGCAACAAGCCCAATCTTTAGCCCTGTATCAACAGCTGACGGGTCAAGACCGAATGCCGAGCGCGATAGAAGAAACTGACCGCCCGCTTGGCAAGGGCGCCGATACCTTAGCCCAACATCCCCTATGGCAATTGCTAAAGCTGCAACAACAGCAACACCTGCTGCTGATCCAAACTCAGCAAGCGGGTGAGCGCGATCCTTGGACCGTCTCACTCACTGCAAAAAATACCGCGGATGCTGGCGTGGATGATCAGCAGTTAGGCATAGCCGTGTCAGTGCCCTTAACCTTGGGCTCGGCGCTGTCCCAGAGCGATTTATCCCAATGGCAACAAGCGAATACCGAGCAAAGTCTCAATCTTGACCGCAGCGCCCTTGAGCTTAAAAACCAGTGGGATCAATTAGTCCGCCAGCAAACTAACCTCGTCGAGCAACAGCGCCTACTCACCCAAGCGCTCGCCCTCAGTCGCACCATTACCGAGGAACTCGCCAAGGTAAAAGATCAAGATCAGGTGAGTTATGAAGTCTGGCTGCGCCGCTATATGGAGGCGCTCGACACCGAATCCCGCTTGGCGCTCAACCGCGTCAGCTTGCAACAACTGCATTCTCAACAACTCCAAGCCTTAGGAATTTCATTATGATGGCCAAGTACGGCGCATGCCTTCTCTGTTTATCCGCGAGTGTTGTAGGTTCGGCGCAGGCCGAAAGCTTAGCCATTAGCGCCTTAGGCAATCTCGACCTCAGTTACACCCAACCCCAAAGAGTCGCCAGTTATGAGGGCAGCCCACTGCCGGCGCAGGTTGAAATCCTCCCCGGCAATGATTACTGGATCAGCACGCCCGAGAATATCCAGCAGGTGCACTTTCTCGTCGGCCAAGGCCAGCGCGTCAGTAAAGGCCAAGCGATAGTTAAACTCACAGGGCCAGAAGTGTTCCACTACCTCGCCCAAGTCGAGGCCGCGGCTACCCTGTATCAACTCGCCAAGAGTCGTTATGAGCGCAACAAACCTTTGCTCGCCAATGGCAGCATAAGCGCCGAAAAATGGCGTGAGATCAGTCAGGACTATTTCACGACTCACCTCGAATACGAGCATATGCAGCACTTTATGGAGCGCGTCCACAGCACGGATGCGGCAACTGACTCCTTAGTGGTCGCCGCGCCCGTTGACGGTATCGTTAAACTCAATGCCATCAGCGGCCCTTATATGGCGGGGGATCAGCTATTTTCACTGGTGCCCAATAACAGCATCCGCGTCAAAGTCAATGTACCGACGGGCCAGTCCCACTCCCTGTCGGCCATCAATATTAATCAATGCCATATCGCGGTTGAGTCACTGTCGGCGATTGCCGAAGGCGCCTTTGTCACGGCTTGGTCATCGGCGGTGCCACAGGAATGTAACCTATTGTTAGGTCAGCAAATGACTGTGGTTCCCGAGTATCAAAAAGCCGTGTATTTGCTCCCCAAAAATAGTGTGTTTAGTTGGGAGCAAGACAGCCAAGTGTTCACTCTGTCCGATAACCAGCTCAATGCGCTAACGGTCGATATCTTAGGCTCAACCCCGGAGCAATATATTGTCGCCAGCGATCAAGACTTGAGTCAGCTGCAAGTTCTATCCCAGTCGGTTGCCGCGGTGAAAGGCATCATGCTCGGTTTAGGAGGCGAATAAGATGCTCACCTCTGTGATCCGTTTTTCGCTCACTCAGCGACTTTTTGTGCTGATTGTGGCGCTGATCCTCATGTTGGCTGGCGCACGAGCTTGGTTTGCCATTCCCTTGGATGCCTTTCCGGATATTTCCCCAACCCAAGTGAAGATCATCCTCAAGGCTCCCGGCATGACGCCGGAGGAAATCGAGGCCCAGATTACCGTCCCGATTGAAACCGAGCTGCTCGGCATTCCGCAGCAATCGATTCTACGCTCGACCACTAAGTATGCCATTAGCGATATCACCCTCGATTTTGAAGAAGGCACGGATATCTATTGGGCGCGCCAACAGGTGAGCGAGCGCCTCTCCGCGGTCTGGGACAGTTTTCCCGAAGGTGTGAGTGGCGGTGTGGCGCCCATGAGCACGCCGCTCAGTGAAATCTTTATGTTTTCACTCGAAAACCCCAATCTTTCCCTACTGGAGCGACGTCAATTACTCGAGTGGGAAATTCGGCCGCTGCTGCGCACAGTGCCGGGTGTTGCCGATGTGAATATCCTCGGCGGTTATGCCAAGAGTTTTAGCATCAGCCCCAATCCTGCGGCGATGGCGGCTGCGGGTGTGAGCTTTGCCGCGCTACAACAGGCAATTGTGGAGAATAATCACAACGAAGGTGCCGGTAAGCTCACCATAGGTACAGACACCATCATAGTGCGCTCCGAGGGACGCATCGATGATATCGACGAGCTTAAACTGCTAGTGATCAAAGCCGATAATGCCAAAGTCTATCGCTTGCAGGATCTCGCCGATATCCAGATAGGCCACCTTGCACGCTACGGCGCCGTCACTAAGGATGGCAACGAAACCGCCGAAGCTTTAATCATTGCCCTCAAGGACGCCAATACGGCACAAGTGGTTAACAACATTAAGGAAAAACTGGCGCAAATCAGCCTGACTCTCCCCGAAGGCAGCCAGATAAACACCTTTTACGACCGCGCTAACCTGATCAATACCGCTATTGAGACTATCTCCAATGCGCTATTCGAGGCCGTAGTGCTGGTCATCGTATTGCTGGCGCTGTTTTTAGGTAATGTGCGCGCCGCGTTAGTGGTGTCCCTGTCGCTACCGCTAGCCGCACTGTTCACCTTTTTGATGATGGATTACTTCAATCTCTCCGCTAACTTGATGAGTCTTGGAGGCCTCGTTATCGCTATCGGCATGTTGGTGGACTCCTCCGTGGTCGTGGTTGAAAACATGGTGAATTTAATCGCCACTAAACAGCGTTTGCCGCGTTTACACTTGATCTTTCGCGCCACCAAAGACGTCGCCATTCCCGTAGTATCGGGCACTGTTATCGTCATCATAGTGTTCTCGCCACTGCTCACCCTCAGTGGTTTAGAAGGCAAACTCTTTACCCCAGTCGCCATCACCATAGTGTTTGCCATGCTGTCGGCGCTGGTGTTATCGCTGACCGTGATCCCCGTGATTGCCTCGTATCTCGTTAACGAAAAGGCCGCGAAAGAACCTAAGGCCATCGAAAAGCTCAAGCATCTTTACCTTGGAAGCCTAAAAGCCTGCTTTGGTTGGCAAAAACCTTTTATGCTCACCGCCTTTAGCTTGCTGATCGTCAGTCTGGGCCTATTTAGTCTGGTGGGGAAAACCTTTATGCCGACCTTAGATGAGGGCGACATCATTCTCCAGTTAGAGAAATCCCCTTCGATTTCCCTCGACGCCTCCATCGCTATCGATAAACAGATCCAGCAAACACTGCTAAGCCAAATCCCCGAAATCAAACAGATGGTGGCACGCACTGGTGCCGATGAGATTGGTTTAGATCCCATGGGATTGAACGAAACCGATGTGTTTTTAGAACTGGCCCCACGCAGCGAATGGCGTTTTGCCACTAAAGAGCAGCTTATCGATGCCATCCGCACTGTGCTGCTTAAATATCCCGGCGTGAACTTTAACTTTACGCAACCGATACAGATGCGTGTCTCCGAAATGCTCACAGGCAGTATCGGGGATGTCGCGATTAAAGTATTCGGTAATGATATCGAGACCTTAGGCAAACTCACCGGAGAGATAGAGCAACTGGTCACCGCCACTCAGGGCAGCGTCGACGTTAAGATGGCAATGATTGAAGGCAGCCCCTTTATCAATCTCACCTTAGATAACGAGCTCGCCCGTGGGTTTGGGATGAGCACTATGGAGTTTGCCCGTTACCTCAAGAGCCAACTCGAAGGCGTAGTCGTCACCGAGGTGCTGCAAGGGAAGAAGCGCACGCCTGTGCTTATCGCCAATAATCAGGCGCAGATCAGCAATATCAACGAACTGCAAAATCAGCTATTGGTAATGCCAGATCATTCCCTGAAACGCCTAAGTGACGTGGCGGTATTGAGTTATAAACAGGGCCCAATCCTGATCGAGCGGGAACAGGGAAATCGCTTTTCGGTAATCACCACCAACGTTCAAGGGCGGGATATTGTGGGCTTTGTGGAAGAGCTTAACAGCAAAATCGCCAAGGAAATCAAACTACCCAGCGGCTATAGCGTCAGCTTCGGTGGCGAGTTTGAAAACCAGCAGCGCGCCACCAGCAATTTGTTGCTGGTGATCCCCATAGCTATCGCACTGATCACTTTGATTTTATTCACCACCTTCGGCTCGCTAGCAAAATCGGGATTAATCCTCGCTAACGTCCCGTTCGCTATGATGGGCGGTATCGTCAGCTTGTATCTCTCGGGGGAGTACCTCTCGGTGCCCGCTTCAGTAGGTTTTATCGCCCTGCTCGGTGTCGCGGTGCTTAACGGCGTAGTGATGGTCAGTTATTACGAACAAACCAAATACTTATTTGGCAGCCTCAGGGAGCGAGTCGAACAGGGTGCCGCGCGGCGACTCAGACCCATTCTGATGACGGCCACCACCGCCATGTTTGGTTTGATCCCCTTAGTGTTCGCCTCGGGCCCTGGTGCTGAAATCCAAAAACCCTTGGCCATTGTGGTGATCGGTGGCTTGCTCACATCGACCATTACGACCCTGTATTTACTGCCCATGTTGTATTTTTGGCTGGAGAAACGCCGATGAGCACCGAACAACTGCTAGTCCTGATCGCCCAAAACGATATCAAGGACGATATAGTCGACACTCTGATTGAGTTGGAGTTTTTATCCGGCTTTAGCTTGGGCAATATTTGCGGATTTAGCCGAGAGCACAGCCATTTCAATATCAAGGAACAGGTGGAAGGTTATCGGGAGTTTTGTAAGTTTGAGATTATGCACCCTGCAAGCCAGCAAAGCGCCCTGCTTGAAGCACTAGCAAAGGTCTGTAAACACAACCGTTGCCGTTATTGGATTATGCCCATCTATCAAAACGGCACGCTTTCCTAACGATAAAGGGCATACGGAACCTGCTGTATGCCCTTTGATTGACTACAGAATCGGTGTTGGACGACGCACTAAGTAACCACTGACGATGGAGAGGACGCAATAGGCGGTAAAGAAGTAAAATCCGCTCTCAAACTCCGCCTTGGTCTTAAGCATTTCACCCATACCACCCGAGGCATTACCCGCCAAAAAGGTAATGATCAGAGCCACCACAAACACATCGGCCATCGACCATTTCGCCAGCGCAGACACTAGATGATGAATACGCCACTGCAGCGCAATCGAACTCACGGTTTGTTGTACCAACATTAAGCTGAGTTTTACCGCAGGGATAATGATACTAAACAGCATCACCAGTCCTGCAACTAAGCCATTGCCAGTATTATATAATTCGGTGACTGTGCTCCAAATACTACGGGTTTGCTGCAATACTTGGACCTCACCTTTAAGGTTATTTAGCCCCAACAGGCCACTAACCATATTCAACATGCCGCGGGCACTGTCGCGCCCCGAGTCTTCATCGAAACTTTGGGCAACCTGCTCAATCCCCTGTTCGGCTAATTTGGCCTTATTTATGCTGCCGTTAAGGCTCAAAATGGGCTGAGTTACGCCGGGAATTAACAACGCCAAAGACAGCAGAATAACGAGAATGGGAAGGAGAGATTGACGAACACTGTTCATAACTGAGCCCAAAGCAAACTTTCACCCAGTGTAAGGCTTTTGGCGCAGCGGGGGCAATGAATGGCACTTAAGATCTTGGTAGATATCAAGTGCAACTTGGGCAATCAATAAAAGGGTGATGGATCTATATCTAAGGAGCTTGGCGATACGCCTCGCTCAATGTGAAGGTCTGATTTAAGAAGGTCTACCATGGCGACTTCAGTGTAACGCTTTGCTTTTAGAGAATAAAAACACTTCACAATTGGATGTAATGCATCTCTATCCTTGGAGGTCCAAACAATACCAACTCGACCATCGGACAATTCGACTAAAGAGCCTACAGGATATACACCGATACAACGAATAAACTCATAAACCAGCTCTTGATCTAAGTGAAATGGCGTCAAGCTCAGTAAGATCTTAAAGGCGGCCGCAGGACTCATGGCCTCTTTGTAGCAACGCGTCGCGGTTAAGGCATCAAATATATCGACAATACAACTCATCCGACCGTGGCGAGGTATCTCATCTCCCTTTAATCCCCTTGGATAGCCCCGCCCATCTAATTTTTCATGGTGCATTAGGCAGATATCTTTGCTTATCTGCGACAAACCTTTGGTTTCATTCATTATTTCAAGTGCATATACTTGATGCAACTTCATATGCTCGAATTCTTCAGGCGTGAGCTTGCCCGGTTTATGCAGGACTTTATTGTCAACCTTAATCTTGCCAATATCATGCAAAATGCCGCCCACCGCCATTTCTCTTAACATAGCGCGGTCGAGTTTAAGGTATTTACCGAAAGTAACGAGCAGGAAGGCGACATTCACTGAGTGCTCTAACAGATAAGCATCTTTAGTGCGCAGTGCTGACATACACTTTAGGGCGTCTTCATCCAACAACACTGACTCGATCATGCTGTCAGCAAGTGCTTCAAAAGGAGCGACTTCAATCGCTTTACCCTCGAATGTTTCTGAGAGTACTTTGCGAATGAGATCCTTCGCTTCGGTCAAAATGACCTTCGCCTGCGCTTGTTGCTTCTCACGGGTCAGTAGGGATTTTTTAACTTCTGATAGGCTATCGTTGCTGGCTTTACGTTTAAAACCACAATGTTCAGCCGAACGCTCCGTATCGACCCAAACATATTTGATGCCACTCTTTGATAATTTTAGAATCGAGTCCTTGTGCTTGATTTGTCCAGCATTTGCAATTGCCAACCGGCCCTGATCATTTCTGTCAATTGCTGTGACAAACATTCCCAGCGTCAATTTCGACACTGGCAATTTGATTAGGTCAACCGATTCTGCCGACTCACTCATACTAGCAACCCCAAGGCATAGAGAATATTACTGCTATCGACTACGTAACATGCCGCACTATTGGGCGCACGATGCCGTTATTTACTTCCTGGAAGTATAGGACAGTATAACGCGCATTCTATGCTGAGGAAGATAAAAGCACCATATGCTTTGATGATTAGCATCAAAGAACAAGACAAAAACCCAGTAGAATCCTATGCCATTGCTCAAGAGCGAGCTAATCGTCTAATAATATAGCATTTTTTAATATTACACATTCGAAGCTTGCCACCATCCAACGGCGATATTGGCAGTTATAGCAGGAATGAAGATCATCATCTATCTGCTCATCTTCATCATCTGGAGCAAAATGAGTGCACAACCGCGCCGCCCGCCTTGCTTCTGAATATTGCTGTAAACCCGCCCGAAAAATCCAACGTTCAGTCTCATATTCAAACAGCTTGAGTAACTTTTGATCCATTCCCACCTCAATAGTCCTGCAAGGCTTGCTTGCCAGCATTACGCCACAGCTCACCGTCCTTCGCGACTAATAAAACAAATTGATGTTCAAGATAGACAGCTTTTACTTTGCCTTTGAGTTGGACTTTTTCGTCTGCGGCCAAGCGGTATTTATCGGTACTCATCACCGCATCCAAGCCGGTTTGTTCGAGGATATCCGCCACAGGTAGCTCAAGGGAAACCTCTTCAAGTTGACCGAGTTTGATTTGGCCCTTCACTCGCCCATCATTGCCCATTAACCGCAATCCAAGCCCAGCCAAAGCACCAATCACACCTTGACCAGTACCACCGTGTTCAGTCAGATGAATCTGTAACTGCTCAGCAAGCTGATAGGCGGCCGCTTTGGTAATGACTTCACACTTGGCTCTGAGCCCAAAGTCTATCAGCGCGTTCACATCATAGTCCGAATCGACATCCAAAATTGCAATCCCAGGATCTGCCTTAGGTGCAGATTCAGCCACCAGATGCGCGACCGCCAGACGATAGATCTCGGCCTGTGATAACGGCGACTGCAACGCAAAACACATGGCGCTATTGTGAGAGGTGTAAGGAATATCAGGATGCACAAATAATTGGTGCCGCGTCACAAAGGAAGCCTTGCCACCCGAGTTTTGCGCGAGCAAATGTGCAATTTCCTCAGCTATCTCGCCTGTGCCTTTAGTGCCAATGTCGTCGGTATCATCGATACAAATAAGCCAATTTTTCATCGGTATTCCTAGCAGTTAAAACTTGTCACGGTGGAGGAGGTCATGGGCCTTAAGCCTATGCAGCACGGGAGGCACCAGCAGGGCACCTAAGGTGGCAAAAAATCCACCCTTAAGCACGCTAGCACCCCATTGGATCAGTACAACATCGAGCGCCATGCCCGCCAGCGCATTGGTCAGAGCCACTTTGACCGCCCAGGCCATACAGCCAACAATGCCTAAAATCACGCAGCGCCAGTGCAGGCTTAAGGTGAGAGGTAGCAACAAGGCCACCAGATCCATCGCAATAGCAGGTAAGATAAACTTCAATAAAATCATTGGGCCGCCCTTACCAACACCGAGCGCCATCGCGACTAGCCCTGCAACACCACCACAGGCAATCATGCTACCAAAACGCCCAAGTACGCCGTAGCAAATCAAATAGAAGAAACTCATCAAAAACATGCTATGGCCAGAAATCCCGAGCTTAAGCCTTAACATACTCGTCAATGCCACCAGCAAAGTGGCGCAAAAACCAATAAACAGCGAGTCCTGCAAACTCAGAGGAAGTTTTTTCTTCATTTTTTGTCTCTCGGTGAGTGCCAATGGGTGACACGCGTACTCTTGCCAAAGTGACGACTCTGGGCCGCAACCGCCATCTGGCGAGATAATTTAAGTAATTGGATTAATACAGGAAACAGCACGCAATACACTAGCTCAGGCCAATTTTTAGGATTTCGCAGCGCCTTAGGGGTAATACGCGCGCCTCGCAGACATTGGATCTGATAAATCTCGCGCACTTCATCCGCCATATAGGGCAGCAAACTCAAAGATGCGGCCACCACAAAGGCCCATTTGCTCGGCAAAAATGCACTTAATACTTCGCCAATGCGCTCGGGCGCCGCTGTGATACACAACCACCAGCCGGGGATAGTCGCTAAAATAATGCGTCCCACCACCACGGCGCCTTGGGCGAGGTGATCAACGCCATAGAGCAATAAATAAAGACTTAAAGTAATCGTCAGTTGAATCACACCGAGTTTAACCACGCCCATAATACTGCCCCGGCGCGCTAAGCCATGGAGCACTAGCAAGCCATTCACGGCCGCCAGCGGCAGCAATAAATCGGCGGGCAATACAAAAGCGCAGGCGGAAAGTACGCAGACGAAAAACAGCGACAGCGCGCATAGCGTAGTTTCTTGCTTCTCGCGACTCCAACGCCGGCGGGCACGTAGTCGCCATCGACGACAACTAACCCACATAGCGCTCCTCCATCAGAGTGTCTTCCGTCAACAACCCATTGTGTAAACTGAGTTGCCGAGACACGGCACTATGCACGACTACTCTGTGACTACTCATTAGAATGGCGCAACCCTGCGCACTGAGGCGCTTGAGCAGATACCATACTTTGCGATAGTACTCTTTATCCATGCCCGCGAGTGGATCATCAAGTAGCAACACCTTAGGCTGCAAGCAGGCTAATGATGCCAAGGCAATAAGATGCTGTTGACCGTAGGACAACTTATGAGGCGACTGTTCGGCCAGCGCACTCAATTCGAGATCGAGCAGCATTTGCTCGGCACGCTCTTTAGGCAGTTCGAAACGATTCAAACTAAACTGCATCTCGGCCAGCACGCTGGTTTCAAACAGTTGTCGACTCGGCCTTTGCAGCAATAACCCTAACTCGGCGCCATATACACCGAGTTTAGGCTTACGGCCCAACACCTTGAGCGGCAAGCGCAACTTTAGGTGCAGCATGCCCGCGATGGATTTTAATAGGCTAGTTTTACCCGCACCATTATCCCCGACTAAGGTCACTATCTCGCCGGCGTGCAATTCAAACCCTTGTGGACAGCTAAACAAGGGCTGACAACCATCGAAGCAGAAATCAAACGCCTCGGCGCTCACCTGTACTTTGCCTAAGTGATGTGTACTTCCCCAAGCTCTCACTGGCGCTTCCTGCACGGTGGCATCGCTGACGGTATATATCCCCTCGGATAAACGGCCTGCCTCTAATTGCCAATAGTGCTGGATAATCTCGGCAAAGGCCGCCGCATTATGCTCCACTAACACCAATGCCATGCCTTCGGCAATTAGATTGCGTAATACCGCTAACAGCTCACTCACACCATGGTCATCGAGCTGCGCCCATGGCTCATCGAGCAAGAGTAAATGCGGCTCACACACCAACTGTGCGGCAATCATCAAACGGTATTTTTGACCGAGAGAAAGGGTGCTGACTGGGGTGTCGAGCCGTAAAAACAGCCCGACGCGTCGCAGCGCTAACTGCACTTTAGGTAACATATTCTCGGCTGGGATGCCGAGATTCTCTAAGGCGAAGGCGACTTCGGCCCCAACAGTCTGCCGCAGTAACTGAGTTTGCGGATCTTGCATCACTAAGCCAGTAACCAACTCGGGGTGACGCCAAATATCGCCCTCATGCGGGCGATTCTGCACGCCCGCCAGTAGATTTAATAGACTCGATTTACCCGAGCCCGTGGGCCCACTCACACAATGGCATTGGCCTGCGCCAATCGAGAGCTTAAGCTCCTGTAAAACCGGGGCTAGCTGGCTGCCATAGTTAAAGCTGACACCGTCGAGCTCGAGTAATTTCATCTTAAATCTGCCAGTTCACACCCACGAAGAACTGACGGCCAGCCTGAGGCAAGGCTTCACTCTGGTAGTAGTTCTCATCCAATAGGTTAGTGGCACGCAGATACACGTCTAACTTATCGGTGATCAGCGGCTGCACTAAGTTGATATCCACTAAGGTGTAGTTATCCAGCGACTGCTGTTGATACTGGTTCTGACCGTTCACTTTCACCTGAGTCGCATAAACCTGATCGAGGATACGTTCCACATTGAGGTGGACTTGTGTCTCGAATGGGAATTCGTAGCTCATTTGCCAGCGCAGCTGGTGACGAGGACGGTATTGCAGTGCATCTAAGGTATCGTCGCCTTCCATTTCTTTCGAGTCTAGGAAGCTGTAAGAGAAGCTCAGATCTAAATGCTCAATCGCATGATTGTTAATCTGGAAATCAACCCCTTTGAACTCATAGCGTCCCATATTTTGGTAGAAACCCGCAGTATCTTTGGCGATATAGTTCTTCGCATCGGTGTAAAAACCATAGAGCGAGAAGTCGGTACTGGCGGGTAAGTTTTGCTCTAAACCCAACTCAACATGCTTAGACTCTTCTGCTTCTAAATCACGGTTACCCGATGATTGCGAGTACAAGTTCACCATGGAAGGGAAACGGACTTTACGTGCCACACTTAGGCTTAAACGTGAATCGGGTACCACTTGCCAGTAGCTTGACGCCATTGCCGAGTAGTTATCATCCGTGCCATCAGAGGCATCGAGTGAATGGAAAGCTCCACCTAAGGTAACGCCGTAGTTGTGCTCAGATTGATACTGATATTCGGCCGCCGCAGTATATAACCATGCAGAATCATTTAGGTTTTCAGCGCCGCCAGAACCGCCACCGCTACCATTGCCACCGCCGGAACCTGTTCCGCCGCCACTACCAGTGCCACCGCCAGAACCTGTTCCGCCACCACTACCAGTGCCACCGCCAGAGCCTGTTCCGCCGCCGCTGCCAGTACCACCGCCGGAACCTGTTCCGCCGCCGCTGCCAGTGCCACCGCCAGAACCTGTTCCGCCACCGCTACCAGAGCCGCTGCCGGAACCTGAACCAGTGCCCGAGTTATTCCCCGTACCACTACCAGTATTGCTGGAGTATGTGTCCACTACAGACTTCCAGCTCTGCTCTTCAGCAATCACAGAGGTGGTTAACAGCCCGGCCTTATGAAAATCAGTGATCAGCTGTAAATTGACCCCTTGAACCACGGAGCGACCGTCTTGAGTTTGCGTTAATGCCAAATAAGTTTCATCGGCATAAGCGGCTTCTAAGGTATCGCTTTGATTGTGATAGCCAAAACCACGCAGGGTAAAAGTATCGTCGAACTGATGGGCTAAGCCGAGCTGGAAGGTATGTGAATCGTAATCGTCGGTGCGCTCATACTTAAGTTTGCCACTGCCAGTTCCATCACGGGCAGGTTTGCCCCATTCGCCATTACGCAGTGCCGCGTTGGCAATCAGTTGGGTCTTATCCGATAACCAGTAACTACCTTGGGCATAAACGTTGGTGACTTCTTTATCTGAGTTGGCACGCAGTTCACCGTCTTGATATTTGGTCGGCTCGAAATCGTTCGACATCGGGAAACCATCGGTCTGTTGACGGCTAACACTCACTAATCCCTGCCAGTCATCACCCGAACCTGCGGCGCTGATGTCGCCATTAAAGGTATTGTCTTTACCCGCTTCTACACGTCCAGACAAGGCGGGCGCTGTGCTGCCTTGCTTAGTAATAATATTGATCACCCCGCCGGCACCGCTTGGGCCGTACAGCACTGAAGTCGGGCCAACCGACACTTCAACCGAGGCAATTTGGCTAGTTGGGATCACGCTCGGATCGAACTGCCCATCATCGGCACTGCTCATAGGTACGCCGTTGACCAGTAAAGTGACATGGCGAGTCTTAAAACCACGTATATCAACCCTAGGGGTGCCATCACCACCCACACGGATATAAACCCCGGGCACATTCTTCAGCACTTGGTCTAATGTCTGCGCACCCAAAGCACGGATTTCGGCCTCATTGATGCTCCAATGAGTGGTCGCCAATTGCTCCGCATCGGCGCCTTCGCCATGGACTACAATCACTTCATTCACATTTAGCAGGGGATCGCGGGCGATTTCATCGGCGTGAGCAGTTAAACTGAGCCCAATCGCTAACGCTAAGGACGACACTCTAAAAATCGTTTGTCTGGTAATCATATTATTGTTGTCATACAGGAAATTTAAGATGTGCCCCCTATTGTGGTCTTAGATAATTCCGTCTCAACCAAAAAAAAATTAAAAACCAACCCAGATCGACTAATTACGGCAAATGGAACACACCTTTAGTCACAAAGAGACAAAATGTCCAACACTGGCAACGGTATCGACAAAAAGACCCATCTTGGTCACATTTTTTTGCGTCTTAAAATGAGACTATGGTAAAAGTCACACACTCATGGCTTGCTTCTTGACACTGACGGCCTCGGCCTTTAATTTGAGCGAAAGATTCTTATTTACACGCTCTAATCAACTTGGTGTAAATGACTTTAAAAAGAATGCATTAACCTAGTTCATATTCACCGCTGAGAACCGGAACTTCAGCCACTACCTTCATTCCGTTATCTTTGGAGTTTTACTTGCCTGCTCATGCCCTGTCTGAAGACCTTAAGTCTCTCATCGACAAACTCATTCAAATGAAACAGGTTCCAGCGTCGGAGCCGATAGTGCAGCTATCTTTAACGACTGTCTCTATTCCTTTGATTTCATGGTTGGCATCACAAACTCAGTATCCACGCATCTACTGGCATGGGCGTGACAAAATTGAAGAAGTTGCAGCCATAGGTGCTTGTAAAGACATAAAATTTGAAACTGGCGTCCAGGATAACGAGCTGGCCAGTGTTTACGAACGGCAACGTGTTTTATCTAGCAATCCAGACATTCGATACTATGGCGGTGTAGCCTTTGACCGCAGCATTGAATCTTGGCCTGAGTTTGGTAATAGCCGATTTGTACTACCCAGAATCGAGTTTAGACGCAGTGCAGATCAGTTTAGTTTGCGGGTAAATCTTAATTTTGCCGATAACAATCCTATCGATGAGATCGACCTTGCTATTGCCGCTATTGAAGCGGTTATGCCAGCACGCCCCTTGGCGCCACCCAATAAACTCACCCTAGAGAGCCGCCAAGATATTCCGGACTTTCCTCGTTGGAAAACCTTAGTCGAACAAGTCGTTGAGCCTGAATTTAATCAAGATACACCCAAGGTCGTTCTCTCACGTTTGACAGAGCTTAAGGTTAACGAGCAAGTTGATCCTTGGATGGTATTAGCCTGCTGGCAAGGCCGTAACCCCAACAGCTTTCAATTTGGATTCCAATTTAGCCCTGAGCGTACTTATATCTCCTGCTCCCCAGAGCGCTTATTTCGTCGTCGTCGGCAACAATTGTTTACCGAGGCATTAGCGGGCACGACAGTTCGCGGATTAAATAAAGAAGAAGATGTAGCGCTAGCCAATGCGCTGCTGGAAGACAATAAAAATAGTGTTGAAAATCAGCTTGTTCGCCGTCACATAGTCAATATGCTCACGCCTTTGAGTCAGTATGTCGGTGCAGAAGAAGCGGCCACAATCTTTAAGTTAAATCATATTCAGCATCTGCACCGCGCTATTCGTGCCGAGTTAAAGCCCGGCGTGAACGATTTTCAGCTGTTACAAGCACTGCATCCTACACCCGCGGTGGGAGGCCTCCCTAGAGAATCTGCAATGAAGTTCATTCGCCAGCGGGAAGGCTATATGCGAGGCTGGTACGCTGGTGCTTGCGGATATTTTAATCAAGATGAGAGTGAGTTTTCAGTCGCCATCCGCAGTGCATTGATTGAGCCAGGTAAAATTAATCTGTTTGCGGGTGCGGGCATTATTGCAGGTTCAGATCCCGAGGCTGAGTGGCAAGAGCTAGAGAATAAACTTGCAACGATAATGTCGATTCTGATTGAGCTATGAACATTTAACACTGATGCCAAAACATTAAAACCCCTTTGCTTTGGTCTCGGTGTAAAGCCTATCCTGCTCACCGGAGTCAATGATTTTTTTATGTTCAATATCAAAATGTTGCTTTAGCATTTGTCCTTTTTCGGTATTGGCAAAGGCAAAAAAAGTTTCTGCATTTAACACGCCTTGGATAATCACAAACGTTTGTGGTGCCCTCAGTTTAGGAATGAGCGCCTCCATATTCTTTTTGTAATCCAGTACGGCATCGATTCGTCCCGCATTTACACTATTGAGCATACTCAACATGTCGCTACTTTCTTCGTAAAACATCGGTATGGAGGTCAGCATATTGTAACGATAAGCCAGCATGGCTTGGACTCGCTTATGGGATAAACTCTCCATCCCTGCCCAAGTTGCTGCAATTTGAGGCGTTACTGCGGCATCAATTGAATCAAGCTCAACGGCATTTTCACTCAGTAGGCTATTTTTCACATCGCCTTTGTACACGCTGAGAACCATATCAACCCGTCCGCTTTCAATCAGATATAAGGTACGAGCAAAAGGCATAAACTGCACATCGACCTGCCATTCCGGTGATGGAAAGACACGCCTGAGGAGATCAAAGTAGTAACCCGTCTCATCAGGATTAGCAAAACCTTCCCAAGAGGCTGTGACAAGATGCACCACGACCGGCTTATTGGGAGTCGCGAAAGCACAGAAACTCAATAAGCTAACACACAAGGCGGCAAAAAATAATCTCATCGGTTTCTCCTAACATTTCTTAAAAGTGTAGGACAATTTCGATCCCTATGCCTTAGGTTTGCGCTGTATTCGCGGCTAAATTGCTTGAAATATAAACCGTAAGCTTGCATCTTCAAACATGGTCACTATAATGGCGGCCCGATTTCAGCACGCTGGAACGGGATAAAATAACAGCAGACGATTTAGCGGGTTCCCTCACCCCGCCCTACACAACTAAAAAGGCCACATATGTTAATGTTAACCCCTGCGCAGCTTCGCCGCGCACTCCTGCTATTAGTGGGATTTCACATACTGATTATTTGCCTAAGCAACTACTTGGTACAACTGCCGTTTCAATTGTTTGGTTATCACACCACTTGGGGCGCGTTTAGTTTTCCTTTTGTTTACCTTGCAACCGATCTAACGGTGCGCATTTTTGGACAAACACCCGCTCGAAGCATCATCCTCAAGGCCATGGTGCCCGCACTGATGATTTCCTATGTTATGGGAGTCGTATTCCATCAGGGTAGCTTCCAAGGGATGGACTCCTTAAGCCAATGGAACACCTTTGTGTTTCGTATTGCGTTTGCCAGCTTTGCGGCTTATTTGATTGGTCAGCTGATGGATATCACTGTATTCGCCCGTCTGCGCCAAAGCCGTTCATGGTGGGTCGCGCCTGCGGCATCGACGATTGTTGGTAATTTAGTCGATACCTTAGTGTTCTTCAGCATCGCTTTTTATGCTTCAACAGACAGCTTTATGGCCGCCAACTGGCCTGAAATTGCCACTGTCGATTACAGCTTTAAATTGCTTGTTAGCCTAGGGCTATTCTTGCCCGCCTACGGTGTGCTACTGAAAGTGTTACAAGACAAGATATTGCAAACCAGCCCACAAAAATCATTTTCCTGATTAACTCAACTGGCCAGACCTGTTATAATTTGAACAGTTTTTATTCGGCCCCAATGCGTTTGATACGCTATTGGGGCTGATTTTTGTGAGAGAAAATTATGTATTCAATTGAAATCAAAGCAATCACAACTCTGACTCCCGAGTTAGCCATACAACTCATCGAACTAAGTAAGCAAATACCTGAGCTCGACCGTCCATTGACGCCAGACACCTTAACGGCACGGCTTTCAGGCAAGACTTGCTTGATTCTCCTAGCCTATGTGGAAGGCGAACTGGCGGGGTTCAAGCTGGGATACGAACAGGAAAAAGGGATTTTTTACAGTTGGTTAGGTGGCGTTGCGACAGACTTTAGACGTTTAGGATTAGCACAAAGCCTACTGGAATACCAAGAGAAATGGGCCAGCCTCCAAGGCTATAACCATATTCAGGTTAAAACCATGAATCGTTTCCCTGCAATGCTCAATCTGTTGATTAGAAACCAATATTTAATTACCGAGCTAAATGCCGATCCTCAGAGTTTGATCAACCATAAATTACATTTAAGCAAGTCTATTGTGGCTGCATAAATATACCATAGATAAAAATATGCATTTTTTGCAATAAATAGCTTGCAAACACAATTGAGAATGATTATCGTTAACTTGCGTTCCAAAACTCATCTTTAACACCGATGACTGGTAATCTGACGTTGTTAAAGTGCTCCTGAGTTTGCAAGCACGACATTGCTCACACACTCTTTTGTGGCCGGATTCATCATCCGGCTTTTTTTTGCTTGTTATTCAATAAAGCTCTTTGAACCTTATACTTAACTCGCGCAGAATTTTAGATTTCACCATTATGTCCAGAAAAATGTAAGCCATCGTAAAGGTTGTTTTGTTGATCTTCCTTAGCCTCGTGATACAAGCCAATGGTGAAGATTGAGCCTTTACCTAATACAGAGCTCACCTCTATGGTGCCACCGATGCGCTTAATAATACCGTAGCTGAGCGACAGCCCAAGACCAGTGCCATCTTTACGCGTGGTATAGAAAGGATCAAAAATCCGCCCCAATTGCTCAGGCTCAATCCCAGACCCTTCGTCTTCAACCTCGATTTTGACGCCAATCGGCATATCTTGCTGCACCCAATCATAAGTGCGAACCCAAATGCGTCCCTTACCATCCATCGCATGGGCTGCGTTCACCACAAGGTTAATCAGTACTTGCAGTAACTGCGGGCGATTGACCTGAACAGGGCAACTGGCGTTCAGTTCCGTTATCAGCACAACTTCTTGCTTTTGAATTGAATGCCGCACTAATACCAGCATTTCCTCAATGATCGGCGTGATAGGGTGCATCTCTAAGGGAGCGTTAAACTCTCCCGGGCGACTATATTGCAGCAGGCTACGGATAATAGTGCTTATACGACCAACCTGCTGAATAACTAGATCAATTTCTTCTTTTACGACGTCGGCATTATCACCCAGCTCATAGCGCAGTAACTCCATATTGCCGAGGATAACAGCGGTCGGATTATTGATTTCGTGTGCAATACCAGCGGTTAACTCTCCTAGAGCGGTCAACTTTTCATTAGTCACTAACTGCTGGCGTGTCTCATTGAGTAAAGCGACGTTACGCTGTAGCTCTAAGGTCTTATCTTGCAGGCTACGAGTGCGCTCTTCGACCTTCATTTCGAGCTGTTCGGCAGCGGCCTGAATTTGCGCGTTGCGCCGCTGCAATAGGTCGAGCATACGGTCGAACTGCTCGGCAAGATTCGACAACTCGTTATCCCTATCTAACCCCAAGGCACCAATACGCACATTGCGCCCAGACTGCACGGCTTGCACCACATGGTGAATCCGCTCAATCGGCTGCAATAAACTGTAGGCACCGCGGTAAACCAGCAAACCTGAAATAAGCAGCACTAACATCAGAATGGTACCTAACTCAATGATATTAAGCAGGTAGTTATGAATAAAAGGTGACTCCGAAAAACCGGTGTAAATCATCCCAATTCGTTGTCCACGGACATCTTCTAACGGCGCATAGGCAGAAATAAACCAATCATTGTACACAAACGCCCTATCGACCCATAACTCTCCGTGATTTAACACTTTTTCTCGCACTTCCTCCGAGACCAAACTCCCCAGCGCACGCCCTTGGGATTCATTCGGCTGTGGAAAAAAATGCAAAGGAACGTTAGTCGATACCCGAATATTATCGAGAAAAATCGTCACAGTACCAATTGAACGTTCGGGCAAGGTGCCCTTGTCGTAGACAAGATCGCGGATATGATCAACGATGCGGGTGTCGCGGTTAAATAACACCCCGCCGTCGAGATACCATGCCACTTTGCCTTCAGTATCGGGGATCGGCAACAAGCTACGGCTGAGCAAACCACGGTCCTCAACTTGCTTATTGGGACTTTGTGCCCGCAAGGTCGCTAACAGTGGAATACTCGCTCTTTGCGCTAAATCAGGGTCAATCCGCGCCAAACGTTCACGAGATAACACCATCAGTCCCGAATAAGGCAACATTCCACCCATTTTCGGTAAAATCTGTCGTAAGTCAGGATCAGCCGCCGCTTCAGCGACACTGACCAGCCGCAAAAAGTCTAAATCGAGTTGCTGCTTTTGCTCATCAAGAAAACTATCTATGCTCGTCCTATGATCTAATGCACCACTGAGGATCGGCCTAAAATCATTCTGGAATGTCCATGAGGTCATCACTCTTTCTAGCTGTTTTTCTTGGCGAACTTGCACCTGTTGCAGGGTATTTTCAGCCACAGCCAAATCGGCTTTGACCTTCATAAACAGTTGCTTACCTGTATAGCTGATATTCCAGTAGATCGTGATAAACACTAAACTCACCAAAGTGAGCAAAATCGGCAGCAATGTGAGGATCAAAATGCGATAACGCACTTTAGCCTGCATTTGCTGCCAACTAACTCCAAAAAAGTGAGTAAAAAAAGACACTTAAAACTCCTGCTCGTCGCTAACGTCAAACCACTCTTTATATTTGCGATCTAAGGTCTTGCGGGAAACCCCTAAGTCCCGAGCAGCCGCAGATTTATTGCCAGAATGCAGATCGACCACACTCGTCACATGGTGTTTTTCCACATCTTTTAATGGCCAATCTAAAGGATAACCCTGCAAAGCCGAAGACTCGGTTTTAACCTGCTGCTTCCAGTACTCCGCTGGCGGTTTGCCGAGCAGAATACAGCGCTCAATCATATTACGCAGTTCGCGGATATTACCCGGCCATTCATGTTGTTGCAGCTTTACCATGTCTTCATGACTCCACACCACTTCACGCACGCCTAATTCAGCAGCCAATTGGCGGGTAAAATGGTGGGTCAATTCGACCACATCTTCCGGACGCTCACGCAGCGGAGGAATAAAAATATCCAGCACATTCAGTCGATAATAAAGATCGCGACGGAAGTTCCCCGCTTCGACTTCATCCATCAGAGTACGGTTAGTTGCCGCAATCACCCGGACATCAATATTGACTTCCTTCTCACTGCCCACGGGGCGAATCGCCTTCTGCTCCAGCACCCTTAACAACGCTGTTTGCATTTTGAGCGGCATCTCGCCAATTTCATCGAGGAAAATCGTACCGCCGGAGGCAAAACTAAATAGGCCTTCACGGTTACCTTTAGCACCAGTAAACGCGCCAGCCGTATGACCAAAGAGTTCACTCTCAAGCAGTTCTGGGGCTATCGAGCCACAGTTAACAGGCACGAAGGGCCCTTGGCGGCCGCTGAGTAAATGTAATTGCCGCGCGACTAACTCTTTACCTGTGCCCGATTCGCCTTGAATTAACACCACGGCATTGGTCGGTGCCACGCGCTCAATCACTTGCTTTACCGACTTCATGGCGTCGCTACTCCCTATGATGGTAGAGGAATAGCCGATAGAGACTTCGCGGCGTAGCATTAAGTTTTCACGGCGCAGTAAACGGCGCTCAATACAACGGTCAACCGCCGACATCATCTGCTCAAGATGGAATGGCTTCATAATGAAATCTGAGGCACCTGCTCGCAGCGCTTTAATCGCCACCTCTAAATCCGCATAGCCGGTCATAAAGATTACATCGGAACGTCGACCTTGCTCGTCTAAGGCTTCGTGCCACTCGATACCCGAGCGACCGGGTAAGCGGATATCGACAATCAGCAAGTCGAAATGGCAGCGGCTACGTAACTGCTCAGCATCTTCAATACTGCCCGCCGTTTCGACTAAGGCGAATTTCTTCGAGAGTGCCTTATTCAAAAAGCTACGCATCCCCGGCTCGTCATCGACGATCAGGACTGAAACAGCGGAAGGAAGGGGCTTGAGGTTATTATCTATCTGGCTCATAGTGCTCACGTCTGGACATTTTGACTCAATTGCGACCAATTCTAGCATTGAAACTAGACGAATAGGTCACTATGAACCATCAGAAGCATGCGCTGGGACAATTTGTCTGTAAACTATTTGCTGAGCCTGGGATCGAGCTCACAATTTAGATCATGCTGTGAAGGTAAATGCACCATTATTGGTTTGGCATCCTATTTGCTTTCCATCGAACGCATTACAATTTACGGAATCTCCCACTCAGTAGGCAATTGAGTCGGACCCCTATTTTTCGCCAAGGAGTATCCATGCTAAACGTGAAATCCCACATGAAATCTTTACTAGGCTTAGTTGTTGCAGCCAGTATGCTCACAGTGTTACCCGCTCAATCGGCTGAAGTGATTAAGTTAGCCACCACGACCAGTACTGAAAACTCTGGTCTGTTACAAGAATTACTGCCTAAGTTTGAAAGTGCAACAGGCTATAAAGTACAAGTTATCGCCACTGGTACAGGTAAAGCACTGAAACTAGGTGAGCAAGGCGATGTAGATTTAGTGATGACCCACGCACCAAGCGCTGAAGCAAAATTTGTTGCCGATGGTTTTGGTGTTGAGCCACGTGGCATTATGGAAAACGATTTCGTCGTATTAGGCCCTAAAAACGACCCTGCCAAACTGCGTGAAAGCAAAACCGCTGAAGAAGCCTTCGCTAAAATCGCCAAATCTGGCTTACCTTTCTTATCTCGTGGTGACAACTCTGGCACTCACATCAAAGAGCTAGAAGTATGGAAAGCCGCGGGCGTGACTCCTGACTTCAAAGGTTACACTTCAGTCGGTCAAGGCATGGGTAAAACCCTGCTGATGGCAAACGAATTACAAGGTTACACTCTATCTGACCGTGGTACTTTCGTAGCGTACAAAACGAAGTTGGACTTAGGTGTGGATTTTGATGGTGGAAAAACCCTAGCGAACCCATACCAAGTGATTCTGATCAACCCAGCGAAATACCCAGATCTGAACCACAAAGGCGCAAAAGCCTTCAGTGACTGGCTGATCAGCAAAGAAGGTCAAAGCATGATCAACAACTTCAAAGTTGAAGGCGAGCAACTGTTCAAGGCAACCTATAGCGAATGAACGAAGGCTGGCTAGCACTGTTACAGCAGGCGTTAAGCCTGCTGTTTTCATTGGACCCCGACGTTTGGTCCATCATTTCTGTCTCGTTTTCGGTTTCGTTCGCGGCACTTCTCATTACCTTAGTCCCGTCGATGGTGCTCGGTTTTGTGTTGGCGTTTGCCTATTTCCCTGGAAAGTGGTTTGTCACCAACTTAGTGCAGACACTGCAATCGATTCCCACCGTAGTGATCGGCCTTCTGGTGTACCTCATCTTGACCCGCAACGGCCCGCTTGGGGATTTAAAGTGGTTGTTTACTCAAGAGGGGATGATCCTCGGCCAAATGCTGATTTGCGCCCCCGTGATGATCGCCATGAGCCAAGCGGCCTTCACTAGTGTCGATCGCCGCGCATGGGAAACCTCACGCACCTTAGGCGCCTCTTGGATAAGCGCCGTCTGGACAGTATGTCGCGAGCTACGTATGCCATTATTACTGGCGATTGTCGCAGCCTTTAGCCGTATTCTCACCGAAGTCGGCTGTTCGATGATGGTGGGCGGAAACATTTTAAACGTAACACGTAATATCCCGACGGCTATCGCACTGGAAACCAGTAAAGGTGATTTCGCCCAAGCTATCGCCCTCGGATTAGTGCTGCTAATCTTGGCCTTGATCCTAAACTTTGCCTTAGGTAGTTTACGCGGCAAAGAAACGCCAAGGAGCCATTAACTTATGACCCAAGCCAAACTGATTGCCCGTGACTTGGAAATGTCCTTTGGCCCGCGCTTATTATTCAAAGCCCATAGCCTCGAGTTATGCCAAGGGAACGTTATTTATTTGCAGGGTGACAACGGCTCGGGCAAGTCGACCCTAATGAAGATCCTCGCGGGTCTACAGACGCCATCTCAGGGTAACATTGAGTTGAGCGGCTTTAAAAAAGATGGATGGTGGAAACGTAACCCTTTGCTTGGAAAGGCCATTTATCTCCACCAGCACCCCTATCTATTCGATGGCACAGTCAATTACAATCTGACTTACGGTTTACCTTTTGCTGCCTCAAAAACCGAAGCCAAACGTAGAATTGGTCAAGCAATTGAGATGGCTCAACTAGGCTCGCTATTGCAAGCCAGAGCCAGCAATTTATCCGGCGGCGAAAGACAACGCCTCGCTATCGCCCGCGCTTGGATATTGCAGCCAAAGTTACTGATGCTCGATGAGCCGACCTCCAATATGGATAAGGACTCCCAAGCCTTAGTGCTGCAAATGATCCAACAGCTCAAACAGCAAGGGACGGGAATGCTGCTAAGCAGCCACCAAAACTGTGCGCTCACCGCCATTTGCGAGCAGCAGTGGCACATTGCTGACCAACAGGTGATAACCTCCCATCAGCAAACGCACACAAACTCCACACAGGGATCTTTATATGTCGTTGCAAATTGATGCGGTTATTCTTGCCGGTGGTATGGCACGCCGTATGGGCGGGGACGATAAAGGCCTCGTCGAGCTAAACGGCAAGGCCATGATAGAACACACTATCGAACGGATAAAACCTCAGGTTAAGGAGATCCTGATCAACGCAAATCGTAACCAAACACGCTATGCTGAGTTCGGTTTTACGGTGTTGAGTGATGAGCATACTGGGTTTCTCGGCCCCTTGGCGGGCATGATCACCGCTATGGGTCACACCCAAGCAGACTATCTGCTCGTGGTGCCCTGCGATTGTCCGCTACTCCCGCGGGATTTAGTCGCCCGCTTATTAACCGCCATTGAGGCAAACGGTGCTGAACTTGCCGTGGCCAGCGATGGGGAACGTGAGCAGCCGGTGGTGATGTTACTAAAGCCGAGCCTGCGCGAGTCGATGACCGCCTTTCTCGAAGCGGGTGAGCGTAAAATTGATTTTTGGTATGCCAAACATCGCTTTGCGGTGGCGGCCTTTGCCGATCAACCCAATGCCTTCGTCAATGTGAACACGCCAGAACAAAAACAACGACTGGCAGCAGAGATAAACCAAAGCTAAGGCTTCAATTTCCCAGATTAGAGGTGCAAATGAGTACTCCCTTCGTCAATCCGCTATCTATTCCCGTTCTCGGATTTTGTGCCTATAGCGGCACGGGGAAAACCACCCTACTCAAGCAATTGATCCCCGAATTAAATCAGCGCGGCCTGCGTCTGGCGGTGATCAAACATGCTCACCACAATTTCGATGTCGATATTCCCGGTAAAGACAGCTACGAGATGCGCAAAGCTGGCGCACGGCAAATGTTAGTCGCCTCCCATGTGCGTTGGGCGCTGATGACCGAAGATGCCCGCGATGGTGACCCTGAGCTAGTCCACCTACTCAAACAAATTGAAGCCGATAAAGTCGATATCGTCTTAGTCGAAGGCTTTAAAAAACTCACGCTACCGAAAATTGAGCTGCACCGCGCCGCCCACGGCAAGCCGTTTATCTATACCCAAGACGACAATATTCTCGCCATCGCTTGCTGTGATGACACCGAGCTACCGAGCGAGCTCAGAAGACTCGACCTTAACAATGTCGCGCAAATTGCTGACTTTGTGATGGAATACGCCAATAGCTGGCAAGCCCCTAACCCAGCATTACCTATTGCAACTGTCGATGCCTGCACCTTGGGCAGCGATAAAAACCTGAGCGTGAGCCAAGGGTTAGCGCAGATTTTATCCCATGTCACGCCTGTCACTGAGGTGGAAGACATAGGCTTAGACGATTTAGATAATCGCGTGCTGGCCCGCGACAGCATTTCGCCCGTGAATGTACCGCAGCAAACCAACTCGGCGATGGATGGTTATGCCTTCGCCTATCAAGATCCGCTGCCTGCAAGCTTCACCTTAGTCGGTGAGGTCCTCGCCGGACATCAATATTCGGGCACACTCAAAGCGGGTGAAACCGTGCGCATTATGACCGGGGCCCCCGTACCAGCAGGTGCCGACACAGTACAACCTAGAGAACTGGCTAACGAGGCCAATGCCAAGGTCAGTTTTGAAGGCCGCATTCAACAGGGCCAGCACGTTCGCCTTGCGGGTGAAGACATAGGCAAAGGCCAAGTCGCCCTCACCCAAGCCACACGCCTAAGCGCCGCCGAGCAAGGATTATTAGCCTCCCTCGGCCTTGACCGTGTGACAGTTTATCGCCGTCCAACAGTAGCCGTGTTCTCAACCGGTGATGAAGTCAGCCAACCCGGCGAAGCACTGAATCCAAACTGTATTTATGACTCAAACCGTTACACAATCAAAGCGATGGCAAAACGTTTAGGTTGTGACGTCATTGACTTAGGTATTATCGAAGACTCCGAAAGCGCTCTCGAAGCCACCTTAACCAAGGCTGCGGCGCAGGCCGATGTGGTGATTAGCTCTGGCGGGGTTTCCGTTGGCGATGCCGACTACATCAAGGCCGTGCTGGCACGCCTTGGCAATATCGACTTCTGGCGGATCAATATGCGTCCCGGTCGCCCACTCGCCTTTGGTAAGGTCGGCGATAGCTTGTTCTTCGGCTTGCCCGGCAATCCGGTGGCGGTGATGGTGTCGTTCCTACAATTTGTGCAACCTGCGCTGCGTAAACTCGCTGGTGAAACTCACTGGCAGGCGCCATTATTCCCAGCGATTACCGATGAAACCCTGCGAAGCCGCACGGGCCGCACTGAGTTTATCCGCGGCATTTATCGCCTCGGTAATGATGGCAGGCTGCACGTGACCAGCACAGGTAACCAAGGTTCGGGCATGCTCAGCTCTATGGTCAAAGGCAATTGCCTTATCATCATTGGAGATGATGCTGAGGTGGTGAATGCGGGTGAAACCGTGTTTATTCAACCTTTTGCCGATCTTCTATAAGAGCCACTGAGTCCCTATGAGCCAACTTGTAGATGCCTTTGGCCGTCAGGTCGAATATTTACGACTCTCAGTGACAGATCGCTGCGACTTCCGTTGTGTCTACTGCATGACCGAAGATCCCTGCTTCTTGCCCAAGGACCATGTACTGCACCTCGAAGAGTTGGCTTGGATTGCCCAAGCCTTTACTGAACTGGGGGTGACCAAAATTCGCCTCACCGGCGGCGAGCCGCTAGTGCGTAGCGATTGCGATCAACTGGTGCACTTACTTGGCAAGCTCCCAGGGCTCAAAGATTTATCGATGACCACCAACGGTTCTAGGCTCAGTAAGTTTGCCAAACCTATGTTTGATGCGGGTCTTAAGCGTTTAAATATCAGCTTAGATACCCTTAACCCCGAACTATTTACCCAACTGACACGCAACGGCAAATTAGCACGCGTTATCGAAGGCATTGATGCGGCCATTGCCGCAGGTTTTACGCGCATAAAAATCAATGCCGTGATCCTCAAACAGCAAAACGATCATGAAGTCATCGATCTGGTTAACTTTTGCCGCGACCGCAAGCTCGATATCGCCTTTATTGAAGAAATGCCGCTGGGTGAAATGGATGAACGCAAACGCATGCGCCATTGCAGCAGTGATGAAGTTAAGGCCATGATTAGCGAGCATTATCCACTACAACTCTCCAATAAACGCACAGGCGGACCCGCGCGTTACTACAAGATGGTCGATAGTCCAATTCACATCGGCTTTATCTCACCCCATAGCCACAACTTTTGCCACGAATGTAATCGGGTGCGCGTGACCGTAGAGGGGCAGCTATTGCTCTGTCTGGGTAATGAGCACTCCGTTGATTTAAAAAGCATTATAAGAGAGTTCCCCGGCGATATTGAACGACTAAAAACCGCCATTCTCCAAGGCATTAAGCGCAAACCTCAGCAGCATGTATTCGATAATAACGAAGTACAAATTCTGCGTTTTATGAACGCCACCGGCGGTTAACCTCCTCACCTCAGGGCTAGCATCTCAATTTTGCCGTGATACACTCATGGCATTAGTCCTATTTTTTGTGTCACTCTTCCTATGGCGCTTACTCGTAAACAGTGGAATAACATCATTATTCTTGCCTGCGTGTTTATCATTGCCGTGCTCACGTTTATGGATAAGAAAACCCAAAATGTGCCCAGTGATGCGCAACGGCTATTTGATGATAATGCCCCGCTGGCTCAGTTGCAGTTGGATGGTATTTGGCTGCACAAACAAACTTCAAGCTGGGAGTGCGATCCACAAGTACTCAACTGTGAGCAATGGGCAAAGGCTTGGCAAGGTTTAAGGGTCTCGCCCCTGAGCGAGGCACCACAACCCACGGGCAAGCCGCAGGAACTGGTGATCCAAATTGCCGAGATCCGCCAATCGCAACGTTGGATTTATTTCCCCGAGGACGGTGTGCTCAAGTCGCCCGCTGGCAACTGGTACTTAGTGCCACCGAGCTTAAGGACGGGTTTACAGCCAATCCTCGATGCGAAACCTGCACGTTAATCTATTGAATAAAAGAAACCAATCATGCCGGAATTACCAGAAGTCGAAGTCACCCGTCAGGGGATAACCCCTTACTTAGTCGATCAAACCGTGGTTGACCTCGTTGTGCGGAACGCCTCACTGCGTTGGCCCGTTCCCGAACTTGCCAAACAGATCATCGGCCAAACCATACGCCAAGTGCGCCGTCGTGCTAAGTATCTGCTCATCGATACCGATGCCGGCACCAGCATAGTGCACTTGGGAATGTCGGGCAGCCTAAGGATCCTGCCCCACGACACGCCAGTGGAGAAGCATGACCATATCGATCTCGTTCTCGCCAATGGCCGCATTCTGCGCTTTAACGACCCAAGACGCTTCGGCGCTTGGTTATGGTGCCAATTGCCAGAGGAAGCCCATCCGCTGCTGGAAAAACTCGGGCCAGAACCTCTGACCGATGCCTTTAATGTCAATCAGTTAGCTGCCGCACTGGCGGGCAAGAAAAAGGCCATCAAACTCTGCCTGATGGATAATCATATTGTGGTGGGTGTGGGAAATATTTACGCCAACGAAGCACTGTTTGCCGCAGGGATACACCCCGAGGCGGAGGCAGGCAAGATAGATATTGAACGCTTAATGGTACTGGTTGCTGAAGTGAAACAAATCCTCGCACACGCCATCAAGCAGGGCGGCACCACGCTTAAGGACTTCACCAATGCCGAGGGTAAACCCGGCTATTTCGCCCAAAAGCTGCATGTTTACGGCCGCGGCGGCGAAACCTGTACGCAATGCGGCAATCTACTCAGCGAAATCCGCCTTGGTCAGCGCACCACAGTGTTTTGCGGCATCTGCCAGACGCGTTAATCTCGCCGATAAAAATGCCTGCTATTGCAGGCATTTTTATATTTATTTCAATCGATTACCATAATTAAAAACGATATTCAAAACTGCTAAAGAAAGTCGCATTAGTATCGTTTTCTTGTACATCAAATTCCGATCTCGAGACTGTGCCCCCCAAACTCCACATGCCCTTCCACACCGGCATACGATAGGAAAGTTCCAGCATCAGTAAGTCTTCCTTCGGTGGCTGTGGCGCCCATGTGGTAGCCACATGGGTGCCGTCTTTATTCAACTTGGCATAACGCAGTAGCGAGGTAAAACCGCGGCTGTTATGGAACTGACCAACCAAACCAAACACAAAGACTTGAGCATCGCTATCATAGGTCGAGCCTAAGGCTCTGCCGTAGTAACGCGTCCCACTCAGGTAGACAGGATCTTCATAGAAGCAGTTAGGCTTGCCATCACACTCGACAAAGGTGTCCGAGTATTCCATAAATAGCTTGAACTGCTTACCCGACGTGCCGAAATGGGTATCTATCCCCCAAAGTGAGCCGCAATCGCTGCCGTTTTCACAGCTATGCTCAAGGTACAAACCCACAGGGATATCCTGCCAAGTATCGGCATAACGTAAATCGATGCTCTGGGTTCTATGACCAGCGTCACGGCGTTGATCGGCAAGGCAAGAATCTGAACCGTCGATACAAACAGCATTGCTTGCCACCGAGTCCCACCAGGAATCGAAGTCGCAATTCTGCCCTTCGCCACAAAACAGTGTCGACCAAGACAGGCCTATTTCTAACTGCTGAAGGGGTTTGGCGGTAAAGCGCATATCCCATTCCGCCGTTTTAGGCACGGCACGCTCTTTTTCAGCCATGCTAAAACCGGTCTTGAAGGTCCAAGGACCAATCCAAGATAACCATGGCGTTTCGAAGGCGGCAGCATTATTACGGCTGAGCGACAGTGACTGCATAGGGCGTGCATTGTTAGAGCGATGCAATGCCGAGTCAAATCCCGGCCCCCACCATTGCTCAACCGTGCCTAGAGTCGCAATCCAGTTACCCATGATCACCGCGAAGTAAGACTCATCGAGACGGAAGTTTTTGTTATCTTGCGGGTCGTACGTCTCGGCAACTGTGGTTTTATAGGCCACACGTGAGCCTAAGTATTCGTAGGAGGCTTTAGCCTCACCCTTTTCACGATAGTCGGATCCATAATGCTGGAAGCGAGCAGGGTCGGTCGCGCCCGAGAGTTTAACCCTAGCATTACCACGATTATCGACGGCATTTTGATAGTAAAAGTTAACTCGGGCAAAGGCTTGCACTAATCGGGGAGACAATAGCTCGGGTTCGACTTTTGCTAAGTCGCCACCAATCCCCGACCACATCAAGGGAAAGGTATTCACTGGCACACGGATCACGCCCGCATCGGCCAGTGCTTGAATATCGGCCCTTAAATAAATGTCCGAGGCATCCACCCAAGGGGCGGCAGCAACGGAAGCAGAAAACAATAAACCAGATGCAACGCTAGCAGCGAGGATAGTGGGGGTCAAAAAAGCCTTCATAACATCCTTTTCATTATCATCGCGAGGCCTGATGCCTCAAAGGTTTTATGGAAATACTCAGCCTAATCAGGCTTTTGCAAGGTTAAGCTTGTCGGTCAACGCGCTTGCCACCTCAGGGTGTACAAATTGGCTCACATCGCCGCCATGCAGCGCGACTTCCTTCACTAAGGTGGAAGAAATAAAGGAGTTTTCTTCGGCCGGTGTTAAAAATACGCTCTCAAGATCTGGGCTTAATCTGCGATTCATGTTGGCCAATTGGAATTCATACTCAAAGTCGGAAACCGCACGCAAACCACGCACCAGCACGCTCGCACGCTGTTCCTTGGCAAAATCCACCAGCAGGCCCGAAAACCCAACCACCTCCACATTATCCAAATGGGCCGTAACGCGGTTTACTAACTCAACGCGCTCCTCAAGGGTAAACCTTGGCTGCTTAGATGGATTGGCCGCAATGCCAATAATCACATGCTTAAACAACTTAGCCGCACGCTCAATCAAATCGGCATGACCATTGGTAATGGGATCGAAGGTCCCAGGATAAATCGCTCTTGTATGCACTTTGCTGACTCAACTCAGATAGATACCCTAAAATCATTGCCGCCAGTCTACTCGTTTTAGCCACTTGAGTGAATCATCCCGATAAAAACCGCTGAAAATCCCGTTAAAAATTGAAATACTGGCAAGAATTCCTCGGATTAAGCCCATGTAAAGGCATGAACTGATATAATGCCGACTCGCTATATATTGGCTTAAGTAGGCAGCGGCTTTTCGTCCAACCTCGATGGATTGAAACCACACCACAACCGATTAAGTCCACGTAATCAGAGCACTTATATGAAAAAAATCGCCATTTTTTGCCATAACTTTTTCTCGAACGGCACAGTCAAAATCGCCTTATCCCAGGCCGAAGTGCTGCAGGAAGCAGGGCAAGATGTTCACCTCTTTGTGTTCCATAAAGAGGGGGATTTTATGCCGCCAGAAAATGTGACGATTCATTACCTGTATGACGCCGGCCAAAAGCCAAGCCTACAGGAACAAAGACAACGCCTGAAGGCTAAGGTGGCCGAAGCGGAACAATCGGGTAAGTTCTCGCTATTTTTAAGTAACTCCACCGACTGCGATGTCGTTGTTTCCGGCTGCGATTTCGATCCCTGCTATTACTTTTGCCACTGCGCCCTTAAGCAAGAACTCTTGATGGAATTAAAGCGTGGTCCAGTGCATTTCTGGCGTCGCTGGAAAAAGGCCAAGGCACTGATTGGTAAAAAAATCATCACGGTTTCCAATGGTATCGCCGCTGAGCTCAGAGCCACTTCTTGGCTGAAGCCACAAAGCGTTCAGACCATCTATAATCCCTTTAGATTGGAAGAAATCCGTAAGAAGACTCAGGAAGAAATTGCCGAGATCCCAAGCGAACCTTATATGATCCATGTCGGCCGTGTGACACGGCAAAAGCGCCACGACATTTTGTTTAAGGCACTTAGGGATATGCCAACGGCCCCTAAGCTTGTCCTGCTGTGTAACCGCCCCAAAAAGGCACGCAAACTCGCCAAGAAATACGGTGTCGAACAGAGAATCATCACGCCAGGGTTTCAACACAATCCCTACGCCTGGATTGCCAAAGCCGAGTTGATGTTACTCAGCTCAGATTTTGAAGGCTTACCGACCGTAGTGATTGAGTCTTTAGCCTGTGGCACACCTGTCGTCAGTACTGATTGTCCACACGGGCCCAATGAAATTCTCACAGGGCATTTAGCACAATATCTCGTCCCGGTTCGCCAACCCGCGCTGTTGGCACAAAAGGCACTAGAGTGCTTAGCCTCACCACCTGCTTTAGACAATCTAGACATATTAAAGGCAGTAGATAGCCAATATATTGCCGCTCAATATATTAACTTAGCGCAATAAATTACCATTTTTAATTAGAACGCCATTTCTTATATTGGCGTTTTAATTAAAATTGCAACAAACTGATACAAAATGGGTGCGCATTCAATATTTATACAACAATTGTATCAATTATGTTTTTAATTCAATTAATCACCCTAATGCTTTTATTAAACTTATACAAATTAAACACATTTAAAAAACCTAGCTATATAAAACTCCGTTCTGTATTAATAAAATAATTATTTAATTGATCGGAAGAATTAAAAACCTCAAAATACTCGTCTTCGAATAAATTTGTCTCACAAATGGACGTTGTGAGTATTTTTGGGGTAATTATGGGTAAGCTAAAGGTCGCTTTATTAGTCGATGAATATTTTGGTGGTACAGGTACAGTGTACGGTGGATACGGCTTTCTTGCCCGTCATCTGATCGCCAAACACTTACCCAATGAAAATATTGAAGTAGAAGTACTGATAAAGAAAGATTGTAGTAAACAGCGCTTAATTCCCCGTCGTTATATGATTGATGGTATCAAAGTGTATCGTCTTGCTGCTAAGTTTATGGATTTTCTTAATATTAGATTCTTAAAAAAGAAAAACTATGATCTTTTCTTAACCATCGAAATGACGACACATTCCTATCGTATTCTTAAAACAATCCCCAATATCGATAAAAAATTGTTGTTCTGGGTTCAAGATCCACGCCCCGATTACGAGTGGGATGAAATTAATACCGTAAAACTCTTTCCTGAGAAAAGTTATTGGGATAGCAACATTTATCAGTTTGTCCACGACCTATGGGCCGCAGGTAAAGTCTCGTTTATTTCTCAAGCACGTTTTCTCGATAGAAAAGCGCGGGATCTTTACAACCTCGACGATAAAACCGAGATCAAATACTTACCTAATCCTATCGAAATCGATCACAGCTTCGATGTCGAAACCCACCCGAAGAAAAATCACATTATCTTCCTCGGCCGTATCGAGTCGGTTAAGCGTGGCTGGTTGTTCTGTGAGATTGCCAAACTGATGCCAGAATATGAGTTTTTCATGCTTGGTCAATCCTTTAGACAATCGAAGAAAAACCAATCCATCATGAATAACTACCTCGACATCCCTAACTTACACTTTGTGGGGCATGTTGAGGGAGAGAAAAAGGCACAGTTGATTAAGGACGCTAAGATTTTAGTGAATACCTCAATCCACGAGGCACTACCGATTTCGTTTTTGGAAGCCTTATCCTACGGAACGCTGCTCGTGAGCTGTCGTGATCCCGATGAACTCACCAGCCAATTTGGGGTATTTACTGGCACGGTATTAGGGGATGGTTTCGATAAAGTCCCACTCTTTGTCGACGGTATCCGCCATTTGATGGAAAACGAGCCGCTACGCCGAGAGCTGGCGCTAAAAGCGGTTAACTACATCAAAGCTAACCACAGCATTGAAGATTTTCAGAAAAACATGCAAGAAATTATCTTTAAGCTGGTCGAAGAGACTAAAGCGCAAAGCTAAAAACAAGGCCGACACTATGTCGGCCTTACTTTTTCTTAAAACAATTTCCAATAGCCTAACTTGCGGCGCATTTTAAAGTGTCGCAGTAGGTTCAATGGCTTAGGTTTAAGCCAAGCGGTTCCCTTATCAATCAGAGCATCGGTCGCCGCGAGTACACGCTGGCTAGACTGACCATCTCCCGTGGGGTGAATTTGATTACAATAATCATGGATATGCGCCATCAAATCATCGGGGCGGCTAAGCGCTCTAGTGAGTGCAGGTTCAATCTCTTCGACTCGGTTAATATCGATTAAATGCGCCTTCGGTGACTGATTTTTAAAGGTCACTACAGGCTTACGCTGCATTAAAAACATCAATAAAATCGAGGAGGTATCGCAGAGCATCACATCTCCCGCCTGCAGAAGCGGGATCACGTTGTCGGTTTCCACAAACTGGAGATTCTCATTTTCGAGAGTCTTGTATTGCTCAACAATACTTGGCTTCATCTTAGGGTGGAATTGTACCAACCAGCGCCACTGGCTCTTTTGCGACAGGGCTTTAATCTGCTCGAACACCTCAGGCGCACAAGTCAGGCTGGGGGAGAATGTCGAGCAAAACAGCACTACGGGCCGAGGATCGTCGGGCTTAATGTAAGGATTATCTTTATTTTCAATAAATAAAGGATCGAGCGCTGGCCAGCCCGTTTCGGCTACGGTAAAGGTGCCGATTTTTTTCTCTAGCTCAAGGAAAGGCAGCGTCGTCGCTGGCCCTTGGGTGCAATACAGGTCAAAGCAATCGCGGATTTCGAAGTGATCTTCTCGCCCCTTATGATTCATTTTGCCCGCATTAAAACCGTGGAACACCCCTACTTTTACTCCAGGGATAAAGCTTGGCACTACGTTACCCGGCACAAACACCGCATCGGGTTTCCATGCCTTAACGGCATCGATATCGAGTAAGCGTTTTTCATCCGCTTTAAGGAATTTGGGGTCGACCTCACGGCCTTCGAGGAACCAACACGCCTCATCGCCACGCGCCAGAATCACTTGCTGCAGCGGCCTTAGCATCGCATAGGAATAGTTCTGTGCGATGTAGAACAAATAACGTCTTTTGTTTGATTTGCGCGCTTCCACCGCTTTCTCCTCGGGTAAATTATTTCGCTAACGCGAGATATTGTTCGGCAATCGCAGTCGCATCCACCTTAGCTAAAATCTCAACATGTTCGAGGGATGGCGGCTGCGCGACCACGGCGTCAATCATCTTGGCCAAGGCCGCAGGATTACGACGGGGCACAAGATAGGGAGCCAGATTTCCGGTCAAAATCTCATTCGGTCCGTGTGGGCAATCGGTACTCACCACTGGTGTGCCACAGGCTAAGGATTCGATTAATACCGTCGGCAATCCTTCGAAATCGGAACTCAGCACCAGTGCTTTCGCACGTTTGATCCAAGGAAAAGGATTACTCTGGAATCCAGGAATGATTAAGCGCTTCTCGATGCCGAATTTCTTCGCTGCTTTAATTGCCTTCTTATGGTTATGGCATAACAACACTACGGGTAGCTGATTTTGGGTCTGTTTTAGGGCCTCAAACAACACATCGTGGCGCTTCTGCTTAGCAAAACGTCCTACGTGGATCAGATAGTCCCCCTGAGGAATTTGCGGATTATCTTGCTGTGACTGAGCAACAATCTCATTAAATTCAAATGGATTGTAGATGGTTCGCATTGATGCTGGGTGCAAACGCCCCTTGGCTTGAATCTCTTTAGCGATGCCATTGGATACAGTGATCAAATGCTGGCCATTGAGTGCTTTTTTAGCCCGCAGTTTCTTGAAGTAGGCGAAGGGGCCTAACTTAAACTGACGACTCAATTCTTCTTCAACTGATGAGTGCACAATCACATAAAGTGGTGTCACCCCAGTTTTGGTCATCATCAAATTGGTTTTATCAAGATTGGATAAAAACAGATCGAACTTACCGACTCGGGACTCAATCTCGGCAATCTTTGCCCGTAACTTATCGACCGATGCCCCTAGGCGCCCGAAGTGGTCATAATCTTTATCTTTGTCGGCAAAACATTGATGGACAGGTAAATTGTCTGGGGTTTCGTAATAACGATTATCTTCCATGACCAAAAAATGCGGCTCATGCCCTAGGCTAATAAACTGCTTTGCCAAGGTAATCATGACCTTCTCGGCTCCACCACCCGCTAAACTGTCGATGGCTATGGCTATCCGCATGATTTTTCTCCTAAACGATAATCTAAAACTCAGGGTGACAAGCTAACAGTGGTTAACTGTGTGTCTGCTGAATAACCTGATCAAATTTCTCTATCACAGCGTCAACACTAATTAGCGCCATAAGGTGCTCACCCTTAGCTCGGGTGCCCCATTTCACCTCACCGCTTTGCTGTGAGGCGATGGCCTCTTGATAGGCGCTCACCACATATTGCTGCGATAAATAAGGCCCGGTGCGCCCTGGGTTGGAATGGGCATATAAACCTATGACTGGCGTCCCTTGAGTGACCGCCATATGTGCAGGGCCAGTATCGGGCGCGAGCACAAGGCTGGCGCGTTTCAGTAGAGCCAGCAATTGGGTCAAACTGGTTTTGCCGACCAAGTTATCGAGTTTGGCAGAGCACGCATTGGCAATATCGTCGGCCAATGTCTTTTCAAGTGCTGTTGGGCCACCGCAGAGAATGACTCGATACCCCTTATTCACCGCATGTTGCGCCACCGCGGCATAACGCTCGGGCAGCCAATTACGCTCAGCTTTACTGGCGGCCGCGCAAATGACTAATACCCTCTCGCCATCGGCAATATGGCGCTGGGCAAATTCAGTGTCCGCTTGAGGAACAGGAATATTCCAACTCGGGGTAATATCGCTAACACCAATCGCCTTGGCGAACCCCATAAAGCCATCGAGCACATGGGGCTGAGCTAAAGGTTCTACTCTATGATTGGTGACTAGCCATTGACCTTCTTTGGCGCGGGCACGGTCGAATCCGACCCGAACCTTTGCCGAAATAGCGAGGGATGCCAAGGTTGCACGCAGCGCCACTTGCATATGCAGCAGCACATCAAATCGGCGGCCTTTCAATGCCTTATGTAGATAAAAATAGCTACGCCAGCCTTGGGATTTATCGAAAATTACAAACTCAATACCGGGCAAGTGCTTCAGCAACTGATATTCAAGTTTACCTATCACCCAAGTGATTTTGAGCTGAGGATATTGGCGCTGAATGGCCTGCACCATCGCCACGGCATGACAGACGTCACCGATAGCCGATAGCCTCAACAGGCAGAGAGAATTCATGGTGTTAATATCTAAACTCAAGCGAATAGCCCTTAAGGTTATTTGGCGCAAGCTGAGGATCTTAATGTAGAATGGCCGCAGGTGCCACGCTTAAGTCAACAAATCTCCCATGAACGCACAAATCAAAATCATAAATACTGCCAATGGCTATATGGCACTTTGCCAAGATACGCCAGAGGACATCACGCCGGCTTGGTTCTCGGTCGATTTTTGGCGCGAAAAAGCTGCAGTTGTGGGTTCATCCAAGGGCCGCTATACCACTTGGTTTGTAGCATTTGAACACAGTCATTGGGTACTGCGGCATTACTGGCGCGGCGGCCTGATGGAGAAATTCAGTAAGGATGCCTACTTCTATACCGGGCTTGAAAACACTCGCGCCATGGGTGAATTAAGGCTGCTTGACCTGCTTTACCGTGAGCAATTTGCGGTGCCTAAACCTATTGCCGCCAATGTTGTGCGTGATGGCTTGTTTTACCGTGCCGACATTATTATTGAGCGGGTCGATGGCGCCGAAGACTTGGTCGCTAAGTTAACCAAAGGCACGATGAGCCAAGCCCAATGGCAAGCTCTTGGCGCCACCATTGCCCAGTTTCATCGCCGCGGCGTTTACCATGCCGACTTAAACGCAAAGAACATTTTGTGGCAACCACAGCAAACGAATGGCGTACAAGAATGTTTCTATCTGATTGATTTTGACAGGGGTGAAATCAAAACGCCCAATGTCCAATGGCAGAAGGCGAACCTTGATAGGCTGCTACGCTCCTTCAATAAAGAACAAGGTAAGCAGCCAACACTTGCCTTTACACCCGCTAACTGGGCTGCATTGATCGAGGGCTATCACTCTGTGCTCCCCAATGCCTAATACCTCAGTGGCGCTAGGCTGTTTGGCGCGAGAGTAACGATTCGGCGAGAGCAAACTGACGCGGCAAAGCACCACGATTGGCTTCTACCACGGCAAGGCCTGCTTCAGCGGCTTGTTGGCGTAAAATCGGCTGATCAAAATACTGAATTAAATTATCCCCTAACTCTTGCCCTGAACTCACAATCCGCAGGCCACCCGCATCTGCCAACATTTGGGTAATTTGGGCAAAATCCCAATGATTCGGCCCCACCATTACTGGCACGCCCATGGCCGCGGGTTCGAGGGGATTATGGCCGCCATTTTCAATCAAAGTACCGCCAACAAAGGCTTGATCGGCCGCGCCATAAAAGGTTAATAGTTCACCCATGGTATCGCCCACCAGCACCTGCGTCGTGGCAGTTATAGCTCGAGCATCACTGCGGCGCACATATTCAAAACCTTGGCTAGCGACAACATCCGCCACCGCCGCAAACTGCTCTGGGTGACGCGGCGCAATGATCAGCAGCGCCTCCGGCCACTTGGCGAGCAACCGTTTATGGGCTCTTAACATGGCATCAAACTCACCGGGGTGAACACTGCCTGCTACCCACACGGGCGCCGTCTCACGCCCCCAAGTTTGCCTAAGCGCTCGAGCTAGGGTTAAGCGCTCGGGCGTAATACTCAAATCAAACTTCAAACTGCCGCAAACAGTCACTCTGTCAGCAGGCACCCCAAGGTCGATAAAACGCTGCGCCTCGACTTGAGTCTGCACCGCAATCACATCTAAGCGTTGCAACATGGGACGACTTAATTGCGAACGCTTGGCATACTGCGCAGCCGATTTAGCCGACAACCTAGCATTAGCGAGCATCAAGCGCACGCCGCGCTTAGCCGCGAGTGCCAGCAGATTCGGCCACAACTCAGTTTCCATTATGATGCACCATTTAGGGGACAACTGGCGCAGAAAACGGCTCACACACCAAGGCAAATCGAAGGGCAAATAGCAGTGCTGCACTTTATCACCAAAGGCTTTGCGTACCTCGGCAGAGCCAGTGGGACTGGTGGTAGTAACCGTAATGCTTAGCTCAGGGTGCGTTTGCATAATCAAACGGATCAAGGGAATAGCCGCGAGCGTTTCTCCCATCGACACCGAATGGATCAGTAAATCCGTCGGTTTAAGTTGGGCTAATCCGAAGCGTTCGTCCCAACGGCCACGATAGTCTGGACTTTTAATGGCTCTAAAAGCCAAATAGGCAATGAGTAGAGGGGATAAAAGATAAAGCAACACACTGTAAAAAAATCGATTCATAAAATCGTGCTGATGAGATTTTGCCTGTTGGATAACGGCAATGTTAGCATAATATACCCAAGCGACCTCAAGATACGAGTTCAAGCCTCTCGAAGTTGTTTGCGTATACCAATCCTATTGAATTTTTGTGCGTTGGGGCTTAATCAATAGGGTTTTAAATTAGGGATAATTTACCAGCAGTGTAGCGGTCGTTGGTTAGCCTTCTTTAGTCAATTTGCAGCGTTCACTAGCCACTTGGAAAACATATGAAAACCCGCGACAAAATTATTTACGCCAGCCTTGAGCTGTTCAATGAGCATGGCGAACGAAATATCACCACCAATCATATTGCCGCTCACCTAAATATGAGTCCCGGGAATCTTTATTACCACTTCCGTAATAAGGAAGATATTATTCAGTCGATCTTCAGTCTCTACGAGGCGCACCTTGAATCGGGGTTTCAGCCCTATGAGGGCGAGCAAGTCAACGTAGAACAGCTGATCGGCTATTTTGATGCGATGTTTTACACCCTGTGGCAATTCCGTTTTATGTACGCCAATTTGGCCGATATCCTCGCCCGCGATGAAGAATTAAAAAGCCGATATTTGCACGCCCAGCAGCAAGTATTAACCCGTTCAAGTCACGTGCTAGGTAAACTCAAGCAGGATGGTTTTTTAAATATTGATAACGATAAAATCACCCCACTTGCAGACACCATCAAGATGATTGTGAGTTTTTGGATTGGTTATCAGCTTACCCAGTCGAGCACGTCCACCATCACTAAAGGCATTTTGTACGAAGGAGTATTGCGGGTATTGATGATTTTTAAGGCCTACGCCACACCAACCTCCCAAGCGACCTTCTGTCGTTTAGAGCAGCACTACCACGAGTTAGCGACCCAAGATTCGCTTTAATCGTCCGACGCCGTCGCATTTAGCGCTAAACTCAACAGGTTGAACGTGCTAAATGCGGGCTCAATTCATGCCGTTGGCGGTGATGCGACATACATGCCGACCATGTTGCACATTAGTTTTTATAATGTAACACCCCCTTTAGCCCTAAACTAATTTATCTAGCTAACCTGCATGAAAAAAAGGCTGTAGGCCGATAGGGTTTAGCGTTAGAATGCCGCAACTCCCAGAATCAGAATAAAGTTAACTAAGGAGATATCAGGTGGCCTCAACCTCATTCTACGCACAAATCAATCAACAGCTTGCGGATATCAAAGCCGAAGGCTTATACAAAAGTGAACGCATTATTGCCTCACCGCAACAAACTGCCATTCAAGTAAATAACCAAGAAGTTGTTAACTTTTGTGCCAACAACTATCTAGGCCTAGCCAATCATCCTGAACTGATCAAAGCCGCACAGCAAGGCTTAGACAGCCACGGCTTTGGTATGGCGTCGGTCCGTTTTATTTGCGGTACCCAAGACATCCACAAGCAACTCGAAGCCAGCCTGAGTGAGTTCCTCGGCATGGAAGACACGATTCTGTACTCTTCTTGCTTCGACGCCAACGCAGGCCTGTTCGAAACCCTGTTAGATGCCGAAGATGCGATTATTTCCGACGCCTTAAACCATGCCTCTATCATCGATGGCGTGCGTTTATGTAAGGCCAAACGTTTCCGCTACGCCAACAACGATATGGCGGATTTAGAGACGCAACTGATCGCCGCAAAAGCAGCTGGCGCGCGCAATATTTTGATCGCCACCGACGGCGTATTCTCAATGGACGGCGTCATCGCCAACCTGCAAGGCGTGTGTGATCTAGCCGATAAATACGGTGCATTAGTGATGGTTGACGACTCACACGCCGTGGGCTTTGTTGGCCAAAACGGCCGTGGTTCACACGAACACTGCGGTGTGATGGGTCGCGTCGATATTATCACTGGCACCTTAGGCAAAGCCTTAGGCGGTGCATCGGGCGGTTTCACTTCAGGTAAAAAAGAAGTCATCGACTGGTTACGTCAACGCTCTCGCCCTTACCTATTCTCTAACTCATTGGCGCCTTCGATTGTAACTGCCTCTATCCATGTATTAGAGATGCTGAAATCAGGCCAAGCACTGCGTGAAGCGGTATGGGAAAACAGCCGTTACTTCCGCGAGAAAATGTCAGCGGCAGGCTTTACCTTAGGTGGTGCCGACCACGCAATTATCCCAGTGATGATTGGCGATGCCAAATTGGCGAGCGATTTCGCTAACCGCTTATTAGCAGAACATATTTACGTTATCGGCTTCTCCTTCCCTGTGGTACCAAAGGGACAAGCCCGTATCCGTACTCAAATGTCGGCGGCCCACACCCGTGAGCAACTCGACAAAGCGATTGAAGCCTTTACCCGTATCGCTAAAGAAATGGCGATTATTTAGGACCCTACAAAATGAAAGCACTAAGCAAGTTAAAAGCCGAAAAAGGCATTTGGTTAGTCGATGCGCCTAAACCTGAAATGGGCCATAACGATCTACTGATCAAGATTAAAAAGACCGCCATTTGTGGCACCGACATGCACATCTACAACTGGGACGAATGGTCACAAAAAACCATTCCTGTACCTATGGTGGTAGGTCACGAGTATGTGGGTGAAGTGGTTGATATAGGTCAAGAAGTTCGTGGCTTTAACATTGGTGACCGCGTTTCTGGCGAAGGCCATATCACCTGCGGCCACTGCCGTAACTGCCGCGCAGGTCGTACCCATTTATGCCGTAACACCTCAGGTGTGGGTGTAAACCGCGAAGGTTCATTTGCCGAATATTTGGTTATCCCGGCCTTTAACGCCTTCAAAATCCCCGATGATATCAGCGACGATTTAGCCTCTATCTTTGATCCATTCGGTAACGCAGTACACACAGCGCTGTCATTCGACTTAGTGGGCGAAGACGTGTTAATCACTGGCGCTGGTCCTATCGGAATTATGGCTGCGGCCGTATGTCGCCACGTTGGCGCTCGTCATGTGGTCATTACCGACGTTAACGAATACCGCTTAGAGTTGGCCCGTAAAATGGGTGCTACCCGCGCAGTTAACGTGGCTCAGGAAAGCCTGAAAGACGTGATGAAAGAACTCGGTATGACTGAAGGGTTCGACGTGGGTCTAGAAATGTCTGGCGTACCTTCTGCCTTCCACGCCATGTTAGATACCATGAACCACGGCGGCAAAATCGCGATGCTCGGCATTCCGGGTGGTGAAATGGCGATTGATTGGAGCAAAGTGATCTTCAAGGGTCTGGTCATCAAAGGCATTTACGGCCGTGAAATGTTCGAAACTTGGTACAAGATGGCAAGCTTGATCCAATCTGGCTTAGATATTTCGCCTATCATCACGCACCACTACAAGATTGATGATTTCCAAAAAGGCTTCGACGCTATGGGCTCGGGCCAATCCGGTAAAGTCATCCTCAGCTGGGATTAATTCTCTTAGCTATGCCAGTCACGGGGCTGTACACATGCAGCCCCATGTTGCACACTTATCCCATCGCTTATCCTTTTTCAGTTATTTCAGGTTTTATTATGTCTTCCTTTAAACACCTTAGCGTGAATCAATTAGTGCAAATGACCGAGTCAAAGTCAGTGCAAATCGTCGATATTCGCGATGGTCATAGCTTTAACAACGGCCACATTGATGGCGCATTTAATTTGAATAACGAGAATCTAGCGCACTTTATTAGCCAAGCGGATATGGACAGTCCTTTAGTGGTGGTTTGCTACCATGGCATCAGCAGCCAAAATGCCGCTCAATATCTGTGTGAGCAAGGGTTTGATGACGTTTATAGCCTAGATGGTGGCTTTAGCGCTTGGCATGAGGCCAATGCATGATTGAGATTGGCAGACTCCCCAACAGCAGAGCCGCGCAGGCCTTTGTCGATTACCTCAAAGGTGAACAGATAGACTGCCAAATTCAGCCATTACCGCAGGGAGTCGCTATTCTGGTTATCCGCGATCAGGATGCCGAGCAAGCCCGTAAAGAATTTGCCCACTTTATCGCTCATCCTTACGATAACAAATACTTACAAGCCTCGTGGGAGCATGGTGATACCAATACTAAGCTCGATTATGGCGCCCCTTCTTTACAGCTATTCAGCCAATTTATCACAGGCGCAGGCCCAGTTACTCTTATCATCTTCGGCCTCTGTGTACTGATTTATACTGCGATGAATTTAGGCTTCGCCAGCCTCGTTTACCAAGCACTCTCCTATTTTGGCGCAGTGCCTGACACGGGTGTTAGCCAATTCTGGCGCGTGTTTACCCCAAGCCTAATGCACTTTTCGGCCATGCATATCATCTTCAACTTACTCTGGTGGTGGTATTTGGGTGGCAAAATCGAGACTCGTATAGGCACAGCCCCGCTGTTAATCCTGCTACTGGTCGCAGGTACTTTACCCAATGTCGTCCAATACTATGTTAGTGGTCCCAACTTTGGCGGGCTGTCAGGCGTAGTGTATGCCGTCGCCGGTTACACTTGGGTCATGGGGCGACGTAAACCAGAGGCGGGTATAGGTTTACCGCCCTCCTACATGGGGTTTATGTTGATTTGGCTGGTGTTAGGCTTTACGGATTTCTTAGGTGTTTCAGTTGCGAATGGCGCCCATATTGGTGGGCTATTGATAGGTCTCGCCCAAGGCTGGCTTGATAGTCGCAGTAAAGCTACTCGCTAACTCACCGCGATTTCTTCCATATTCAGATACAAATGCAGGGTAAGCCTTAGAGTTTACCCTGCTGTGTTTAGGCGTAATTACTTGGCTAGTTCTAGCACTTTGGCGACCAGCTTCTCGATGCCAAAGTGTGCCTCAGCAATATTCCCCGCCAACATATAAGCGGGCGTACTAACAATCTTATTATCCTCATCCACCACGATATCATGCACAGTCGCCGCCTGATGATTGCCGCCCATCAGATTAAAGGCTGCCACCGTATCCACATCATTACCGATAGTGCCCTTAGCGCCGTGCCCATATAAACGCGGGATCATCATAGGTGCGATGCAAATAAAGCCGACAGGCTTTTTCGCAAGAATAAATTCATTAATAAAATCAGTAACGAGTGGATTCACTTCACACTCACTGCCATTAGTGGCGAAATTACACAGATTTTTCGCCGCCCCAAAACCACCAGGGATAACTAGCGCATCAAAGTCGCTGATATCGAGTTCGGTCGTAGCCTTTACTTCGCCGCGGGCGATACGCGCCGATTCAACCAGCACATTTCGTGTCGCCGACTTGTCTACTTCACCAGTGAAGTGATTAACAACATGCATCTGATTGATATCAGGAGCAAAACACTGATATTGAGCCCCGGCTTTCGATAGAGATAATAACGTTAAAACCGATTCATGGATCTCTGTTCCATCGAAAACACCGCACCCACTGAGTAATACTGCGATTTTTTTCATTATAAATATCCTTCTTATGTCATTTGGTTTTAACAAACTGTAAACAAAATGGTTGATCTGCTTAAAAATCGTGCTAACTTAGTTCGTCGAATCTAAGGGTCGGTGAAAATTAAGCCAGCCTCTAGGTATTTTACGGAGTCAATAAAAAATCCACAAATCAGGAAGATTTTTCAAGAAACAGTATTGAACTCACACAAATATTATAAAAACATAAAAATCAACAACTTAAAAATATCGCACCAAGCCGTAATTATCGCCATTATTCACAGTTGACTTTTTCACTCACAGAGTTATCCACAGGCTGAGGGTCAATTTGCCATGGCTGAAATACCACTTCTGTGGCATGCTTAGCGCCATCTAAGTCATCGATAAACGAAAATTACTTATGCCGACCATAGCCAATAACCCACTTGTCCTTGTGGATGGATCTTCTTATTTATATCGCGCCTATTATGCGCCTCCTCACCTGACAAACTCAAAGGGCGAAGCTACTGGTGCAGTTTATGGCGTAGTGAATATGCTCCGCAGCTTATTAAGCCGTTATCAACCCAGTCATATCGCTGTGGTGTTCGATGCTAAAGGTAAAACCTTCCGCAATGACTTATATGAAGAATACAAGGCGCATCGACCACCGATGCCGGATGACCTGCGCTCACAAATTGAACCCCTGCACCGTATTATCCGTGCCTTAGGCTTGCCCTTAATCTCTATCCCAGGTGTTGAGGCAGATGATGTTATCGGCACTATCGCTCGCCAAGCGAGCCGCGAAAACCGCGCCGTACTCATCAGTACAGGCGATAAAGATATGGCGCAGCTGGTTGATGACAATATCACGCTGATCAACACCATGACAGATACCATTATGGGCCCTGAAGAAGTTGCGGCTAAATATGGTGTAGGTCCAGACAGAATTATCGATTTCTTAGCGCTGATGGGCGATAAGGCGGATAACATTCCCGGTTTACCTGGTGTTGGCGAAAAAACCGCATTAGCCATGCTCACGGGGGCGGGTAGTGTCGCCAATTTGCTTGCAGAGCCCGAAAAAGTCACCGAATTAGGCTTTAGGGGCGCAAAAACCATGGCGGCGAAAATCATCGACAATGCCGACATGCTAAAACTGTCCTATGAGCTTGCCACCATTAAAACCGATGTTGAACTCGAACAAGATTGGCATGAGCTCACCGCCAAACCTGCTGATCGAGACGAACTGATCAAATGCTACGGCGAGATGGAGTTTAAACGCTGGCTTGCCGAAGTCTTAGATAATAAGGCGCCAGCGACGGTCACAGCAAAAGCCGAAACGACCGAAACCCAAGAAGAATCAGCGCCCAGCGTCACGATTGAAACCCAATACGATACGATTCTGACCGAAGCTCAGCTTGATGAGTGGATTGCCAAAGTCAAACAGGCGCCATTAATGGCCGTGGATACCGAGACCACCAGCCTCGACTATATGGTTGCGGAATTGGTTGGCCTGTCCTTTGCTGTTGAAGCGGGTAAAGCCGCCTATCTGCCCTTAGCCCACGATTATGTTGGCGCGCCTCAACAATTAGACAAGCAAACCGCTCTCGAAAAACTGCGCCCGATACTCGAAGACGCCAAGCTCAAAAAAGTCGGTCAAAACCTGAAATATGACATCAACGTATTGGCAAATGCAGGCATACAACTCCAAGGTGTGGTATTCGACACTATGCTCGAATCCTATGTGTTTAACTCGGTCGCCTCACGCCATGATATGGATGGGTTGGCGCTTAAATACCTAGGCCATAAAAATATTGCCTTTGAAGATATCGCAGGCAAAGGCGCTAAACAGCTGACCTTCAACCAAATTCCGTTGGAAACAGCAGCGCCCTATGCAGCTGAAGATGCCGATATTACCCTACGCCTACATCAACATTTGTGGCCAAGACTCGAAAAAGAAACCGAATTAGCCTCGGTCTTTACCGATATTGAACTGCCGCTGATCCAAATTCTGTCCGATATTGAACGCCAAGGTGTGTTTATCGATAGTATGTTGCTTGGTCAACAGAGTGATGAACTTGCCCGTAAAATCGATGAGTTAGAAACTAAAGCTTATGATATTGCTGGTGAAAAATTCAATTTAAGTTCACCAAAGCAACTGCAAGTGCTGTTTTTTGAAAAGCTGGGTTATCCGGTTATCAAAAAGACACCTAAGGGTGCACCATCCACCGCCGAAGAAGTGCTGGTCGAATTGGCATTGGATTTCCCTCTACCTAAGGTGATCCTTGAGCATCGTAGTCTGACCAAGTTAAAAAGCACTTATACCGATAAGTTACCTTTAATGGTGAACGCTAAAACGGGCCGAGTACACACAAGCTACCATCAGGCCAACGCCGCAACGGGGCGTTTATCCTCGAGCGAACCAAACCTACAGAATATTCCTATCCGCACCGAGGAAGGTCGTCGTATTCGCCAAGCTTTTATTGCGCCTCAAGGACGTAAGATTTTAGCCGCCGACTATTCGCAGATTGAATTGCGGATCATGGCGCATTTATCCCAAGACGCAGGCTTGCTCAAAGCCTTCGCCGAAGGCAAAGACATTCACAGAGCCACCGCCGCCGAAGTATTTGGCACCGACTTTGACAGCGTAACCTCGGAGCAGCGTCGCCGCGCCAAAGCCGTTAACTTTGGCCTAATCTATGGTATGTCTGCCTTTGGATTGGCGCGTCAGCTCGACATCCCCCGCAACGAGGCACAAACCTATATAGACACTTACTTCGCCCGCTATCCAGGTGTATTAAGGTATATGGAAGAAACACGAGCCAGTGCAGCAGAGCTAGGCTATGTCTCTACGCTATTTGGTCGCCGTTTGTATTTACCCGAAATTCGCGACCGTAATGCAATGCGCCGCCAAGCAGCAGAAAGAGCAGCGATTAACGCCCCAATGCAAGGCACCGCTGCGGATATCATTAAAAAAGCCATGATCAGCATTGCCGATTGGATAAAAACTGATACCCAAGGTGAAATCGCCATGATCATGCAAGTGCACGACGAATTAGTGTTCGAAGTCGATGCCGATAAAGCTGAAAAACTCAAGCTCAAGGTGTGTGAACTCATGGCGAAAGCGGCCAATCTGGATGTAGAACTCCTAGCCGAAGCCGGCATTGGTGATAACTGGGATCAAGCCCACTAGCATTTAAACTGTAGACTTTAGCTTCGAACCTCATTGCTAACACTTACTAAGGCTCATTCATTACAGGATGGGCCTTTGTATTTGGTGCGACTTTTATGTACCTCTAAAATAGACGTCGCAGAGAACAAGATGAGGAGAAGTTGTTTACTCAAGCGAATACCCTGATGGCTAAACCCTCTCAAGAGCGGGAAATAGCATTCGACCCTATACAATACTCTCTGTTACTAAATGTAATCTCCCCTCAATTCTCGCTGCTTTAACGCCGGCATAAGCACAACCTGCTATCCGCGAGACACTCCACACAAGCCTAAACAATCGTTCGCTGATGGATACAACCAACAACAATCATCAAAATAGAGTAAAAACATTAAATCTGAAGAATTGATCAATTCTGTACTAAAAATACAGTCTATTTAGCTAAAACAGTGGTTTAGATACTCTTTTTGAAAAGTTTAGATCAAACGCCGCTGATTTTTTCACCTAAAACTTGAGATCTACCGCACACAATTATCACTTTTTCAAAAAAACTGTTTTCCATTTAAAGATAAATAGCGTATTATTCTCTGCGTAGGGTACAGAGGTTAAGATGTTCTATCTTTCAGACCTTTATTTCACTTATAGTGACGAGCCAAATTCTGGCGCCCCAGCAACTTGTTTGCTGGGGCTTTTTTTTGCTTTTTTTCAGCCAATGACCCGTCATCCCAAATAGTGTTTAGTGTTCTCAAACGCATTTTGAATGCTAGTCATAAATTAAGCCATTAACTAAAGGCGAGTAAATTTTAGAGTATTTACTTTAATAAAAGATAAATTCGATGTATGCTGTCGTCATTGAGAACCATTGAAGGTAATTTGATGGTGCTTGAGTCTTGTTGAATTTAGCTTCTCCCCAAAAGAGCTAAAACTTTGGCCGGTGACTATTGTTATCGGCTATTTTTTTGCCTGAAACTTGAGGGTTGATAGTTGAAAATCAATTGTTTTATAAGGGGATAGAGCGAGATATCGCAGGGGAAGATGGCCGAATGCACTTGTGGCATCCGACCATAAAGCAAAAGACTTACTCGGCGCCGTCTTGGTTTTCTAACTCATCGGCCAACCATTGCGGATGACACCATTCATTTAAGATACTGAGCACTTTAGGTTTGCCCGTGCCCTTGAGCGCAGAAAAAGGCTCAACCTGTACCCAATCTCCAAACTCAACCAGCGCTTTACGCACTTCGTTCACGGTTTTCATCTTCGCGCTTTGCGCCAGCTTATCAGACTTAGTCAGTAATGCGAGTACCGGAATTTCACTCGCCACCGCCCATTCAATCATCTGCATATCCAGATCTTTTAGGGGATGACGGATATCCATTAAAACCACAACACCACTTAAACAAGCACGCTTCTGTAAATACTCGCCTAGAGATTGTTGCCATTTAATCTTCATGGCTAATGGCACTTGGGCAAAACCATAACCCGGTAAATCGACTAATCTACGCAGTGCATCAAGCTCAAATACGTTAATCAGTTGAGTGCGTCCAGGCGTTTTACTGGTGCGAGCTAAGTTCTTCTGCTCAGTTAATGCATTGAGTGCGCTCGATTTTCCGGCATTTGAGCGACCAGCAAAAGCAATCTCAACACCGACATCGCCAGGCAGATATTGATCCAAATGTGCAATGTCTGGTGCACTGATTAAAAACTTCGCCCTGCGAAAATCTATATGAGATTCAGTCACTATTTACTCCAATATATTTACTGCGCAATACCATAATTTATGAAGAATTGCTTACTTTTCCACGTTTTCGTGTAAAATATTACCCCGATCACATTAAACATATTTTACCACGCTTGCGGGTCACCCTAGTAAGCTCAGGATAATAATCTTAACCAGAAGTTGGAACGCCATGAAAAAGTTAGCTCTTGCGCTGTCTGTTGTAGTTGCCGCCATATCTTCACCTGCGATTGCTGAAGGTAATGCTGAAGCGGGAAAAACTAAAATTATCGTCTGTTCTGCCTGTCACGGTATGGACGGTAACAGCATGATCGATATGTACCCTAAGCTTGCGGGCCAACACGCCACATACCTCCAAAAGCAACTACATGATTTCCGTAGTGCGGCACAATCTGGCGGTAAAGATGGTCGTATGGATCCTATCATGAGTGGTATGGCAATGCCTCTTAGTGATCAAGATATTCTCGACATTACTGCATATTTCTCTACTCAAGCAATCCAAGTTGCTGAGGTGAAAGATGTTCCTGAGCTAGGTGCAAAACTTTACAAAGGTGGCGATGTGTCACGCGGCATCACTGCTTGTATGGCATGTCACGGTCCAGATGGTAAAGGTGCCGAATCAGCTGGTTTCCCAGCATTAGCCGGTCAACACGCTAACTATATCAAGATCCAACTGACTAAGTTCCGTGATGCAGGTCGTCACAATGACCTAAACGGTATGATGCAAGATGTCGCTAAGAAGTTAAATGACAGCGATATCGATGCACTATCTAAATATCTTGCTAGCCTGAAATAAGGTTTAGCGATGTAAAGAAGGGTGTGTTGTCACCCTTTTTTTACACCGCCTAGTTTACGTTAACGTAAACTGATAAAGATTCATGCTTGACATGGATCACAGATTTGGGTTTAATAAGCCCCGTACCGAGATAAACCCATCTGTTTGTACAAATAAATTAATAATAACTTACAGATTTCGGTATAATTAACATTCAAGATATAAGAATAAAGACTCTCAATAACAACAATATAACTAAGACCACTCTCTAATAATAACAAGAGCAGTGATTTCGCTTTGAAATCCAGGTCAGTACATTTTTGTAAGGGACGGCCGATAACGCCAATTTGCGAAAGCAAAACGCCTTACATTCAGGGTAACTTGCCCCATCAGGACACAGTTTTACATGATGTAAACTGTAGCAAAGGAAGCTAATCGCTTTGGATGCACTGGCTGGAAGCTTGTTATCACTGGAAGGTACTTCAAGTAACAAGGATGGTTGATTTAACGTCATTGATGACGCTGCTATAAAAGATGTGTCTTGAGACCATCTACGGAAACTGTGGTCAGGATGGCGACAGGAAAGAATTAAGAGTCTGGAAGACCGCTAACAAAAACACGCAGGGAAAGCAGTAAAAAAAAGAAGGATACCGACCGGGAAAGTCGCATAGCAAGTACGGATACTTGGAATCAGAATAGGGTGCTAAAATGCACTGTTTGTAAGGCGGCAGTTTAACTGCCGCCTTTTTTCTTTGTGATTTTCAGTCAAAACGCACTTTGTCTAGAAAGTGCACTCTGCAAATATAATTGTTACAATCAAAGCCTTAATCTTTTATCAGTTGACTCAATGCGCAGATGTCCCCTTTGTCATAGCACACAAACACTGTTGCTCCTACAGGACAAAAAACGGTGTTTTTATATTTGCCAGACATGCGGACTCACTTTTGCTGATGCAAATAGCCATCTGCCTCCTGCGGCAGAAAAGCAGCGCTATGGCCGTTCGCGGATTGCCGCCAAACAACGCCAACTCTCGCAATTTATTTTGCCGCTACTGACACAAATACAACTGCAGCAAAAAGGTAGCCTTACGGGCTTAAATTTTGGACGCGTATTAGATCAAACCAGTCTGGCGACCATTGAATCGGCGGGGCACACCTTCAAGCAATATGACCCTTTCTTTGCTCCTGACCATGAACCTCTAAAGCAAGAGTATGATTTTATTTGCTGCTACCGAGTATTTGAGCATTTTCAGTATCCCTTCAAAGAATGGAGATTACTGACCCGCTTGCTTAAACCAGGAGGCTGGTTAGCAATTAGTACTCCTTTATTAATTGATTTAGAAGGCTTTACTAAGTGGCACTATAAGAACAACCTCACCCATGTAAGTTTTTACCAACGACAAACTTTTGAATACCTAGCGAGCAATAGTGATTTTGAACTATTATTTGCCGCTAAGGACCTCGTTTTGATGCAAAAAACATCATAATCTGGTATAACAGCCGACCGAATTTAGCACTTAGTCGATCAAGTATCGGCTAGGACATACGTTGTAAATAATTGAGAAAATCATGTCTCGTAGCAAGAAAACACGCAAGGGCGGCGAGAATAGCCCCAAACAACAGCCAAGAGTGAAAAAGCAGGACCGTGCTGAAGTAACAGGCAAGCGCGCAGAAAAGGGTAACAAGTCTGGCAGTCGTCATAATGAAGCGCTGATCCAGGCTCAAGCACCACAGAAAAAGGCTGCACAGAGCAAAGATCCTCGCCATGGCAGTAAAAAACCTGTGGCTTTGACGTTGCCAACCGCGACAGAAAAGCCAGCCACGCCAAAGGTTAAGCAGCCAAAGTTAACTGACGAGCAAAAATTACTGAAGCTGGAAGAAGATCCAAGACTAAATCAGTTGCTCGATATGCTAGAAGAAGGTCGCAACTTAAATGATGCCGATCAAAAATGGTTAGATCAGCAGCTGAATAAGATTGAAGCCCTGATGATTAAACTGGGTATTAGTGATGAGCTAGAAGATGAAGTGCCAGCGAAATCTAAAGCTGATTCAGATGACGACCTGTTCGATCGCTTTGAATCCGGTGCCGAACTGCTAAAAGATTATCAAGATAAGTTTTAAATCTTAGAATATACATAAAAACAAAACGATTATGTTTTGTTTTTATGCTTTCTGAACAAGGAGTTCTCGTGTCTACCACTCTTATCGTTCTTGGTTTTATCATTATTGTTGCCCTCAGTAGCTACGCCACGTTTTTACTCCTCAAACTCAAGCAACAAAAACACCGTCAACAAGCGCTTTTTGCCGAGCGCGAAGTGGCTGCTAATGCCAAACGAGCCCAAGTACTCGAAGATATCCGCTATATTGCGACAGCCATGATTGAAGACCGCTGTGAAATCTCCGAAGGCGTGGTCAGGATTGGGCGTTTGTTTGAGATTTTATCCCTCAGCGAGCGAGTCGCACCAGAGTTTCCTGCACTCTTCCAACATTTTGAGTTAATTAAAAATCATCCGATTATGGAAGCCCGCCAAGCTCTGCCAAAGCAAGATCGAATGAAACTCGATTTTACACGAATGAAATCTGAAGCTGAGCTTGCCGAAGGTATTAACGAAGATGCTAAAAAGTTGTCGACTTATCAGCTAAAAGCACCGCACTAAAAACGCTTACTCCGCCTCGAAGCCAAATTTGGATCGGTTTCGAGGCGATCAATTTAAATCCGTTCATCACATAGAGTGCGACTTCCCGTGAGCCTGTGCACAAAACCTCCAAAAAACGACAGACACACGCTCTTTTTTCATAGATATTGCGTAACTTCTAAAATGGCAGACATCATTTTTACAACCTAGATCAAGGTTATTTACCTAAGAACCTTGCATACTTCGTTTGTTGCTAATTTACCCTCGGAGGACACGCCTTGAAGCAGCCCACTCAGATAAGCTGGGATCAGTCGATGATCGAAAAATATAACTACAGCGGTCCCCGTTATACTTCTTATCCAACGGCGCTAGAGTTCGATGATTCATTCACTGAACAAAACCTGTTAACGGCGATTGAAAACAGTAAGAGTGACAAACTGTCGCTGTATATTCACATCCCCTTCTGCGCCAAACTTTGCTACTACTGTGGCTGTAATAAAGTCATCACTCGCCACGCCCACAAGGCTGATCAATACATTGAGTATTTAAGCCTCGAAATTATTAAGCGTGCTCCACTGTTTAAGCACTACACAGTCACCCAAATGCACTGGGGCGGCGGCACGCCAACCTTCTTAAATCCTGAGCAAATTCTGAAGTTAACCGACTTAATCAAGGCTAACTTTAACTTTGCCGCTGAAGGTGAGTTCTCGATCGAAGTTGACCCGCGTGAGATTGAGCTTTCAATGCTCGATACCTTAAAAGAAGCAGGCTTTAACCGCATTTCTATCGGGGTGCAGGACTTCAATAAAGAAGTACAAGTCGCAGTTAACCGCGAGCAGGACGAGCAATTTATTTTCGATTTAATGGCCAAAGCCAAGGCCATGGGATTCGTCTCAACCAATATCGACTTAATTTACGGTCTGCCACACCAGACACCCGAAACATTCGCCGCCACCATGCAGCGCGTGTTAGATCTGTCGCCCGACCGTCTATCTATGTTCAACTATGCCCATTTACCCGCGCGTTTTGCCGCGCAGCGTAAAATCAAAGATGAACATTTACCATCGCCGAAACAGAAACTCGAGATGTTGCATCAAACAATCGAGACCTTAACTGGCGCAGGTTATCAGTACATTGGCATGGACCACTTCGCTAAGCCCGACGATGAGCTGGCTAAGTTACAACGCGAAGGCAAACTGCATCGCAACTTCCAGGGTTATACCACCCAAGAAGAATGCGACCTGCTTGGCCTTGGCGTGTCTTCAATCAGCCAAATCGGCGATTGTTATGCGCAAAACCAGAAGGACATTCGTCCTTACTACGAAGCCATCGACAAAGACGGACATGCGCTGTGGAAAGGTTGTAGCCTGAACCGTGATGACGAAATCCGCCGCGTAGTGATCAAACAATTGATCTGCCACTTCGATTTAGATATGGCGAAAATGGACGAAAAACTGGGTATTAAGTTTGAGGAATACTTCGCCGAAGACTTAAAACTACTGCAAACCTTTATCGACGATAAATTAGTTGAAATCGCCGACAGAAAGATCACCATCAGCCCCACAGGCCGCCTGTTGATCCGCAATATCTGTATGTGCTTCGACCTTTACTACCGTCAAAAAGCGCGTCAACAACAGTTCTCCCGTGTGATCTAACACTGACACATTTCCAATAAAAAAATCCGACTCGAATGTCGGATTTTTTATTGGAAAATAGAGCTACTTACTTAAGCTTTAGCCGCATACAGCGCCTTACGCTCACTCTCGGATAAAAACGCCATTTCCACCCCATTACGTTGCACCTGAGTCAGCTCAATATCACTAAGTCCCAGTTCAGACTTAGCAATGCGATACTCATGCTTGATATCAATCGCACTCACACCCGGATCATCGGTGTTCAGGCTTATCAACACACCGGCATCCATAAAGGTTCTGAAGGGATGTTCAGCATAGGAAGACACTGTCGAGGTGTGTAGGTTGCTGGTAGGGCAAGATTCGATACCGATACGGTGTTTAGCGAGATATTCCATCAGCTTAGGATCGTGAATCGCATTCACCCCATGGCCGATACGTGTCGCACCCAACTCCTGAATCGCTTGCCACATACTTTGCGAACCCGCCGCTTCCCCCGCATGGGCGGTAATCGCTAAGCCTGCGTCTCGCACTCGCTTAAAGTGCTCGTTAAATAACTCGCCAGGAAAACCTAACTCATCGCCGGCTAAATCCATCGCGACTAAGTGTTGTTTATGGGCGAGTAAGCCTTCAAGCTCCTGAGTACAAGCGGCTTGGCCGAAAGAGCGCGACATAATTCCGATAAGATTGATTTTAACTTGGTAATCTTTCAGGCCTGCTTTCACCCCATCGATAACCGCTTCAACCACACCTTCAATCGGTAGCTTATGGTTCATCGCCATGTAATATGGGCTAAAACGCAGCTCCGCATAATCAAGGCCAGATAACGCCGCATCGGCCACGTTTTCATAGGCGACACGTTTTACCGCATCTAAATCAGCGAGAACGGCCACCATCCAGTCAAGCTTCTTCAAGAAGGCGACTAAGCTGGTTTCTTTCCCCTGAATCTGTACAAATGGCGCGAGAGTCTCTAAAGAATCGGCAGGCAAAGCAATGCCATGTTGGTGTCCGAGTTCCCAAATGGTGTTCACTCGCACGTTACCATCTAAGTGACGATGCAAATCCACCAATGGAATGGATGTATTGATCATAATTAACCCCTATGTGAACTACCCAGCCAATGCTTTTGTTATTTGGTCTAGGGCGGACACTAAGTTTAACACGCATTCTTTGGTGGCACTTAGCTAAGGGCAGGATTTAAATTCACATTCAGTCACAATTCTGCTTAATATGCGTACAAGAATCTGGGGTAAACCTCAGGCATAATGACTTCAATAACAACGAAAATATCCGAGATAAATCATGCATAAACTCTTTACCCCAAGCTTACTGATTTGCGCCCTAACTGCCTGTAGCACAGCTCAAACTCCTATCGAACATACACCGACAACCATCACTACAGCGCAGGCGCCAGCCAAAACTATGGCACCAGCACTGCAAGCGATTGTGGATCAAAGTTGGCAACTCCAACTCAGTGCCAGCCCAGAAATGGCCTATGGAATGGGAGACAAAAGTGCTGCGGGTAAACTACAAGATCTGTCACCAGAAGCCTTAGCCAAGCTCAATCAAGGACAAATTGCCATTCTGGCCCAATTGAAAGCACTGAATCGCAGCAAGCTGAGTAAAGAAGATAAAATCAACGCCCAAATCCTCGAGGATCAGATCCAAAATGAGGTTGATCTCTATAAATACAAGGATTACTACCTGCCAATCACCGCAGAGAGCGGCTTCCACGCCTATATATCTTCCATTGCACAAGGGCGATTCAACACCCTAGAGGATTACCAAAACTACCTAGGTAAGCTTAAGGCGCTACCGACCTATTTTGCCCAGCAAACCCATTGGTTAAAACAAGGCTTAAAGGAAGGTATTACACCGCCTAAGGCGACGCTCAAGGGATTTGAAAACAGCATTAGTGCTTACATCTTACCGGTAGAGAAAAGCAGTTATTTCAAGCCATTTACTCAATATCCAAGCCACTTTACCGAGGCGCAAAAAGCACAGCTCACCCAAGAAGGCAAAATCTTAGTCGAACAAAATGTAATCCCGACCTATCAGGCTTTTTATGATTTTATGACTCAGGAGTATATGCCCAACACTCGGGAAAATATTGCCGCCAACAGCTTACCCGATGGTGATGCCTTCTACGAGAACCGCGTTCGCTACTACACGACCTTAAATATGACCTCGGTCGAAGTGCACGAGCTCGGTTTAAAAGAAGTAAAGCGTATCCGCCAGGAAATGGAGCAAGTCATTAAGTCTGTTGGCTTTAAAGGCAGCTTTGCCGACTTTTTACATTTCTTAAGAACCGATCCCCAGTTTTATACCACCAGTGCGGATCAGCTCCTGAAAGAGGCGGCCTTTATTGCCAAAAAAGCCGATGCCATGTTGCCCAAATATTTTGGTAAATTGCCGCGAAAACCCTACGGTATCGCGCCAGTGCCGGCCGAAATTGCCCCTAAATACACATCCGGCCGTTATTCAGGCTCTAATCGTGATGACGAGCCGGGTTACTACTGGGTTAATACCTACGCCTTAGATAAGCGCCCGCTCTATGAACTCGAAGCGCTAACGCTACACGAAGCTGTGCCCGGACATCATCTGCAGATTTCACTTAACTCCGAACTGAGCTCGTTGCCTGATTTTCGTCGCTATAGCTACATTTCGGCCTTTGGTGAAGGTTGGGGATTGTATAGCGAGTACTTAGGCTTAGAAGCGGGATTCTATCAAGACCCTTACAGTAACTTTGGACGTCTCACTTACGAGATGTGGCGCGCCGCTCGCCTCGTTGTCGATACGGGGATGCACGCCCAAGGTTGGAGTCGAGAACAAGCCATCGAGTTTATGGCGAGCAACACGGCGTTATCGCTCCACAATGTGACCACTGAGATTGACCGCTACATTACCTGGCCAGGGCAAGCGCTCTCCTACAAGATTGGTGAGCTCACCATTAAACGCCTACGCGCGAAAGCCGAGCAAGCCTTAGGCGACAAATTTGATATTCGCGCCTTCCACGACGCGGTATTAGAAAATGGTTCTGTACCTATGTCGGTGCTGGAGCAACAGATAAACGACTTTATCGAAGCACAAAAAGCCGCGATTTAAGCTCATCCCAAGGGAGCGGGTATTTTCCTGCTCCCTTTCCTGCCCGCCCCAGTTCTCTGATACACTCTAGCAAACCTTTTTGCCCGAGATGTGCGACAGAGTATGAGCCAAACGCCCCTAAACTTTCCAAGGAAAGAGTTTTCCAAGGTAGCTTTTTCAACGGAACACGATTTAAATACTTCTGAACAGCAAGCCTTTTGGCAAACCGTTGTCCAAGACACACTCAAAACCTCCGATGGGTTAACCTTGGCCTATATGATGGTCAAGCATCCCAAGGCCCATGCCAGCATAGTTATCAGCAGTGGCCGGGTTGAGTCCTACTTAAAGTATCAAGAATTGGTATTTGACTTGTATCAGCAAGGCTATTCGGTGTTTGCCATTGATCACCGCGGCCAGGGATTATCGAGCCGCATGACGGCAAATCCCCATCAAGGCCATGTGCGGCGGTTCAACGACTATATCGACGACTTTGCCCTGTTTATGCAAAGCGTTGTACTCAAACATGCCACTTCGCCGCTGTTCTTACTCGGGCATTCCATGGGCGGCGCCATCGGCACCTTGTATCTCAAACAACATCCAGATGTTTTTACCGCGGCGGCATTCTCAGCCCCCATGTATGGTATTAAGTTACCTATGCCCAAAGGATTTGTCCGTTGGCTTGCCAGTAAGCTCGATACTAGCCTCAACGGTGGAGAGCCTAACTATGTTCTCAGCGGGCAAAACTATAAGGCCGCTCCCTTCAAAGGCAATGATCTCACCCATTGCCAGAGCCGTTACCAAGCTTACCGAGAATTGTACGATGCAGCGCCAAAGCTGCAATTAGGCTCACCGACTAACCGCTGGTTGACTGAATCCTTAGATGCGGCCGATGCCTGTGTCTTGGCCACGGCACATATCCGCACACCCATTCTGATCCTACAAGCTGGTGAGGATAAAATTGTCGACAATGCCGCACAAAATCTTGCGGTGAGTTCTAATTGCCAACTAAAAGTGATTGCAGGTGCTGCCCATGAAATTTTTATGGAGAAGGATAGCTATCGCAATCAAGCACTCAATTACGTACTCGACTTTTTTAAACGCTACGCAACAAGGGACGTGGACAAACAAGCTGTTTAAAATCATTAAAACTCAAGGCTCGAGCGATATTGTAGCCTTGAAAGTGCGTACATCCTAAGGTTGTAAATAGCTGCTGTTGCTGTACAGATTCGACACCTTTCGCCACTATCGGCAGTTTAAAAGATTGTATCGATTGAATAAGCGCTTGGCTCCAACTGGCATCAACCAGCAAGCTTGCAGCACAATGCAAATCTAACTTAACCTCTGTAAGCGGGTAGTGGTGTAGGCAACTTAAGGCGCACTGGCCAGCACCAAAGTTATCTAATGTAATCGCAATACCAGCCTCTGTTAACTGTCGGATACGTGGCTCAACAAAAGCGTTAGCAGTAAGCAATATACCCTCAGCAAGTTCAACCCCCAGTTGCTTATCATCAAGCTCATAGGAACGAACTAAAGTAATAAATTGATCTACAAAATCAGCTTGGCAAAAAGATAAGGTACTTATATTCAACGTCATACGCGGCAGTATGATGCCCTGTTGCTTAAACTTTTTGACTAACTGACAAACTCGATCGGCAACATTTAAATCAAGCGCGGCGATTAATCCATTATGCTCAGCTAAGCGAATAAACTGCGCTACAGGCACGATTTCACCATTGGGTAAATACCAGCGAGATAAAACCTCTGCAGAAACAATTTTGCCTTGCCTATCAACAACAGGCTGGAACATCAAAGAGAGTTGATTGTCAGTAATCGCATGTTGTAATGCACTGATTAATGACGATTCAGGATCAACAGCAGACGCTAAGTCTGGATGATAAAACGCGCATCCCTCATGCTCCAGTGACAGAGCACACTTCATTGCGAGTTGCGCACGCTGAACCACGAGTTCTGGAGTGAGAGTATCGACGGGATCTAATAAACAAATACCCACGTTGGCACTCAAACTAAAATGAGACTCTCCATAATGGAAAGGGCGAATCGTAATTTGTCTTAACTCGGTTGCCAAAGCTAATGCACGACGCCCTGCAATCTCAGCATCAACGGCCAACTCCTTAATTAAAAGAGCAAAATGACCAAGTTCAATATGAGCAACGACAATGTTCTCTGTAAAATAACTCGAGAGCCTTGCACTTAACTGCGACAGTAAACGCTCAAGTTCGTGGGATGATAATGCCTCGCTAACGCCTAAGGTATCGACATTAACGAATAATAATGCTCCCCACTGGCCAGAACTATTACGTTGAGTCAGGTAATGTGACAATTGCGCCATAAATACTTCAGGAAGCATCCGATGACCACCTGCCGATTGCTTCACTAACTCCGCAATCGCAGCATGGTTTCTCTCACTCTCTGATACATCGACATGAATGCCTATCATCCGAGTCGGTCTACCAAGATGGTCCCAGTCGACTAACATGCCACGGTCAAATACCCAGACATAATGCCCTTCGCGGTGCTGTAAGCGATGAACACTCTCAAACTCTTTTGTTTTTCCGCTCACATATTCCTGTAAGCAATGCAATACAGCCCGTCTATCCTCGGGATGCAAACGTGTTTCCCATGTCTGGAATACCCCTTCCAGTTCATCGGGTTGATAACCTATCATTTCTTTCCAGCGGTCGGAGAGAAACACTTCGCCAGTACGAAGATCCCAATCCCAAATACCATTGCGCGACCCTTCAACGGCAAATAACCAACGCTGTTCACTATCATTAAGCTGTTTAACCGCTCGCGCTAACCGATCATGAACCAATTGTAGGTTTGTTTGCAGGGATAAAATCTCGGACGCACTCCAAGGTACTTGAGTAGAAAATGCCGATGTGCCGACATGTTGTGCCGATTTGCATAACAGCTTCAGTGGACGTATTAGCAGATAATATAACACGCAGGTAAAGCCAATAAGCAGCAACGCCCCAAGCCCCCACACACGCATAAATCGCTGTTGTAACTCGCTTGATGCTCTCGTGACCAAAGGGGCTAGATCAGATTCAAGATAAAGCAGCTCTGTGGCCCCAGGATACTGGGCGTCAACTGGATAATAAGCTTGAATTGATAACCTTTCTGGATTGACCGAAATACTTGCCTGACCTGATTGCACTACGGCATGATGTCTAAGCACATCATATCCATCAATCACTTCTATCGCATTGCTATCGCGCCAAACAGTATGATTAGCAAAACGGATCCGACTGTTCGCATCCAGCAAGATATAAACCATCACATTCATATCTAAGGTTGCTAGAGACACTTCCTGCTCAATCCGCTCAATATCTTGCAATGCCTGTGCTGACTGAACGACAGCCTGCATACGCAAAAGCTGCTGTTTTATCTGACTCACTTGACGATCAGCTAACTCCTTACGCACCAGTTCACTCTCATAAAAATACTCAGCCGTCACTAACACTAAATAAAGTGTCAGCATACACACAGGAATTAATACGGCGAGTGAGAGTTTGCGAAGCATTGGTAGCTTATGATCTTAAATAAAGAAATAGACGCCCTGTATGCTAACGGTAAACCTACGACTAAGCAAAAAGACTTAACATAAATACAAGTATTTTGGAGAATACTGCCTAAAAATTAAGACAGTGATTGATTGTAATCATCTAATAACATTTAGATGTTTTGAATATGGGATTGCTATGTTATACCATTCCGCATTAAAGTTCAGTCACCTTTGCCCATTCCCGAGAGCACATCTTTACCACGCGTTTTGTACAACTGATAAAGCTGTTCCATGCCTGGCTGCAGGCATCCACTATGTCCTCA